>NZ_JBHSOJ010000015.1:262110-274133 GCF_042656225.1 Streptococcus caledonicus
GAAGTCATGATTTCGAAGTCTTGACTTCCCTTCGCTCTCTGATTTCTAAGCTCAGGATGAAACTGTCCACTGGACACTTTCACTCTCACCTCCGCACAGCTCCAAAGATCTCCCAGACCTTTGGAGGTTGGAAATAAGATGAACGACGTTCATCACAGTCGTATGGGATGGCCGCTAACGATTGCGTGGTACTAAAACATCCAGTGGATGTTTTAGGTGGACACTTGAAAATGAAAGAAGGGTCCAGTTACAGACCTCCAATCAACCACTGCGTCAATCTGTTATTGCTATCAAAAAAAGAAGGTTGAGATATTTTTGTCCCAACCTCGTCCTCCTATATTTAATTAATTTTCAAGTGCTTGAGCAGCAGTGATGATACCAAGTTTGTAAATATCGTCTGCTGATGATCCGCGAGAAAGATCATTTACTGGTTTGTTCAGACCTTGTAGGATTGGGCCGATAGCTTCAAACATACCTAGACGTTGTGCAATCTTGTATCCGATATTTCCTGCTTGAAGATCTGGGAAAACAAAGACATTAGCTTTGCCCGCAACTGAGCTATCTGGCGCTTTAATTTTAGCAGTATCAGCATCAAAAGCAGCATCAAATTGTAATTCCCCATCGAGAGCTAATTCTGGACGTAATTCTTTCGCAATTTTAGTTGCTTCAGCTACTTTTTCAACTTGTAGTCCTTGACCTGAACCATAGGTTGAAAAGCTTAACATCGCAACTTTTGGATCAATATCAAAAATTGCTGCAGTCTCTGCAGTATTTACCGCAATTTCAGCTAATTCTTGAGCATTAGGATCAATATTAATAGCACAGTCTGCAAAAATGTAACGCTCTTTAGTATTTTCACGATTCATAAGGAAAACACCTGACGTACGTGAAATACCTGGTTTTGTTTTGATAATTTGAAGGGCCGGACGAACAGTATCAGCAGTTGAATGTATAGCACCAGATACCATACCATCAGCAAGACCCATTTGAACTAACATCACACCAAAGTAGTTGACATCACGTAAGATAGTATCAGCTTGCTCTGGAGTTGCTTTTCCTTTACGAATATCAAGAAAAGTTTCTTTCATTTGATCAAAATCAGCATATTCTGTTGGGTCAATAATCGTGTAGTTTGGATTTTCAAAACCAAGTTTTGCCAATAAAGCAATCACCTCATTAGGTTTACCAAGAATAATTGGCTCAACCAAACCTTCAAATTTCAAACGAGCTGCTGCACGTACCACACGCTCATCATTTCCTTCTGGGAAAACGATTTTGACATGTTTTCCTGCAATCTTACTACGCAACTCACCAAATAAACTACGCATAATCTCTCAACTTTCTTTTATTTTTGTTGTAACTTTAGGATAACGCTTTCCATGTCAGCTGTCAAGGAACTAGTCTGTATCTTTTGTGTTCTTGTAAATGGATCGTTAAAAGATAGATAATGGCAATGCAACGCTTGCCTTTCAATCCCATAACTCATTGAACCACCATAAAGATCATCTCCTAAAAGCGGTTGGCCAATATGAGAAAAATGAACGCGAATCTGATGTGTCCGTCCGGTGTGAAGTTGAATATCAACTAATTTCACCTTTCCATAACGCGCAACAACTTTATACGAGGTATGTGCATATTTCCCAGACGGGTGGACACAGCGTGTAATAATAGAATTCTCTGGCCGCGCAATAGGGGCAATTATTTCTCCTTCATCAGGCAAATCACCTTCACCTGCTACCAAAGCATAATAACGCTTTTCAATGACCTTTTTCTGTAACTGTTTATCCAATCTTGCATGAGCATAGCCATGTTTTGCAAAAAGCATCAGACCACTGGTATCTTTATCCAAACGCGTCACAATATGGACTTGTTTATTAGGGTAATTTTGAGACAAATAATATCCTTTAACACGATTGGCCATGGTATGGGAGTGTAAAATACTCGGAATACTAGCAATGCCATGCGGTTTATTGAGGATAATAAAATGATCATCTTCTGACACAATCTCTATGGGTTTATATATCGGTTCAAGACTTCCATTTAAATCTTCTTCATTGGGAATCTCAATGGTTACCACATCTCCATTCTTTAGGACAAAGATAGCATTTTCTTCCTTACCGTTTACCCAGATATTTCCACCTTTAAACTTAATTTTAGCTAACAAGGCTTTCGAGACATCGTGTTCTTTCAGAAGACTTTTGACCTGACACGGTCTATGGGCAATATATTCAAATTTCATGTTCTTCTCCAACAAAAGCATCTTTTACACGTTGCCAAAAGCTCGTGTGGCGTGGAGTCGCTACAAAACTGATTTTCGCTTGGTCAATTTCGTAAGTCACATGTTGCACATTGCGATGATGGTAAGTTTTATTATCCACAGTTAATACATAGGCCCCTACACGCTTAGGAACAATTTCAATAAGATCTTTCTTTGGAACAATAATCGGACTTCCAATAGTACGGTAAACACGATTATTTAAGCTAGCAATCTCAGTCAATTGCAAAGCTTCTACCGTTGGATGAAGAATAGCTCCTCCCAACGATTTATTATAGGCTGTTGAACCGGTTGGTGTAGAGACAGCCAAACCATCGCCACGAAATCGTTCAAGAAGGACATGATTAACCAACACATCTGCTACCATTGTTTTTTCAAGACGCTTAATCGTAGCTTCATTTAAAGCGCGAGAGGTCACCACTCTACCATCAGATAAGGTTAAGGAAACCTTTAATATAGGATAGGATACCTTTTCACCACGATCTTCACGAAGATTACGTAACAATTCTTCTACTTCAAAATCACGATAATCAGTATAAAAACCCAAATGTCCGGTGTGCACACCTACAAAACGGACACGTTCTAACTCTTTTTCATACGCATGAAAAGCAGATAAGAGCATCCCATCTCCTCCGATGGAAATCACAATATCGGGATTGCGTTTTGTTAAATAAAAGTTAGGATCGTCACGTAAAGCTTTAAAAATCTTATCAGCAACCCGTCGACTTTGCGGTTTGCCATTAGCAATAATTGCTACTTTAGTGTTATCGGTATAATTCATCTGTGTCATCACTATTACCCACTCCGTCACTCAATTTTCTATTATCGTGGTCAAATAACAGTTGCGCCTCACGGATATCTTCACGGATTTTCCGCATTTCTTCATCTAACTCAAAGGCAATTTTAGCAGTTATCTCCAAACGACGTTTAATTTCATTTGGAAAATCACCACGGTATTTATAGTTTAGCGAATGCTCAATAGTTGCCCAAAAATTCATCGCCAACGTGCGAATTTGAATCTCTGCTAAAACAGTCTTAGGCCCATCTATAGTATTCACTGGATAAGATATCACAACATGATATGAACGATACCCACTCATTTTCATATGATTGATATAATCTCGTTCACGAACAACTGTCATATCCGTCCTGTGACGAAGCAACCCTAAAACCTCATCAATATCATCTACAAATTGCACCATGATACGAAGTCCAGCAATATCTTCCACTTCTTCAGCCATATTTTCAAAAGCGATACCTCTGCGGACTAATTTTTCTTGGATACTTTCAATTGATTTAACACGCCCTGTGACAAATTCAATGGGAGAGTGACGATTTTGCTTACGAAATTGCTTACGGATGCCTCGTAATTTTATTTTTAGTTCACCAACTGTTTGAATATAAGGATCAAGAAAACTTTCCCAGTCAAAATTCATATTATTAAGATGTTAGGATGGCCTACCTTGGTTCATTTGCTTTCATATTTTAATTCAATCCGATTACTTTTGTGAGACAAGCTATCATTCTCCTCAGTATAAACCTTTAAAATTGGATTGCTTAGCTTAAACCATCCTAAGTTCAGTTGTAGAAATCAACTGAACACTCCTTTCTAGTGCTCCAGCACTCACTTCGTCACTCATTCTTGTCAAAAAGCTAACTTTTAGCTAAAATGAACATAGTCATTTAATTATAACATAAAATTCAGAATTTTTAGAGAAAGAAAAATAATAAACATGACAGTTCTTGAAATCGAATACAAAACTTTACTTAATCAAGATGAATTTAATCGCCTCGAAAGTAGATTAGCACATGTCAAACCTATCACTCAAACGAATTACTATTTTGACACTTCTGACTTTGTTCTAAAAGCACATCGTATGTCCTTACGTATCAGAACCTTTTCAGACAAGGCAGAACTGACATTAAAAATTCCGCAGGAAGTTGGGAATGTCGAACATAATCAGACTCTGCTATTACCAGAAGCCAAGGAAGCCATAAAAACAGCAATTCTCCCTAACGGAGAAATTAAAACTCTTTTAGTTCAAAAAGGAATTCCTCTCGAAGAACTTCTAGTATTAGGACATTTAACAACCATCCGCCGTGAATCGCAAACCTCTATTGGCCTACTTGCTTTGGATTATAATCAATATGCCGGGCTCAAAGATTATGAATTGGAACTTGAAGTCTTGGATGCTGAAAAAGGCAAAATAGATTTTGATAACTTTTTGGAGCAACATAATATTGACTTTAAATATGCGAAAAGTAAAGTTGCCCGTTTTACATCAACGTTAAAAAAGAATGACCAATAGTATTAAATACTTGATTTTAAGTTTTTGGTCTCTCATATTCACCTCAAAATATCAGCATGAAAGAACGAAAAACCATCCTTATTTCTTTTTAGGATGAAAAAGTATTTTACTAAAACTGTCCAGTGAACAGTTTTAGACGAAGCTTAGAAAACAGAGAGCCATAGGGAATCATGACTTCTATCCCACGCTCAATAAACACAACTTTCCAAAATTCAAATGATTAGAAGAAACAATTATTTCATACTAAGACTAATAATCTGTGCATAAGAACTTAATTTTTCTCTAGTTATACCATGCTTTTTATCTTTTTTTTTGGTAGAATAGTAACCGTAAAACTTTCATGTTACTTTAAGAAGGAGCCTTAAAATGTCCGACAAACAAATGAAACTTTTTTCTCTCTCATCAAATAAAGAAATTGCTGAACAGATTGCTAAAGCTGTAGGGGTACCTCTTAGCAAGCTATCTTCACGCCAATTTGCAGATGGTGAAATTATGGTGAACTTAGAAGAAAGTGTTCGTGGTATTGACGTTTATCTCATCCAATCAACAAGCTATCCTGTTAACGATAATCTTTGGGAACTACTCATAGCTATTGATGCTTGTAAACGTGCCAGCGCCCACTCTGTAACAGTTGTCATGCCATACTTTGGTTACTCACGTCAAGATCGTGTTGCTGCACAACGTGAACCAATTACTGCAAAATTAGTTGCCAATATGTTGGTAAAAGCTGGCGTTGAGCGCGTTGTAACACTTGATCTCCATGCTATTCAAGTGCAAGGCTTCTTTGATATCCCAGTAGATAACTTATTCACTGTTCCACTTTTTGCCAAACATTATATTGATAAAGGTTTAACTGGTTCAGATGTTGTCGTTGTTAGTCCAAAAAACTCTGGCATTAAACGTGCTCGTAGCTTAGCTGAATACCTTGATGCCCCAATTGCTATCATTGATTATGCTCAAGATGACAGCCAGCGTGAAGAAGGTTACATCATTGGAGATGTCACAGGGAAAAAAGCTATCTTGATTGATGATATCCTAAATACAGGTAAAACTTTTGCAGAAGCTGCCAAAATTGTTGAACGTGACGGTGCGGTTGACATTTATGCTGTAGCTAGTCACGGTTTATTTGCTGGTGGTGCTGCTGACATTTTGGATCTTGCACCAATTAAGGAAATCCTTGTAACAGACTCTGTTCTGACAAAAGAACGTACACCAAATAAAATTAAGTATCTTCCAGCAAGTGAGCTCCTCGGTGAAGCCCTTGTCCGTATCCACGAGCATCAACCAGTAAGCCCACTCTTTGCATATAAACCTGGTAAGTAAACAATGATTTATTTTGACAATGCTGCAACTACTCCTTTAACTCCTTCTGTGATTGAAGCAATGACTTCAGTAATGGCAGAGCAGTTCGGCAATCCTTCTAGCTTACATACTTTTGGACGAAAAGCTAAACAATTATTACGCCATTATCGCTATGCTATTGCTCAAAGCTTAAAAACAGACGAGAAAAATATTATCTTTACTTCTGGCGGTACGGAGAGTAACAACACCGCTATTATCGGCTATGCATTAGCTAATCAAGAAAAAGGGAAACACCTGATTACTACAGCTACCGAACACCACTCTGTGTTACAAGCCATGTCTTATCTTGAAAAACGTTTTGGGTTTGAAGTCACTTATCTAAAACCTAGTAAAGGTCACATAACTGCGCAACAAGTTAGGGACGCCCTTCGTCCCGATACCTTATTAGTATCCATTATGCATGCTAATAACGAAACTGGAGACCTTAATCCCATTCCTGAAATTGGTCACCTTTTAAGTCAACATTCGGCTGTTTTTCATGTTGATGCCGTTCAAACAGTTGGAAAAATTACTGTATTACCAGACGATTGGCAAATTGACTTCTTATCTGCCTCTGCTCATAAATTTCATGGCCCTAAAGGGGTTGGCTTTCTTTATGCTAAGACCAATCACTTTGATAATCTCTTACATGGTGGTGATCAAGAAGATAAACGGCGTGCATCAACAGAAAATATGATTTCTTTAGCTGGTATGGCTACTGCGCTGACTGAAGCTACCAATCAGCTACATGAAAACCTCAACCATATTCATCACATTCGCCAAGCTTTTCTAACAGAACTGGAAGGCTTAGATTATTACATCAATTCAGGAAACGATTCCTTATCACATGTGTTAAATATTGGTTTTCCTAATGGTAATAATGGACTGCTGCTAACACAACTAGATTTAGCTGGATTTGCAGTCTCAACTGGTTCAGCTTGTACTGCTGGCGCTGTCACTCCAAGTCATGTGTTAACAAGTTACTATGGTGAAAGTTCTCCAAGACTTCGCGAATCCATTCGAATCAGTTTTGGAGAACAAAACACTGTTAAAGAAGCTCAGCTATTAGCACAACAATTAAAAAAATTATTAGCATAGCAACTACATTATGAAAGGAAATGGGTATGGAAAACATAAAAAATCGTGTCATTTCTTATGTCATCTATATCTTAAATAATTGATTATGGCTTTTGAAAAAGAAATTCATTTAACAGACTGTCGTTTTTCTTATGCGATTAGTCCTAAAATAAAAAAATACACTCTTCGTGATACAACTTTTATGCAAAATAAGGTTGGAAATTACGAATTGAATCGCCTTTTAGAAATTATTCCAAATTCTGGGGATGGTTTCCCATTAAAAATTACGATTAATAAAGATTTAACTGCTTTCAAACTTACTATTACAGATAAATCTGGGCTTCGTCTTGTCAATATCTTCAAAAATGAAGAACATAAAATTATGCAGGACAAATTTTACTTTTTGATGGATAGTTTAGTTGAACGCGATATCTTTACCAAACTAGAAGTCTAAATCAATAGGATAGTTCCTCCGATTCACTAGTAATCTTAAGGAACTGTCCTCATATTTTCATTCTTTCTTACTATTTGACGTTTTTCTATTGTCTTTTTTAAATTCTTATATGTTGATTTTTTCACAAAGTTTCATTATAATAAGAATAGACTAAACATGAAAAAAGAGATTGAGACAAAAGTCATGATTTCGAAGTCTTGACCATCACAGTCGTATAGGATGGCCGCTAACGACTGTGTAGAAAAGTTTTGGGACTCCCAATCAACTACTGCATCTATCTGCTATTACTATCAAAAAGAGATGATTGAGATATTTTTGTTCCAACCTCAATTATTTTAGAAAGAGACAACTATGTTAGAAAAAAATATTCCAAATGCAACTGCTAAACGACTAGCTTTATATTACCGAATTTTTAAACGCCTCCATGCTGATAAAGTTGCTAAAGCTAGCTCTCAACAAATCGCTGATGCTATGGGAATTGATCCTGCGACTGTTCGTCGAGACTTTTCTTATTTTGGCGAACTCGGACGTCGTGGTTTTGGTTACGATACTCAAAAATTAATGAATTTCTTCGCAGAATTACTAGGAGACCATTCTACAACTAATGTCATGTTAGTTGGTGTAGGTAATATCGGTCGTGCTTTGTTACACTATCGTTTCCATGATCGCAACAAAATGCAAATTGCCCTTGCTTTTGATACTGATGACAATGAATTAGTTGGCACAAAAACAGGGGATGGGATTCCTATTTATGGTATCTCAAGTCTTAAACATCATATTGCTAATACACATGTAGAAACTGCTATTTTAACTGTTCCTTCAACTAAAGCTCAAGAAGTGGCTGATATCCTCGTTGATGCAGGAATCCGTGGTATCTTAAGCTTTTCACCAGTTAATCTCCAAGTTCCTGAAAATGTTGTTGTGCAATATGTAGACTTAACAAGTGAACTTCAAACGTTACTCTACTTTATGAATAATCAAGATAAATAAATCAATAGCCGAGGAGAATACTTGACTCCTCAGCTATTTTTTTATATTATCAGATTACTTGTTTTTTCATTATATAGTAAATTAGATTTAATACTTATTTCAAAATCAAAACGATACATTGTTGGCTTTTTTAGGAGCTATTCCTTAGCTGTGGGTGCAAACAATCTCCTGCGAGTTCTATTTTTTGGGGGGCGAGTCTTATTGCTTTTTAATTTCCAAGCAACAGCTTCAATCAGTCTTAAAGTCTGTTAACTCTCCATCCTATCGCCCTAGGATCCTTCTTCTAGAGCTTTCACCGCAGCACAAAGTCTTCACAATCATAGTAATTTTGTTACCTTGGATACTGTTGTCTCTAATCGGAAAACGACAAACTCCATCCTCGGTAAGTGGTTAAAATCATAACAGCTTTCTGCTATGGAAAGGAAACTTGAAAGGGTAGGGCCTTTCAAGTGAGCCATGAAACCAAAGGTTTGTTGACGTGCTAACCATATGAGGAGAGCAGGAGAAAAATGTTTTTGTCTATGTCTAATTTTGATTTTTATAGAGTATAAAATGGAACTCCGCAAGAGATTGTGACGCTGACTTCGCTAGCACCATTTCTTACCTCCAAAGGTCTCCCAGACTTTTGGAGCAGCCCCACACCACATTAAAATAAGTACTAATAAAATCTAAATCACTATAATTATAAAGAAGAAGGTCGTTCTAAATCACAACAAAGTAAAGGACCAGAAGCATCACAAAAGTACAACAAGATAACTCTGTATTATTTTTAGTACTAAAATGCATCACTGTGAATCACATTATCACGGTAGTAAAATAAAACTGCTAATACCTTCCTCAAATCTCTTATGAAAAGACTAGAAAGTGAGTTCTTATGTCAAAACAACCTATTATTGGAATTGCTGCTAATCAACGTCAAGTGGAATTAGATACCCTTCCCTGGACCTATGTCCCTTCAGGATTTCCTAATGCGATTATTGAAGCCGGTGGACTTCCTCTTGTTCTACCTATTAACAAACCCGAAATGGCGAAACATTACATCAGCATGATTGATAAGCTTATTCTGACAGGTGGACAAAATGTTAACCCTGCCTATTATCATGAAGAAAAAGACCCCAATGCTGAAGATGATTACTTCAGAGAGCGAGACGAATTTGAAATAGCTTTAGTTAAAGAAGCCATTTTACAAAAGAAACCTATTTTTGCCGTTTGCCGAGGCATGCAGCTCATAAATGTTATTTTAGGTGGTAGTCTACATCAAAATATTCCAAATCACTGGCAAAAAGAAGACGCAGATATTATTACTCAAACAATGACTGTTACTGAGGATAGCCTTTTTTCTCATATCTATGAAACACATACTGGGATTAATTCTTACCATCGACAAGCCATAAAAGAGCTAGCACCAGCGCTAAAAGTTATTGCAAGTTCTCCTGAAGATGGAATTATTGAAGCCGTTGAATCTACTAACCCTGATCTTCGTTATCTTGGTGTCCAATGGCATCCTGAACTACTAGTTTATAGCGATAAAGATCACAGTCAAAAACTCTTCGATTTTATTGTAAATGAGCTTTAAAGATTATCTGTCTCCTCACGAAAACTAAAATACTCATTTCTTCCAACAATAAGATGATCTAGAAAAACTACCCCTAGATCGTCACAACAACGCTTAAGTTTATCTGTAAAATGAAAATCATTTTCACTTGGTTCTGTTACTCCAGATGGATGATTGTGAATAACAATTAAAGATGTTGCCATATGTTTACAAGCATAATGTAAAATTTCTCTAGGTTCTGCAACTGACCGTCTAACCGTACCAATAAATATGGTTTTTTGAGCAATAAGTCTATTTTGTGTATCTAAATAGAGAGCTACCAAATGCTCTTGTTTCTTATCTCCTAATTCGAGCATCATTCGTCGTGCTAATCGTTCACTGGACATGATGCGCTCCTGTTTTTCAACTTCTGCTGTCTGAATACGATTAGCTAACTCTATCATGGCTTTTAATTCGATAGATTTTACTCGCCCAATGCCTGAAATATTTTGTAATTCCTCAAGAGAAAGCTGCCGCAAATCAGCTAAACTACTCAAATTCTTTAAAATTGAATTAGCCAAAGAAAGGACATGTTCCTTCTTCGTCCCTGTACGTAAACAAATGGCTAAAAGTTCTTGATTACTGAGATGTTCTGCTCCTTCTGCGCTTAATCGTTCGCGGGGAAGCATGGCTTGTTCTTTAAATTGAATACTATACATGATGACCTCCTAACTAATTATTCGCATATATAAGAAAAAAAGACTTTCAAGTGAAGTCTTTTTCTATTTTTTTAGGGAACAAGCAGGGCAAACACCATAAATTAAAAATTGATTTTTAGTAACTTGATAACCAGTCTTTTGCTCTGCTTCTTTTACTAAAAGAGAAGTATCAGCATCCATAAAATCTGTGATGTTACCACAAATCTCACAAACCACATGAAGGTGGTCATGCCCCATAAAATCAAAATAAGTCGTATTATCGTTACTTACTTTAACCTCAGAGACGAAGCCTTCTTCAATCAAAATTCTTAAATTATTATAAACAGTCGCTAAGCTCATATGAGTATACTGGTCCTGTAAATCATGAAAAATTTGCTCTGCACTAGGATGATGATGAGCTTCAATCATGTAGGCTATAATGGCTTTCCGTGTTTCTGTCAGACGAATTTGCTTTCCTTTCAAGTGAGCTAAGACTTGCTCATAGGTTTCCTGATGATGGGGGTCTACCGAAATTTGAAACAAACCTTAAACTCCTTTCAAACTACTACTGTCCCATTATACCAAAAAAACTATAACTCTACCATTCCTAAAACTCAACAGACATGCCTAGACTTGAAACAATTATTTTAGTTAGAATGATAGAACCAGTCTCTTTCAACATTTTTCTGTCGTACAATCTACAAACAGTACAGATTCCCTTGAATTACTTAGACAATGGTTCAGTTTTAAAATAACCCTGCGTTTAAAAATAATAATCCCATTTAAGATAAATTGTTTCAGTTACCATTCATTTCCCTTCAATAGATACTTATTCCATAATATTTTATTGTTGGTATTTTCTGCGATCAATGCAGGCGGCGAAGTCACTATAACTAGTGCTTTTCTAGTTGTGAAAACACTAAAGTGGCCAAGTTTTAGTGCGCTAGGGGTGAAAATATCCAGTAGAGTTTGACAATCTCTCCAGACTATCGAAGCCTGTCGCTAAGAAACAAGAGAGTGACAGTCGCCTAAGCTAGCCAAGTCCTGCATCACGGTCAATACTTCACCAACCATTTCAGGATCAAGCGCTGATGTCGGCTTATCAAATAACATCACATCGGGATCCATAGCTAACCCATGTGCAATCGCAATCCGTTGTTGCTGACCGCCTGATAAATTTTGTGGAAAAGCAGACACTTTTTCAGGTAATCCTACCTTGTCCAACAACATCATAGCTTTTGTTTTTGCCTCCTCCTTGGGCATCCCTTTGGTTTTAATAGGGGAAAGCGTAATGTCACCCAAAACGGATATATTGGGAAAAAGATTGAACTGTTGAAAAAACATT
>NZ_JBHSOJ010000015.1:274143-274577 GCF_042656225.1 Streptococcus caledonicus
CCGAATTTTAAAAATATCATTTTTATCGGTATAGTCAATTGAAATAGGGATAGGACAAAAGAGCTTCATAAAAAGTATTGTAATTTAGCAATACTTTTTTAAGGTGCTTTTTGATATGAGTCCATGTTTTCTCAATAGGATTGTACCCAGGAGAGTAGGGTGGAAAAGGTAAAAGTTTATGCCATACTCTTCACATAAGAGTTCTAGCCTATTCATTCTATGGAATCTTGCCTTATCCATAATAATAACTGATGGTGTGCCTAATGTTGGTAGCAGAAATTTCTGAAACCATGCTTCAAAAAAGTGGCTCGTCATTGTCTCTTCATAAATCATGGGAGCGATTATGTCACCATTTATCAGCCCTGCAACCAAAGAAATCCTCTGATACCTTTTTCCAAACACTTTACCTTTTATCAATTGACCTCTTAATGAGC
>NZ_JBHSOJ010000015.1:274587-275027 GCF_042656225.1 Streptococcus caledonicus
TCGAATTTTAAAAGTATCATTTTTTGTCGGTATAGTCAATTGAAATAGGGATAGGACAAAAGAGCTTCATAAAAAGTATTGTAATTTGGCAATATTTTTTTGAGGTGCTTTTTGATATGAGTCCATGTTTTCTCAATAGGATTATACTTAGGAGAGTAGGGTGGAAAAGGTAAAAGTTTATGCCATACTCTTCACATAAGAGTTCTAGCCTATTCATTCTATGGAATCTTGCCTTATCCATAATAATAACTGATGGTGTGCCTAATGTTGGTAGCAGAAATTTCTGAAACCATGCTTCAAAAAAGTTGCTCGTCATTGTCTCTTCATAAATCATAGGAGTGATTATGTCACCATTTATCAGCCCTGCAACCAAAGAAATCCTCTGATACCTTTTTCCAAACACTTTACCTTTTATCAATTGACCTCTTAATGAGCGACCA
>NZ_JBHSOJ010000015.1:275037-284342 GCF_042656225.1 Streptococcus caledonicus
ACTATAAACAGGTGTTAAGTATTTTAAATGGTTAACATTTTTAAGAAATAAAGCTACTTTTGCTGGATCTTGTTCATAGTAAGTATTGAGTATATCCCATAGCTTTGAGAGCATAGTGAATGGTAGTTGGATGACAGTCAAATTCAGAAGCTATTTCAGCCAAATAAGCATCTGATGATCAGTAAGATAGTTTTTGAGGCTATCACTATCAACTTTCCTAGGTTTTGTTCCTTTGACTTGATGTGATGGTTTAGATTCCCTGTTTTCTCTTTTAGTTTTAACCAGCCATAAATGGTATGTCGTAAGATTTGGAAAACATCTGATGCTTCTGTGATACGACCTGTTCGCTTACAATAGGCGGGAACTTTTTCACAAAAATCTAATGCATATGCCATAAGAAGCTCATATCACATTATGTACTATTGGTATTTCATCTTACTATAAATAAAATCTAACTAAATGACTATACTTTAAAAGACAGAATATTTTATTTTTTGCTAAAAATCATTTATAGCTTAACTTAAGGAAGTCTCATTATTTTATTTCCTATATCAAACTAAAAACTTTCCTCTGTAGCGAACATTTCAATCCAGTCTGCCACAGCGATAGGCTTGGATATTTCATCGAGTTTACCTAGAATTCCTTATCATAGGGGATTTTCATGGTTCTACATAGATTCTACATCCACTATAAAACAAATAAGGCTAGAACTCTTGTTCCAGCCTTCAAAGGGGAGCTATATGACCTTTCTGTCCTGTTAGCAGAAAGATGGCAAACCTATACTACTCTAAAAGAACCAATCATCATCTTCTTTCAACGTCTCTGCATCTTTTCGTCTACGTGGTCCAGTACCATAACGTTCTTTTTCAATATCTTCTTTATAGGGAAGAAAAATTGCTAAAACGACATAGAGGAAAAGCCCAAAACCAAAGGAGAAATACATAAAAATCGCTGTCAAAATTCGGGCTAGGGACACATCCCAGTGAAACTTATCAGATAGGCCAGCTAACACGCCGCTGACAAATCGTCCTTCACGTTTCTTGTAAAAAACAGTTTCCATAGAAAGTCCTCCTCTATTAATGATATATCTATTCTAAACTTTTATGTTATAAAGCAAATCAGTCGCAGGACTGATTTTGGCAACACTACTTCACTGTTGAGCAAAAATTTCTTGAGATGATCTACTTGCCTCTAATCTACCTCGACATTTCCCACAACGATATTTACTAAGGTCAATGCGACGCTTTCGCCAGTATTCTTGTCCACAGGCTTTACACTCATAATGATAGCGATAAGCCTTTTGAGCCGACTGAGTCGGCGGCGCATACCGCAAACCATCCACTTTGGCTAGCAAATTTTTAAAGTCTTGATCCCCATGCTTGTAGCCTTTTTTCTGAAAATACAGATGGTAATGGCAGAGCTCATGGCGCACAATTTTTCGGAAAACATCAAGTCCATGCTCCGCATACAGTTTCGGGTTAAAATCCAGATGACCATCCTTTGGAAAAAATCGTCCTCCAGTCGTTTGAAGCCGATTATTCCAATGAGCCGTATGGTGAAAATCCCATCCGAAATCGTCTCTAGAGACCTGCTGAACGTACTTAATCAAGTCCATGTGGTTTTACTAAGCTTAGACCAATGCGGTTACGGTCCAAATCAACTTCGGTCACCCAAACTGTAACAATATCTCCAACAGCCAAGACCTCGCTTGGGTGTGGATAAGGAAGCGGCCGTCCATTCTTATCACGTTTACGCTTGACGAGACGAGACTGGTGAATAAGCCCATCTTCGTGGACGCCAATATCAACAAAGGCGCCAAAGTCCACAATATTACGAACCGTTCCCTGCAATTCTTGCCCAAGCTTCAAATCTTTCACATCCAAGACATCCTGACGAAGCACTGGTGCTTCAAACTCATCACGGAGGTCACGCCCTGGTTTCAACAGGTCTGCGATAATATCTGTCAGCGTTGCCTCACCAATATCAAGTTTCGCACTCATCTCTGAAACAGTTACAGACTGCAATTTGGTTTTGCTCGCATCATCCAAAACTTTAATATCCAAAAGTGCCAACAACTCTTTTACCGCTGGGTAACTTTCTGGGTGAACACCTGTATTGTCCAAGAAATTCTTAGCATTTGGAATGCGTAGGAAACCAGCTGCCTGCTCAAATGCTTTAGCACCGAGACGAGGTACCTTCTTGATTTCCGCACGGGATTTGATTTCCCCATTTTCCTCACGGTATTTAACAATATTTTCCGAAATAGTCTTATTAAGCCCTGCCACATGCGCTAACAGTGCTGGACTGGCCGTATTAACATTGACCCCAACTTGGTTAACCACCGTATCGACAACGAAATCAAGATTTTCAGCTAATTTCTTCTGACTAACATCGTGCTGGTATTGCCCAACACCAATCGATTTAGGATCAATTTTGACCAATTCAGCCAGTGGATCTTGCAGACGTCTTGCGATGGAGATGGCAGAGCGCTTTTCAACGGTCAGGTCTGGGAATTCCTGACGGGCTAGCTCAGAGGCTGAATAGACAGACGCCCCGCTTTCATTGACAATCACATAAGAAACCTCTGGGAAATCTTTCAAGACCTCTGCGACAAAGGCTTCACTTTCACGGCTAGCTGTCCCGTTTCCGATCGCAATCAATTCAATCTGATAAGTCGTCAATAGCTCAGCTAACTCTTTCTTAGCTACTGCAATTTTACCTGCACTTGCTGGTGGGATAGGATATATGACATGTGTGGTCATCAATTTACCAGTCTGATCAACAACGGCCAATTTAGCACCCGTACGGAAAGCTGGGTCAAAACCGAGAACCATCTTACCTTTCAACGGAGCAATAAGAAGAAGGTTACGCAAGTTTTCTGAGAAGAGTTTGATAGCCCCATCTTCTGCTACTTCCGACAATTCGGTGCGAATACGACGCTCCATAGCAGGCACAATCTTTTTCTTCAAAGCATCTTGAACGACTTTTTCGATGTAGGTATTTTTCTCCTTAAAGCGTGCTTCAGAGAAACGTGTCATCTTGTCCAACTGGTGGTTAAAGCTGACTTTTAAGATTCCCAATTTCTCTCCACGGTTAAGAGCCAGGGTCTTATAACCTTGGAGTTTAGATACCTTATCGCTAAAGTCATAATACACTTTAAAGACCTGTTTATCATCAGCTTCTTCGTTCTTAACTTGTGCCGTCAGCAAGCTATTACTCCAGATTTCATTATACGTCCACGAACGCAGTTTGGCATCTTCAGAAAGAGCTTCAGACAAGATATCACAGGCACCTGCTAAAGCTTTCTCAGCCGTTTCAAATCCTTCTGCAATAAATGCCTCTGCTTCTGACTCCAAGTTCGGAACATTTTGCAAAACCAGACGTGCTAATGGGAAAAGCCCTGCTTCACGCGCAATCATTCCCTTTGTACGACGTTTTTCCTTATAAGGCAGATAAAGTTCCTCAACATCTGCTAATTTTGTCGCCGCTTCAATAGCTGCTTTGAGTTCAGGCGTTAATTTGCCGAGCTCCTCAATCTTATTCAGAACAGTTTCCTTACGCTCTGCTAAGGTTGTCAGAGACTTGTCCAAATCAATAATGGCCTTGATCTGCACTTCATCCAAATTCCCCGTTTTTTCCTTACGGTAACGGGCAATAAAAGGGATGGTATTACCTTCTTCGGTTAGCAAGAGAACTTGCTCAATTTGCTGTTCTGTCACTCCCAAATCTTGAGAGATTTTAATAATATTTTGATTTTCCATAACACCTTCATTGTACCAAAAAAATCAAGATTTCTCTAGTTTCAATAAAAACAAAGGTCCTTAGGAAAATCTCCCAAGGACCTTAGATGTTATCTGATAAATCAATTACCTTATCATATCTAGCCAATGTCTCATCCTCATAGTGATGGATGACTTCTACTAGAGTTTGGCGCATCGCCATCAATATCTCTGAAATCTGAGTCGCATTTGCCTTATCAAGATTGGATTTAATCTCATCAGCCAAGATTAGTTGGTTATCATGATATAGACTACGAGCAATTTCTAAGCGTTGCTTTTCTCCCCCTGACAGCTGAGTATTATAAAGCAACTGATTTTTTAAGGATAACAGATTAACGGAAGTTAACACTTCTGCCATTTTTAAGTCATCAAGAGGTTGTCCAAGTGCAATATTATCTTCGAGGCTTAACCCATCAAAAACGTAAGATTCTTGCAAGATATAAGATACAGATTTGGAAATTTGCTCCTTTTCTAAGTGCTGTTGAGAAAAGGTCACCTCTCCTGAATCTGGTAGCTGTTCGCCATATATCATATTTAGAATAGTTGTTTTACCACTACCACTTGGACCGATTAGAGCAATCTTTTCACCTTCTTCAATATTAAATGTTAAGTCCTTAAAAATGGTGTGATTTCCCCGTTTTAGCCCAACACGGTTGATGTTAATCGGAAAGAGTGATTGAGAAGTTTTGGTAACCATTTCTTTGACATCATCTTCAAGTAAGAAAGCATAGCTATCTCTAAGCTGCTTCGTTGATTTGTAAGTATTGAGATAGTAAGATAACTCGTTAAACTGATAACCGATATTGTGCGCAACTAAATAAATCGCAACAAATTGGGAACCAGAGATATAATCATGATAAGTCATCACACCACCGATAATAATCGGAACAACCGAACAAAAGGCATCTATGCTATGGATAATGACATTATTCACGGTCCGTTGCTTTTCATAGCGAATATCTTGATGAACTCTTTTGGAGAGAACGTTCTCAAACCGTGCAAAGAAAAACGCTCTTGCACGATAATGTTTAATCACCCGTTCCCCACCAATAATATTTGTCACTTGGGATAGGTAATCTTGATTAGAATTAGCTCTAGCCTTTGAAAGACGATCTAATTTTTGACTACCAATCCCGCTACAAAGTGCTGGAATGGCGTAAAAAAAGATAAAAATTAGACCCAGGCCAAAATTCGTTAACAAGGCATAAGCTATGGAAACTGTCGTAAAACCGATAGATGATATGATAATAACACTAGGCTCAAGGTAATCATTTTCCAATTGTTTGACATCATTCTCTAGGTTAGATAGAATATCTGCTGTATGGATTTTATTACCCGAAAGAAAATGATTAAAGAGCTTACGTTTCATGTTTAGGGTAAAATCGGCAACAATTCTGGCATAGTAATACCGCTTTCCAGCAAGTCCTATCAAAATAATAAAATTCCCAATAATCCCTATAGCTAGAGCAATCCCTAACTCATTAAGAGATTTTTTCTCAAAACTAGCCACAATACGAGAAACCAGGCTCGGCGTGATAAGTGCCTCTAACCAAGTAATCGCAATAAAGATAAAATATACGATTAAATGCTTTTTAGAAATCAATTTGCTAAGCATATCTGATAAACCTTTCAAAGTTATTTACTAATTTTGATAAACGTTCTTTATCCTGACTCAGTTCAATAATTTTATAAATACAATATTCCATTAATATTTGTTTTCGACAGTCAATAAATTGTCCCTCTTCAGAGATAATAGGTGAATAACCATCAATCATATTTGCGACACACTCTACGCACATACCTTTACACCAGCAATCTTTACACTTAGTAAAATTATCTTTATTATTGAAATGAGAAACCTTATCACTGTTATGCGTCCCCCAAAACCTAAAACAAGATTTCACCGTTCCATCAACGTCAAATGTGATAGTTGTTTCAGGGTCAATATCATCACAAAAAGATTCTGCCTTACTTTTGAAAATCATTGATAACAAAACATCATAAACAATCGGACTTATATAGTTTTTATCGTTATTATTTATGATATCTTCTAGAGACTGATTAATAAATAGTTTTCGTTTTTCCTCGCTCATCTCCATTTCTTTTACTGCTAAAATTTTATTTTTACTAAATACATTATTGATATTAAATCTAACATCCATTTGAGTAAAGTAGTCATAGATATCCTCTTTTTGAAATCCATATTTTTGGTGCATTCGCGTATAAGTCGATGCAATCTCAAAATTTTCATAATTTATCTCCTTCAAATATTCAATAAATTTTAAAGTTCGTCTATGGCTCCCCTTTCCTCTTAGTCTATCATGAATTAATTGCGGACCATCAAGACTAATCGTTAAAAAAGGATGATAACGTTCAATCGTCTCTTTAACTTTCTTATTCAAAACTGTACCATTAGTCACAGTTTCAATTTTATTAAGTTCAATATTTTTAGAAAGTTCTTCAATAAGATAAACAAATAAATCAATGTTTAAAAATGGTTCACCTCCAAAAAGTATCAATCTCTTTATGCAACGAACCCCACTGGTGCTTAGCTGTTCAATAATTTTATCTGCTGTTGTAATATCCATGAGCTGACTAGTCATTCCATAATTACCCCCATCCGCATAACAATAAGCACATGAGAGATTACAACTATTTGAAATATTGATAACTACTTTTCTTAAAATATTGTTATCATGTTCTTTTCCAATATCGTTATTAGAATTATCTAACGAAGTTGAGAGTGTAAAATTATTAGAATTAAAATAATAAGTATTATATTCAGTAATAAATTCTTTTAACATAGTCAATCCTCTTAATAAAAGAAAGGGAGCAACTAGTCCCCCTCTCAACAAAAACTAGATAGTTACTGTCTACCACCACCGCAAGAATGACTAGGTCCACAATCATGAGCAACATAGCCAGATTGATTGACTAGTAATTCTTCCAAATCGATAATTTGATGATTATCCATTTTAGTGTCCTCCTTTATTTGATGGTTCAATTATACATTTCTAATATATATTTCAAAAATTTTCCCATATCTGCACATTATTACTTACTTGCTAAAAGTTTTTCTAAATGGCTTTCATAAATCTTTGCTAAGTGACTGCTTCCTGCTAATTTCATCGCTCCAATACACTTCTTCATTTCAATAATTGCTTTCCCATTTCTCTCTTTTTTGTACTGATATAGGTTTTGAGCGTATTGAAAAACCAATCGTTCATAAATCTCCGTCTCTATGAAAAAACATTGATTTAATTGCTTTTCAAAATACAAGGCATCCATAAGTTTTTCTCTTTCAACACATGTAATATATCCGTTTAACAGCATAGTTGAAATTAAGCGCCTATTATTAGGAATTTCTTTATAAAAGTCCGAACGTCTAGCCATTTCTCTTGCCAAAACCATAAAAACATTATGTTTTAAAACATCCAAAGTATTCATGAAAATCAATAATTCATAATATCCCCAATATTCTACACTAAATAAATAGTCAGTTAAATCTTCTAACTCCTTCTCATCATAATAATTTTCTCCTGATAAATCTTGCAAGCGAATTTTCAATAAAATGATATTGATTTGATGAAATTTCTCCCGTATATCCTCCAATTCCATCTGCGAATAAAGAAGTTTTTTCATACCCTCAACATCATGATTAGATACAAAATGTCTAACTTTTGATAAGAGTTCATTCAGTTCATCCCGATGAAAGTCATGAACCGCATACATAAATTCATCAATCGGCATGTTAATTCTATCCAAAATGAGCATGAACTTTGAAATGGTTAAATCCGTTTCTCCCTTTTCAAAACGTGAGAGCTGAGACGTTGATATACCAGACTTTGCGATATCTTTTAACTTTAATCCTCTAGACTCTCGAAAAGTTTTAAAAATTTCTCCAAAATTTTTCATCTCTCTTCCTCCATCACGCATATATGGGAATGTTTTTTTGTTTTTAATATTTTATCATATAATAAAAGAAAAAAAAAGTGAGGTAAATCACATGAATAAAGCAGGACTAATATCCTTACTATTCCTCATTTTTGAAGGGATTATAGTCATAGGAGTGGGATAAATTCAAAAACTAGCTTCCATGTTGAGCAACTAGTTTTGATTAACCTTTTATCTTTTAAAACGCTGTTTTACCAATGGTGCCACTTCTTCGCCATGCAACTTAATGACTTTTAGGATATTTTCGTGTGGCATAGAACCGATTGGTAAGTGAAACATGAAGCGGTCTAGCGACAAATCTTCAATGATACGAATGATTTTCTCAGCCACCGCCTTTGGATCACCGACAAACATTGCCCCATCAGGACCGATAGACTGAAGGTACTGCTCCTTGGTCATTTCACGCCAGTGCGGACGCCCTTTGGCAATGTTATCTACTGTTTGCTTAGTTGGATGGAAATAATGATCAATCGCAGCTTGATTGTCTACCTCAATCCATCCCCATGAATGTGCTGCGACTTTCAGCTGCTCTGGACAGTGACCATGACGAGCACCTAATTCTTTATAAATGGCAACAAGCTGCGCGAAATGCTTAGGATTACCACCGATGGTTACATAGGCAATTGGAAGTCCTTGTTCTGCAATACGAACCGTCGAATCCAAATTACCCTCTTGTGTCAAGTTAATGACAGCATCTCTTAACAATATTTTTTTAAAAAAGAGACTTCATGATAAAGTCTCTTCAGATATTCTTATAGTCAATTCGATAGCCACCAGCATGGTTAACTATAATTTGTTTCACTGATTCTCAAAGTGTTTCTTTAGACAGCGAACTGTCAACCATACATTGAGAATTATTCAATTTGTTTAATTCTTCTTCAATATCATCAAACTTCTTATCTATTTCTTGCTTATAATATATATAGGTTTCACGGTTAATTTTTTCATCCTTGTAATCTTGGGAATATGAGAACTTCTGATATTTTAATTGTGACATCAAGTAAACAAGAGACTTATTCGATTTTTGAGACGGAACGTCTTCTTTCTTAGATTTTAAATATCCCAGATTGTCAAATTAAGCTAGACATTTTATGTAACTCAGAAAAACTTGATAAGGTGTTTGATAGTTTAGTGATTTCCTAGGAATGTTATTTCGTCTATCAGCTATAGCTGATAACACTTTTTGAGACAAGCCATTAAAATCCATTTGTTTAGGTAGTCCATGACGTCTTAATAACCCATTTGAGTGTTCATTTAATCCAGGTTGCCCAGGGCAACCTGGATCCGCAAAGAAAATATCAATGTCGTGTTGGTTAGAAATCGTCTTCCAATTACAGAACTCTCTCCCACAATCAAAGGCCATTGATTTAAAGAGATCTTTTGGAAATCTTGAGAGCCATCTAGTTAGTGCTTGTTCAATATCACTAGCTTTTCGCCCCTTTGTTCGAAGCGTGATAATAGTGTGATAATAGTGTGATAACAGCACTTTTGTGGTTTTTACCAACAATAGTATCCCCTTCAAGATGACCAAACTCACTATCAAATTCTGGATAGACTTTCGAACGCTCACGA
>NZ_JBHSOJ010000015.1:284352-321289 GCF_042656225.1 Streptococcus caledonicus
GCTATAAACAGGTGTTAAGTGCTTTAAATGGTTAAAATTTTTAAGAAATAAAGCTACTTTTTCTGGATCTTGTTCATAGTAAGTACTGTTCTTTTTTTTGAGTATATCCCATAGCTTTGAGAGCATAGTGAATGGCAGTAGGAAGACGGTCAAATTCAGAAGCTATTTCAGTCAAATAAGCATCTGATGATCAGTAAGATAGTTTTTGAGGCTATCTCTATCAACTTTCCTAGGTTTTGTTCCTTTGACTTGATGTGATGGTTTAGATTCCCTGTTTTCTCTTTTAGTTTTAACCAGCCATAAATGGTATGTCGTAAGATTTGGAAAACATCTGATGCTTTTGTGATACGACCTGTTCGCTTACAATAGGCGGGAACTTTTTCACGAAAATCTAATGCATATGCCATAAGAAAAGAACCTCCTTATAAAAACAGTATAGTGTACTTTTTTATACTGTCCATTATAAGGGGTTCTGTTCAGTGAAAAAACAAAAATTCACTAAAGCTCTAAGGGAGTATATCATTTCCAGCTTCTTTTTAACGACTATCCAACAAGTGAAATGATATGAATTTGTCCATTGCGGTCAGTCAGACGAACAACTTTTTGTTCTGGGAAGTAGGCAAAGGTATCAACACCGACACCATGGGTCATCGCAAGCTCGTAGAGCTTGTCCTCAAAAGCCTCTCGTTCCATGCCAAAGGCAGTCGCTCGCTTGAGCATGTCACGGTCATAATCATCCAGGTCATCGTCCTCTGAGCTAGATGCTTCCGTTTCTGTTGGATTAGGTTGAGCTGACGATTCTGTGTCAAGTGTTTCATGATTATCAGCAGGTTTAGATTCTGGTGATGATATGCCTGCCGCCTCGTCGTCTTCTGTGGTATCTTCATCGGGTTCTTCTCCGACAGGATAATTCGGACGGTTTTCAGCATTGCCACGACCTTTCATGATGTCGCTATCGCGCCCCCATCCATCTTTTGAACTAGGGCGTTCATCAGGATTTTCTACATAATATTTGATAGTAGCAAAGAGATCCTCTAGGCTGTAACCCGCAGGTGCTTCAAACAAATCATCAAAGCGAGCGATAGCGATGTTGTGGTAATGGTTGTAGTGCGGAATGATGAGGTAACCGTTGTTAATTTCGACGGTGTAGGCAGAATTGTACGGCATCTTCTCAATCGGAATACGTTTAGCTGGCTCTGCTTTGTCAAAGATGTCTACAGCTCGTTCCCTTGGGCGACCGTCATTTGGCTGTGGCGTTGGATGGCTTGGTTCTGTTTCTGCTGGCTTACGACTGGCTAGTTCTTTCTCGGCTGCTCGGCGTTCAGTATAGGAGAGGTCCCACTTAGGAATCCAGTGGCTATGGTCCATGTGAGGAACGATGTAGGCATCTCCCTCTTCACGTTCAATGTCCTTGGCATCAAAGATATAACCGTCTGAGGTGGTGTAACGTCCAGCAGCCTTAGCCTCAGCGATTTCTTCGGGACTGTAAATGATTTGTGAGTTTGGCTTACCTTCACGCTCAGCTACTGGCGTTGGTTTATGGTGCTCATCAGTTGTTGGTTGGCTTGGCGTTTCAGTAGAGTTATTATGTTCAGTGGAGTCTTGCTCTTCTGGTTCGTCACCGTCAGCAGTATTGCCCAAGGCAGGTAGGGCTTCTCCTTTTTCTTTGCTTGTTAGGACAGTCAATTCTGATAATATCAGATTTTCTTCGCCTGCAACAGGTGTGATGACATATCCAATACCAGGCATATAGGAAATAGTACTTGCCTTGTCACCGTAGTATTGTCCTAGATAAGCTAGAAGTTCAGCTCTCTGGTCAGCCGGTTTAGGCTGAGGTTTATCGGTTGGCTGACTAGGAACATTGCCGGTTGTATCAGCTTTATCCGATTCAGAAACATTATTCTCTTCTGTGGTTGTTGTCTCTTCGTTTGGTATTGGTGGAATTGTATTTTCGGCGGGTGTCTCTAGCTCTCTGGAATCACCGTTTTCTGGCTGATTTGGTACCAGCTGTTCAACTGTTTCAGGTGTTATTGGTAATGCTGGTTGGCTTGGTTGTGTAGGCTTGGAAGGTTTACTTGGCGTATTGGCTTCATTACCTTGACCTAACAAACGTGAAACACTAGCTTCAAGCTCCGACATTTGGCTGTAGGGGATAAAGTGGAAATGGTCTCCATGTGGCACAACAACTCCCCGTTCTGTCCACTTGGTAATGGTTGCTGGATCAAACACCAGACCATCTGCTTCAACATGACGGAGCGATAGTGGCTGAGCATAGAGCATCTGTAGCAAGCTATCTAAGTTATCTGTGCTAGCGGATTTATCTGGTTGCCTTGGTTGAGTTGGTTGTGTTGGTTGAGTTGGTTGAGTTGGTTGTGGGGCTTGATTTGACGGTGCAGGTTGAGCAGTGTGTTGTGGTACATGTGGTTGTACACCAGCTACTGGTGCAGTTGCCACCGTTGCTATAGAAGCTTGTGGTTGTGCAGGGGTGTTAGAGTTGTCAGCAGGTGTCTTTTTACCGTTCCAGTAGGCTCGTGCAGCTGCCAATTCTGCTGGGGACAAATCAGCTTTCGGGATATAGTGGAAGTGGTCACCATGTGGCACGAGGAACCCGTCACCTAAGTCATCAATAACATCTGTTGGGCTAAAGACATAACCATCATCTGTAGTGTAAGGTTTCGTCGATGTTGCACTTTTCTTATTTGTTGTAGTAGGTGTTCCTTGTTGGTTACCTTGACTTGGTCGAACAGTACCTGCGCTTTGCTGCTGGCGAACGATCTCTTCTTTGGTACGAACATTGGTGACTTTTTTGGCATCCTTGAGGTAAAGATAGTAAGTGCCGTTGACCTTGATGATGTAACCATCTTTGACCTCGTTGACAATGTCTTCTTGCTTGAGGGCATAGGAGCTATCTTTTATGATTAATTCTTCGCTGATAATAGCATCAAATGGCACCTTACCATTATAGAAATGGTAGTGATCACCATGTGAAGTCACGTAACCCTGGTCGGTAATTTTAACGACAATTTGTTCAGCGTTAATCCCTTCTTTAGCGCTGACTTCGTCAGGGCTCATGTTGGCCGTATCGATCACAACTTTTTCCTTGTTACTAGTTGGCTGCTCTGACGAACTAATATAAGTGACACGGTTTTTATCTTTTTGCTCAAGGGCTTGATGATGCCCAATTTGATAACTACTGACTGAGAGTAGAATAGCTGCTGCAGAGCTATAAATGTATTTTTTTTTCATGTAATTGATTAATCCTTTCTAGTTTCGAGTTCTTCCGCGAGGATTGTGAGGTTAGCCTCTAAATTATCTAGATAGCTGAGGTTATTTTGGGGATCAGCTTCTAGAGGTTCTAGTACTTTTAAGTTAACCTTGGTTGATGTTGCAAGAGTTTTAGCTATTTTGTCTGAGATTCCTCGCTCAACAAAAATCGTTGTAACCTGATAAGTGTCGATGAACTCTTTGATTTCTGCTAGTTGACGTGGACTAGGTTCTTGATTGGTTACAGTGGCAATTCCAAGTTGTTCTAAGCCAAAGCGTTTAGCTAGATATGCAAAGGCGGTATGCTGAGTGACAAAAGTTTTGACTTTAGTTTTGGCAAAACGCTGTGTGAATTTTTCAGCCATTTTTTCAGCATTTTCAGCCATTTTTTCAGCGTTTTGTTGGTAGGTAGTAGCGTGATCTGGGTCAATCATAGCAAGTTGTTTGGCTATTAGTGTAACCTCCTCTGCAACTAAAATTGGATCAACCCAAGTATGTGGATCATAGAGAGTCGCTTCGTCAATCCCATCAACGACGGGAACATCCTCTAGACCAGAGACACGCTGAAGATTCATACCTTTGGAAGCCTCTAAAACTATGACGTTAGATTGTTTTAGATTTGTGTCTAACCGTCCTGCCCAGCTCTCCAAGATATGAGAATGGTAGATGAAAACATCAGCGTCGTGAATAGCACGGATGTCAGCAACTGATGGCTCGAATTCATGTATCCCTTGTCCAGATTGAATCATGCGGACATCATTAAGTTCACCAGAGACTTCCTTAACCATGGCATAAATGGGATAGAAACTAGTGACTATGTTTAGTCCTTGACTTTCTTTGGGAGGTTTATGTTGGCAAGCTCCTAATATAAGCAGGGTAAGTAAGAGTGATAGTAGGGCGCGATAAAATTTGAACATTTTAAAAAAACTCCTTAACTGGTTAAGTATAAAGATTATATCAACAATCAACTAATTTGTCAATCATTTCCCAAAGTGAATCATTTAGAGTCTTTTTACGAAAAACAGAACTTAGTTTGAGACTAAATTCTGTTACAATTATCCCGTTTTCTCACACTAAGTTCCACATCCTACGGACCTAGAACATACTCTGAAAATTTAGCTGCATCATTCCGTAGTTAGTTTTGGCGTATTGTTTAATCAAGTGCAACAAATTCGATACTGAATTATAGTTTACTGAAATAGGAACAGGACAAAAGTAGGTCAAGAAAAGTATCGCAAATTGACAATACTTTTCTTGACCTACTTTTGATGTGATCCGTGTTTTCTCATTGGAATTATACTTGGGTGAATACGGAGGAAGTGGTAAAAGTCTATGCCCTGATCGGTAGTATAGTAATTTAGACTTTAATTAGTAAATTTGGTGTTAATACTTATCCTAATGTAGTGTAGAACGAAAGTGACTTCTTACGAAGTTTCATTTCTCTTTGTCAAATCTAGGTCTTCTTCGCTCTCATATTTTTAAGCTCAGGAGGTTGGGAAAAGATATCTTAACCCTCTCTTTTTGAGAGTAATCACAGACGATGCAGTGGTTGATTGGAAGTCCTAAACTGGACACTTCTACATTTTCAAGTGTCCACCTAAAACATCCACTGGATTATTCTCGCTCATTCGTTTTCAAGCTCGAACCTAAAATATAGTCAATTGAAATAGGGATAAACATGGGTTCATATCAAAAAGCACCTCAAAAAAGTATTGCCAAATTACAATACTTTTTATGAGGTTCTTTTATCCTATCCCTATTTCAATTAACTATTATTTATTTGCAGGTTGATTTCCTTAGAGATTGAAGGGAATGGTGATTATTCTATTAGATAGTATCGCTAGATGTAAACTATTTTTATTAGTGAGTAGTTTGTAACCCTTTTTCAAAACTATCTGACTCAGCTTTGACAGTGATTTTTTCCAGAGTAAAGGGATGGGTAAAACTTAATTGATGGGCGTGCAACATGAGGCGTTGCGCAGCTTTTTTGCTATACAACGGATCGCCTATTAATGCGTGTCTGTGATGTGAGAGGTGCACACGAATCTGATGTGTTCGTCCAGTATCCAGTTTACAATTAAGGAGAGTTACTTTGTCAAAGGTTTTTAGCCGAGTAATGTGGGTAATGGCTCTTTGTCCATGTTTTGAGTCAACAATACGCTTTCTACGATCGTGACGATCACGACCAATGAGGTCACGATAGGTTAGTTGCTCTTGCGGAAATGTTCCTTCAGCTAAGGCCCAATATTGACGGCTGATTTGATTGGTTTCTAGCAATCGGTTGATAATAGGAAGGACAAAGGGGTTTTTCGCAAAGAGAATGGCCCCACTGGTTTCCATGTCCAAGCGGTGCACCACATAGCAAGTTAAACCAACATAAGCAGAGACGTGATTGAGGAGGGCGATTTCTGTGGGCTCATTTCCATGCGTTTTCATTCCCTCAGGTTTGTTGACGATAATGAGATGCTCATCTTCGTAAAGGCAGTCAACTTGCTTACGGTCACCGAATGGAATTGATTTTTCAGGGTAATCCTCTTGGTCGAAAATCAAGGTTATATGGTCACCAGCTTTTACAGGCGTTTGCCAAGTAACGTTGGCATTATTAACAAGTATGTGCTTTTTAGTACGTAAAAAATGCCTAATTTTACGAGGAATGAGCCAATGGTCTTCTAAAAGCTCTTTAACTGTAAGCGCTTTTGGTATATTAGGAAGAGTTATGTTGTAAGTTGTCATCGTTTTTATAAAAATCTATTTCTATATTAATTTAAAAATGTGGTGTACTAGGAAGAAACTAGTTATAGTTGATTAATATTATATCAAAAAACGTTGCTTGTCTAATGAAGCAACGTTGGTTCATCAATTATAGCGCAAATGCATTGATTACTTGAACAGGTAAGATGTAGTCTTTTTGTGTTGGGAGTCCTTCTATTTTTCTGAGAAGGATTTCCACGACAAGGCTAGCAATTTCTTTTAGCGGTTGTTTGATTGTTGTTAATTGAGGGAAATAATTTTCGATAAAATTAGTGCCATCGTATCCAACCACTTTCAAATCTGTGGTTAGGGATATGCCTAACTGGTCTGCCATTTTCATGACTAAAATAGCAGTTAAATCATCAGAAGCAAAGACTCCATCAGGTTTTTGAGACACTAGAATAGAGCGGATTTCCATTTCTCTGCGGAGCGTTGAGAGATTGCTTGGAACGTTAATAACGGGACGATTTTTTCGTGGATAATTAAAGCCTAGCGCCCGCAGTCCTGTCGGAGAATTAGAGTTATCATTCCCAGTAATCATGATAATATTTTGGCAACCGTTTTTTTCCAAAAGTTGCGCAGCCATTTTTCCACCAGCAAAATTATCTGAAGAGACGATGGGAACATTTGGAGCTAAGTTGCGATCAAAAGCAACGATAGGTGCCTTGACTTTTTCATAGTCGTCTATTCCTAAATTGTGACTGGATGAAATGATACCATCTACCTGATGAGCACCTAGCATTTCCAGGTAATCTTTCTCCTTAACGGGGTCGCTTTCGCTATTGCAGATAATAACCTTGTAGCCCTTTTGAAATAATTCGTGTTCCAAATGTTCAATGAGCTCAGCATAAAAAATGTTACTTGTGCTTGGGAAAATCAGTCCAATGAGCTTGGCAGACTTGCCTTGAAGACTACGTGCTAAGGTATTTGGAGTGTAATCCAATTCTCTCATGGCAGTTCGTACTTTATCAATGGTTTTCTGGGATAGGTACCCTTTATTGTTAATAACACGAGACACAGTGGTAGGACTTACGCCTGCCAGAGTCGCAACATCAGTAAGTTTAGCGACCATAGTCTACCCCAATTCGTAGTAAGTTCCAACAACTCCTTTTGGAACGATTAACCCAGTTTGATTTTCAGCAGGGAAAACTCGGCTTGTAAAGACTTTTTCGCCATCATTAACAAAAATTTCCACAATGGATTTATCAGCAAAAAGGCGAATGCTGGTATCGGATGGAGCAATGTGACAGTCACGAGTTGTGCCAAAATCTGTTGCGTATTGTTCACCGCAAGCAGAGCGGTCTAAAATCACTTTTCCATCTTTAGTGTCAACGGTTAAGCGTAAGCCATTTCCAGCTTCATCAGCAAAGAGTAGAAGGTCAGCAGTAGTGTTAGCATGGACTGTTAGTTCCAACTCGTAAGTGTTTCCTGTCACTTTTTTACTTGCTAAGGCCTCTGATGATTGGCGCAGAGTTTCCATGGCAGCTACTGGTTTTTGATAAAGTTTACCGTTTTTAATAGAAAGTTCTTTAACTAAACTCATAGCTCCTTGGTAGTCGTAACGGTCGGTTGGATAATCCACATCAGGGAGTCCGATCCAGCTCACGATAAAGGCACGACCGTCAGGGCTATTGAAGCCTTGAGTCGCATAAGCCTCAAAACCGTAGTCTAAGTTTTCTAGCTTTCCGTTTCCGGTCAAAGCAGGTGCTTCTGTGTTGAAGTGTTCAAAGACTCTGTAAGTATTTGGATAGATATTATCGTAAGCCAGCTCAGTTTTGTTAAGTCCTTGTGGGCTGTAAAGTAAGACTGGTTTGCCCTCGACAAAGACAAGGTTTGGACACTCAATCATGTACTCAGATCCAGTACTGCCGAATTTAAGATTGCCGACGACTGTCCAGTTTTTGACATCGTTATCAACGGCTTTATAGAGTTTGATAAAACCTGATTTTTCATGATTTTGAGCGCCAACGATGGCATAAAATTGTCCTTGATAGTCGAAGATTTGAGGATCACGGAAGTGTTCGGTGACATCTTCTGGTTGTTGGATTAAGACGTCTTCGAATTTTTCAATAGTACCATCTTTGTGCATCCAAGCTCCGATTTGAAGAGGGTCACGAACCCAATTTTCATCACGAACATTTCCGGTGTAAAATAGAAATAGCTTATCGTTTATTTCGTAGGCAGATCCTGAATAGGCCCCGTGGCTATCATGAGCATGATCTGGTAAAAGTGTCACGCCAGTTTCTTCAAAATGGACTAAATCAGTAGAGGTTGTATGCACCCATTGTTTGAGACCGTGTGCTGCACCAAAAGGCCAATTTTGATAGAAAAGATGGTACTTACCGTCGAAATAAGAAAAGCCGTTAGGGTCGTTCAGGAGTCCTGTCTTTGGCTCTAGGTGATAGGTAGCATGCCAAGGAGATTTGGCAACATTTTCAGCAATTTTAGTTTTTTCTGCTTCCGTCCAATCTTCGTAGCGACGGTAGCGAATCTCAGTAGGTAAATTCATAATTAATCTATTAGGGATGTTTCGCCTATGAACATTTTCATGGAAAAAAGAAAACCAGCAAAGGTGACGTGCACCGATAAGGGGATGCAAATTTTTTCTAGCAAATACGTCCCGTATTTAAGTTAGATATCTTCTAACTGAATATTCCTTTCCTTAAAAATTAAATACCAGAAAGCCTGTGACGATTTCTGCTATTTTTGTCACTTTTTATGATAAACGTTTTCACACGAAAAATCAATGAAAAACACGAAAAAAATAAAATTTCTGCAAAACGATTGACATATTTTGCCAGCCATGTTAAACTAGGTCATGTAAAAGAAAGTTAATCGCTTTCAGAAAAATAAATAAGGAGATTTTTTGCAAATGAATAACACGCAGATTGCAAAAGAAGTTATCGAGGCCCTAGGTGGTCGCGAAAACGTGCGCAGTGTTGCTCACTGTGCGACACGCCTTCGTGTCATGGTTGTTGATGAAGCTAAAATCGACAAAGAAAAAGCTGAGAATATTGAAAAAGTTCAAGGTGCTTTCTTCAACTCTGGTCAGTATCAATTGATTTTTGGTACTGGTACTGTTAATAAAATCTATGATGAAGTGGTTGCTCTTGGGTTGCCAACATCATCAAAAGCTGAAATGAAAGCAGAAGCTGCACAACAAGGAAATTGGTTCCAACGTGCTATCCGTACATTTGGTGACGTCTTTGTTCCAATCATTCCAGTTATCGTAGCAACAGGTCTTTTCATGGGGCTTCGTGGACTTTTGACACAACCTGCTATTATGTCTGCTATTGGTGTGAATGAATATAACGCTGATTTTCTAACTTATACTCAGATTTTAACTGATACAGCTTTCATTATCTTACCAGGTCTTGTGGTTTGGTCAACTTTCCGCGTATTCGGTGGTAACCCTGCTGTAGGTATTGTTCTTGGGATGATGTTGGTATCAGGATCACTTCCAAATGCATGGGCAGTTGCCAACGGTGGTGATGTTAAAGCGATGGAATTCTTTGGATTCATTCCAGTAGTTGGTTTGCAAGGTTCAGTTCTTCCAGCCTTTGTTATCGGTTTAATCGGTGCTAAGTTTGAAAAAGCTGTTCGTAAAGTAGTTCCAGATGTTCTTGATCTCTTGGTAACGCCATTTGTAACACTTTTGGTAATGTCTATTCTTGGACTATTTGCGATTGGCCCAGTCTTCCACGTGGTTGAAAACTATATCCTTGCAGGTACAAAAGCAGTTCTTTCTTTGCCATTTGGTCTGGCAGGTCTTATCATTGGTGGTCTTCACCAAGTTATTGTGGTTTCAGGGGTTCACCACATCTTCAATCTTCTTGAAATTCAATTGCTTGCTGAGTCTAAAGCAGCAACAGGTATTTCAACGAATGCCTTCAACGCTATCATCACAGCAGCAATGACTGCACAAGGTGCGGCAACTGTTGCGGTTGGTGTGAAAACTAAAAATGCTAAATTGAAGGCTCTTGCTTTCCCAGCAGCTCTCTCTGCTTTCCTCGGCATTACTGAGCCAGCAATCTTTGGGGTTAACTTGCGTTTCCGTAAACCATTCTTCCTTTCATTGATTGCAGGTGCTGTAGGTGGTATGCTGGCCTCGCTTCTCAACCTTCAAGGTACAGGTTCAGGTATCACAATTATCCCAGGTACCCTTCTTTATGTAAACCAATTGCCACAATACCTCCTTATGGTAGCTGTATCATTTGCTCTTGGTTTCGTACTTACCTACCTCTTCGGTTATGAAGATGAAGAAAAAGTTTCAGTAGAGGCCCCAGTTGTAACTCCAGTAGCAGAAGAAGTTGCGTCAGCAGTTGAAGCTGGGCCAGAAACAATTGTTTCTCCGCTTGAAGGTGATGTTGTAGCTCTTGAAAATGTTAATGACCCTGTCTTTGCATCAGGTGCTATGGGTAAAGGTATTGCGGTTAAACCAAGTGGAGATACTCTTTATGCTCCAGTTTCAGGTGTGATTCAAATTGCTTTTGAAACTGGTCATGCTTATGGTATCAAATCAGATAAAGGTGCAGAAGTTCTTCTTCACATCGGTATTGATACTGTTTCTATGGATGGTAAAGGTTTCAATCCAAAAGTAACGGCTAACCAACGTGTTCAGGCAGGAGATGTTCTTGCGACATTTGACCGCGCAGCAATTGCTGAGGCAGGTCTTGATGACACTACAATGGTTATCGTGACAAACACAGCTGACTTTGCAGAAGTTTCTCCAGTAGCTACAGGAACAGTTGCTGTTGGTGCTGATCTTGTGAGCGTTAAATAATTAAATAAAACTGGGAGTGCTGAGTAAAAAAAACTCAGCCTTTCTTTGTGATTTTTGGTATAATAAGATGTATCAGAACATGATTTCCTTTTGGTGAATGACCAAGGAAAATCTAAATAAAAAACTATTTCTAATAATGAGGGATATGATGACTAAACTTTATGGAAGCCTTGAAGCTGGTGGAACAAAATTTGTATGTGCTGTAGGTGATGAAAATTTCCAAGTTGTTGAAAAAACACAGTTTCCAACGACAACACCTTATGAAACGATTGAAAAAACAGTAGAATTTTTTAAACGTTATGAAGATCGTTTAGCTGGTATTGCGATTGGCTCATTTGGACCAATTGATATTGATCAAAATTCACAGACTTATGGATTTGTGACAACTACGCCTAAAGAGCATTGGTCTCAGGTGGACCTGCTTGGCCTCATCCAAAAGGAGTTTAATATTCCGTTTTACTTCACTACAGATGTTAACTCATCAGCCTATGGCGAAGCTCTTGTGCGTAAGAATGTGAAATCGTTAGTCTATTACACTATTGGTACGGGTATTGGCGCAGGTGCTATTCAAGATGGTAAATTTGTAGGAGGTATCGGTCATACAGAGGCAGGACATGTTTATGTTCCACGCCATCCGCGCGATTATGCTAATGAATTTACAGGTGTTTGTCCTTTCCACAATGGTTGTTTAGAGGGGCTTGCGGCAGGTCCATCACTCGAAGCTCGTACAGGTATACGTGGAGAACTAATTGAACAAAACTCGGATGTCTGGGATATACAAGCTTTTTATATTGCGCAGGCAGCTGTGCAAGCAACCTTGTTGTACCGTCCTCAGGTGATTGTTTTTGGTGGTGGTGTTATGGCGCAGGAGCACATGCTTCGTCGTGTGCGTGAGAAATTTATAGCACTTCTTAATGGCTATGTTCCGGTACCAGATGTGACTGAATATATTGTGACACCGGGTGTTCCGGAAAATGGCTCAGCAACGCTTGGAAACTTTGCTTTGGCTAAACAGGTATCGGAGCGCTAACAGCATATTGAAGGCTAAATATGATTTGCAGAGCTTTTTGCTTGCAATATTATGAAGAGTCTGTTATACTATTATAAATTATACAAGAAAGGGGCGAGTGATAACTACGCCCTTTGTCTATGTTAAAAAAATGGAGGTGATGATTATCGCAAACATTGTTGAATTAGTGACGGAAGCAGTTGCACCAGCTATTCTAGAACCGTTTGAATTGATTGATATTCAGTATGAAAAGCTAGGTGGTGATTATGTGTTATCTGTTCTTGTAGATAAGCCAGAAGGCATTACGGTTGAGGATACCGCAGAGCTGACGGATATTATCAGTCCTTTACTGGATACGATTCAGCCTGACCCATTTCCTGCCCAATATATGCTGGAAGTATCGAGTCCTGGTTTAGAGCGACCACTAAAAACCAAAGAAGCGCTAGAGGGAGCTGTTGGCAAATACATTAACGTCTCTCTATATAAGGCGATTGATAAAATTAAGATTTTTCAAGGAGATTTGGTGAGTTTTGATGGCGAAACCTTGACAATTGATTATTTAGACAAAACACGTCATAAAACGGTTGATATTCCTTATAGCAGCGTAGCGAAGGCACGGCTCGCTGTGAAGCTATAACCAAGCTCATTTAGTTATTGCCTAAAAGTGCGGAGCTCTTTTTACCATATTTGTGAAAGGAATTGAATACGGGCTAGGATATTATCAAAAATAGGTGCCTCCTTTAGCGGGTATAAACGTCCTTAGACACAAGCTTCGTCAGGCGTTCTCCTATTTTTTCGTATTCACCTTTATCTATTACTACATTTGAAAGGGATTGAACATGCCCAAGTGGTTATGTCTTCCTAGTCTAAGAAAGGAATTGAATATGGGCTACGGACTTTGTCAAAAAAGATAAACGTGACCTAGACGCGAGCGTCGTCGGTCAGTTTTCTATTTTGACTGTGTCCGCTCAATGCCCTTAATATCTTATTTTATGAGCAAAGAAATGCTAGCAGCCTTCCAGATTTTGGAAGAAGAAAAACACATTAAAAAAGAAGACATCATTGATGCTGTTACAGAGTCGCTAAAATCAGCCTATAAACGCCGTTACGGTCAGTCTGAAAGTTGTGTGGTTGATTTTAATGAAAAAAACGGTGATTTTCAGGTTTTCACTGTTCGTGAAGTTGTGGATGAAGTTTTTGATTCACGCCTTGAGATCAGTTTGAAAGATGCCCTTCTGATCAGTTCTGCTTACGAACTTGGAGACAAGATTCGTTTTGAAGAGTCAGTCAAAGAGTTTGGACGTGTTGCAGCTCAATCTGCTAAACAAACGATTATGGAAAAAATGCGTAAGCAAACTCGTGAAATCATGTATAACGAATACATGCAACACCAAGGTGAAATTATGACTGGTACGGTTGAGCGATTTGACCAACGTTTCATTTATGTCAACCTTGGCAGTCTTGAAGCACAGCTTTCTCACCAAGACCAAATTCCAGGAGAAATTTGGAAATCTCATGACATGATTGACGTTTACGTTTATAAGGTTGAGAACAATCCTAAAGGTGTTAATGTTTTTGTTAGTCGTAGTCACCCTGAGTTTATCAAACGTATCATGGAACGTGAAATTCCTGAAGTGTTCGATGGTACAGTGGAAATCGTGAGTGTGTCTCGTGAAGCGGGAGATCGCACTAAGGTTGCTGTGCGTAGCCACAATCCAAACGTTGATGCTATTGGTACAATCGTTGGTCGTGGTGGTGCCAATATCAAAAAAGTTATTAGCCATTTCCACCCAATGCGTGTTGATGCTAAAACAGGTCTATCTGTACCAGTTGAAGAAAATATTGATGTGATTGAGTGGCAAGAAGACCCGGCAGACTTTATCTATAATGCCATTGCACCAGCTGAAGTTGACTATGTTATCTTTGATCCAGAGGATGCCAAACGCGCTACAGTGGTTGTGCCAGACAGCAAACTTTCTCTTGCGATTGGCCGTCGTGGGCAAAACGTACGGCTTGCAGCGCATTTAACAGGTTTCCGCATTGACATTAAGTCTGCATCAGAATATGAAGAAATTATGGCTCAGTGGGAAGAGGAAGCTAGTGCTACTGAAACGGTAGAAAATGTTGAAGAAAACGTAACAGAGACTATTGTTTCAGAAGAAGTTGAAACAACAGAAGAGGCATAATTCAGTCAGAAAGGAAGAAATCCGTTATAAGTGAACAGTCATAAGGTGATTTTAGTGTCACATGACGGACTTGGTATCTTAAGATGGCTAAAACACGAAAAATCCCATTGCGCAAATCAGTTGTTTCAGGTGAAATCATTGATAAGCGTGATCTTCTCCGTATTGTGAAAACTAAAGAGGGGAATATTTTTATCGATCCAACTGGTAAAGCAAACGGACGTGGTGCTTATATTAAACTGGATAATGAGGAAGCGATGCTCGCTAAGAAAAAAAAGGTGTTTAATCGTTCCTTTTCAATAGATGTTCCAGAAAGTTTCTACGATGAACTCATTTCTTACGTTGATCACAAGGTAAAACGTCGTGAGTTAGGACTAGAATAGCAGTATTGATATAAGAAAATATGACTAACAGAGAAAAATTGTCAAATCTATTAGGGCTTGCTCAGCGTGCGGGGAAAATAATTTCTGGTGAAGAGTTGGTGATTAAAGCTATCCAACATCAAGAAGCAAAATTCGTATTCCTAGCTAACGATGCAGCAGCTAATTTGACTAAAAAAATAACAGATAAAAGTACATTTTACAAAATAGAAGTCTCCACAGCGTTTAGTGCGCTGGAATTAAGTATAGCCCTAGGCAAACCTCGCAAGGTTGTCTGTGTGGTTGACGCTGGATTTACAAAGAAAATGAGGACTCTTATGGACTAAAGAATAGGAGGACAAGATTTGTCTAAGAAACGTTTAAATGAAATCGCCAAAGAAATTGGTAAAACGAGTAAGGAAGTAGTGGCAAAAGCGATAGAATTAGGCCTAGATGTCAAAACACACGCTTCTAGTGTAGATGCAGCAGGTGAAAAGCGTCTTGTTGATGCTTTGAGAAATGGCCAAGCTGCTAATTTAGCTTCTCCGAAAGTAGACAAGAAAGCTGAAGTTAGGACAGAAACGTCAGAAATTCAGTCATCTGAAAAAGTAACAGAATCTAAGAGTGAAGAGATAGCTGAAACTAAGCCGACTACGAAATCAGCACCAGTTCGTCCGCAAATTCGTAATTTTAAGGCAGAACGTGAAGCCAAAGCTAAAGAACAGGCAGAACGTCGTCAAAACGGTGGAAATAACCGTAATCAAAATCGTAACGAACGTCGCGAAAACAAAAGGCGAAATGACAACCGTGAATCAAATAATAATCAAGGCGGAGGTCATTCAAATGGCAATCGTCAAAACAATCGCCGCAATGATAACCAAAATCGTAATCGTAACGAAAACCAGCTTAACACGCGCAATGATTATCGCGACAACCGTAATGGTAATCGTCAGCAAAATCGCCCTGCTCAAACTGCACAAGCAACTGCACCACGCATTGATTTTAAAGCACGTGCAGCGGCCTTGAAAGCTGAACAAAACGCAGAATATTCACGTGAAAGTGAAGCGCGTTTCCGTGAGCAGGAAGAAGCAAAACGTAAGGCAGAAGCTGCCCAAGCACAAGCTCGTCAAGAAAAATTAAAGGCGCAAGCAGAGGCAGAAGCAAAAGCTAGGGAGGCTGCTAAGAAGGCAAAAGAAGAGGTGGTAGCTACTCCTAAAGTAGCGCCAGTAGTCTCTACGGAAAAAACAACTGTTGATACTCGTCGTAAAAAGGCCCGTCCAGAAAAATCAAGAGACTTCTCTAATGAAAATGAAGACGGACCAAAACAAGCAAAAAATAAGAAAAACTGGAACCAAAACCAAGTGAGAAATCAGCGTAATAGCAACTGGAATAACAATAAGAAAAACAAACGTAAAGGCAATCAATCACCAGCTCCTGTAACAGAGCGTAAATTCCACGAATTGCCAAAAGAATTTGAATATAGCGAAGGTATGACTGTCGCTGAGATTGCAAAACGTATCAAACGTGAGCCAGCAGAAATCGTTAAGAAACTCTTTATGATGGGTGTTATGGCCACTCAGAATCAATCCCTTGATGGTGATACGATTGAGCTTTTGATGGTAGATTATGGTATTGAAGCTAAAGCTAAGGTTGAAGTGGATAATGCCGATATTGAGCGCTTCTTCGTTGAAGATGGTTACCTTGACCCAGAAGAAATGATTGAGCGCGCACCAGTCGTAACAATCATGGGTCACGTTGACCACGGTAAAACCACACTTCTTGATACCCTTCGTAATTCACGTGTTGCAACAGGTGAAGCAGGTGGTATCACACAGCATATTGGTGCCTATCAAATTGAAGCCAATGGTAAGAAAATTACCTTTCTTGATACACCAGGTCACGCGGCCTTCACGTCAATGCGTGCACGGGGGGCTTCAGTAACGGATATTACCATCCTTATCGTAGCGGCAGATGACGGTGTTATGCCACAGACAATCGAAGCGATTAACCACTCTAAAGCTGCCGGCGTGCCAATCATTGTTGCCATCAATAAGATTGATAAACCTGGGGCCAATCCTGAGCGAGTTATTGGTGAATTGGCTGAGCACGGCATCATGTCAACAGCGTGGGGTGGAGATTCTGAATTTGTTGAAATCTCAGCAAAATTCGGTCAAAACATTGATGAGCTTCTTGAAACAGTTCTACTTGTAGCAGAACTTCAAGAACTTAAAGCTGACCCAACGGTTCGTGCAATCGGTACAGTTATCGAGGCTCGTCTTGATAAAGGAAAAGGTGCTGTTGCAACCCTTCTTGTTCAACAAGGTACTTTGAATGTCCAAGATCCAATCGTTGTTGGTAATACCTTTGGACGCGTGCGTGCCATGACCAACGATCTTGGTCGTCGTGTTAAATCAGCTGAACCCTCAATGCCAGTCTCAATTACTGGTTTGAACGAAGCACCAATGGCTGGTGATCACTTTGCCGTTTATGAAGATGAAAAAGCTGCTCGTGCAGCGGGTGAAGAGCGTGCGAAGCGTGCCCTTCTTAAACAGCGTCAAGCAACACAACGTGTTAGCCTTGAAAATCTTTTTGATACCCTTAAAGCTGGTGAAGTTAAGACCGTTAACGTTATCATCAAAGCTGATGTGCAAGGTTCTGTAGAGGCTCTTGCCGCATCGCTTCTTAAGATTGATGTTGAAGGTGTTAAGGTCAACGTGGTTCACTCAGCGGTAGGTGCTATCAGCGAGTCTGATGTGACCCTTGCAGAAGCTTCAAATGCCGTTGTTATCGGATTTAACGTTCGTCCTACACCACAAGCGCGTGCTCAAGCTGACGCTGATGATGTTGAAATTCGTCTACACAGTATTATCTATAAAGTTATTGAAGAAATCGAAGATGCAATGAAAGGAATGCTTGATCCAGAATTTGAAGAAAAAATTATTGGTGAAGCTCTTATCCGTGAAACCTTCAAGGTTTCTAAAGTTGGTACTATCGGTGGATTTATGGTTATCTCAGGTAAGATTACTCGTGATTCAAATGTCCGTGTTATCCGTGACCGTGTAGTTATCTATGATGGTAAACTGGCTAGTCTGAAACACTATAAAGATGATGTCAAAGAAGTTGGTAACGGCCGTGAAGGTGGTCTGATGATTGAAAACTATAATGACCTCCAAGTGGATGATACTATCGAAGCTTACATCATGGAAGAAATTAAGCGTAAATAATGACTGAGGCTAAAGCCTCTAGTCGTTATACGCCAGCCACTAGCTCGAAGAGAGTGGAACAGAAGTCATGATGTCGAAGTCTTGACTTCCTCTCGCTCTCTGATTTCTAAGCTCAGGCTGAAAGTGTCCAGTGGACTATTTTAGGTGGACACTTGAAAATGAAAGGAGTGTCTAGTTATAGACCTCCAATTAACCACTGCGTCAAGTTATCTATAAACTAAAATTTAAGGGGCAGGGATATTTTTGTTCCAACCTCTTCTCATGTCGTAAACGTCAATAAGATTTGAAACTAAGGTTTTTTAATCTTATATGGCAATCGCTATGGTTAGGTAATGGTGAAAAGCTCTGCTTTTCCTATTCCCAACTTCAAACAGTTCGTTCCCCAAATCGTTTGAACGATACGTTACACTAGAATTTGATTTTAACTATTATCAATTTAAAGTCAAATTCGTTGAAGCGCAAATAAAAAGAAAATTAGGTAGAGACGGTATGGAGAGAAGGACTTCCATTCAATTATTTCCCAAACATCTCATCTAAGCTAATTCACTAAAAACAAAAGCTAGGTTTGTAGCCTAGTTTTTTCAAAATAATGCTTATCAGAAAGGAAAATCAAATGGCAAATCACCGTATTGACCGTGTTGGTATGGAAATCAAGCGTGAAGTCAATGAAATCTTGCGTCTCAAGGTTCGTGATCCTCGTGTTCAAGATGTTACCATCACAGATGTTCAAATGCTTGGAGATTTATCGGCAGCAAAAGTGTATTACACTATCCATTCAACACTTGCTTCTGATAATCAAAAAGCACAGACAGGTCTTGAAAAAGCCACAGGCACAATCAAGCGTGAACTTGGTAAAAACTTGACCATGTATAAAATTCCTGACCTCATTTTTGAGAAAGATAATTCAATTGAGTATGGAAATAAGATTGACCAGATGCTTCGAGCACTAGAAAATCGTGATTAATGAGGACAACCGCCTGGAAAGGTGGTTGTTTTTTTCGAATAATTAGTTAGGAGGTGCTTATGCTAATTGCACAAAATAATCAAGGTGATTTAGTCAATCTATTAGAAGGTATCCCCAAAAAACAAGAATTTTTCTGTCCGGTTTGTCACCAATCAGTTCGGTTGAAAAATGGTAAAGTGATGCGACCGCATTTTGCACATGTTAACCTAGGGTCCTGTGAATTTTTTCAAGAAACTGAATCGAATGAGCATTTGACCTTGAAGGCAGAACTTTTTGCTTCTCTATCAAAAAACACAGTTGTTGAAGTCGAAAAAATCTTATCTGACTTGGGACAGATTGCGGATATTTTTGTTGGAGAAAAACTGGCGCTTGAAGTTCAGTGTTCTCGCTTACCACAATCACGATTACGTGAACGCACAAACAGTTACCATCAAGCTGGCTATCAGGTCTTATGGCTATTAGGAGAAAAACTTTGGTTAGGCAAGAGAATTTCTCACTTGCAAAAACAGTTTCTTTATTTCAGTCAAAATATGGGCTTTCATTATTGGGAATTGGATTTAAAAAAGCGTCACATCAGATTGAAGTATTTGATATATGAGGACTTAGAAGGTAATCTATCCTATTTGGAGAAGTCCTGTTCTTTGGAACAAGATGTTTTAGAGTTTTTACGTTCGCCCTATAAAAGACAAGATCTACCTCATTATGAAAAACAGCAAAATCAACAGATTTTATCGGTAATTCAACGAGGGTTGATGGCACGAAATCCTAGATGGTTATCTCGTCAAGCGGAGATTTATGCTCGTGGTGGCAATTTGCTTGCGCAATCAACCAATGATTTTTTTCCTCAAATTAGGCCTATTGACTCTAAAGAAGGATTTTGCCAGATAAGGAGCGATTTATCTCAATTTATCTCTGCCTTTTTCCAGTATTATCAAAAACAGAAGGAGAGGGATTGTCAAATCTTATATCCACCTGCGTTTTATGATAACGCTTGCAAAAACAAGATAAAGTGATACAATAAAAGAAAAAGGAGACAAGCTATGAAATCATTTGAAGCGTTTAAAGAAACCTTGTCTGTCGAAAGTCTCAAGGCTATTTATGAGGAAAGTAAACTTGAAGTTGCGCCTGAGGAATTTGAGGGAACAGAAGCTTTTTCAGTCGCTTTGGCCACACAAATGGCTGTCAACTTATTAGAACATTATCATGATTGGCTTAAGGTTGAAAAATAGCAGAGCGAAATCTAAGAGGTGTCGAGTAGTCGGCACTTTTTTTGCTGGGATTTGTGGTAAAATAGGAAACATGAAAAAACGTTATAGAACCGTAAATGATTATTATCGTGAATTATTTGGTGAAAAAATCTTTAAACTCCCCATTGATGCAGGATTTGACTGTCCCAATCGAGATGGCACAGTAGCTCATGGTGGCTGTACCTTTTGCACGGTTTCAGGATCTGGTGATGCCATTGTTGCACCTGATGCCCCTATTCGTGAGCAATTTTACCATGAGATTGATTTCATGCACCGCAAATGGCCAGATGTTAACAAATACCTCGTTTATTTTCAAAATTATACTAATACGCATGCGCATGTGGATGTCATTCGTGAGCGTTATGAACAGGCCATCAATGAACCGGGGGTAGTCGGAGTCAATATTGGAACTCGACCAGACTGCATGCCGGATGAGACCATTGCTTACTTGGCAGAGTTGTCCGAGCGCATGCACGTCACGGTGGAATTGGGCTTGCAGACGACTTACGAAGCGACGTCGGAGCTGATTAACCGCGCGCATAGTTATGAACTCTATGTGGAGACGGTGAAACGCATTCGCCAGCAGGCACCCAAGATTGAGATTGTTTCTCACTTGATTAACGGGCTTCCGGGTGAAACCCACGAGATGATGCTGGAAAATGTTCGCCGTTGCGTGACAGATAATGATATTCATGGCATCAAACTCCATCTCTTGCACCTGATGACCAATACCCGTATGCAACGCGATTACCATGAGGGGCGCTTGCAGCTGCTCAGTCAGGAAGAATACGTCAACATCATCTGCGACCAACTGGAAATTATTCCAAAGCATATCGTTATTCACCGTATCACAGGCGATGCCCCGCGCGATATGCTGATTGGCCCCATGTGGAGCCTCAACAAATGGGAAGTCCTCAACGCCATTGATAAGGAGATGGAGAGAAGAGGGAGTTGGCAGGGCTCAAAATGTCCATTGGACATTTTGAGGTAGGAAATAAAAAACTGCTGTAGCAGTTTCACCTCGTAATTATATTAATAAGAAGCATATGAAGAAAAGAATCATAAAACTAGAAGAATTACAACTGCCCAGAATTTTTGAGAATGTGGCAGGAAATAGTAAAATCTACGATAGCAGCAGTTCACCAGCTGCTCGTGTTTATTTTATTGACAAGGATCAAGGTTATTTCCTGAAAAGGGCAGCTAAGGGAAGTTTAGAGAAAGAAGTTGCTCTCACACGCTATTTTTCTTCAAAAGGATTGGCTCAACAGGTCTTGGATTATGTATCTGATGAACAAGATTGGTTACTGACAGCTAAGGTTGAGGGAGAAGATGCGAGTTCTAAGAAATATTTGGATAATCCTAAAAAACTTTGCCAAACATTAGCAGAAAACATGAGACAATTGCATGCATTGGAAGTTGATGAGCACTTGGTCGGAAATCGAACGCAAGAGTATTTGAAAGCTGTAGAAAAAGGCTACCAAGCAGGAAATTTCGACTCTCATTATTTATTTTCACATCAAAAGAAAATGGATACGAAGGCTACTTATCAACAAGTTCAGGAGTATTCTCCATACTTAGAAGCAAATACCTTGATTCATGGAGACTTTTATCTGCCTAATATCATCTTAAACAATTGGCAGTTCCAGGCTATGATTGATTGGGACAGTGCTGGTTTAGGCGATAAGCATATTGATCTCTTTTGGGCAGTCTGGTCACTAGCGTATAATTTACAAACCAATCGCTATCGGGATTATTTTTTAGATTGTTATGGTCGAGAAAATATCAATTTAGAACTACTAGAGGCGATTGCCTATTTTGAAGTGTTTGGATAAGGAGAAATAATATGAACATCACAGCAATTCCAGCCTTAGCTGATAACTACATTTGGGTATGGTCACAAGGTGATCAAGCCGTTATCGTTGACCCAGGCGAGACCAAGCCTGTTCTGGATTATTTGGAGGAAAACCATCTGACAGCGGGTGCTATTTTAATTACACATGTGCATTCGGACCATGTTGATGGTATCGGCGAAATTGTGGCTAAGTATCCTGATGTTAAAATATATGGTCCTGTAGAAGTTAACCATTTGGTAGATACGGTTTTAGCAGATGGCGACAGTATTGAACTCTATGGTTCGCAAATTGATGTCTTTTTAACGGCTGGTCATTCAGAGGAACACATTTCTTACCTTGTTGATAAGGAACATCTTTTGTGTGGTGATGCCCTCTTTTCAGCAGGCTGTGGTAGAGTCTTTACAGGGGATTATGACGCTCAGTACAAGTCAATGACCTTTTTCAGAACTTTATCAGACGATATCAAGGTCTATGCAGGTCATGAGTACACTTTGACGAATTTACGATTTAGCCTATTACAAACCTCGGATAAGTTTGTCGAAGGTTATTATGAAAAAATCAAGTCAAAAGTAAATCAGGGTATCCCAAGTCTGCCATCCACCATAGGGGTCGAAAAACAAATCAATCGCCTTCTCATGGCAGCAGATGTCGCTGAGTTCACAAGACTGAGACATTTAAGGGACAATTTTTAATACAGAATAGTTAAGGAAAATAATGATGATAAAACGCCCCATTCACCTATCTCATGATTTTTTAGCAGAGGTGTTAGATAAGGACAGCATTGCGGTAGATGCTACCATGGGAAATGGCAATGACACTGTCTTTCTCGCAGACTTAGCTAAGAAAGTTTACGCTTTTGATATTCAGGAACAAGCGGTGCAGAAAACCAGCGAACGATTAGCTCAGCTCGGTTTGAACAATGTAGAATTGATTTTAGCTGGGCACCAAAAGGTAGACGCTTACGTCTCAGAGCTGATTCGCGCAGCCATTTTTAATCTCGGTTACTTACCAAGTGCGGATAAGTCAGTGATTACTAAGCCAGATACAACCTTGATAGCCATCGAAAAAATCCTAGCGCAATTGGAAGTCGGTGGGCGTGTAGCCATTATGATTTATTATGGTCATGAAGGCGGTGACATGGAAAAAGATGCGGTGCTAGATTATGTGCAACAATTAGACCAGACAGTCTTTACGGCTATGCTCTATCAGCCACTGAATCAAATCAATACCCCACCATTTTTGGTGATGATTGAGAAGTTGAGATGACAATACAGGCTCTAAATAACCAATAAAATGGACCCTATGATCATCACATCATACACAGCTTTTTGTGTATCTGTCTTATAGAATCCATTTTTATACTATATTTAGCTTTATTCCTAAAGATGTTTGGGATGAACATAGACTCTATCCTCATCAATAGGAATAATAGTAACAGGGTTTTGGTAGAATGTCGATAAGGTATCTTCTTTGAGGATATCTTTTTTCTTACCTTGGGCAATAATTTTTCCTTGCCTAAGAAGTAGCACATGGCTCATTTGTTTGGTAATCTCCTCAGCGTGGTGAGTGACATAGATAACCGTTGGTGCATGTGGCAATTGGGAAATTTTCCCAATCTGCGCCAGCAATTGTTCACGAGCAAAAAGATCAAGTCCGCTAGTTGCCTCATCTAAAATAATGATATCGGGGTTTTCCATTAGGCTCCGAGCGATGAGAAGCAACTGTTTTTCTCCCTGAGAGAGGCTAGCATAGATACGCCCTAAAAGATGTTCTCCTCCTAAAGATAGCAACATGTGCCGAGCTTCATTAAGTTCGACCTCTCCGTAAGCTTTATAGAGAATAGATGATTTATATTTTCCTGTTAAGACGATTTTTTCAGCTAACATATTCTTAGGAAGGCGCTCAGAAATAAAAGAACCAACGACTCCAATGCGATTTCGGATACTGGTCATATCTTCTTGTCCAAAGGATTTATCTAAAATTGAAATTTGCCCATGACTTGGCCAATGCTCAGCCATAATAAGTTTTAACAGGGTTGTTTTACCAGAACCATTTAAACCTAAAATAGCCCATGTTTGTCCGCTCTCAACTTGCCAGTTTATATTTTTTAAAATGGTTTTTCCTTGTTGTCTAAAGCTGACATTGTCAAATGAAATAATTGCCATACACCACCTCTATTAAATCTCAGATAGATTGATTCTCATTATATCATAATCTAGAAAAAAGGCTGAGAATTAAGGAAAATATAAAATACAGGAATTTTATCGCTAGTTTTTTTAATTTGCTAAAAGTCTCACATTATGATAAAATAGGCGAGTAAAATAAAAAACCATAAGGAGAGTAATAACATGTCAATTATTACTGATGTTTACGCTCGCGAAGTCCTAGACTCACGCGGTAACCCAACACTTGAAGTAGAAGTTTACACTGAATCAGGTGCTTTCGGACGCGGTATGGTTCCTTCAGGAGCTTCTACTGGTGAGCACGAAGCAGTTGAACTTCGCGACGGTGACAAATCACGTTACCTTGGTCTTGGTACACAAAAAGCAGTTGATAACGTAAACAACGTTATCGCTGAAGAAATCATCGGTTTTGATGTTCGCGACCAACAAGGTATTGACCGTGCAATGATCGCTCTTGACGGTACTCCAAACAAAGGTAAACTTGGTGCTAACGCTATTCTTGGTGTGTCTATTGCCGTAGCACGTGCTGCTGCTGACTACCTTGAAGTGCCACTTTACACTTACCTTGGTGGATTTAACACGAAAGTTCTTCCAACTCCTATGATGAACATCATCAACGGTGGTTCTCACTCAGATGCTCCAATCGCATTCCAAGAGTTTATGATTATGCCTGTTGGTGCACCTACTTTCAAAGAAGGTCTTCGTTGGGGTGCTGAAGTTTTCCACGCTCTTAAGAAAATCCTTAAAGAACGCGGACTTGTTACAGCTGTTGGTGACGAAGGTGGATTCGCACCTAAATTTGAAGGAACGGAAGATGGTGTAGAAACTATCCTTAAAGCTATCGAAGCAGCTGGTTACGAAGCTGGCGAAAACGGAATTATGATCGGATTTGACTGTGCGTCATCAGAATTCTATGATAAAGATCGTGGAGTTTATGACTACACTAAATTCGAAGGTGAAGGCGCTGCTGTTCGTACATCTGCAGAACAAATCGACTACCTTGAAGAATTGGTTAACAAATACCCAATCATCACTATCGAAGATGGTATGGATGAAAACGACTGGGACGGTTGGAAAGCTCTTACCGAGCGTCTTGGCGGACGTGTTCAATTGGTTGGTGACGACTTCTTTGTTACAAACACTGAATACCTTGCAAAAGGTATCAAAGAAGGTGCTGCAAACTCAATCCTTATTAAAGTTAACCAAATCGGTACTTTGACTGAAACTTTTGAAGCTATCGAAATGGCTAAAGAAGCAGGATACACTGCAGTAGTATCACACCGTTCAGGTGAAACAGAAGATTCAACAATCGCTGACATCGCAGTTGCAACAAACGCTGGACAAATCAAAACTGGTTCATTATCACGTACAGACCGTATTGCTAAATACAACCAATTGCTTCGTATCGAAGATCAACTTGGTGAAGTTGCTCAATACAAAGGAATCAAATCATTCTACAACCTTAAGAAATAATCTCTTTATGGGCTTAAAAGCCTTGATATTAAGCACTTTGGGGCATCATCCCAAGGTGCTTTTTTAGAATTTACTACCCTTTTTACTACCCCTAGTGAAAATGAGGTATAGTAAGAAGAGGGGTGGCCTAAAACGGGGCATCCCTAATGCTGTATTTTTATACTGAATTCATTTTAAAATCTAAAATTGTGGATCTTATATGAAAACAAATGGAGTAGATTAGATGTTTCTTGTTGTAGAAATTCAACTAGATTTAGAATTTATATCGAGACTAGAGGTTGGAACAAATGATATACTTCCCTTATAGTGGACAGTGAAAAAACAAAAATTCACTAGAAACTAAAAGGGGAGTTTTCGTATGTCAAATTGACGCAGTGGTTGATTGGAAGTTCTAAACCTAGCGCTCCTTCATTTTCAAGTGGCACCTAAAACAGCCATCAGACTATTTTTATATCACGCTATCGTTAGCGGCCGTCCTTTGCGGATGTGGGAGTGAAACTGTCTAGTAGATACTTTCAGATTGAGCTTTAAAACGAAAAAGATAATGGAGACTTTAGACTTGAAAATAAGCAATGGAACTTCGTTAGAAGGTTTTGACACCGGCTTTATTTCCTACCTCCAAAGGTTTACCAGACTTTTGGAGTGTCCCTACTACATAAGGCTAACTGTGCAAAAATTTGTGAATACAAGCTATCAGATTTTGATTTTAAATGAGTATTAATAGTTTAAATTTTGTTATAACTCCCTCAAACTAGGAAAGGAGGTGAATGATATATGGAGGTTTCAACATCATTTCTTGTCGCTGTATCAAGCGGTGTTGTTATTGATACTGGTTAAATATCCGTGATAAGTAGCCCTAGGGGCAAAATAAAATCCCATCAAGGAATGCTGGAGGAGGGGGTTACACGACGGACGATTGCATGAAAGATTTTTAGCAAGAAAGCAAAGCTTTTGGCATTTCAATCTTCGGCTTTTTCAAAAATATGTTTTATTATTTAGCTATTTTCCTTTTAAAAATTTTTGCAAATAATTTTTTTAAAGAGGTAACTCAAAATGGTAAATGGTACAGTAAAATGGTTTGATAAAGAAAATGGTTTTGGTTTTATCCAACAAGAAGAAGGATTAGATGTTTTACATACTTGTTACAAATTCAAACTGATGGCTTTAAATTCCTAGAAAATAGTGAAAAAGTAATATTTGAAGTTGAGCAAGGGGAACGTGGATTGTGAGATGTTAATATTACTAGAATTAATGAATCATCAACAAAAAGCTTAGAAAATTCTGAGCTTTTTGTTGATGAATCTAAGATTATGAAACATGAACTTAGTAAGATTGATAAAACAAGTTTAAGATAATGTATTCACGTTTTTCAGTGTCAAGATTTAGCATCAACACGGGGTTACAAATAAAAAATCCATAATGGTGTAATATAAATCAGTACAGTACAAAATGGCCAAGCACCTCGGAGGTGAGATGAAAATCATTTTAAAGAATTCCCAATTTTGTTGTTGTTAATATTTATTATCTAAATTACAAAATATATGCTATAATAACAATACTATATTATTTTTAGGAGTTATTTTTCATGGAAGACCCTAGTAGTCAGTCCTTATTGATTCAATTTATTGTACTTATTGTTTTAACTTTTCTGAATGCTTTTTTCTCAGCTTCTGAAATGGCGTTAGTTTCACTTAATCGATCTCGTGTTGAACAAAAGGCTGAGGAAGGTGAAAAAAAATATATTCGTCTGTTAAAGGTTTTAGAAAATCCTAACAATTTTTTATCTACTATCCAGGTTGGAATTACTTTCATTTCTCTTTTACAGGGGGCTAGTTTATCCGCTTCGCTTGGACGAGTGATTGCAGGTTGGCTTGGTGATGTTCAATATGCTACTACAATTGGTTCAGTGGCATCTTTGATTTTTTTAACGTATATTTCCATCGTTCTCGGCGAGCTTTATCCGAAGCGGATTGCGATGAATTTGAAGGAGAATTTGGCAGTTGTCTCAGCACCTGTAATTATCTTTGTGGGTAAAATTGTTAGCCCTTTTGTATGGTTATTATCAGCTTCTACAAATCTTCTTAGTCGAATGACTCCTATGGATTTTGATGATGCAGATGAACAGATGACTCGAGATGAGATTGAGTACATGTTGACTAGAAGTGAAGCAAGTCTAGATGCTGATGAGATTGAAATGCTTCAAGGGGTCTTTTCTTTGGATGAAATGCTGGCGCGAGAAGTTATGGTTCCTAGGACAGATGCTTTTATGGTTGACATCAATGCTGATACTCAGGAAACTATTCAGGAAATTCTTAAGCAAAGTTTTTCACGTATTCCAGTTTATGATGGGGATAAAGATAAAGTTATTGGCCTCATTCATACAAAAAATTTGCTTAGTGCAGCTTTTAATCAAGGTTTTGAAAATATAAATTTTCGTCGAATCATGCAGGAGCCTCTCTTTGTTCCAGAAACCATTTTTATAGATGATCTTTTAACTGCTTTTAGAAATAGCCAAAGGCAGTTAGCTATTTTATTGGATGAGTATGGAGGTGTAGCGGGTTTAGTGACTCTGGAAGATCTTTTAGAAGAAATTGTTGGTGAGATTGATGATGAGAGTGATAAATCTGAGATTTTTGTCAGAGAAATCGCTGAACATACTTATATTGTTCAAGGAAATATGACTCTGAATGATTTTAACGAATATTTTGAGACAGAACTTGAAAGTGATGATGTCGATACCATTGCTGGTTTTTATCTGACTGGTGTTGGGACGATTCCAAGCCAAGAAGATAAAGAGATTTATGAATTAGATAATAATAATAAGCATTTGGTTTTGATTAATGATAAGGTCAAAGATGGTCGTGTTACCAAGTTGAAACTTATTTTAACTCAGCTTGCGATTACAGAAGAAGAATATTAAAAAAGAGTCTGAGACAAAAAGATTTTTAGTTTAGAAAGTCTAGATCATTAAATCTAATTATATAAAACGAACAAAGGTTATCTCATTTTATATATAAGAGATAACCTTTGTTCGTTTTTTGTTCTAGTGTTCAGAGAGTCGTCTCAGACTCCTTAATTTTAGTGTAGAAATAAATTAAGTCAATGATTGATTGGAAGCATGCAATAGGATCGTTTCAACCTAAGCTTCGAAATGAGATGGAGAAGCTCAGGTTGAAATTATAATTTCTGTCCGATCTATTTTCTTTACTCAAGATTGAGTTTGTGTTTAATAATGGCGTGGGTTGCAATGTATGAGGCAATCAATCCTACAATGGTCATCACTAAATCAACTAAAATCAAACTACCATCTGTAAACGTAAAGGCAAGAAGGAATGAAATTAGTGTTAGAATCAACCAGATGATACCGTAGCTGACAAATCCCATCAAAACACGGTAAGTATTAAACAGTTGGCCGATAGAGATAGCGAGATAAATCCAAAGTACAGCTAAAATAGTAGAAAGGAAGGCGTCGAGATTCCAAACTATAAACCAAAACGTACTTTCAGAAGGAGGGACTTTAGACATGACTTCTGAAAATACTTTAACTACCTCTGACCATTCAACATGAGGTAGCACAAAAGCTAAAATAATGATTGCAAATAAAAGATAGGTTGTAATGAAAAGTAGGGTGGAGACTAGCAATTTACTCAAAAGAATAGAATGAGTAGATACTGGGAGTGTCATGGTTAAGTAACCTTGGCGACTAAAAAGGCTGGCATAAAAACGACGGATAATAATAACATAGGAAGCTATAGTAACTGCAATTAAAAGTCCGAATAAGGCAGCTAATAGGAAGAGAAACATTACATTATCTCTCAAATAACTTCCAACTTGATAACCGACATAGTTATAAGATGATGTTTCGATAGTTGTAATGAAACGTTTTACAGAATTTCCAGTAGCAATGGCCACTAATGAAGTAATAAAGAGAAGTCCCAGGTACCATTTTCCGATAGACTTTATTTCATATTTTAATAGTTTTCCAAACATAGTAACCTCCTAAGATTTAAAATGTTCTCTAAAGAGAGCATCAATGGATTGACCGTGTTCAAAACGAAGATCATCTGCATTTCCCTGCAAAGCGATTTGACCATTGTGGAGAAAAACAACTTCATCTAGAATAGGTTCTACATCTTGAATGAGGTGAGTAGAGAGAATAACGGAAGCGTCTTCTGAGTAATTATTGATAATGGTACGAAGAATATAATCTCTCGCCGCTGGGTCAACTCCTGCGATAGGTTCATCAAGAATATAAAGTTTTGCACGACGACTCATAACCAAAATCAATTGTACTTTCTCTTTGTTTCCTTTTGATAGCGTTTTGATACGTTTATTAGGATCAATGTCTAAATCAGCCAGTAATTTTTCAGCTCGTTCGCGATCAAAGTCGGCATAAAAATCTTGGAAAAAGCTTAGAGTGGCATTAGTGGTCATATTTTCATTGAGATAAGTGGTATCAGGAAGGTAAGAGATTATTTTTTTGCTCTCGATAGAAGGGTGATACCCGTCTATGACAACCTCGCCACTATCAGGTTGTAGCAGACCATTAATCAGTTTGATGAGAGTTGTTTTACCGCTACCGTTTGGGCCAAGAAGTCCAATAATTTTTCCTGCTGGTAAGTTAAAGGTGACCTCGTCTAAGGCAATTTGATGACCATATGTTTTTGTGACGTGGTGTAATTTAAGTAAATCAGTCATGTGTATTTTCCTCCAAAAAGCGGGTTAATTCAGGGATGATATCTTCTTGTGAGAAACCAATTTTTTGCATGTTGCTGACAAAGTTTTTTAACTCTAGCTGAGCAACTTCCAAACGTTTTTCAGCAATGAGATCAATGTCTTCTGTTACAAAACGTCCAGACGTTCGTTGAGAATAAACCATTCCTTCACGTTCTAATTCTGTAAATGCTCGTTGCATAGTGTTCGGATTAACTCCAGCTTCCTCGGCATATTCACGGACAGTAGGGAGTTGGTCACCGCTTTTGACTTGATTGCTGATAATTTGCATTTTTACATGTTGAGCAATCTGAGCATAAATGGGTGACTTTTCATCAAATTTCCAAGCCATAACCAAAGATATAAAGAGATGGTGTAGATGTCCAAAAGTTGATTTTTGGAATAACTAAATTCTCTTTCCTTTCTATGTATATTTTATAAACTAATTGGGATATTGAAACTATTTTGTACTATATCTATAATACGTATTAGTGGAGTTTTTGTCAAATAGAATCTATTTGTTAAGCGATTTATACTGAAGATGACGGAATTTTAAAATAAGAGGGAGGGGAGTGGACAAGTGTTGAAAAAAACTTATTTGTATGTAATGTTGAATTTGATATTATCTTAGGTATACAGATTTATTCTACTCCTCTTGAACTTTTCAATTTCCCATCATATTGGTTGTTGATGAGCCTTTTTGGCGATAGTTTATATGAGGAAAAGAACAACATAGGTACTATTTATTTCTTGAATATCTATATAATAAGGCTTGGAGTATTGACAGTATCATAAGAGATATTTTAGTGAATAGATGTTAGTGCTTTATGTGCCTAATTCTTTATAGTATAATGAAAGTAAAAACATAGGAGGTTGGTATGTTTGTTCCGTTAGACACTAGAACTGTTTATACATTTTTGGATAGTTTGGTTGATTTGCCAACCTATATTAGTAAAGCAAAGGAATTGGGCTATAAACATGTTGGTATAATGGATAGCGACACGCTTTATGGTGCTTATTCTTTTATTCAACAGGCAACATTGGCCGGTTTGAAACCGATTTTAGGTTTAGAGTTGTCGGTTATCATAGCAGAGCAAAAGATTAGATTAAAATTAATTGCGAAAAATACGGTTGGTTATCAGAGTCTCTTGAAAATCTCTAGTCAACGTATGATGGGAGAAACTGATTGGACGGCCTTTTCTGAGCTATTAAAAGGTATTGTGGTCATCTTACCAGCCGAATTTGTAGCAGTGGGGGATCTGTTATATTGTGAGTATATGATTGGGGTTTATCCTGACAGTCCGCAGATAGCGTATGAGAAACCAATGATTCCCCTTCACACCATTCGCTATTTTTCTAATGATGATCGGGAAACTCTTCAAGTGCTTCATGCCATCAGAGAGAATGTTTTCCTAAAAGATATCGAAGCGCCTAGTGCTAATCAATTTCTTTATTCACCGGAAACGATGGAACAAATATTTTCAGAGCGTTTCCCAACTGCTATAGATAATTTGACAACATTGGTTGAAAATATTTCTTACGAATTTGATAGAAACTTGAAACTTCCGCGGTTTAATCGCAACAGAGAAGCAGTAGATGAATTACGTGAACGAGCAGAAGCTGGATTGGTTGCTAAAAAGAAAACAGAATCCATTTATCAAGAACGTTTAAATCAAGAATTATCAGTCATTCATAAAATGGGCTTTGATGATTATTTTTTGATTGTCTGGGATTTGTTACGATTTGGGCGGAGCAAAGGCTATTACATGGGAATGGGACGGGGTTCTGCTGCTGGAAGCTTGGTTTCTTATGCCCTAGATATTACAGGTATTGACCCGGTTAAAAATAATCTCCTTTTTGAACGTTTCCTCAATGAAGAACGATACTCAATGCCGGATATTGATATTGACTTGCCTGATATTTACCGTTCTGAATTTTTACATTATGTTCGTGACCGTTATGGCAGTCAGCACTCGGCTCAGATTGTCACGTTTTCGACATTTGGTGCGAAACAAGCTATTCGTGACGTCCTTAAACGTTTTGGAGTGCCAGAGTATGAACTGTCAAATCTGACTAAAAAAATTGGTTTCAGGGATACCTTGACCAGTGTCTATGAAAAAAATATGGCTTTCAGGCAACTGATTAATAGCAAGGCAGAATATGTTAAAGGCTTTGCTATTGCCAAAAAAATCGAAGGACAACCACGACAAACCTCTATCCATGCAGCTGGGATTGTGATGAGTGACGATGATTTGACTAATCATATACCGCTTAAAGCTGGTGAAGATATGATGATTACTCAATACGATGCACCATCTGTTGAGGCTAATGGGCTTCTCAAAATGGATTTTTTAGGCCTACGAAATTTAACTTTTGTACAGAAAATGCAGGAAAAGGTGCTAAAAGATTATGGTCGAGACATTGATATCAAAGCCATAGACCTTGAGGATAAGGAAACGTTACAACTGTTTGCATCAGGTTTGACGAAGGGAATATTTCAATTTGAACAACCGGGGGCTATCTCCCTGCTAAAAAGAGTTAAACCAGAAAAATTTGAAGAAGTTGTAGCGACGACAAGTCTTAACCGTCCGGGAGCTAGTGACTATATTGATAATTTTATCAAGCGAAAGTTTGGTCGTGAACAGGTAAATCTGATTGATCCGATTGTGGCTCCTATTTTAGAGCCTACTTATGGTATCATGTTGTATCAGGAGCAGGTCATGCAAATTGCTCAGGTTTATGCTGGATTTACATTAGGAAAAGCCGATTTGCTTCGCCGAGCGATGTCTAAAAAAGATAAAAAAGAGATGCAGCTAATGGAAGCTGATTTCTTAGCAGGTGCGAGAGAACTGGGTAGACCTGAGCAGGTGGCGCGTGATTTATTTGAACGGATGGCAAAATTTGCTGGCTATGGTTTTAATCGCAGTCATGCTTATGCTTATTCAGCGCTTGCTTTTCAATTAGCTTATTTCAAGGTGCATTATCCAGAGGTTTTCTATGATGTCATGCTAAATTTTTCAAGTAGTGATTATATTACGGATGCTTTACAAGCTGATTTTAAACTTGGGAAACTTACTCTAAATTCAGTCCCTTATCATGATAAGATTGATGATGGAAAAATTGTTTTAGGACTAAAAACAGTTAAAGGACTGCCGAGAGACTTAGCGCTTTGGATTGTTGAGAATCGTCCTTATCAGAGTATTGAAAACTTTTTAGAAAAATTACCGAGCAAATATCAGAAGGTAGAAGTGCTATTGCCCTTAGTTCACATTGGTCTTTTTGATGAATTTGAACCCAATCGTCGCAAAGTTGAAGTTAATCTGGAGCATCTATTTACCTTTGTAAATGAGTTAGGAAGTCTCTTTGCAGACTCTTCTTATTCATGGTTAACAGCCGAAGATTATTCTGGAACGGAAAAATACCGTATGGAGCAAGAACTTTTAGGGGTTGGGATTAGCCCACACCCTCTTGATGCTTTACGCAGAGAGTTACAGGGGAATTTCACCCCCATTGAGCAATTAATAGCAGACAGTGAGGGAACGGTTCTCGCTCAAATTGATACGATTCGTATTATTCGTACTAAAACAAAAGGTGAGCAGATGGCCTTTCTTACTGTTAGCGATGCTCGTCATAAGCTGGATGTCACCCTTTTTCCTGAGGTTTATGGGAAATGGCAGAGCAAACTACAGGAAGGTGCCATCTACCTTTTTAAAGGGCGCTTACAATTGCGAGATGAAAGAATACAAATGATTTTACAAAATTTGACAGCAGCGACAGTTGAAAAGTGTTGGCTCCAGATGGCAAATCATGATCATGATAAAATAATCTCTGAAATTTTAAGTAAGTACAGAGGAGAATTACCAGTAGTTCTACATTATGTGGACAGTAAAAAAACCTTACAGAGTGATGTCTATTACGTTCAAAAATCCCATAAATTGATTGAAGAACTCAGTCCATTTGTTATGAAAACGATTTTTCGATAAAATCTTGTTAGAAAAAAGAGCAATTTAAAAACAACTGTGATATAATAGTGAGGTTAGAAATAAAAAAGGAGAAAACCAAAAATGAAACGTATTGCTGTTTTGACTAGCGGTGGAGACGCCCCTGGTATGAACGCTGCAGTTCGTGCAGTTGTTCGTAAAGCAATCACAGAAGGCATGGAAGTTTTCGGTATTAACCGTGGCTATGCTGGTATGGTTGAGGGAGATATTTTCCCAATGGACGCTCATTCAGTGTCTAATACTCTTTCTCATGGAGGAACTTTCCTACAATCAGCTCGTTACCCAGAGTTTGCAACTCTTGAAGGGCAATTAGCAGGAATTGAACAATTGAAAAAACATGGTATTGAAGGTGTAGTTGTTATCGGTGGAGACGGTTCTTACCATGGTGCTATGCGCTTAACAGAACATGGCTTCCCAGCTGTTGGTGTTCCAGGAACGATTGATAATGACATTGCTGGAACAGATTACACTATTGGATTTGATACTGCTGTTAACACTGCAACATCAGCATTGGATAAAATTCGTGATACGTCATTCTCTCATGGGCGTACCTTTGTTGTTGAAGTGATGGGACGTAATGCTGGGGATATTGCCCTTTGGTCAGGTATCGCTGCCGGTGCAGATCAAATTATTATCCCAGAAGAAGATTATGATATCAATGAAGTTGTCGCTAACGTTCGTGAAGGTTATGAAGAAAAAGGCAAATTCCGTCATTTGATTGTTTTAGCGGAAGGTGTTATGCATGCAGATGAGTTTGTTGAATTGATGAAAGAAGCAGGGGATACAAGTGATCTTCGTGCGACAAACCTTGGTCATATTCTTCGCGGTGGTGCCCCTTCACCTCGTGATCGTGTGATTGCGTCATGGATGGGATCACGTGCGGTTGAGCTTCTTAAAGAAGGACGCGGAGGTCTTGCTGTTGGTATTCATAATGAGCACCTTGTTGAAAGTCCAATTCTTGGAACTGCTGAAGAAGGAGCCCTCTTTAGTTTGGGAGAAAACGGTAAGATTATCGTGAATAATCCACATAAAGCGCGTCTTGATTTTGCTGCTTTGAACCGTGACTTGGCTCACTAAGCTATATTAATTTCGTTATTTCTGCCGGTAATCGGCAATTTAAAAAATAGGAGTTTCATATAATGAATAAACGTGTCAAAATCGTTGCAACCCTTGGTCCTGCGGTAGAATTCCGCGGTGGTAAAAAGTTCGGAGAACCAGGATATTGGGGTGAAGAACTTGATGTTGAAGCATCAGCTCAAAAAATTGCACAATTGATTAAAGAAGGTGCAAATGTTTTCCGCTTTAACTTTTCACACGGTGACCACGCAGAGCAAGGAGCTCGTATGGCAACTGTACGTCGCGCGGAAGAAATTGCTGGTCAAAAAGTTGGTTTCCTTTTGGATACAAAAGGTCCTGAAATTCGGACAGAAGTGTTTGAAGATGGAGCTGACTTCCACACTTACAAAACTGGCGATAAAATTCGTGTTGCTACAAAACAAGGTATCAAATCAACTCCAGAAGTGATTGCCTTGAACGTTGCTGGTGCACTTGATGTCTTTGATGATGTTGAAGTTGGTAAACAAGTTCTGGTTGACGATGGTAAACTCGGTCTTAAAGTCATTGAAAAAGATGTTGAAAAACGTGAATTCATCGTTGAAGTTGAAAATGATGGTGTTATTGGTAAACAAAAAGGTGTAAACATTCCTTACACTAAAATTCCTTTCCCTGCTCTTGCAGAACGTGATGATGCAGATATTCGTTTTGGTCTTGAACAAGGACTTAACTTTATCGCAATCTCATTTGTACGTACAGCACAAGACGTTGAGTCAGTACGTAACATCTTGCGTGAAACTGGTAATGAACATGTTCAATTATTCTCAAAAATCGAAAACCAACAAGGTATTGACAACGTTGACGAAATCATTGAAGCATCTGATGGTATCATGATCGCTCGTGGTGACATGGGTATCGAAGTGCCATTTGAAATGGTTCCAGTTTACCAAAAAATGATCATCACTAAAGTGAACGCAGCTGGTAAAGCAGTTATCACAGCAACTAACATGCTTGAGACAATGACTGATAAACCACGTGCAACTCGTTCAGAAATCTCTGACGTGTTCAACGCTGTTATCGACGGAACTGACGCAACAATGCTTTCAGGTGAGTCAGCTAACGGTAAATACCCAGTTGAATCAGTTCGTACAATGGCTACTACAAGTAAAAACGCTCAAACTCTTCTTAATGAATATGGTCGTTTGAACTCAGATAGCTTCCCACGTACTTCAAAAACTGAGGTTGTAGCTTCTGCAGTTAAAGACGCAACAAAATCAATGGATATTAAATTGGTTGTTACAGTTACTGAAACTGGTTTCTCAGCACGCCAAATTTCTAAATACCGTCCAGATGCAGATATCTTGGCTGTAACATTTACAGAAAAAGTTCAAAAATCATTGATGATCAACTGGGGTGTTATTCCAGTCGTAACTGAAAGACCAGAATCAACTGATGATATGTTTGAATTGGCTGAAAAAGTTGCGCTTGAGCAAGGCCTTGTTGAATCAGGTGATAACATTGTTATCGTTGCTGGTGTGCCAGTTGGTGTATCAGGTTCAACTAACACAATGCGTATCCGCACTGTAAAATAATTAGTTCATTCTGTTCAAAAATACTAGTTTTGACTAGTTAATACATGAAAAGAGGTTGGGACAAACCATCACGATGGCGGAGCCCACACCCACAAAACAATGACAACCAATAGGCAAAGCCCTCGCTAAGTGCTATACTCTTAGTGAGGGCTTTGTGGTTGATAACTTAATGATAAAATCTATCAAGGGACAAACTAATCCACTCTATCTACGAGAACCCCAAAATATCGCCTCAGAAGCATGAGTATAAAAATACGACTACTATTAGAGAGACAAGTCCTCATC
>NZ_JBHSOJ010000015.1:321299-461034 GCF_042656225.1 Streptococcus caledonicus
CCTCCTGTACTTTCCATGCCAACAGCTTGTACTTGAAAAGATGTGAGAAAATCATGACATTGTTGTAAACCTTCTGTCGTTGTATCAAAGCGAGCCTTTTCACGTTTGGGACGAATACTAGTGAGAGAGCCGTGTAAGATACAGACAGCTATCATAGCTTGGTGAATATCTATGCCTGCACAAGATGTATAGATGATATCCATAGTCGTTTCCTCCTAACTAATGATGAGGACTTGTCTCTCTAATAGTAGTCGTATTTTTATACTCATGCTTCTTAGGCGATACTTTGGGGTTCTCGTAGATAGAGTGGATTAGTTTGTCCCTAGATAGATTTTATCATTAAGTTATCAACCACAAAGCCCTCACTAAGAGTATCGCACTTAGCGAGGGCTTTGCCTATTGGTTATCATTGTTTTGTGGGTGTGGGATCTGCCATCGTGCTGGTTTGTCCCACTCTCTTTGATTATTTGTGCGCTCCACACATCCACTTCTCTTAGCTTTGACCAATTTCTATTAGCTATAGCTTGATTGAAAAAGGGATAGGACGATTCAAGAAGCTGCTGAAAGAAAAAGAACTAGAGTTTATCAAATTGACTTAACGATGTTCTAACCTTATTCAACTCACTATAAAAACCGTCTGGAATCACCAGACGATTTCTTTTAGGGTAGTATGATTAAGCCCAAAGAGCCTTAACCTTAGCTTGAACTTCTTCATTTTCAAGGAATTCATCATAGGTTTCACCAATTCGGTCAATAACACCGTTTTTAGAAATCACAACAATGTGGTTAGCAATCGTTTGAATAAATTCATGGTCATGGCTGGCAAAGATAACCGATTCTTTGAAATCTTTAACCCCATCATTCAAACTAGAAATAGACTCTAAGTCCAAGTGGTTCGTTGGATCATCAAGAATGAGCACGTTTGATTTAAGTAACATCAATTTAGACAACATCACGCGCACTTTTTCCCCACCAGAAAGAACATTAACAGACTTCTTAACTTCATCTCCTGAGAAGAGCATGCGGCCAAGGAAACCACGCAAGAAAGTATCATCATCTTCACCTTTAGCAGCAAATTGACGAAGCCATTCCAAAATTGGCTCACCTGAAGCAAAATCTTTCGTATTATCCTTAGGAAGATAAGACTGAGAAGTGGTTACTCCCCATTTAATGGTTCCTTCGTATTCAATATCCCCCGCTAAAGCTCGCATAAGAGCTGTCGTTTGGATATCATTCTCACCGATAATCGCAGTCTTATCTCCTGGACGAAGAATAAAGCTGATATTATCAATGATGGTTTCTCCATCAACTTTAACAGAAAGGTTTTCTACAGTTAGCAGGTCATTACCAATTTCACGCTCAGCTTTGAAATTGATAAATGGGTACTTACGACTTGATGGAACAATTTCTTCCAATTCAATCTTATCAAGCATTTTCTTACGAGAAGTCGCTTGTTTTGATTTAGATGCATTTGCAGAGAAACGTGCAATGAAGTCTTGAAGTTCTTTGATTTTTTCTTCAGCTTTGGCATTACGGTCTGCTTGAAGTCGCGCAGCCAATTCAGAAGACTGTTTCCAGAAATCGTAGTTACCGACAAATAGTTTAATTTTACCAAAATCAAGGTCAGCCATGTGGGTACATACTTTATTCAAGAAATGGCGATCATGGGACACAACAATAACGGTATTTTCAAAATCAATTAGGAAATCTTCAAGCCATGAAATAGATTGAATATCAAGACCATTGGTCGGCTCATCTAAAAGAAGAACATCTGGCTTGCCAAACAGTGCCTTAGCAAGCAAAACCTTAACCTTATCACCATTAGCAAGTTCACTCATATTTTGGTAATGAAGGTCCTCAGGAATATTGAGGTTTTGCAATAATTGAGAAGCTTCACTTTCTGCTTCCCATCCACCAAGTTCTGCAAACTCGCCTTCAAGTTCTGCAGCACGAACGCCATCTTCATCTGAAAAATCTTCCTTCATGTAAATGGCATCTTTTTCCTTCATGATGTTATAAAGTTTTTCATTCCCCATGATGACAACATCAATTGCACGTTCTTCTTCATAGTCAAAGTGATTTTGACGAAGAACCGAAAGACGCTCATCGGGTCCAAGAGATACATGACCAGTTGAAGGCTCGATATCTCCAGCAAGAATTTTTAAAAAGGTTGATTTTCCAGCACCATTGGCACCAATCAATCCATAGGTATTTCCTGCTGTAAACTTAATGTTTACGTCATCGAAAAGTTTTCTATCGCTAAAACGTAGCGACACATCTGAAACTGTTAACAATTATATTACCTCGTTTTTTAATATCTTATCTATCCCTAACATTTTATCGAATTTACCTATTTTTTTCAACGAAAATTACTAGCCTGGAAGTAAAATATCATCGTTCTCACGAATATAGTGCTTTGTCAAACTAAAACCACGTCCCATGACTTGGCTAGCAGGCATTACAACAACAAAGGCTGTTTCATCTATTTCTATAATTGCCTGTTGCATTTTTGGCAATTCATGGCTCGTTATTGTTGTCATCAGCATGATTTTATCGCAAAAATCTAAGCCTCCCTTAACAGGAATTTGTGTTACCCCGCGATTAGCTTTTTGAATGATGTAAGATCGTATAGCCTCGCTATTATTTGAAACAATCATAATGGTTTTTGAAGAATTAAAACCATTTTCCATAATTCCAACGACATATGAAATAACAACTAAGGCTATAATGGAATACATCACTGTATCAGAATCAAAAGCCAAAAAACCCATAGCAACACTGAAACCATCGACAATTGTCATTGCTACCGCTAATGATAATGGAGTGTACTTATTCAAAATCTGTGTTGGAATGCCTGTTCCCCCTGTTGAAGAATTTCCCCAAAAGACCAATCCTAAACCGATTCCTACAATCACTCCTCCGAAGATTGCTGCAAGCAATGGATTATGTGTTAACGTTGGTAAATTTGATGTCAACTTTATAGCAAATGGATAGATCCAAGAACCATAAAAGGTCTTAACAAAGGTTTCTTTACCCAAAAATACTAAACATAGTATCAAAAGAGGAATGTTAGTTAGCAACAAAAAAGTTGAAGGATTCCAGCCAAATATTTCTTTAAAACTAACTGCCAACCCTCCCATTCCTCCAGAAGCTATATTATTCTCTAAAAACATCGTATTAAATCCAATAGCTACAATAAATGAGCCAATTGTTACTAATCCGAAATCAACTAAACGTTTTTTCATGATAACCCACTTTCTCTATTTTTCAGCTCCTCTATTATCCCTTAAATCCAAGTTCTTGACAAGATAGAAACTTGACAAATTTGAAGGGATTTCATAAAATATGAGTATTCAGAAGAGTAATTTTAACTTTACTTTCAAAGAGAACTGGCGGTTGCTGAAAGTCAGTAGTGAGTTAGAGTGAATGGGCTGATGTTTCACGTGGAACCAATACATACGTTTCAGGTTTGGTACACCTTATCGTACTAGAGATGATACTTTACTGAGTTGACAACTAATTGTAAAATTTTTTTACAAAAGTTGTAAAGTTATCAATTGAGGTGGTACCGCGTATCAATATGATTATGCCCTCACGCTTTTTAAGCGTGAATTTTTCTTTTGGAGGATATATGGAGAATATTTACCAAGCATTAGCTAAATTCTGCTCTATAGAGACGGATAGACTTCACCTAAGACCTGTACGGCTCGAAGATGCTGATGATATGTTTGCCTATGCATCTGATGAAGAGAATGTTCGTTGGACCTTTCCAGTTAATAAAACTCTTGAAGAGACCAAAAATAATATTGCTTCGTTGTACCTAGCTAATCCTCTAGGGCGTTGGGGCATCGTTATCAAAGAAACTGGTCAATTTATTGGAACCGTTGATTTAATGAAAATCGCCGAAGATGTGCGTCGAGCTGAAATAGGATATACCTTAAATAAACACTATTGGGACAAAGGATATATGACCGAGGCAGTCACAAAAATACTTCAAGTCTTTTTCGAGGACTTACAAATGAACTGTTTAATCGCACGACACGATAAAGAAAATCCTGCTTCTGGGCGTGTCATGCAGAAGTCAGGAATGTTGTTTAGCCATGAAGAACCATATGCAAAGATTGACAAGAAAGTTGATGAAAGAATGGTTACAATGGTTCATTACAGATTAACCAAGGAAGATTACTTCCGCAAAGTTGACAACGCTGTAAAATAAAGTTGACAAAAAAGTATAGGAGATAACATGTCTAAACCAATTATTTTAACAGGGGATCGTCCCACCGGAAAACTACATTTAGGTCACTATGTAGGGAGTTTAAAAAATCGTGTATTACTTCAAAATGAAGAGAAGTACGATATGTTTGTTTTTTTAGCAGACCAGCAAGCCCTCACTGACCATGCCAGAGAATCTGCAGCTATCAAGGAATCCATTGGAAATGTTGCCTTGGATTATTTATCTGTTGGTCTTAACCCTACTAAATCAACCATTTTTATTCAGAGTCAGATTCCCGAGCTAGCAGAATTGACCATGTACTATATGAACCTTGTCTCGTTAGCACGTCTTGAACGTAATCCAACGGTTAAAACTGAAATTGCTCAAAAAGGTTTTGGAGAATCTATTCCAACAGGTTTCCTAGTTTATCCAATCTCTCAAGCCGCAGACATCACAGCTTTTAAAGCTAATTTTGTGCCAGTCGGTAACGACCAGAAACCAATGATTGAGCAAACACGGGAGATTGCTCGTAGCTTTAACCATACCTACAATTGTGAGGTTTTGGTGGAGCCAGAAGGTATTTATCCTGAAAATGAAAAGGCTGGTCGCCTCCCTGGTCTTGATGGTAATGCTAAAATGTCGAAGTCTCTCGGAAATGGCATCTACCTGTCTGATGACGCTGAAACTGTTCGTAAAAAAGTCATGAGCATGTACACCGATCCAAACCATATCCGTGTGGAAGACCCTGGACAAATTGAAGGCAACATGGTTTTCCATTATCTTGATATTTTTGGAACAGAATCAGATAAGGATGAAATTGAGGCGATGAAAGAACATTATCAACGTGGCGGTCTTGGAGATGTCAAAACCAAACGTTACCTTTTAGACATCTTGGAACGTGAATTAGCTCCTATTCGTGAACGCCGTCTAGAATACGCTAAAGATATGGGAGAAGTCTTCCGTATGCTTGAAGAAGGCAGTCAAAAAGCACGTCAAGTAGCAGCTCAAACCTTATCAGAAGTAAAATCTGCGATGGGAATTAATTACTTCTAAAATTGAAAGGATGGGAGTGGGCGATATCGCTACATTCCCTTTTTGATAAACACATGAAAAAATGTTTCATAAGATTTACATTAATTTTACTGAGCATGATTGTCAGTTACCTTATTATCTCTCAGTTTAAACCTCAAGCAGTAAAAAATGCACCTACTAGTTCTGAGGCACCTGTTTCAATCGTTGTAGCAACAGATTTACACTACTTGTCGCCGTCTTTACATGATGATGGTAGCTTTTTTACCGACATGGTTGATAATGCTGACGGTAAAAATATGTATTTCATCGAAGAGATAACGGAAGCTTTTGTTGATAAAATGGTGGCAGATAAACCTGAATTTTTGATTATCAGTGGAGATTTGACCTTTAATGGTGAAAAACAAAGCCATATAGATTTAGAAAAGAAATTAGCTCGTATCAAGAATGCGGGAGTAACTGTACTTGTTATGCCAGGAAATCATGATATTGATCGTTCTAGCGCAGCAAAATTCAAAGGTGAGAATTACGAATTAGTTGATTCGATTTCGAAAGAAGAATTTGCAAAGATTTATAAGAACTATGGATTACAAGAATCTTTACACAGAGATGACAAATCGTTGTCTTATGTTTACAGTGCTAGAGGGGATTTATGGTTTTTATTTGTTGACAGTAATAGCAATGCTGACAATAAACTTTCTTCTGATACTCTAAAATGGATTGAATCAATGTTGAAAGAGGCTGAAAAAAATAAAATTAAGGTGATTGGTATTAGCCATCAGAATTTACTTCCACACAATCCTGATTTTAGCTCTGGATTTTTAATTGATCAATCTCCTAAATTATCTGCTTTATATCAAAATTCTCAAGTTTTTTTAAATCTTAGTGGTCATATTCATATCCAGCACATCAGCGAGGGGCAACCCACTGAGATAATAACATCTTCATTGGCTGTTTCTCCGCACCAGTATGGAAAGATAGCAGTGGATGCTAAAAATTTGGATTATCAAGTAGAGCAAGTAAACGTCGAGAACTGGGCTAAGAGTAACGATATAAATAATGAAAAATTGTTACACTTTTCAGAGTATTCTCGAATTTTTATGGAAGAGCTGGCTAAACGTAAAAGTAAAGAATGGACTTCTGATTCGGAGCTTCCGCAAGAAAAAATAACATTAGTTAGAGATACTTTTGCTAGTTTAAATGCTGATTATTTTGCTGGAAAATCAAGTAATTTAGAAGAGTATTCAGAGGGAATTAACCTCATAGAAAATCAATTTGATGGTTTTATCATCTCATATTTGAAAAACATTATAGCTGATTCTAAAAAAAATCATCAGGAATTATCTTTACCTATTGACTGATAATTTTTGATAAATGTTTGTTATTTTTAGCAAATAATAACTATTTTTCTATAAATAACTATTTTTATTCGGAATAATTGACAAATAATTTTAGAATGATATCATAGAAAAAATAATAAGTTTAATAACTTAAAAAAATAAAAAGAAAAGAGGCATAAGAAATGTCAAATTGGGACACAAAATTTTTGAAAAAGGGATTTACCTTTGATGATGTATTACTTATTCCAGCAGAAAGTCATGTTTTACCAAACGATGTTAATATGCAGACAAAACTTGCTGACAATTTGACATTAAATATTCCAATTATTACTGCCGCTATGGATACAGTAACAGATAGTAAGATGGCTATTGCTATTGCTCGTGCAGGTGGTCTCGGTGTTATTCATAAAAACATGTCTATTGAGCAACAGGCTGAAGAAATTCGCAGAGTTAAGCGTTCAGAAAATGGTGTTATTATCGATCCATTCTTCTTAACACCAAATAATAAGGTCTCAGAGGCTGAAGATTTAATGCAAAGCTATCGTATATCAGGTGTTCCAATTGTTGAATCTGTTGAAAATCGTAAATTGGTAGGTATTATTACTAATCGTGATATGCGCTTCATTTCTGACCTTAATTCTCTCATTTCAGAACATATGACATCAGAGGAGTTGATTACTGCTCCAGTTGGTACTGATTTAGCAACAGCAGAAAAAATTCTTCACCAACATCGAATTGAAAAATTGCCTTTAGTTGATGAAAATGGGCGTTTATCAGGTCTTATCACAATCAAAGATATTGAGAAAGTTATTGAGTTTCCAAATGCAGCCAAGGATGAATTCGGTCGTCTTCTAGTAGCAGGTGCTGTTGGTGTGACATCTGATACTTTCGAGCGTGCAGAGGCTCTTTTTGAAGCAGGTGCTGATGCTATTGTTATTGATACTGCACATGGTCATTCTGCAGGTGTACTTCGTAAAATCGCTGAAATCCGTTCTCATTTCCCAAATCGTACTTTGATTGCTGGTAACATTGCCACAGCTGAAGGAGCACGTGCTCTTTATGAAGCGGGTGTTGATGTAGTAAAAGTTGGTATTGGTCCAGGTTCGATTTGTACAACACGTGTTGTTGCAGGTGTAGGTGTTCCTCAGGTAACTGCAATTTATGATGCTGCATCTGTTGCTCGCGAGTATGGAAAAACAATCATCGCAGATGGTGGTATTAAATATTCAGGTGATATCGTAAAAGCTCTTGCAGCCGGTGGAGATGCTGTCATGCTTGGTTCAATGTTTGCTGGTACAGATGAGGCACCAGGGGAAACAGAAATTTACCAAGGACGTAAATTCAAAACTTACCGTGGTATGGGCTCAATTGCAGCAATGAAAAAAGGTTCAAGTGATCGCTATTTCCAAGGAACCGTTAATGAGGCTAATAAGCTTGTTCCAGAAGGAATTGAAGGCCGTGTAGCCTATAAAGGAGCTGTTTCAGATATTGTTTTCCAAATGATTGGTGGTATCCGTTCTGGTATGGGGTACGTTGGTGCAGCAAATCTAGAAGAACTTCACGATAATGCTCAGTTCATTGAAATGTCAGGAGCAGGTTTAATTGAAAGCCATCCTCACGATGTTCAAATTACGAATGAAGCTCCAAACTATTCTATGAAATAAAAAGAATGTCGCTGTATTCTCTAATAATTCTTAGTAAATAATTAAGTCTGAGTTGAGATAGATAATATAGTAACAAAAAATGAGTCTGGACAAAAACTAAACACTAAAACAAAAAAACGAGAGTGGGAAAGAAGTCATGATTTCGAAATGTTGACTTCCCCTCGCTCTCTGATTTCTAAGCTCAGGCTGAAACTGTCCACTGGACACTTTCACTCCCACCTCCGCACAGCTTCAAAGATCTCCCAGACCTTTGGAGGTTGGAAATAAGATGAACGACGTTCATCACATTCGTATAGGATGGCCGCTAACGATTGCGTGGTACTAAAATAGTCCAGTGGACTATTTTAGGTGGACACTTGAAAAAGAAGAAGTATCCAATTGCAGACTTCTAATCCACCAACTGCGTCTATCTGTTATTACTATCAAAAAAGAAGGTTGAGATATTTTTTGTGTCTCAACCTTCTTTTTTGATAAGTATAATCTATATTTTTGAATTAAAGTTCATGTAACCACAATTATTATTCACGTACAGATCCATTTTTGACATAAAATACTTTCAAATTTTTTGGTAATTCCTTTAAGTGTTCTAAACTTGTAGTTGTTATAAAAGTTTGGACATTTTCTGAAATAATATTATAAAGTAGCTGAGATTGACGATTGTTGTCAAGTTCACTCATAACATCGTCAAGTAAAAGAATAGGATTATCGCCAGTGACTTTTTTAAATAGAGCGATTTCAGCCATTTTTAGAGATAATATGAGACTCCGTTGTTGTCCCTGACTACCAAATATAGCGTTAATTTCATTTATATAAAACTCTAAATCATCACGATGAGGTCCTACTCCTGTATTTTTTTTATAGATATCACGAGAACGACTTGTTTTTAGTTGTTCAATAAAGTTTACAGATATGTCAAAATTATCTGTAAACTTTATTGATGAGATATAGTTTAATTTTAAATTTTCAATTTTGTTAGAGATGCTATAATGATGTTTATCAGCTTCTTTTTCTAAGTCTTTAACAAAGTCAAATCGGTGCTCCATAACTCGAGTACCATAGTAAACTAATTGTTCATCAAGAACGTCAAGAAAGGTGTCATCAATTGTTTGAGAGTTTTTTAGATAGGAGTTTCTTTGTTTTAAAATATGGTTATAGTTTGAGAGATCAGAAAGATACAAGGGTTTGATTTGTCCTAAATCAATATCAATAAATTTACGTCTTAAAGCAGGTGCCCCTTTTACCAATTGTAAATCTTCTGGTGCAAAGAGTACAACTGTCATTGTCCCGATATAATCAGAAAGTTTTGCTTGTTTGAGGTGATTAACTTTTGTAGTACGACCACGACCGTTTAAGATAATATCAAGTGAAACTTTACCGTTTACACGATTGACAACACCTGTCAATTTCAAGTCAACTTCATTGAAGTGTACTAATTCTTTATCAGAACGTGTACGGTGACTACGTGTCAGTGAAAGGAAATAAATCGCTTCTAAAAAATTTGTTTTTCCTTGAGCATTTTCACCAATAAAAAGATTAAGACCAGGGGAAAATTCTGCATTTAGTGTTCTGTAGTTTCTATAATTTGTTAGTGATATACTTTCAATCCACATATCTATGTTCCTGGAAATCTAACCGGACGGATGTCTTTTATCTCTTTACTTTGACTTTTTTTAGAAGGTAATTTTTTCTTTGATTTGTTAGTTTTATTGAGTTGTTTGACTAGGGAAGCAACTCGTTTTTTTTCAGCTAAATCTTCAAGATGATGTTGTATTTCTATTTCATCTGGTTTTCTTAATGTGATTATAATATTTTGTTCTGGTAATTCAATAATATCTCCTACACGAATTTTTTTTCCGCGACGTTCTTCTTTCTCACCGTTAAAAAGTACAATGTTATTAGTTAAAAAACTTTTTATTGCCCCACCACTTTGAATAATACTTAACTCCTTCAATAGAGCTTGTAAAGTAATAAAATCATCAAATAATGTATATTCCATAAAAACCTCGACTTTCTGTAAAGATAATTATATCATAAAATGTTATAATAGATGAGATTAAATTTAGATAGGAAGTGCCATGAAATTAGCAGAGGGTGTAGACTTACATTTTATTAAAAACCAGCAATTTAAGACAAATCATCTTACTTTTCGTTTTTCGGGTCATCGCCAGATAAAAACAGTTTCTCGGAGAGTTCTTGTAGCACAAATGTTAGCGACAGCTAGCGAAGCTTTTCCAAACAATAAAATTTTTCGTGAACGTTTAGCTAATCTTTACGGTACAAGTTTTTCAACTAATGTTAGTGTTCGAGGAAATATTCATATTGTTGATATTGATATTTCTTTTGTCAGTAATCGCTATGTGTTGGGACAAGAAAATCTTCTAAGTGAGGTGTTAGCTATTCTTGGAGAGGTTCTATTTCGTCCATTAATTTCATTAGAAAAATATCAAACTAAAACTTTTGATATTGAAAAAAAGAATCTTATTAGATATCTTGAAATAGATGAGCAAGATCAATTTTATAATAGTAGTATTAGTTTACAAGAACTTTACTATGAAGAACAGGCACTTCAAATTTCAAAATATGGGAAAAAAGATTTAATTCAAAAAGAAAATGCTTTTACAGCTTATCAAGAGTTTCAAAAGATGCTCAAGGAAGATAAAATAGATATTTTTCTTTTAGGAGATTTTGATGATTATCAAGCAACGCGTCAGCTGATTCATTTTCCGTTAGTAGATAGACAGGTAAATTTACAAAAAGTTTACAGTCAGGAGTTTATAAATATTGTTAGAGAAAAAGTTGTTACTAAAAAAACGACTCAGTCTATTTTGCAATTAGGTTATCATATTCCAATTTACTACGGTGGCAAAGACTATTATGCTATGCTTGTTGCTGAAGGAATGCTAGGAGGTTTTTCACATTCTAAATTATTCTCTGTGGTTCGAGAAAAAGAAAGTTTAGCATATACTGTTGGAAGTCGATACGATGCTTTTTCAGGCTTTTTGAGAATTTATGCCGGTATTGAAAAAAATAGCAGAGCAAAGACATTCAAGGTAATCAATCAACAAATTAATGAATTAAAATTAGGACGTTTTTCAAAACAATTAGTGGAGCAAACTAAACAAATGCTTATCGGAAATGCTAAGATGTCCATGGATAATCCTAAGTCCTTAATTGAACAAATGTATAGCAGTGTTATGTTTGATAAAGAAAGTCCTAGTATTAAATTATTTATTGATAACATTGATAGAGTCTCAAAGCGTGATATTGTCGCTGCGGTTGGTCTGATGAAGTTACAGGCTGTTTATTTTTTGGAGGGAGAATCAGATGAGTCGCTTAGAAAAGATTGATTATCCATTTTTAAACCAAGAAATATACTTTAGATATATGGATAATGGAATGAAAGTTTACTATCTTCCCAAAAAAGGTTTTCAAGAACGTTTGGCAATGTTGACGATAGATTTTGGTTCTGTTGACACAAATGTTACAATAGATTCTAATCCAAAAAATTACTCTTCTGGTATTGCTCATTTTTTGGAGCATCAATTATTTAGAGACAAAAAAGGTGAGGACGTTGGAAATCATTTTACCAATATGGGGTCAGACAGTAATGCTTACACGACATTTGACCAGACCACTTACTTTTTTTCAACAGTAGAATCTTTTGAGGAATCTTTACAGTTGCTATTAGATTTTACATCAAGTTTACATATAGATGAAGAGAGTATTAACAAAGAAAAGGCAATCATAGAACAAGAGATTGCAATGTATCAAGATGATCCTGATTTTCGTCTGTATAGTGGAGTCTTGACTAATTTGTATCCGGATACTCCTTTATCCAGTGATGTTGCAGGAACTAGAGAATCAATTAAAGAGTTATCTTTATTAGATTTGAAAGAAAATTTTGATACGTTTTATAGACCAGACTTTAAGACATTAATTTTAGTAGGAGATTTTGATGTTAAGGTGGTTGATAGAATTGTTAGGAAAAAAGAGACAAGGAGACGGAAAACATTACCAGAAATTTCGAGACCTCCCCTTAAATTATCAAAGCCTATTACGAAGTCATCTATTCAAATCGATGTAACAACTCCAAAACTAGCTCTTGGTTTTAGAGGACAAATAAGGCCTGAATTATCCTTAGTAGAACAGAAGTTGGCTCTAAGACTATTTTTGGCAATGTTATTTGGTTGGACATCTCAGCGTTATCAAGAATGGTATGACAAAGGTAAAATTGATGATTCTTTCGATATTGAAATTGAAATTTCTAACAGATTTAGTTTTGTTATTTTGATGCTAGATACAGAACAACCAATTGCTACAGGAACTCAACTTCGTAAAAATTTAACCAACATTAGGGAAAATAAAGATATTAATCAAGAACACTTAATCACAATAAAAAATGAAATTTATGGTGAGTTTATTAGAAGTTTAGATAACATAGAGGAATTAGGTCATCAATTTTTACAATATCAAGATGATGAGTATTCTTATTTTGATTTTCCACACTTACTGACCAAATTAGATTTAGAAACTATTGTTACTTTTGGAGAACATTTCTTTAATTTTGCAGAAAAAACAGAGTTCATTGTTTTTCCGAAATAACATGAAAACATCATATTTTTTGCTATAATAATAAAAGTACTTAAACTAGGAAGGAATTTTAAATGATATGAATGGTAAAATGATTGGTGATATTTTGCGTGAAGCGCGTTTAGCCAAACAATTTCAATTAACAGATATTGAACATCAAACAGGTATTGCATCTCACCATCTTCTAGCACTAGAGTTGGATCAATTTGGTTTGATACCAACCGATCAAGTTGAATTATATTTGAGTAGTTATGCAGAGTCGGTTGATTTGGAGGCTAGTGAGATTCTTATTCAATACCGAGAACAAAATTTATTTCAAAATACCTTATCACAAATGAGAGAAAATGAATCAGTTTCAAAATTAACCTCTACAGATGAAGAAAATATTCCTATGGAACGTATGGCTCATAGGAGACGTCGTAGCCACCGTGAAAAAACTCAAAAAAAATCAATTTTACCTAAAGTAATTATTAGTTTTTTGAGCTTAGCAATTGTAGCATTAGCTGGTTATTTTGTTATTAAGCAATTGCCATGGCCTTTTACTAATGCCACAACAGAAATAACAGAAACGTCAGAAACAGTTACCGAAACGGAAATAACAACCTCAATAGAGACAACAACTTCAACAATTACTGAACTTCCCTCAACAATTAAAGCAGTAGCTCAGGAAGATGGTAATTCTGTTGTAGCATTTCAAACCGATAAAGAGGTAGTTGATGTTACTTTTACACTTAAAGATGGTGAAAGTTGGGTAAGTTTAAATGATACTCTAAATGGAGAACGAGCAACTACCTTGACACAAGAACAAAAAGAGTTTACAGTATCTGTCAACAAAGGGTCATTATCACATGTTACAATAGGTATACCTCAAGCTGCACAGATTACAGTCGATGGTCAGAAAATTGATTTATCCTCACTTGTCAACTCTAGCCCAGCTATCTTTACATTAATGGTAGAATAGGAAAATTGAAAATTTATGTTTAATAAAAAAGAAAATATCCCCAATTTACTCACAGTTGGACGCATTATCTTAATACCCCTATTTTTATTGTTAGCCTCTATTCCAAATAATATTGTATGGCACATTATTGCAGCTTTTGTATTTGCAATTGCCAGTATAACAGATTATTTAGATGGTTATCTTGCTCGAAAATGGCATGTAGTTACTAATTTTGGTAAGTTTGCAGATCCGCTTGCAGATAAGATGTTAGTTATGTCTGCTTTTATTATGCTAGTTGGTTTAGATTTAGCGCCAGCCTGGGTTACTGCTGTCATTATTTGCCGAGAATTAGCAGTCACAGGGCTCAGACTTCTTTTGGTTGAAACAGGAGGTGAGGTCCTAGCTGCTGCTATGCTGGGTAAAATTAAGACAGCTACTCAGATGCTTGCAGTTGTCTTGTTGCTTTTTCATTGGGCCTTTGTAGGAAATATTATGCTTTATATTTCTCTATTTTTCACCCTATATTCAGGATATGACTATTTTAGGGAGGCAAGTTTTTTATTTAAGGATACATTTCGTAAATGATTGAGTTTAAGAATATTACATTTCGCTATGTGGAAGGACAAGAATCCCCAACACTTGATAATGTTTCGTTTCACGTGAAACGCGGGGAATGGCTATCAATTGTGGGCCATAATGGTTCTGGAAAATCAACTACAGTTCGTTTAATTGATGGATTGTTAGAGCCAGAAACAGGTGAAATCTGGATTGATGGTGAACAATTAACGGAGAAGAATCTTTGGACTATTCGTCATAAAATTGGGATGGTTTTTCAAAATCCTGATAATCAGTTTGTTGGTGCAACGGTTGAGGATGATGTTGCTTTTTCTCTTGAAAATAAAGGAGTTTCTCATGAAGAAATGGTATCTCGTGTCAATGAAGCTCTCGAATTAGTGGGAATGATTGATTTCAAAACTAAGGAACCTGCACGATTATCTGGTGGGCAAAAACAGCGAGTTGCTATTGCAGGTGCACTTGCTATGAATCCTGATATTTTAATTCTTGATGAAGCGACTAGTATGTTAGATCCAGAAGGTCGCTTAGAATTGATTGATGTAATGCAAAAAATTCGTGAAGAGCATCAAATGACTGTTATTTCGATTACTCATGATTTAGATGAAGTAGCACTTAGTGATCGAGTGATTGTTATGCAAGGTGGGAAGATTGAATCAGATTCAGTTCCGCGAGAACTTTTTGCCCGCGAAGAATCATTGATTGACCTAGGACTGGACATTCCCTTTACAACAAGTGTCATTAAAGATTTATCAGAAAAATTAGACTTTAGCGCAGCTTATTTAACAGAAAAGGAATTAGAAGAGGAATTATGGGGATTACTCTCGAAAATGTAAGTTATACATACCAAGCAGGGACACCCTTTGAAGGAAGAGCACTGTTTGATGTCAATCTTGAGATTATAAAAAAAAGTTATACTGCTTTTATTGGGCATACTGGTTCTGGAAAATCTACTATTATGCAGCTTTTAAATGGTCTTAATATTCCAACGTTAGGGAGTGTTTCAGTTGATAAACATGTGATTACATCAACTTCTAACTCAAAAGATATCAAACAACTTCGTCAAAAAGTTGGTTTAGTCTTTCAGTTTCCCGAAAGTCAATTATTTGAAGAGACTGTTCTGAAGGATGCAGCCTTTGGTCCTCAAAATTTTGGTATTTCTCAAGAAAAAGCTGAGCAAATTGCTCGTGAGAAACTAACTATGGTTGGGATCTCTGAGGAACTATTTGAAAAAAATCCTTTTGAATTGTCCGGTGGACAGATGCGTCGCGTGGCCATTGCTGGAATCTTAGCAATGGAGCCAGAAATTCTTGTTTTAGATGAACCGACAGCTGGACTGGATCCAAAAGGACGTAAGGAATTGATGACTTTATTTAAAAATCTTCATCAATTTGGTTTAACTATTGTATTGGTAACACATTTAATGGATGATGTAGCAAATTATGCAGATTTCGTTCATGTTTTAGAAAAAGGAAAAGTTGTTTTATCTGGAACTCCAAAAGATGTTTTTCAGAAAGTGGAGTTATTGGAAGAAAAACAACTTGGTGTACCAAAAATTACAAAATTGGCGTATAATTTAAGAAAACGAGGCTTTTTGATGGAAGAACTTCCTGTTACTTTAGCTGAATTCAGGGAGGGAATTGTTTATGGATAAATTGATTTTAGGTCGTTATATTCCAGGTACTTCGATTATTCATAGATTGGATCCAAGAAGTAAATTATTAGCTATGTTAATTTATATTGTTGTAATATTTTGGGCTAATAATATGATAACAAATGCGTTACTTTTGTTTTTTTCTCTTTTTTCTATTTGGTTATCTGGTATAAAGTTGGGTTTCTTTTTACGTGGTGTTAGACCAATGATAGGGATTATCTTATTTACTACTATTTTCCAGCTTTTTTTTACTGGTGGAGGAGAAGTGTTTTTCCATTTTGGTTTTCTGCAAATTACACGTGTTGGTTTAAATCAAGCAGGAATCATTTTTATGCGATTTGTCTTGATTATTTTCTTTTCAACTCTACTAACTTTAACAACCACCCCTTTAAGTCTTGCAGATGCAGTTGAATCTTTATTGAATCCGTTGAAACCTTTAAAGGTTCCAGCACATGAAATCGGATTAATGTTGTCACTTAGTTTGCGTTTTGTTCCTACTCTGATGGATGATACTATTCGGATTATGAATGCTCAGAAAGCACGGGGTGTTGATTTTGGAGAAGGTAATCTGATTAAAAAAATAAAGTCAATTATTCCAATTTTAATTCCCCTTTTTGCTTCTAGTTTTAAACGTGCTGATGCTCTTGCCATTGCAATGGAATCACGTGGTTACAAAGGTGGAGATGGTCGGACGAAATACCGTTTGCTCAAATGGAAATCAATAGACACTTTTGCTATCTTAGTGATATTAATAATAGCTATGTTGCTATTTATACTGAAAAAACCTTAGTATACCTTATTTTTAGGTGTTCTAAGTTTTTTTTTATTAGATGATCACTCTTGACTTTGTAGGTGCAAAATAAATAAGCTATTCACTATGCGAGTTATTGGTCATAGTTTGAAAAAACAACTTATATTCATTTCGATAGAATTTTTTAAATGCTATCTTCTAGAATCTTTTGATCTTTTTATAGACTAATAGTTCAAGAATCTAAAACACAATGATATTTACAAAAAGTTTACATGATAGACAACCTTTTATAGAGTTTTAGCTATAATTTTATAAATGAAGCATTAAAAAAGCAGATATAGTTCTCTATATTACAAGATGTTGTATATATACGCTATTTTTAAACATAGGTGTAAAGTAACTGTAACAATTGTATGTTAGACTAGATGAGGTTAAAATTAAAAAAGGGAAGAAATTCATGTCAAATAGCAGAGTCACACGACGTTCGCTAAAGAAACAAAAATCTAAACAAATTGTTTTAGGATTATTATTTACAAGTTTGTCAATTGTTCTGACAACACAATCTGTTAATACTGAATCTTATGTAACATCAACTAAAAAAGAAAATACAGTTGAAAATTTTGAAATTTCTAGTTTAGAAACAAGTGTTCCACTAACTATTAAAGCAACAACAGCAGTTTCAACTGAAGCAAACGCTATTGCTTTTGAAACTACAAATTTGTTAAAATCAGTTCATTATGAAGAACTTGCTTCAACGGTTTCAGTGCCAACTGAAAATCTTGTTAATGAAATTATCCCGCAAGTCAATCAGACAGCTAATCATTACAACTCTCAGTTAACTGCGACTTCTTCAGTATCTTACTCAGGTGTTTTGGCAAATGGTAACACAGCTGGCGTGATCGGAACAGAAGCTGCAGCTCAAATGGCGAAAGCAACTGGTGTACCCCAGTCAACTTGGGAGTATATTATTGCACGTGAGTCTAATGGGAATCCAAATGTAGCGAATGCATCAGGTGCGTCTGGACTTTTCCAAACGATGCCTGGTTGGGGATCAACAGCCACTGTGCAAGATCAGATAAATTCAGCTCTAAATGCTTATAACTCACAGGGTTTAGCTGCTTGGGGCATGCAATAAAAAAGAGTTTGAGACAAAAAACTCTGGACAATAAAACAAAAAACGAACAAAAATTATCTCTTATATATTTAAAGAGTATCTTTGTTCGTTTTTATATACAGTTTATTAGAAATTTAGATTTATTGGTATAAATTTTCTAAACTAAAAATCTTTTTATGCGAAAACTTGAAAAAGCCCTCACTAAGAGTATAGCACTTAGCGAGGGCTTTGCCTATTGGTTGTCATTGTTTTGTGGGTGTGGGCTCCGCCATCGTGATGGTTTGGTTTGTCCCAGACTCTTTAAAATATCTTGAGGCTTATGGCAAATAGCATCAGAACCTACCAATAAAAGTTCTTCTTCTTCTAGACAAATCCCCAGGTTATGTCGAGTGTTTTAATATTATTATTTTTACCTCCAATAATATCAAATTTAGTATCACCAATAATAATAGCATCTTTTGATTAATATTTTCTGATAGGAGGCATGCTTCGATGACCTTTATTTTGTTATTTCTATCACAAGTATGACCATAGATACCTGTAAAGAATCTGTCAATATTTAAGTGTTTTAGCATGACATGAATCATTGGTTCATTTTTACTACTTGTAATATAAAGGTTAAAATGATTAGCTACTAATTCTTTCAGCAGCTGTTCAATGCAAGGATATAATTTAACGTCAAAAACTCCAATATTTTTGTAATAATCTCGATAGACAGTGACGGCTTTGTCAACATCATCAACATATTGTCTAAAACTATCTTCTAGAGGTGGACCTATAAAAGTTCTCGTCATTTTAGGTCTAGGCAATGGTACCCCTAGTGCTGCAAAAATATGAACAAATGATTATTTGATTCCAGAACTAGAATCAACGAGTGTTCCATCAAGATCAAATAGAATAGATTTCATGACAAGCTCCTGTAAAGATATTATGAATGGAGATTGATTGGCAGTCTAATTTATTAAATTGAAATTCGGCAATATAAGGCATTAATGATTTGATATTTTCAAAATCTTGGTAGCCATAAGATTTGAAAAAAAAGTTTATAATGGTCGAAATAGCTGTACCGTGAGATCCGATAACAAGAGATTGCCCATCTTTATCAATGAGTAATTGATTGAGAGCTCTCATGTTTCTTTGTTGAACATCATGTAAACATTCCCCATCAGTTAATTTATAGGAAAAGTCGAACCATTGTTTTTGTGTAAATGATTTAAAATCTTCAATCCAAACATTGTCAATTTTACGTTCTTTGAAGTCGTCAACCGTTATGATGTTAAGTTTGTGTTGCTTTGCTAGAGGTAAAACAGTATCAAAAGCCCTTTTATAAGGACTTGAAAAAATATGATTGATTAATTTATTTTCAAAAAATTTGATAATAAATTGACGATCTTGTAAACCTTTTTGAGTCAATTCACGACTTGAATCATCATGATTTTTATAATTTGGCTCGCAATGTCTAACAAAATAAACTGTTGTGGACATCATATTTCTCCAAAAATTTCTTTAGCATATTGACGACCTGTAGGAGTTGTTGCTAGGCCACCTTCAGCTGTTTCACGAAAGGCAGTTGGTAAAGCTGATCCGACCTGATACATAGCATCAATAACTTCATCAACTGGAATTTGTGAATTAATGCCTGCAAGTGCCATATCAGCTGCTATTAAGGCAAAACTTGAACCTAGGGCATTACGTTTAACACAGGGAACTTCTACAAGTCCAGCAACTGGATCACAAATAAGACCTAACATATTTTTAATGACAAATGCAATAGCTTGACTAGCTTGGTATGCTGTACCACCTGCCGCCATTACAACAGCTGCTGCTGACATAGCAGAAGCAGATCCTACTTCGGCTTGGCATCCTCCTTCAGCCCCTGAAATGGATGCATTGTTACCAATAACCAAACCGAAGGCACCGGCTGTAAAGAGAAAGTCAAGTTGCTCTTTTTCGTTTAACCCTAACTTGTCAATTGCTGTTGACAGAACAGCAGGCAAACATCCAGCAGATCCTGCCGTTGGTGTAGCACAAACTAATCCCATTTTAGCATTTAATTCATTGACGGCCATTGCATTTCGAACTGTAGATAAGATTGTGTTGTCTGAGAGTGTTTTTCCCAGACGGATGTAAGTGTCCATTTTGAGTGCATCTCCGCCTGTAAGTCCAGAAATTGATTTAGTAGGCGTTAACCCTTCTGTTACGGATGATTTCATGACTTGTAAATTACGAGACATGATGCCAATAATTTCTTCTCGATTACGACCAGTCATTTCAACTTCTGTCGCAATCATTAATTCAGCAACATTACCATCATATTGTTGCTCTGCTTGTTCTACAAGGTCCTCTATAGTATAAAACATCACTGTCTCCTTTAATCAAAGAAATTAGCATTATAAAGATTAGGGATTTTTTCAATCTCTTTGACACAATCTTTACAGTTACGTGAATCAACTTCAATAATCATAATAGCTTTTTGTCCTTGACTTTCACGGGTTACAGTCATTTGAGCAATATTGATATCATATTTTGAAAGAATATCAGTAACCTTGGCAATCATACCTGGAATATCTTTATGAACGACAATGATAGTAGGTGTATTCATCGATAGAGATACTGAGAAGCCATTTAATTCTGTCACTTGGATATTGCCCCCGCCAATTGAAATACCTGTGATACTCATACTTTTATCACCTTTTTTGACAGTAATTTTAGCTGTATTTGGGTGCGGAGCATTGCTATCTTTCAGAATTTCCCAATAGATTTTTATCCCATGTTGATGAGCAATTTCAAGAGAATTTTTGATGTCTGGATTATCTGTATCCATGCCCATAATGCCTGCAACAAGCGCCTTATCAGTACCGTGACCTTGATAGGTTTTAGCAAAGGAATTATACAAAGCAAAGGTGACACTTTCTGGAATTTCACCAAAGATTGAATGAATAACTTTACCAATTCTTACCGCTCCTGCAGTATGACTTGATGATGGTCCAATCATAACTGGTCCAATAATGTCGAAAACCGACTGAAATTTGAGTGTTTTCATATCTTGCTCCAAAATTAAATTTGCTAGACTATTATAACAAATTGAAGATAAATTGAAAGTGATAATGTGATAATAAGTATTTTGAAAACAATCAAATTGTTGGTATAATAAAGATTGCGCAATTGGCGCTTCAAAATCGACCTTCAAATCGTTTTTTGAATAACTAGACCCTCCAAGTCTACGTTAAATAATATATTTGATGGGAGGATTATCATGAATGATAATTCAAAAATTCGTGTCGTAGTTGGCATGAGTGGAGGAGTTGACTCCTCTGTAACAGCTCTGCTATTGAAAGAGCAGGGGTATGACGTTATTGGTGTTTTTATGAAAAATTGGGATGACACCGATGAAAATGGTTTCTGTACTGCTACGGAAGATTACAAAGATGTGGCTGCGGTTGCGGATCAAATTGGAATTCCTTATTATTCTGTTAATTTTGAAAAAGAATATTGGGACCGCGTTTTTGAGTATTTCCTAGCAGAGTATCGTGCTGGACGTACACCAAATCCAGATGTTATGTGTAACAAAGAAATCAAATTTAAGGCTTTTCTTGATTATGCAATGACACTTGGTGCAGATTATGTGGCAACTGGTCACTACGCTCAGGTTATGCGCGATGAAGATGGCACAGTCCACATGCTACGTGGAGTAGATAACGGGAAAGACCAGACTTATTTCTTGAGTCAATTATCTCAAGAACAATTGCAAAAAACTATGTTCCCTTTGGGACATCTTGAGAAGCCTCAGGTCCGTGAAATTGCAGAGCGTGCAGGTCTTGCAACAGCTAAGAAAAAAGATTCTACAGGCATTTGCTTCATCGGTGAGAAAAATTTTAAAGAATTTCTAAGTCAGTACCTTCCAGCTCAAAAAGGGCGTATGATGACCATAGATGGCCGTGACATGGGTGAGCATGCAGGGCTAATGTATTATACTATCGGTCAACGTGGTGGTCTTGGTATCGGTGGTCAAATCGGTGGTGATAATGAACCTTGGTTTGTTGTCGGTAAAGATTTGTCAGAAAATATTTTATACGTTGGTCAAGGTTTCTATCATGAGTCATTGATGTCAACTTCTCTTGATGCTTCTTCAGTTCACTTTACACGTAAAATGCTTCAAGAATTCACGTTAGAATGCACAGCTAAATTCCGTTACCGTCAACCAGATAGTAAAGTTGTTGTAAAGGTGAAAGGTGATAAGGCAGAAGTCATTTTTGACGAGCCACAACGTGCTATTACTCCAGGTCAGGCAGTTGTTTTTTATGACGGTGACGAATGTCTTGGTGGTGGAATCATTGACATGGCCTATAAAAATGGAGAAGCTTGTCGGTATATTTAACACATTAAGGAGTAACATATGAGAATTGCTGTTATTCAAGCTAGTACACGGACAGATATTAATCAGCTTCTTTTTGAAGCTGTAAAAAAAGCTGCGGGGAAAGATAACGATATTATTAATCTAGGTATTTTCCCAGAAGAAACTGAATCTTACTCATATGTTGAAGTAGCAGTCATGATTAGTTTATTAATTGAGACTGGCTCAATAGACTTTGTTATTACTGGCTGCTCCTCAGGTCAAGGAATGATGATGGCTTGTAACAGCTTGCCGGGTTTACGTGCAGGTTTTATTCAAACACCTCAAGATGCTTTTCTATTTGGGCGTATTAATAATGGAAATGTTGCATCCTTAGCTTTAGGATTGAATTTTGGTTGGGCTGGAGAATTAAATTTACAGTATACTTTGGATAAACTATTTGAAGGTGACTTTGGAACAGGGTATCCCCTAGAAGTTGCAGATAGAAAACGTCAGGAATCCGAGGATGTAATTTATATAAATAGGTTAACGAAACGATCTTTTATTGAAATATTTGATAAATTTGATAAAATTATGATTAATAAGATTTTATCAAGAGAAGTATTTTACCAATATTTAAAGGCTCAATCTAAAAATCAAACATTGTTTAGTAAATTACTGTCAGTAAAATCTTGAAATTACTTCTGAAATCTGTTAAACTTGTCTTGACAATAACATGATGGTCAAAGCTCATGGGAATTGTATGTCTTTTGGCGTACAGTTTTCGAGAGTTTTGGCTATTTTTATGTTATTTAAATTGTGTAAAGATGTCGTAAAGTCGCTAAGTATAGAGGTTCGGGGATTTAGCATAAGTACTAGTTCTCAGTGGTGTAATTAGCCAAACAACGTTTTCTAACACTGTAAAAAGTCAGTGAAGGACTGTGTGAATTGATAAGTTTTACTCGACTAATTCTCGTAGCTTCTTTTCATCGTTATATAAGAGAAGAATTGACAAGAACTGTCAATATTATTATCAGTGAAGAAAGGAATAAATTATAAAATGGAACATCGTTTTATTGAAAATTATGATATTATCGTCATTGGGGCAGGTCATGCTGGAGTGGAGGCTAGCCTTGCAGCAGCTCGAATGGGATGCAAGACTTTACTAGCAACTATCAACCTGGACATGTTAGCTTTTATGCCTTGTAATCCTTCAATTGGAGGATCAGCTAAGGGGATAGTTGTCCGAGAGATTGATGCTCTTGGTGGAGAAATGGGGAAAAATATTGATAAAACCTATATCCAGATGAAAATGCTCAATACTGGTAAGGGCCCTGCTGTCCGTGCTCTCAGGGCTCAGGCTGATAAGGTACTCTATGCTCAAGAAATGAAGAACACTGTAGAACGTCAAGAGAATTTGACTCTTCGTCAGAGTATGATTGATGATATTTTAGTTGAAAATGGTAAGGTTGTCGGTGTGTTGACAGCTACTGGGCAAAAATATGGTGCAAAGGCAGTCGTTGTCACAACAGGGACAGCGCTTCGTGGTGAGATTATCTTGGGAGAGCTCAAGTATTCATCTGGACCTAATAATAGTTTAGCATCAGTTACCCTATCAGATAATTTGAAAAAACTAGGTTTGGAAATTGGGCGTTTCAAAACAGGAACTCCACCTCGTGTCAAGGCATCGTCAATCGACTACTCAGTCACAGAAATTCAACCTGGGGATGAGAAACCAAATCATTTTTCATTTATGTCAAAAGACGATGATTATTTACAGGATCAAATTCCTTGCTGGTTGACCTATACGAATAAGACTAGTCATGATATTATTAATAAAAATTTACACCGTGCACCGATGTTTTCTGGTATTGTTAAGGGAGTTGGACCCCGTTACTGTCCGTCAATTGAAGATAAGATTGTGCGTTTTGCGGATAAAGAGCGCCATCAACTATTTCTAGAGCCTGAGGGACGAGACACAGAGGAAGTTTATGTTCAAGGGTTGTCAACAAGTTTACCAGAAGATGTTCAAAAAGAGCTCTTGCATTCTATCAAAGGCTTGGAAAAAGCAGAATTGATGCGTACTGGGTATGCGATTGAGTACGATATTGTTTTGCCACATCAGTTGCGTGCGACTCTTGAAACGAAATTGATTTCTGGACTCTTTACAGCAGGTCAAACCAATGGGACATCTGGTTATGAAGAAGCGGCAGGTCAAGGTCTTGTTGCTGGTATCAATGCAGCGCTCAAGGTACAAGGTAAGCCAGAATTAATTTTGAAGCGTAGTGATGCTTATATTGGAGTTATGATTGATGACCTTGTTACTAAGGGAACTTTGGAACCTTATCGTCTATTGACAAGTCGTGCAGAGTACCGTTTGATTTTACGCCATGACAATGCAGATATGCGATTGACGCCAATTGGTCGAGAAGTTGGTTTGGTGGATGACTATCGTTGGAACCATTTTGAAATTAAGAAAAAACAATTTGATAAGGAGTTGACAAGGTTGTCAAGTGTCAAACTAAAACCTGTCAAGAAAACAAATGAAAAAATAGCGGAACTGGGGTTCAAACCATTGACAGATGCCTTGACAGCTAAAGAATTCATGCGCCGTCCTGAAATCAATTATCAGGTGGTTACTGATTTTGTTGGTCCAGCTTCAGAAAATTTGGATAGTAAGATTATTGAACTCTTAGAGACTGAAATCAAATATGAAGGTTACATTAACAAGGCACTTGACCAAGTTGATAGGATGAAACGCATGGAAGAAAAACGTATCCCTGCTAATATTGATTGGGATGCTATTGATTCTATTGCAACGGAAGCGCGTCAAAAATTTAAGAAAATCAATCCAGAAACAATTGGTCAAGCTAGCCGTATTTCAGGTGTCAATCCAGCAGATATTTCTATTTTGATGGTTTACTTAGAAGGAAATAATAAAGCTCGTAGAAAAACTGAATAGGGTATAGGACATTCTTTATTTTAGAGTTGGTTTGTGTTATAATGGGGCATCAAGAGGTCTAAGATGAAAAAATTTCGTTTCGCCACCATTCATTTGGTCTTGGTCGGTTTAATTTGCTTTGGTATTTTGGTAGCCAGTTTACGTTTAGTTTCCAGTAATACAGGGAGACTTGTTGTTTTTTTAGCTGTAGCTATTTCAGTCTATGCTCTGCTTTTTTTCCAAAAAAAGGGATATGAGGAATCTGACTTAGAACGCATCGAGCGTCTAAATGAGAAAACTGAGCTAAGTTTAAAACACTTATTAGACACTATGCCTGTCGGCGTTATTAAGTTTATTCCTGATTTGTGGTCAGTGGAATGGTTTAATCCTTATGCGGAGTTGATTTTAGCAGATCAAGAGGGAGACTTTAGCACTTCTTTAGTGATGGATATACTGGTCAGTCAAAAAGAGGCTCCAGCGGCTATTTGTGATATCAATGGTAAAAAGTATAGTTTAACAATTGACTATCCAGGTGGTATATTATATTTTTATGACAATTTATCTGAGGTTAGGGCTGGTGAGGCTGTGTCAGCTACAAGTCCTGTAATTGGGATTATATCTATTGACAACTACGATGACGCAACGGAAAGCTTGGCTGATGCAGAGGTGTCTCGCTTAAATAGTCTTATCGTAAAATTTGTAGCAGAATTTACTCAAAAATATAATATTTTTTACCGTCGTGTAGACATGGATCGTTTCTATTTTTTTACAGATTATAGAGTGCTTAGTCAGTTGATAGACTCTAAATTTACTGTTTTAGAAGAATTTAGACAAGAAGCAAAGGATTTTGATTTACCTCTGACGATGAGTATGGGCATATCCTACGGTGATGGGAATCATGATGAAATTGGTTCTATTGCTCAAAAAAATCTTAATATGGCTTTGGTGAGGGGTGGAGATCAAGTTGTTGTTAAAGAAAATGATGAGCATAAGGATTTTATTTATTTTGGTGGTGGAACCATTTCGACGGTCAAACGTTCTCGTACTAGAACACGAGCAATGATGACGGCTATTTCTGACAAAATCAAGTTGGTTGATCAAGTTTTTGTAATGGGACATCGTAATCTTGATATGGATGCCTTGGGGGCAGCTGTCGGTATGGAATTTTTTGCTTCAAATATTATTTCTAATACTTATGCTATTTATGATGATAAGCAAATGGCACCAGATATTGAGCGTGCAGTTGAGCGACTCCAAAATGATGGTAATAGCCAATTAATTACTGTTGACGAAGCGTTAAAAAAAGTTACTAATGAATCCTTATTGATTATGGTTGATCATTCCAAAACATCCTTGACTTTATCAAAAGAACTTTACAGTAAATTTACAGAAGTTGTTGTGGTTGATCATCATAGACGTGATGATGATTTTCCTAATAATGCGGTCCTAACCTTTATTGAAAGTGGAGCAAGCTCAGCAAGTGAACTTGTAACGGAATTAATTCAGTTTCAAAATGCTTCTGTCAAATTAAGTAAACTTCAAGCAAGTGTACTTATGGCAGGAATAATGCTTGATACTAAAAATTTTTCAACACGTGTGACGAGCCGGACATTTGATGTAGCCTCCTACTTGAGAACTTTGGGAAGTGACAGTGTTGAAATTCATAATATATCAGCAATTGATTTCGATGAGTATCGTGTTATCAATGAATTGATTTTACGTGGGGAAAAGATTTGGAAGTCGGTCATTATTGCTAGTGGTACTGAAGATAAAACCTATAATAATGTTGTGTCAAGTAAAGCAGCAGATGCTTTACTTGACATGTCAGGAATAGAGGCAGCGTTTGTTGTTACTAAAAATAGTCAAGGAAACATTGCTATCTCAGCAAGAAGTCGTAGTAAAATTAATGTGCAACGCATTATGGAAGAGATGGGTGGCGGTGGGCATTTCAATTTGGCTGCTTGTCAATTAGAAAATCAATCGGTATCAGAAGCTCTGCTATTACTTAAGGAAAAAATAAAAGAAGAATTAGAGGAAGAGTGAGATGAAAGTTATTTTTCTACAGGATGTTAAAGGTAAAGGAAAAAAAGGTGAAATCAAAGAAGTACCAACAGGATATGCTCAAAATTTCTTAATTAAGAAAAATTTTGCGAAAGAGGCAACCAATCAAGCAATTGGGGAACTTGTTGGCAAGCAAAAGTCCGAAGCTAAACATGCTGCTGAAATTTTGTCAGAAGCTAAAGCCTTGAAGGATGAGCTAGATAAAGAAGAACATCGCGTGATTTTTACAGAAAAGGTAGGTCCGGATGGGCGCACTTTCGGTTCAATTACAGCTAAAAAAATAGCGGAAGGGTTACAAAAACAATTTGGATTGAAAGTTGATAAACGTCACATTGATTTGGATCATCCGATCCGTGCAATTGGATTGATTGAGGTTCCAGTAAAGCTTCATAAAGAGATTCAAGGACAGATTAAATTACAGATTAAAGAATCTTAAGTTGATAATAAGTTTACAGTTTATAAATTGTAGAGGAGGCAGGTTTTGTCAGAAGTCCAAGAATTGAGAGTTCAGCCGCAAGATTTACTGGCAGAGCAGTCGGTTTTGGGGGCAATTTTTATCACACCTGATAAGCTTATTTCAGTTCGTGAGTATATTGAACCTGAAGATTTTTATAAGTATGCTCATAAGGTCATTTTTAAAGCAATGATATCTTTAAATGATCGCAACGATGCTATTGACGCTACAACAGTCAGAGCTATTTTAGACAGTCAAGGTGATCTTCAAAATATTGGTGGGATTTCTTATTTAGTAGAGTTGGTTAATAGTGTGCCGACTTCTGCTAATGCAGAATATTATGCTCAAATTGTTGCTGAAAAAGCATTGTTAAGAAATATCATCAATAAGTTGACAGACACTGTCAATCAAGCATATGATGGTAGTAATCCTTCTGAAAATATTATTGCAGCAGCAGAGCGTGCGCTGATTGATATTAATGAGCGTAGTAATAGCAATGGATTTCGTAAAATCTCAGATGTTTTAAAAGTTAATTACGAGAATTTGGAAGTTCGTTCTCATCAAACATCCGATGTTACAGGATTGGCCACTGGTTTTCGTGATTTAGACAAATTGACAACAGGTTTACATCCCGATCAATTAATCATTTTAGCTGCTCGTCCAGCGGTCGGAAAGACAGCATTTGTATTGAATATTGCACAAAATGTTGGAACAAAACAACAAAGGCCTGTGGCAGTGTTCTCACTTGAGATGGGTGCAGAGAGTTTGGTAGATCGTATGTTAGCTGCAGAAGGAATGGTTGATTCACATTCTCTTCGAACAGGTCAATTAACTGATCAAGATTGGCAAAATGTGACGATGGCTCAGGGAGTTCTCGCAGAGGCACCTATTTATATTGATGATACACCTGGGATTAAGATTACAGAAATTAGGGCTCGTTCTCGTAAATTGGCCCAAGAAGCAGGTGATTTAGGACTTATAGTAATTGACTATTTACAACTAATCACAGGTACTCGTCCAGAAAATAGACAACAAGAAGTATCGGATATTTCACGTCAATTAAAAATCTTAGCTAAAGAATTAAAGGTTCCAGTGATTGCTCTTAGTCAGTTATCTCGTGGTGTTGAACAGCGTCAAGATAAGCGACCAGTTCTATCAGATATTCGGGAATCGGGTTCTATTGAGCAGGATGCTGATATTGTTGCTTTTCTGTATCGCGATGATTATTATCGCCGTGAGGGGGATGACCAAGAAGAAGCAATTGAGGATAATACTGTTGAAGTTATTCTTGAGAAAAACCGTGCTGGAGCCCGTGGAACTGTTAAATTGTTGTTCCAAAAGGAATATAATAAATTTTCAACAATTGCACATTTTAGTGAATCATAAGATGATGTAAGAGTTGATATAGAAGAAAGAGAGAATATATGAGTGATGCATTTGCTGATGTAGCAAAAATGAAAAAAATTAAAGAAGATATCAAAAACCATGAAGGACAGTTGGTTGAATTGACGTTGGAAAATGGTCGTAAGCGTGAGCGTAACCGTATTGGTCGTTTAACTGAGGTTTATCAATCATTGTTCATCGTTGAATTTACAGATGATAGCAATGTTCCTGGTGCTATTAATAACACTACGGTGGAGTCATATACCTATTCTGATATTTTAACAGAAAAGACCCTTATCCGTTATTTGGATGTTGCCGAACAAGCTGACTTGGGGAATAAGTGAGAAAAATGGGCTTTACATAGCCTTTTTTTCATGCTATAATATATTTTGTGTGAAATAGCAGCAGGGCAAAATAAAGCTCGTCAACAGATATCTTGAAAGATAAGTAACCTTGGCTGTTTAGGCGAAGGGTATCTGCACGAATTAGGTTTGTCTAAAACGTTATTTCCTAAAATTTTTAAATTATAGGAGGACATGCAAATGTCACGTTATACAGGTCCATCATGGAAACAGGCACGCCGTCTTGGTTTGTCACTTACAGGTACTGGTAAAGAGTTGGCACGTCGTAACTACGTTCCAGGTCAACACGGTCCAAACAACCGTTCTAAACTTTCTGAGTACGGTTTGCAATTGGCAGAAAAACAAAAACTTCGTTTCTCTTACGGTATGGGTGAGAAACAATTCCGTAACTTGTTTGTACAAGCTACTAAAGTTAAAGGTGGGACACTTGGTTTCAACTTTATGGTTCTTCTTGAGCGTCGTCTTGACAATGTTGTTTATCGTCTAGGTCTTGCAACTACTCGTCGTCAAGCTCGTCAATTCGTAAACCACGGTCACATTCTTGTTGACGGTAAGCGTGTTGATATCCCATCATACCGCGTTGAAGTTGGTCAAGTGATTTCAGTTCGTGAAAAATCAGCTAAGGTTCCAGCTATCCTTGAAGCAGTTGAAGCTACTCTTGGACGTCCAGCATTCGTATCATTTGATGCTGAAAAACTTGAAGGTTCATTAACTCGCCTTCCAGAGCGTGATGAAATCAATCCAGAAATTAACGAAGCACTTGTCGTTGAGTTCTACAACAAAATGCTTTAATTTTAAAATATATCTTACAGAAAGCCTACAACAGTGGGCTTTTTGTTTTTGAATTACGAAACTAAAAAGAGGCTGGGACAAAACTCTGAACAATAAAACAAAAAACGAACAAAGGTTATCTCTTATATATTTAAAGAGTATCTTTGTTCGTTTTTATGTATATTTTATTAGAAAAGTAGATTTATTGCTATAGATTTTCTAAACTAAAAATCTTTTTGTCCCAGCCTCGGTAGAATAATTTTTAATTTAACCCAGTTATCTTTCTTGGTAAGAGTCATATGCCCTTGATATTTTTCGCAAATGTACCGAATACTTTTGAGTCCAATACCATGGTTTTGTTTATCTGATTTTGACGTCTGAGGGAGGGACTCAGTGGTAAAATGAAGTTCTGATAAGTCATAATTATCAAGTTTGATAATAGCAAATTGGGCATATTTACTTATTTTTAAGGTGATAAGACGCTGGTCCTTGTTAGGAATTTTTTCCACGGCTTCAATGGCATTATCAATGGCATTGCCAAAAAGAGAAGATAGGTCCATTACATCAAGATGGTTAAGCAATTCACCTTGGACTAGACAAGTAAAAGTAATGTCATGTTGTAAGCAATAACGACTTTTCTGTGAAATGATAGTATCTAACACAGGATTTCCTGTATCAACTTTTGATTCAAATTCGCGAATGCTAATTTCCATATCGTGGAGGTAAGATGCACGCTTCTCATCATTGGCCTCATCTTTTATGATACCAATTTGATGTTTTAGGTCATGTACCTTGCGACTTATGATGTCACTGTTTTCTCGGTAAGCCTGGTATTGATTGTATTGGAGTTGAAAAGCATTTTGCATAGCCAAAAGTTCTTGACGAAGGTATTCATCTCGTCTGAAGGCTTCTTGAGTTAATAGAATGAGTAGGCCAGAAAAATTCATCATACTTCGCAGAATAAAAATATTACTTGAATCATTAAATCCCAAAGATGCTTCTGTTAGTAGAAATCCAATATTACTAAACAGAAAAATTGACAGAGCTGTAAAGGCTGCAATCAAAACTTCTTTTTTGCCAATCATTTTCTCGGTATCATTACTATCTGCATTTCTTTCAACTAATGCAAGGCTGATAAAACATAAGGCATAGCTAATTCCCATGAAAATGATTTCACTAGTCAATGAGAATTTTCTAACCTTATAAGCTAAGAGACAATAAAGATGCCAACTGAGTGCAGCTGTCAGTTCAGCTGCAACAAAACTTTTAGCAGTTAAGTAGAAACTAATCTTGATGCTATTTTTTAAGAGATAGAGGCTGAGGTACATCCAAGTAATATTTAAAAACATTCCTAGTATCCATAAATACAATGGAAACTTGTCTGCTATGAATTGTAAAAAAACTTGACCAATTAAAATGATTGCTCCTTTGATAATAAAGGAGTGAAGGGAGCTTTGTTTTTTGAGAATGGGGAGACTAACAATTATAACTGCAAAGGTTTCTGCTAGTGCGGTATAGATGCGTGGAATATCTGGGAAAATCATAAAATCTCATCTCCAATAAAGTTGGTTAAAGCCTCCATAAAGGCTTTTTTGCGTGGTCTGCTGATTTGCAGCCTTTCTCCTTGGATGTAAGAGAGATTACCGTCTACTTTTTCAATATGGGATAGATTAACGATATAGCAGTTATTAGAACGGAAAAAAAGTTTCTTATCTAAAAGTTGTTCCATATTTTTCATGGAATTGAGAGTAGTGATGATTTCTTTATTGGTGTGGATGTAGATATAATGCCCTTCATTCTCAACATAAAGAATATCATTTTGTTTGATTTTGATAGTCTGTCCTTTACTTTTAACAAAAATAACCTTTTCTTCTTGATTAGGCAATTTACGAAGAATTTTTTTGAAATGTTCTTCAAAAACGAATTGAGTTAAAGGTTTTAAGAGGAAATCAATCGCTTCAACGGAGTAACCATGTATGGCTACTCCTGAGTGATTGGTCACAAAAACAATTAAAACATCTTTATCATATTCACGAATTTTTCTAGCTGCGGACATGCCATCTAGTACTGCCATCTCAACATCAAGATAAATGACATCGTATTTAGGGGTGTAATCACTGATAATGTGAATACCATCATTAAAAAAATCTACTTCAACTGAAATATTACGAGTACTGCAGCTTTTTTTGATATATGAAGCGAGAATTTCTTGTTCTTTTTTTTGATCTTCAACAATAGCAAATTTCATATCGGCCTCCGTTCAATTGTTTAGTATATCAAAATTTATGAGTAAATGACAAATTATGAAATAAAAAATACAACTTATGAAGAAAGGGTTTTTGTCTTATTCATGATGTGATATTCTTATTCTAAGAAAAGGCTTACATTTGTTTGAAATTTAGGAGATTTTACAAGTGATATTGGAAAGTATTATAGGTGATGGATGATGAAAAAATGGATTAAACAGCATCCGGATGTTTGGGAGTTTATTAAATTCAATATTCTATCTAATATTGCTACAATTACTAATTTTATTGTTCTTTGGATAGGTAGTAACTTATTGTTTACTTCTTTCTCAAATAGAACCTTTCGTTGGTTGATTTTTAAATATTCAATTTCTAATGGTGGTTTGAATGGATTTTTATCATTTTTATTAGCTTATGTGATAGCTCAGATAGTTAATTATATTATTCAGCGAAAATTTGTATTTGGGGTACAAAATGATATTTCGAAGACACTTCATTGGTATATTTTAACTGTTATAGTAGCAGGCATTATATCAATTGTGTTGCCTCCTTATACGACAGCTATTTTTCAAACTTTGGGAATAAGTTTGAGTTTTGCTCAAATTTGTGCGAACATTATTAATGTTATCATTCAAGTATTGATTAATTATCCAATGATGAAGTTTGTTATTATGAAATAAGGTTTAAGGAAGGAATTAAAATGAAAAAAGGATTTATATTGATAAAGAAAATTTTTGGAAGCTTTATTAAATTATTATCGTTTGTATTAGGAGTGGCTATCGTTGGAGCTTTATTGGGTGCTAATCACTTTGCTCCTCGCTATTCAGCTCTCATTTCAAACTTTTTAGGCCATACTAGTAGTAAGATTGTCTCCAATGGGGGGAAAGAAGCTGATAAAAAATATTTTACTTCTGATTTTGCTAGCGATGATGATTGGAAAAAATCTGGTGATGCCTTGGTACGTGAGGTAGAGCAAGAGGGAATCGTTTTATTGAAAAATAATGCTAAAAGTTTACCTCTACCTGCTGATATCAAGATTACTCTTTTAGGTCAAAACTCGGTTGATTTCATCTATGGTGGAGGAGGTTCAGGGTCTGTAAATGCCAAAGGTTTACCGACTTTGAAAGATAGTTTAGAGTCCTCTGGTTTTAAAGTCAATGGAACTGCTTGGGATTTTTACACTAAGGGCCCTGGTAAAGATTATCGTAAAGAAGTTACTTCTGTGACTGGACAAGGAGAATTTGCGGTTAATGAAGTTCCACAGTCTGCCTATACCGATGAAGTTCTCAAGTCTTTTGATGATTATCAAGATGTAGGTATTGTTGTTATTGGACGTTCGGGTGGTGAGAGTGCAGATTTGCCTATCAAACCTCTTAAAACAGGGGTTCATTACTTGGAATTAGATAACAATGAAAAAGATCTTTTAAAATTAGCGAAGGAACGTTTTGACAAAGTTGTTGTAATTCTCAATACTGTCAATGCGATGGAACTTGATTTTCTAGATGCTGAAGGTGTTGATGCAGTGCTTTGGGTTGGAGCTGTTGGACAGTCAGGGATTCTAGCTATTGGAGATATTTTGTCTGGAGAGGTTAATCCATCTGGCCGTCTCGTTGATACCTATGCCTATGATGTCTTTTCTGCTCCTGCTATGGCTAACTTAGGAGACTATACATTTACTAATAGCAAGATTAAGAACGGTGACAAATTCATGGTTTATAGTGAAGGTATCTATGTTGGTTATCGTTATTATGAAACACGTTATGAAGATGTTGTCTTAGGGCGTGATCAATCTGGTCAGTATGACTATAAAGAAGCTGTTCAATATCCTTTTGGATACGGTCTGTCTTACACAGATTTTACCTATGGAGATGTTAAGTTAACTGAAAAGAATAATCAATTTGAACTTTCAGTTAAAGTAACCAACAGTGGAGATGTGGCAGGTAAGGAGGTTGTTCAGGTTTATTTACAATCACCTTACACAGATTATAACCAACAGAATAATATCGAAAAATCAGCAATAGAATTAGTTGGTTTTGAAAAAACTAAAAAATTAGCTGTTGGAGAATCAGAGACAGTTACTGTTCGAATTCCTAAAGAAAGCTTAAAAGTTTACGATAGTCAAGGATATAAAACCTATATTGTAGATGCAGGTAACTATCATTTTACAGTAGGGAAAAATGCTCACGATGCACTTAATAATATTCTAGCTAAGAAAGGTAAGTCAATAACTGATGGAATGACCCACAATGGTCAGGAGAATTTGGTTGCGACTTACCAACAAACGGAATTAGATGCTAAAACATACTCTGTTTCTCAGGAAACTGGTGAAACCATCACTAATGCTTTTAATGATGTTGATATTCGAGCATACGATGAAAAAGCAACATACCTTTCTCGTCGTGATTGGACTGGTTCGTGGCCAGCAACTTATCGTGAAGGTGCTTGGCAAATTGATGATGAGATGCTTAAGGAATTGGATTTGATTGTCGCAGAAGATGATAAATCCGTTCAAATGCCAGTTACAGGGACTGTAGATAAAGAAATTGGTAAGTTAGATATTTTAGACCTCAAAGGATTAGACTTTAATGATCCATTATGGAGTACCCTACTGGATCAGTTGACGGTTGAGGAAATGGATAAATTAGTACGCAATGGTGGTTATGCAACAATACCATTAGAATCGATTAATTTACCATCAACTATTATTAAAGATGGACCAGCGGGTATTTCTAGTACCTTGGTAGGAGGAAAATCAGGTACAGCCTACCCAGTACAAGTTGTTATGGGTTCAACGTGGAACACAGACTTAATGGAGCAAGTTGGGGTTTCTGTTGGTAATGATACCTTACATGTTGATGTTAATGGCTGGTATGCACCAGGTGCTAATTTACATAGGGTTGCTTTTGGAGGCCGTAACTTTGAGTATTTCTCAGAAGATAGCTTCTTATCTGGAGCAATGAGCGCTAGTGAGATTAAAGGAGTCCAATCTAAGGGAACGTTTGTAACTATCAAACATTATGCATTAAATGATACAGAAACTAACCGCATTGGTGGTAGTATGTTTGCTAATGAGCAAACGGTTCGTGATTTATATTTAAAACCTTTTGAAATTGCTATTCGTGAATCTGATGCAACTGGAGTTATGACAGCGATGAATCGTTTAGGTACAACCTGGGCTGGTGCGGATAAAGGATTGATGACGACTACATTAAAAAATGAGTGGGGCTTTAAGGGAATTGTTTCGACAGACCAAGCATCATTTGATAATTTTGCCTATGCCGACTTACGAGAAGGGTTAGCAGCTGGTACTAACTTATGGCTTAATACTAATGCAAATCTTTGGAAGTTAGAAGAATCGGAATACACTCCTGCTGTAGTTAAACAACTCCGCGAATCTAGTCATGCTATTCTTTATACAATTGTTAATAGCAATGCAATGAATGGTCTTGGTGAAGGAGATTCTGTTAAAGAAGTCTTACCTCTATGGCGATATTGGTTAATAGCAGCAACTGCAATATTGGGACTTTTAGCTATTGTACTTATTTATTTCCCAATTCGTTCAGTATGTCGTCTCATTAGCAAATTATTTCGTAAAAAGAAATAATCTAACACGAATTTTTTAGAGGTTGGAGGGGTGCTTCCAACCTCTTTGTAAAATAGGTGTATAGGAGAAATTAATGAAACATCAAACAATTATTTCACAATTGACTTTAGAAGAAAAAGCTTCTTTGATGTCTGGAAAATCAGTTTGGGAAACGAAGGATTATCCAGAGAAAGGAATTCCATCAATCTTTTTATCCGACGGACCTCATGGTATCCGTAAGCAAGAAGGAGCAGGTGACCATCTGGGACTAAATGCCTCAGTTCCTGCCACTTGTTTTCCAACAGCTGCAACTTTAGCCAATAGCTGGGATGAAGCATTATTAGAAGAAGTTGGTACTGCTTTAGGAGCAGAAGCTAGTCAATTAGGGGTACATGTCGTTCTTGGTCCAGGACTTAATATCAAACGCAACCCAATGTGTGGACGAAACTTTGAATATTATAGTGAAGATCCTTATCAAGCAGGAAAAATGGCAGCTGCTATGATTCGAGGTATCCAATCAAATGGCGTGGCGGCCTGTCCAAAACACTTTGCTGCTAACAGTCAAGAATTGAAACGCATGTCATCAGATTCAATCGTTGATGAAAGAACCTTCCGTGAAATCTACACAACTGGTTTTGAAATTGCGGTTAAAGAAGGAAAAGCAAAATCCATCATGACGGCCTACAATAAAATCAATGGCACCTATGCTAATGAAGACGGTCACCTCTTACGTGATATTCTTCGTGAAGAGTGGGGCTTTGATGGATTTGTTGTTTCAGACTGGGGAGGATCAAATGACCACGTTCTGGGTGTCCAAAATGGTAGTCACTTAGAGATGCCTAGTACTGGCACTGTTGGTCAAAAAGAAATTATTAATGCTGTGAATTTTGGTCAACTTGATGAGGTTATTTTAGATGAGCGCGTGGATGAGTTACTAACAGTTGTCTTAGAACTTTCTAAAACTAGCAAGAAGTCCGTTAATACAGAGAGACAACATCAATTGTCCCAAAAAGCAGCACGTAATAGTATTGTTCTATTGAAAAATGAGGATAGGATTTTACCTTTGGCTTCTAAAACAAAAGTGGCTCTCATTGGTGAATTTGCGTTTGAACCTCGCTATCAAGGAGCCGGGTCTTCTTTTATCAATCCCACACAACTTGATAAAACTGTTGATGTTATCAAAGACTATGATCTTGACGTAGTAGGAACTGCTAAAGGTTATGAGCGTACGGATGTGGATAATCAGGCTCTTTTAACAGAGGCCATTGATGTGGCTAAGACAGCAGATGTTGTTCTCCTTTATTTAGGGCTTGATGAAATCAGTGAGAGTGAAGGACTTGATCGCCGTCATATTTCTCTTCCTAAAAATCAATTACGGTTGCTTGATGAGATTTCTAAAGTTACAAATAAGGTTATTGCAGTATTATCTGCGGGCTCAGTTATTGATTTGAATTGGGATGACAGGGTAAAAGGTTTAGTACATGGCTATCTATCAGGACAGGCGGGGGCGCGTGCCATGCTAGATGTGCTGACAGGTAAGTATAATCCAAGTGGTAAACTCAGTGAGACTTATCCTCTAGCCATTATTGATGTTCCTTCATCAGCAGATTATCCTGCTGAAGGTGACTACTCGATCTATCGTGAAGGGCTTTATGTTGGTTACCGATATTTTGAAACAGCGAAATCCCTTGTTAAGTACCCTTATGGTTTTGGTCTAAGCTATACAGATTTTTCTTACAATGATTTGATTGTTGAGGAAAATGGCGTCCGTTTTACTCTAACAAATACTGGAAGTGTTGCAGGAAGTGAGGTTGCTCAGCTTTATGTAGGTATTGATACAAGTAAACTCTACCGCGCGAGCAAAGAACTTAAAGGATTTGCTAAAGTTTATCTAGAACCAGGTGAGAGCAAAGAAGTCTTCATTGCTTTTGATGATAAAACTTTCCGTTATTATAATACCTTGACTAGTAGTTTTGAAGTGGAAGCAGGGACTTATCGTATTATGATTGGTACAAATGTTTCTAAGATCACTTTACAAGGGCAACTCTATAAAGAAGGTACAACGGCTAATCTTCCTGAGCTTGACTTACCAAGCTATGCTGAAGTGGATATTTTAACCGTTTCTGATGCCGAATTTGCTCGTCTATTGGGACGTCCTGTGCCAAAGGAAAATTGGCAGAAAGGACAAGAACTTCGTCTTAATGATGCCCTATCTCAAATGGCTTATGCTAAGAGTTGGTTGGCACGAGCTGTAGCAAGTATTTTACGCATTCTTCTTAATAGAGCTGAAAAGAAAGGTAAACCTGATCTTAATCTCCTTTTTCTTTACAATATGCCTTTCCGAGCACTTGCAAAAATGACTGGTGGCACCATTAATATGGCTATGGTTGAAGGAATTTTAACGATTGTTAATGGCCACTTTTTCCGAGGTCTTGGTCAAACGGTTAAAGCATTTCGACAAAAACGTCAAACGGACAAGAGCCTAGTAGCAAAAAAAGTGTAATTATGGTACTATAAAAGGCGTATGTTTAACCTTTTAAGGCTTTTTGAAAATTAGAATGATATGCTAGTGGGCCTCTTTTGTGAAAGTGTGTTTTTGGGCTTGCTAGGTATCTCTTGATGTTCATTGAGTATGATAAGGGTTACAAAGGAGTATCGTATGACGTTGTTAACTATTGCTATTCCATCTTATAATGCGAGTGAATACTTACACTATTGTGTGAATTCCTTAGTTATTGGTGGCAATCAGGTTGAAATTTTGATTATTAACGATGGTTCGAGTGATGAGACAGCGTTAGTTGGAGCTCAGCTTGAGGCACAATTTACGAATGTTCGTTTGGTTAATCAAGAGAATAAAGGACACGGTGGTGCTGTTAATACAGGGATTCATGAGGCCAAAGGTCAATATTTTAAAGTTGTTGACAGTGACGACTGGGTTGATAGCAGGGCCTATCTCAAGATTTTAGAGACCCTTAATCGTTTGAATGAAGAACAGGCACCTGTAGACGCTTTTATTTCTAATTTTGTTTATGAAAAAGAGGGCCTTTCTCGTAAAAAAAGCATGCGCTATGATGGTATCTTACCAGAAGGGCGTGTTTTTGGATGGGATGAGGTTGGTGATTTTTCAAAAGGTCAATACATGATGATGCATTCTCTCATTTATCGAACAGAGCTCTTGCGTGAAGTACATTTTGAATTACCAGAACACACATTTTATGTTGATAATCTGTTTGTCTTTACACCCTTACAGGCTGTTCAGAATATGTATTATCTACCTGTAGATTTTTATCGTTACTTTATTGGTCGTGAAGATCAGTCGGTTAATGAGAAAGTCATGATTAAACGGATTGATCAACAACTGAAGGTTAACAAGCTGTTGGTTGATCAGTTTGATGAGGAGACGCTTGATCATCCAAAGCTAAGAACTTATTTGCTCAATCATTTAGAAATTACGACGGTGATTTCATCGGCTCTTCTTAATCGAGCAGGCAAACCTCAACATTTGGCTAAAAAGCAAGAACTTTGGGATTACATCAAAGAAACGAATCCAAAACTCTATCGTGAAATCCGTAATGGCCTTCTTGGACAGTTAGTAAAACCATCTGTATTTCCAAGTCGTAAGGTGGCTAATGGGGTTTACCGTGTTGTCAGACGTATCTATGGTTTCAATTGATACATAAAAAGAAATGGTAAGCAGTCGCCATTTTGAAATCTTGACTTCCCTTGGCTATTCAAATGTTAAGCTTAGGCTAGATTAATTGTTTTTATTGTAAAATTTAAGAGGTTGGACACAGCTTAATTTCTAATATGCTTGTTAAAAATTAAACAATATTTATTTAGTATTTTTTATTAGCACTTGTCCTAATGTAGTGTGGGGCGGAAGCGACCTCCTGTGGAGTTCCATTTTATAAGCTCAGTCTGAAACTGTCCACTGGACAATTTCACCCCTCTTGAGGTTGGACAAAAAGTCTTAAAAAATAAATGGCCTAGATAAAATCATTAAGAAACGTCTATTCTAAGCTATTTTATACTATTCAATTTTTATGGGAAAGGTTAAAAATCGAGTTTTATACGAAAATTAAAAAGAGTGCAAAAATTACCTTCCTATGATATAATCAAAGCCAAAGAATTTTTGTATTTAGGCTACTAGCTCGTCCCTAGTAGTCTTTTTTTGAGCTAAAAATTTCTGCTCTTTCACCACTTCAGAAAGTGCTAGTTGAGACGGTTTCACCGCCTGTAATGATTGCAGAAAATACCAGTAATAGGGCGTTAGGAAACAACCATTTATTGAAGGGAAGTGAATTGTAACTCTGCGACAATTTATCTAAAAAAGACTACTATAGTAAATTGAAAATAGATTAGGACAAAGCGTGGAATAACTAATAGTATTAACTCCTATCAAAATGATTCATCTATGTCCTATTATTAATTCAAATAACTATATTTAAAAACTAAAATAATATAAAACAGCTTAGAGTGACGCTTCTTAACAACATCATTCTAAGCTATTTTCTGTTTTTAAGACTTTTTGCTTAGTCCCTATTTTTGTTTGTTATCGAATGGAAATATAGCCACCTTTACTCTTAATAATCAAGTCTGCTTTAGCTTTGTCTATTTTTTTCTGATAGCTACTGTCAGTAGTATTAGTAACGGCATTAGCATTTTTTGATATTTCATTGTCAATACTAATCGTACCGTGGCTTGCAAAGAGTTCCAAAGATGTTGATTTTAGGATTTCTGAGGTTAATTTGAAATCGGTTGATAGAAAAGTGCCAGAAAGATTGATTTTACCAATTAAGTTGACATTGCGGCCTATTAACTCACCTGCCCCTGTATAAGTAACATTTTCTAGCGTTCCACTATTGATACTAAGATGTCCATAGAGAGGATTATCGTATTGATCATACCAATAGTCTGTTTCAATTTCGTCTTGATCTTCTATTTCTGAATCATCAATCTGTGTTGCCTTGAAGGTAACATTTTTGAAGTGAGAGTTTTCCAAAGATAGACTGGCGTGAAAGTTGTCAAATGTACTATTTTCAACGGTACTGTTATCAAAGGATAAATGATTAATATCAGTATCAAAAGTGACATTGCTGAGATGACTGTTATCAATTTGAGAATTGTAAGTACTTATTTTACCACTGTCAATTGTCACATTTTCAAGATAGCTCATTCCATGCACATTAATATTCTTAATTTTTAAATCGATTAACTGTGAATGATGAAAATTGAATTGACCGTTTAAGTTTTCAATGACTAAATTTTTTGGGACGGTGATAATTGTTTCAGTATAATCTTGATTTCCAGTACGTTCATTGAGAAGATAGCCCCCGGTCTCCATAAAACCAGTGACAAAGGAGTCAGCTATTTCTTGTCTCACAGATAAAGTGTCGCCAGATTGATTTAATAGGGTTTTAGGTCTAAATTTTTTATGTGTATAGTAAGTTACGGTCACGTTATCAACATCACCTGCTTTAATCGTCAGATTGTAAAAACTATTGATGTCTAAATTTTTCACCTTATCAAACGTTTTGACTTCTTTGATTGCCTTGGTATTATCTTTGATGCCTTCGATACCGCCAGTAGCTGCTCCGAAGGCTAGGAGGGAAAGTCCGACAACGACACTTCCTAGGCCAAAGAAAAGTAAATATTTCCACTTGGTATTTGATTTAGTATTCATGAGATTTCCTCCATTTACGTTTGTTCCAGAGGTTTTTGAGTGAGTTGCTCAGCCATTTTCCAAAAGCCATAAGACCTCTGCCGTAAAGTTTTGTTAAATAAAGGCTGAATAAGAAAATGAGGACGCCGCCACCGATTGCTGCAAAGAATCCACCGAAGCCCATGGTCATGGCTGGCCAAGAACTATTAAAGATAGTTAGGCTTTCTCCGAGTGTCACAAAGGCGATGATAATGGCTGCTACAGAGAGAAGGAAACCTGTTAGTAAGAGGCAGGCGATCAAGATAATCATGGCAATCACAAATCCAGCTAGTCCAATGAGTAAGGCTATAGCTGCTAAGAGAAGACCTAGAAGAACACCAGCTACAAGAAATAATACAGGTGATGCCATCAGGATTAGACCAACCAAAAGAGCAATTTCTTTACCACTACGTGGGCGTTTGAAGAATTTATTGGATTGGAAGTCTTCTTTGCCGATAACATTTACTAGGATATCACTGGCTGCTTCTTGTGGTGTGCCTAATTCAGCCATAAGGTCGGCTTCGTTTTCTGGACCAGCTTCGTCAAAGTATTCGGTGAAGTAATCCATGGCTTCTTGAAAATCTTTTTTGGGGAGCTGCCGTAATTCTTTTTCTAGCTCCGCTAGGTACTCAGTCCTTGTCATGTCTTAATCTCCCTTCGATAATATCATTGACTGCTGTGGTGTAGCTCAGCCATTCTCCTTTTAGAAAAGACACTTGAGCTCGCCCTAAATCTGTAATGGCATAGTATTTGCGTTTACGTCCTTGGTGCTCCTGGGTATAGGTCGTGACAAAGTGTGCACTTTCTAGTTTTTTGAGGATAGGATAGAGCGTGGACTCTTTTATGTTTGCGATGAGTTTGACGGTTTGGCTAATCTCGTATCCATAGGAATCTTCCTTTTCGACGATGGCCAAAATGAGAAACTCAATCAGAATAGCTGAAGTTGGAAAATACATAAGGCCCCTCCTTCTGATATGTGATTTCTTTATATATAAAATATATACCTATAAAGAAAAAAAGTCAATGATTTATGTGTAAAAATTTTATATAATTTTGAACAAGTTATTTTTCTGACATTTGCGACTAAAACTTTTATAATAAAAGACATGATGGATAAGATAAAAGAAAAGTTAGAAGGCTATACGGCAAAGCCTCTTGGTGTGACTAAACACTATGCAGTGCTACTTCCTTTGATTTGGGAAAATGACGAGTGGCAGGTATTGTACCAAATTAGGAGTTACACTATTTCTCAGCCGGGTGAGGTAGCTTTTCCAGGTGGGCGCGTGGAGGCTGGTGAAGCCTTTTCTCAAGCTGCGGTTCGTGAAACGATTGAAGAACTTAATTTGTCTGCTGATGTCATTGAGCTTGTTGGAGAAATTGATTATTTTGTTTATCAAGACAGGGAGATTCATTGTTTTATAGGACATCTAATGATTGAAAATTGGCGTGCTATTACGCCTAATAATGAAGTGGAAAGGCTGTTTACCATTCCTTTGCGCCAGCTTTTGGAAACAGCCCCTACTTATTACAAATTGAAAGCAGATTTTCGTAAGGATTCTGATTTTCCTTTTGAGCGAATCAATCAGGGGGAAAATTATCGTTTTGGTCATCAAAATCGAAAGATTCCCTTTTATGAACACGTGGGAGAAAACCTTTGGGGAATGACAGCACAGTTTACCCATCGCTTTGTTGAAATTTTACAAGGTAAGTAATCGTTAGGGGTGGTTATGCTATGGGAGGTAGGTCGGAATGATTGCGCTGATTTTTACAAAAAAAGTCAGACTGTTACAATTTAGAGACAGCAAGATTAAATGTCAAAAATAGGAGACTATTTTGAACTTTTCATGCTCCCTTTATGATATGATGGATGTAGTTATTAATTGAAAAAGGAAATATTCACATGAAATTAACTAAAAAAACGTTGGTTACTTCGACGACAGTAGCTACTCTTTTTGTAGTATCTGGTATGGAAGTTAGTGCTCAAGAAAACTCATCGCTTAATTGGACTCCGCGTACAATAGCTGAAATTCAAGCTGATGCCGCCAAAACGAGTAATAGTAAAACTTATACAATTAAATTTGGTGATACGCTCAGTACAATTGCAGCAGCAACGGACGTGGATATGTATATCTTAGCTCAAATCAATCAGATTTCTAATTTGGATTTGATTTTCCCAGATACTGTCTTGAAACTTAGCTATGATGCTAATAATCAATTAACAGCCGTTGAAGTGACACCACCAGTATCTACTGGGGCTGTATCAGAAGTGGTTGATGAAATCCCAGTGACAGTGATTAATGAGACAGAAGTAACACCTAACACATCTGAGGCAACTCTAGTTGTAGAGGAAGTAACAGAAGCGTTTATTACTGAAGAAGTTACTGTTAAACCAGAAGAAACCACTCAAGCTATTTCTGAAGCACCTGTTTCAGAGGAAACAGAAGGAGAAACGACTACTCCAATAGTAGAAGAAACTACAGAAGTAGCTGTAGTGGAGACAACAACCGAAGAGACAACAATTGCGGCTACGTCAGTTGTTGAGACTGTCACAGAAGCTGTTACAGCAGACGAGACTTCAATTCCAACAACGTCACAAGCGCCAGCACCAGAAGTTTACACGGTTGTATCAGAAGCGGTTGAAACAACAACTGAAGCGACAACAGTTGCGGTAGCACCATCTTCATCAGCCGTATCCAAACCAGAAAATGCTGGTTTGAAACCACATGTTGCTGCTTATAAAGAAGAAGTTGCAGGTCTTTATGGCATTACGTCATTTAGCTTATACCGTCCAGGAGATTCAGGAGATCACGGTAAAGGGCTTGCTGTTGACTTTATGGTACCAGTTGGTTCTGACCTAGGTGATAAAGTTGCACAATATGCTGTTGATACGATGGGAGCTCGTAATATCTCATACATTATTTGGGAGCAAAAATTCTATTCACCATGGCCAAGTATCTATGGACCTGCTTATACATGGAACCCAATGCCTGACCGCGGTGGTATCACAGCTAACCATTACGACCATGTGCACGTATCGTTTAATGAGTAAAAATAAATAAAAAGAGTATGGGACAAACCATCACGATGGTGGAGAGCCTACACCTACAAAACAATGACAACCAATAGGCAAAGCCCTCGCTAAGTGCTATACTCTTAGTGAGGGCTTTGTGGTTGATAACTTAATGATAAAATCTATCGAGGGACAAACTAATCCACTCTATCTACGAGAACCCCAAAATATCGCCTCAGAAGCATGAGTATAAAAATACGACTACTATTAGAGAGACAAGTCCTCATCATTAGTTAGAAGGAAACGACTATGGATATCATCTATACATCTTGTGCTGGCATTGATATTCACCAAGCTATGATAGCTGTCTGTATCTTACACGGTTCTCTCACTAGTACTCGTCCCAAACGTGAAGAACTCGCTTTGATACAACGACAGAAGGTTTACAACAATGTCATGATTTTCTCACATCTTTTCAAGTACAAGCTGTTGGCATGGAAAGTACAGGAGTCTATTGGAAACCCGTTTGGCATGCGCTCTGCCAAGACTTTGAGCTCATTTTAGCGAATCCAGCACATATGAAAGCCATCCCTGGTCAAAAAACAGATAAAAAAGATGCTTTCTGGATTGCCAAATTGACTCGTATCGGACTGCTCCCAAGAAGTTTTGTTCCTGACGAAAGGATTCAAGAATTACGAGAACTAACACGTCAACGGAAACATCAAGTTGAAACTCGTAACCGTGACGTGAACAGAATTCATAACATTCTTCAATCAGGAGGAATCAAATTAACGACTTACATTGAAGATATTATGGGCAGTTCTGGGCGTAACTTGATGACTCTTTTAGTCAATGGAAAAACCATCACACCAGAAGTTATTCGTGCTAATGTTTATACGACTCTGAAACAGAAAATTCCTCAACTAGAAAAAGCCTTGGATGGTTATTTTTCAGCTCATCATCGGTTTATGTTATAACAAGCAATAGAAACTTATGATTGTTATAATGCTAAAATCCAACAGTTAGAAAATCGAATAGACAGTTATCTCAAAGACTATGAGCGAGAACTAGAGATATTGGATAGTATTCCGGGTATCGATCAGATTACAGCCTCTGTTGTTATCACTGAAGTTGGTGTTGAGATGAACCAATTTCCAACAGTTGGTCAATTAAGTTCTTGGGCTGGGTTATGTCCAGGAAATCATGAGAGTGCTGGTAAAAAACGAAGTAGCCGAATAAGACATGGTAATGCTTACCTGAAAAAGTGCCTTTGTCAAGCTGCCTTTGCGGCTAGACGACAAAAAGGGAGTCCTATCAATTAACTTATTCTGAATTTTGCCAACAAACAAAAAAGATTGTTAGAGACGAGCTAACAATCCAAAACTAAAAATTTTTCGCCTATATTGTAACATAGAGGAGGAAGTTTTGCACTTTTTTTGAAGTTTTCGTATAAGAAGTCATGATTTCGAAGTCTTGACTTCTGTCCCACTCTCTTTTCTATGTTAGTAACAATTTATACTCATTCAAAATCAAAATTAGAATTTTAGAACCCCTAATATCATTGAGATAGTGACGAGCATAGCGAGAAAAAATGTTTCTTTCGCTATAGTGGTATTCAAACTGTCCAGTGGATAGTTTCAGTCTGAGCTTAGAAATACAAGAGCTCAGAGTAAACTCTTGCTAAGAACGGGCTTTTTGGGAGAACTACAGAAATTGAGAATCAATTTCGTAGTAGTTCCCCAGCAAGGATGATTAGCTAGTAGTCGACAAGTACAGCCAATCATCTACTGCAATAGAGGGACTCAAAAAGTAGCAATGACACTCCAAAGGAGGTTTTGATGTTGACTATGTCAACTCTATTTCCCACCTCAAAAGGTTCCCCAAACCTTTTGAGCGTCCGCACTTTTTAGAAAGAAGCAAAAAAGTAATTTTTGAATTTAGTTAAGTATTAATGAAAAAAACTATCGAAGTCAAAGAAAGATAGAAATGTCTTATTTTCAGAGATTCTCATGATAATTTAACAGAAAAAATGGTATAATAATAATATCATAACCAAGAGGAGGCACTGATGGTAAAACGAGATCTGATAACGATGATTTTTCTGACAATGATAGCCTTCTTATTGGCTGTTGGTCTGAGGATATTTGTGTTTAAACCTTACACCGTGACGAAAGAACAGTCAAATAGTTATCTAAAGTCAAATGATTATGTGGTAGCTAGTCAGTTATCTACTCCTGAGTACAAGAAGTTTGTTCTTTATGAAGTTGATGGAAAAGAATATATAGGTCGTATTGTAGCTAAAGAAGGTGATGTTCCAATCTATATGGATGATATTTTTTACCTCAATAATCAGGTTGAAAGTCAGTCATACTTAGATGATTTAAGGAAATCTCATTTTGATTTACATTCTGTGGATATTCCTTTTACAGCAGATTTTACCTTGGCGAGTTTAACTAACGGTGCTGAGGAGAAGATTCCAAAAAACCAATTTTTAATTTTGAATGATGACCGTCAAAATACTCAGGATAGTCGGACGTTTGGGCTCATTAAAAAATCTCAACTCAGAGGGGTTGTTTCATTTAGACTCCTACCTTTAAAGGACTTTGGTTTTGTCGAAGTCGAGTAATTTAAGCGAAAATGATGAGTTATTGAAATGGGTCAAGTTATTTTTGATAATGAGAACAATTTAGAGAGCAACAGAAATTCATTTAAACATGGATTTTTGTTGCTCTCTTTTTAATTATCGTTTGAAATGGAAGCACCTGACGTGACGTCTGACCAGCCGACCAGGGCCTGACCAGAATTTTCTAAGTAGGAGGAGAGGAGTGGTTTGAAATCTTGTACCATTTCCATGACCCCTTGGAAATCACCTGAATCATCATACAACATGGTGTAGGACTGCATATAAATTTTCCCAAAAGACTCATTTGGAATATCTAGATGTAGGCTTTTTTCTGTAGAATGGCGGAGCTCCTGCCAAATCCAATCGGGCAGTTTATCGCAAGATTCTGGAAAAAAAGTCCCATCAGGCTTATGGTTACTGTAAGTGAGTTTTAAATCTTTATCATAAAAGGCTGTTTTATATGGAAAATAATCAAGATAATTCATGGTTTAAATGATAACTTTTTTCATCAGAAATAGCAAAAAATGAGTTTCTTAAGTAATTGTTTAAAGAAACTTCAAAAATTTTTATTTAAATGTTGACTTAATAAAAATAAAGTATTAGACTGTGTGCATAAAGTTAATTAAATATCAAGTAATGAAAAAATTGTAGTAATTATTGGACTTGGGATGGTTGGAAGCTCCTTAATCTATTATTTATTACGATAGGAATGGAGGAATTTATGCTATAGAGAGGAAGTTGAAGGAAGAAATTTATATCATCAATTTTTTGAAATAACAGATATTGGTAAGAAAAAAGAGAAGTGATATCTAAAAACGTATCTCAGTGTAGCTGCCTATATAGTTTTTTTGAATATTTTACAGGTACCAATATTTAAATCGTTTGATGAAAAAGAATGAGATTGTTATGTTGTTGAGTTTTGATTATTTTGACGGAGAACTTTTTAAATTATTAGAGGAGGTATTATGTTTTATATCAAAAAAATATTTCTTCATATACTCACTCAATCAAATAATTGAGTTCAGAGATTGTTACAGAGCATTATTAAGAAAATTGAATATGGTTATAGAACTTATTCTGATAATTCAGGTATAGGTATATTGAGGAATGTGGTATCTCAACAAATTGTTCGAATATAGTTGCAAGTTTTGTAGTAACGATGCAACATATTATTTTTAGAAAAAAGGGTATATAGGGAGAATCAAATGAAAACTATTTTGCAAGTCAGAAATTTAACTGTCCAAAATGAAAAAGGAGTTTTGTTTGAAGTTCCAGCTTTTAAAATCGCATCAGGAGAAAAAATTGGTTTTGTTGGTGAAAATGGAATAGGGAAGACTACACTTTTTTGTCAATTATTTAATCAAGAGAGTTCTAATATAAAAAGAGCTACTTCAATTGGTTATCTAGAACAAATACTGCCTCTTAACTATTTGAGTGGTGGACAACAGGAAAGAAAACAGTTAGAAAAGTTTATGTTTTCAGATAATGAGTTAATACTTCTTGATGAACCTACAACAAATCTTGATGATGAAAATATTGAGTGGCTAATAAATGTTATTAATGCATCTAATAAAACATTTTTAATCATTTCACATGACAGAGATTTTCTTGATCGAACGATTGATAAAATAATTTTTGTGGAAAACGGTCAATTGCAGAGTTTTTATGGAGATTATTCAGAGTTTCAATCTTGGACAGTGCATAAAAAAGAAAAACAAACAATTCAATATAAACAAGATATTAAAAAGAAAAAACAACTTGAAAGAGCTTTGAGAGAAAAGAAAGAAAAATCCGCTAGATTATTGAAAAAAAAGAAAGGAGTATCTCAATCGGAATGGAAGATGCGTTCCTATGTTGGTGATTATGAGAGTAAAGCTAAATCGCTAGCTAAAAGTGCAAAAAGTATAGAAACTCGTTTGTTAAGAGAGACGGTTACTACTCAGCCTCATCGCCTTAAGCAATTAACAATTAAAGTACCTGATATGTTATTAATCAAAAAAGGAAAGTCATTACTTAGAATAAATGATAATATTTATGAGAATTCGAATAATATTAATTTAAAGATAAAAAATTTCAATATTAAAGCAGGTGACAAAATTTCTTTAGTAGGTAAAAATGGATCAGGTAAAACTCAATTTCTTGAATTAATTTATTCACTTAAAGACCTTATTTCTAAGGAAGACTACATAAGTAATAATATATCTATAGGTTATTTTAAACAATCATTAAACTTATTCAATAAAAATGATGTGTTATTAAAAGTATTACTAATGGAATCAGAACAACCCAATCAAGTTGTATTTGATACATTAGCAAGTTTAGGTTTCAGAAATGAAGAGATGAAACGAAGATATGAACAATTAAGTGGTGGACAGAAAGTTAAAGCGAATCTGGCTAAAATTCTATTGGGAAATTATAATGTTTTATTTTTGGATGAGCCCAATAATTACTTAGATATTATTGCTATGCAGGCATTGGAAAATTTTTTGAAGGCATATGATGGGACATTTATTTTAGTTACACATGATAAGAGGCTTAGAGATTCAGTCTGTACAAGAGAATTTATCGTTGATTCCTTGACAATAAATTCTCAGGAATCTCTCAGATTTTAAAGATGTTAATATTGAAGAGAGACGGGAGAATAATAAAGTGATAGAAAATACAAAAAATCAATAGAAAACCATAAAGGGCATGGCATACGCACAAAGAAACTGCATGTAACGATTTTCTAGCTACATGCAGTTTTTTAATATTTTCGAAAAAATTACATATGAGTATTGGTTTATCCTCTCTTTCGCCTACATCGTAGTAAAATTTTATGATAAAAGGGTTAGTAATAATAAATGGTTTATAGTGTTAAGTCAAGAAGGTGGACTGTTTTATATGGAAAATAATCAAGGTAATTCATGGTTTAAATGATAACTTTTTTATCAGAAATAGCCAAAAAGTATTTTTAAGTAATTGTTTAAAAAAACTTCAAAAAAACGTTTATTTAAGTATTGACTTAACAAAAATAAAGTATTATACTATATACAAAGTTAAACAGATGCTTAAAAAAATATAAATGGAGTTATTGGTATGAAAAAGGCACTTAAAAATAAACTTTTCTTGGCAACCTTTGTTTCTGACATGTTATCAAATTTTGGTGACAGTCTTTACTATTTGGCTTTGATGAACTATGTCTTACTCTTACCAAATGCTAAGTTTGCGATTAGTTTGGTAACTTTATCTGAAAGTCTCCCAATTCTAACACGGTTTATGATGGGAATTTGGGCGGATAAGACGAAAAACAAATTGGATACCATCATGGTAACTCAGATTTTCCGTGTCCTACTCTATATTATTGTAGGTGTAGCAATGGGATTTGAACCTGCCCTTTGGGTAGTTTTAGTTGCTGTTGTAGCCAATCTTTTCTCTGATATTTCTGGCCAGTATGAATCTTATCTCTTTTCTCCCATTAGTTTAAGGGTCATTTCGAATGATGATCGTGAAGGGGCAATGGCCTTTCGTCAAGCGGCGAGCTCCATTTTACAGATTGGTTTCCAAGCCAGCGGAGCAGTGCTCATTGGTTTTATGACCTATCAAAATCTCGCTTTCTTTAATGCTGGTACCTTTCTTGTAAGTATGTTAATAATGCTAGCTTTACGCCCTGCTTTATCGAAACTCCTAAAAGAAAATCCGATTAAAATGGAAGATGTGGAAACCTCACAAAGTTTAGTGACAGAACTAAAAACTTCCTTTAAGGGAGCAATGGAAGTCATCAATACTATTCCTATTTTGAAAGCCAGTTTGATTACCATTATGGGAATTAATGCTATTGGATCAACATTGGATCCTATCATAATGGCAACTATAAAAGATTTTAAGGAATTTATCATTATCAATCCTGCCACAACAATTGCAATGGTTTCAATCGTTTTCTTTGTTGGGAATATTGTTGGCTCTGTCCTTTGTACAACACTTTTCAAAAAAGTGGATTTGTTAGGAATGATTAAATTGACCTTGGCGCTATTAGCAGGATTTTTTGCTGCATTGGTCTTTCATAATAGCTATGTAGCATTAGTAATCATTTTTGTAGCAGCAGTTGTTTCAGGTGGTGTTAATCCGAAATTTAGTGCCATGATCTACCGTGAAATTCCAGAGGAAAAGCTAGCCACAATTGGTTCTGGTATTGATACGCTCTTAACACTAGGCATGATTATTAGTCGCTTGGCTTTGTCTGGTATGGTTTTGATTTTACCAGCACAGCTCATTTCAAGCATTTACCTCTTGATTGCTCTTGCCCTTATGGTTTATACTATTAAAAAGACCTTTAAACAAAGTGAAGCAAGTATTGAACCTGTTTCTTAGAAAGAAGAAATCAATGGCTTATAATTATAATCAACAACGTTCTGAAATTTTTGAAATGACAATGCTACCTGTCTTGTCATACAGTAGGGATGAGAGTGAGTGGGATTTTACGCAAAAGGAGCTCAGCATTTTAGCAAAAGACCTTGATACTCTAGAAGAAATTTATCAACTCTTTTTACCCTATCAAGAAAAACTGCGTAGCTATTATCTCATGGGTGCTGGCTGGTCATTCCTAACAACGTGCTATTTCTACCTACTCAACGAAGGTAAGGAGCCTTCTTCTATCGAAGAATTACATGACTTGGTTTTAGACCTTTCAGAAGAAGAGTTACATTATTGCTTACGACTTTTTTTAGTGGATGACTCCACTAGCCAGACTAAAAATAAAGATTATTGGGAAATCTTAGAGGAGAAATCCTTTAAACCTGAAGAAAAATGGCACATTTTAACCTTTAGTCAGCATTTAAAAGAGAATGCCACCAAAATGGTAGGACTGTCGCGTGAATTGGTCAATCTATACGCCCCTTATTTTGAAAAAGCTAGGATAGAACGAGAAACTTACGCTAAAAACTTGAATCTTGAAGCTGTTTTTAAAGATACGCAAGCTTTAAAAATGATTCAGGGAACCTTGCAGAAGGAATCGTTTGAACTCTATATTGTGAGCCCTTGGATTATTCGATTATCAGTGATTACATTGGAGCCTTTATTTGAGAAGTACAATAGTTTTCTTATTCTATCTTGTAAGATTGATGAGGTTCTCAATAGCCACAATGAATTAGATGAAGATAATTTCTCATCAGCCTTAAAAACATTGAGTGATTTAACACGTTACAAGGTTTTAGTTGCACTAACGCAGCCTCATGCTAAGAGTAAGGATATTGCTGAGGAGTTAGGAATTACCAGCGCAGCTGTTTCTTTCCATAGACAAAAATTGCAAAATGCCCAGCTTTTACTGTTTAATAGCAGTGAAAAACACACTAAATATGACCCAAACACTGAGTTAATTCAGGCGGTTGTTGATAAATTAAAAGACGACTTTAACTTAAAATAGTGAATAATGAGGAGATTTTTATGAACATTAAACATAATGACAATGGTTGGTATGATGAAACTGGCCGCAAATTGACTGAAGACGAAAAAGAAGTGTTGAAAAATCAAGTCAAGGATGAGCTTGATGGTGAGCTGAAAGATACAGGTTTTGAGGGGTGGATTAAGAAATTCATTAGTAAACAGTTTGATAAAACGTCAGGTGTGGTTCATGTTAACCAGGCTGAGGCTCAAGATACTGATGATGATAATGGAGAACTTGGCGGAAAACAATCAGCTGATGAGGCCATTGATTTAGCCATCAACAGTCTAGATTTGGCTATAACTGAGTTATCAGAGAGGTTGGAGAAATTAAAAGCTGAGCGTGATAAGCTTATCGCCAAACGTGATAGTTTGTAGTGTTAAGGGAGAGGATTTTTCTCCTATTTTTGATTTGTTCGGAAATAACGAACTTTTAAAAATAATTTGAGGTAAAATTTGACAAAACAAAAACGAAAGGATAGAATATCTATGGAAGGGTGGGAAATCCACTTAGCGATGCTCTGTTTGTTGCTTGTAAAAACAGAGTTATAGGAAGGTCATCATAGTAAAGGCTGCTCGGCTGGAGATGACTTTTGTGATACACAAAAAATCCTTTTTCAGTCCCAGTGGCAGAAAGAGGATTTTTATGTTTAATGATATGCCCGTTTTTGACTACGAAGATATTCAGTTGATTCCTAACAAATGTATCATCAATAGCCGCTCTGAGGCAGACACATCAGTCACTTTAGGAAAGCATACGTTTAAACTTCCTGTTGTCCCTGCTAATATGCAAACCATCATTGATGAGGATGTGGCGGAAATGCTGGCTAAGGATGGTTATTTCTACATTATGCACCGTTTTGATGAAGCGTCGCGCAAGCCATTTATCAAACGCATGCATGAGCAAGGGCTGATCGCCTCAATCTCAGTAGGTGTGAAAGACTATGAGTATGATTTTGTAACGAGTTTGAAGGATGATGTGCCAGAGTTTATCACGATTGATATTGCGCATGGTCACGCTGAGAGTGTTATTAAAATGATTAAACACATCAAGGCTGAGCTTCCAGAAACATTTGTTATTGCAGGTAACGTTGGAACGCCTGAAGCTGTTCGTGAGTTGGAAAATGCTGGTGCAGATGCGACGAAAGTAGGTATTGGCCCTGGTAAGGTATGTATCACTAAGGTTAAGACTGGCTTTGGTACAGGTGGCTGGCAATTAGCGGCACTTCGCTGGTGTGCAAAAGCTGCGCGTAAGCCAATTATTGCAGACGGTGGTATCCGTACACATGGCGACATTGCTAAGTCAATCCGTTTTGGTGCTAGCATGGTCATGATTGGTTCTCTCTTTGCGGGTCACATTGAAAGCCCAGGTAAATTGATTGAAGTCGATGGCGAAACCTTCAAAGAATACTTTGGTTCTGCTTCAGAGTACCAAAAAGGTGAGCACAAAAATGTTGAAGGTAAGAAAATCCTCTTGCCAACAAAAGGCCATTTGAAAGATACTTTAATTGAGATGGAACAAGACCTTCAAAGCTCAATTTCGTATGCCGGTGGTCGTGATGTGGAAAGTTTGACACGTGTCAATTATGTTATCGTGAAAAACTCTATCTGGAATGGCGACTCTATTTAAATCTCTTGAAATTACCTTTTAAAATGATATAATAAGGAACAATAATAAACTTATTTATGTTGTGAATTGGCACAACGTTTCTACATGGCACCGTAATGTCTAACAATAAGTCTGCTTTGCTATCCTATAAAGGGAGAGATTTACTGTTTTATTCAGATTACGGAGGTGTTTACCATGTGTAAGCATCTCTTTGTATTTTACGGCTAATGTTAGAATTGACTAATTGATATTAAAAGGAGTTATGATGCAATTATTAGAAGACCGTATTTTAAAAGATGGAAATGTCCTAGGTGAAAATATTCTAAAAGTAGACTCTTTTTTAACCCATCAAGTTGATTACAAATTGATGAAGGAAATGGGGAAGGTATTTGCAGATGCTTACAAGGATTCTGGTATTACCAAGGTTGTAACCATTGAAGCTTCTGGCATTGCTCCAGCGGTTTATGTTGCAGAAGTTCTTGATGTGCCGATGATTTTTGCGAAAAAGCATAAAAACATTACCATGACAGAAGGTATTTTGACAGCAGAAGTTTATTCCTTTACTAAACAGGTTACAAGCACAGTTTCAATTGCTGGTAAGTTTCTCTCAGCTGATGATAAGGTACTTATCGTCGATGACTTTTTGGCAAATGGCCAAGCTGCTAAAGGGCTTATTGATATTATCCAGCAAGCAGGTTCAGAAGTTGTTGGTGTTGGGATTGTCATTGAGAAATCATTTCAAGATGGTCGTAGCCTTTTGGAAGAACAAGGTGTACGTGTGACTTCATTAGCTCGTATTGCTAAATTTGAAAATGGTCAGGTTGTTTTTGACCAAGCAGATGCTTAAAGAATAAAAAAGAGTTTTAAAAACAGAAAATGGCTTAGAGTGACGTTATCGAGAAACGTTGATTCTAAGCCATTTTATAGTGTTAAAATTTTTAGAGAAGCTCATCTTCATTCTTTTGAGGTTTTCATAAGATAAAGAAAATAGGGAGCGCCGATGAGGGAGACAACGAGCCCAGTTGGAATACCTGTTCCGACAAGGAAGACACGGCCAATAGTATCTGCAATCAAGAGGATAATCATGCCCATTAAGAAAGTTATGGGGAAAAGGATAAGGTGATTTCCTCCAACAAATCGTCTACTGATATGACCTGAAATCAATCCAATGAAGGTTATATTGCCAACAATAATCACGCTAAGGGAGGCAAGTGCTGTTGAGAGAAGGAGTGTTATCAACCGTTCTTTTTGAAGATTGAGCCCAAGTGTGGTAGCGGTTTGTTCGTTAAGGGTCATGATATTGAGAGAACGGCTACGGCTATAAGAGAGCCCCAAAAGTAAGATTAGGAAAGGACTAAGAAGTGCTAAGGTTTTCCAGTTATCGCCAGAAATCTGCCCACTGAGCCAATTGATGATGTAATCAACTTTGAAACGGTCGATATTTCCGATAATGGACACCATAAGTCCAGATAACATGATGGAAAGACCTACACCAGTGATAATGAGACGGATAGGATCAATATCATGATTTGGTTTTCGGCTAATAAAATAGACAATCATAACAGTTGCCAATGCTCCCAGCATAGCCATCAATGGTAAGAGCGCAATAAACTGGGGAGCTATCGTCTTAAAAATAGAAATGGCAAGGGCAATGATGAGCCCAGCGCCAGCATTTATGCCTAAAATCCCAGAATCGGCAAGAGGATTTCTAGTCAGTGTCTGCAATAATAGACCGGAGATAGCCAATGAAGCCCCTGCTATTAGAGCAGCAAGTATGCGAGGAAGACGGATATTTAAGATAATCAGTCTTGTTTTGGCGTCTGTTTGCCCTAGCAATGTTTTGATAACTGTTACTAAAGATAGATGACTACTCCCTAGAGATAGGGAGAGGAGGGCAAAAAAGAGTGTTACTAGGATTAAGAGAATGAAAATGCGTTTAAAGTGAGTGGATGTTTGACTCATAGTGACCTCCGTTTCATCAGCCATAAGAAGCAGGGCAGACCAATCAGTGAAACCATAGCACTTAGCGGAGTTTCATAGGGTGGATTGATGGTGCGACAGAGAAGGTCAATCCAAAGCATAAAGGTTGCCCCTAAAAAAGCAGTCATTGGCAGAATTTGCCGGTAATTATGAGGACAAAAGAATTTGACAATATGAGGAATAATCAGTCCAACAAAGGCAATAGTTCCAGCTAAAGCTACTGCAGAAGCAGATAATAAGATAACAAGACCTAACCAGAAGAGGGTCATGATAACAGTTTTTTGTCCAAGACTTTTTGCGACGGTCTCATTGAGACTAAGAATGGTTAGTTGGTGGGAGAAGAGCTGCGCTAAGATAAGGCTTACCAAGATGATAGGAGCGAGAATACTAAGCATTTTCCAATTGACAGCAACAAGTCCTCCAGATTGCCAGCCGATAATGGTAGTAGCAAGGTTGAAGGTGATGGTGAAAATCTGACCTAGTGCTGTAAAGAGGGCTGAAATCATTGTCCCTGCCAAAATCAACCGTAATTGATTGTAGCCTCTTTTGGGATCGTAAGAAAGTGCGAAAACCATAAGGGCAGCAAGTGTAGACCCTAGTAAACAAATCAGGACAATCCAAGTGTAATGAAGTTGTCCGAAAACGGCATAGGCTATCACTAAAGCAAGTCCAGCGCCAGCATTGATTCCTAAAAGACCAGGATCGGCGATTGGGTTTCGGGTAACGCCTTGTATGATAGCACCGGCTTGAGCAGTAGCAGCTCCGACCAAAAGACTGCCGATAATTCTAGGTAGTCGAATATCAATCATGACATCTTGAAGGTCAGAATTGGTAAAAGGCTGCCTAAAGGTTATCAGAAGATCTTGGTGTGAGAAATTGATAGCACCAAAGCGTAAGCTTGCGTAGCCTCCTAATAGTAGCAAGAGACTAGTGATGAAAAAAACAAGCCAAAAGAGATGTTTTGGCTTATTGAGTATTTTGTATAGAGAAATCATTTTTCTTTTCTATTGTTATTAGTCAGGAAAACTCTAGCGTTAGGCAAGTTCTGTGAAATGAAGGCATTATTTTTGTATTTTTGAGATTGCTTCGGTTAACACCTCTAGCTCATGTTCAAGGCTAATAGGATCTGTAAAGTAGAAAACATTAGCATCCACCTTAATGACATGATTTTTTTGTACTGCAGGGATATTTTTCCAAAGGTCACTTTCGTAGAGGCTAGCCCCTGTCTCTTCATTTTCAGCGGCTACAAGCACATAATCGCCAATGTAGTTTGGAAGAACTTCACGTGAGACTTCAAGGTAACCGGTAGGAAAGACTTCTTTTTCCACAGATTCAGGAGCTTGATAGCCAAAGGCTTGATAGATAATCTCACCGCCACGTCCCCAGTTATTCCCAAAGAGGTAAAATTGTTTTTCAAAAAGTCCCATAACGGTGAATGTGGCATCTTTTCCAGTGGCATCGTGAACAATCTTTTTGGCGTCGTTTACTTTTTTCTCCCAAGATGTTAACCATTTTTTTGCCTCATCTTCTTTTCCAAAAATTTGACCGAAATCAGTCATCATTTGGAGATAGTCATGTTTGCCATATTCAACAACGACAAGTGGGGCAATTTTTTCAAGCTGATCTAGGTTTTGTTCGGTTGAACCTACCACAATCACATCGGGTTCGGTAGCTGCTAGGGCCTCAAGGTCCGTCGGCAACATGATTTCGGCAGATTTAATAGCATCAGAGAAGACAGGGTTTTTCTGATCATAGGTTGTTGCTGCTACGATATTGAAACCAAGTTTGAGCAAATAACCAGTATAAGATGACGCCATGCTTGCGACACGTTTTGGACTTTCAGGAACCTCACCACGGTAGCTGATACCTTCGATGTTAGGCATTTTAGAAATAGCAGAGCTACTTGATTGTGACTGCTCAGCCTTTTCTTTAGATGATGTTGAACAAGCAACAAGAACAAAGATAGCCATGAGGCTAAGTAAGAGTGATAATGTTTTTTTCATAGGATTTCCTTTTCTAATAGATGATAGGTAAGTAAAATAGGACGCTGACTGTCTGGGTCAGAAACGATATGAGATTTAATGTTAAAAATCTCTTCTAAAATAGCTGCTGTCATCACCTTTTCGGGTGGTCCCTGGTGTTTGATTGTCCCATCTTTCATAGCAATCAAATGATCAGAGAAACGAGATGCCAAATTAAGATCATGTAGGACCATGATAATCGTTTTTTGATTATCGTGATTCAGTTTTTTGAGCAATTCTAAGACTTCCAACTGATGATTCATGTCTAGGTAAGTCGTTGGCTCATCTAGAAAAATCGTATCGGTATCTTGAGCAAGTGCCATAGCAATCCAGACACGCTGACGTTGCCCACCAGACAAACTATCCACCTTTACATTGGCATAGCTGATCACTCCAGTAACTTCCATTGCCCAATAGATTTTTTCACGGTCTTCGGGCGTGAGGGTCCCCAGATATTTTTGATGAGGAAATCGGCCGTAAGAGACCAGTTCATAGACGGTAATGCCTTGCGTTGCTTCTAACACTTGGGGAAGGAGGGATATCTTTTTAGCGACTTCTTTAGTTGGCAGTTTTGCGATTGACTGACCATCTAAAAAAATGTGTCCTGTATTTGTAGAAATAATACGGGTCAGTGCCTTAAGGAGTGTCGATTTTCCAGACCCATTGCTACCAATGATTGTTGTAATCGTTTGACTAGGCAATGCTAAATTCAGTTGATCAATGATAGGGCGCTGGTCGTAGGAAACAGAAATCTGTTTTGCCTCAATATGTGACATAATACTCCTTTCTGGTGGTTTTGAAAACAGAGATAGAGTTATTATACCATAATAAAAAGCCTTAGAAAGGCTTTTAAGTAGATTGGAATGGTTTCAAATAAGTTACCCTAAATAGCGTTTCGCGATCTCAAAATCACCTAAGTAAGCTGTTTTTTCACCGTTTACGATTTGATAAGCGTCGGCTCCTTTTCCAGCGACAATCACAGCATCGGTGCCGTTTTGTGTCAATAGCAGAGCTTCTTTGATAGCAGTTTCACGGTCAATAATAATCGTGACAGGGCGGTTGATATGCTCAGCAATTTCTTGAGAAATAGCCATAGGGTCTTCAATGTTTGGGTCGTCAGCTGTCAAAATCACTTGTAAATGAGGATGTTTATTAATCACCCGACCAAAATCGGCACGACGACTTTCTCCTTTATTACCAGGCGCTCCGAGAATCAAGTGAAGGGTTCCTTTTTGGTGTTCTTCAACGACAGAAAGAAGTTTTTCAAGACTATCGCCATTATGTGCGTAATCAACAAATACCTTAGCCCCATTTGATTGGGTTAAAACTTCCATACGTCCAGGAACAGTTGTAGTGGCAATTCCTCTTCGGATATCTTCTAAGCTAGCTCCCAAGCGTAAGCTTGCTAGTCCAGCAGCGACAGCATTTTCTTGATTGAAATGACCAATCAGTTGAATATCGTAGTGTCCAGATAATTGACCATTAAGGTTAAAGCTAAAGGCTTGACTGTCTAGAATGGTATTTTCAGAGTGAGAACCATAGAAATCATGAGGAGTGTTTTCAACTTGCTCTTTGACAATCTCAAAGTGCTCCATGTCACTGTTGACGATAACTGCTCTGCTATTTTCCATCAAGAGACGCTTGTGATAAAAGTAATCGGCAAAGTTAGGATGTTCAATCGGACCAATATGGTCGGGACTAATGTTGAGAAAGACACCAACATCGAATGTCAGTCCATAAACACGGTCGACTAGGTAGGCTTGGCTAGAGACTTCCATAACAAGATGAGTCATGCCGTTATCAACCGCTTGTCGCATCATACGAAACAAGTCAAGGTTTTCAGGTGTTGAGAATTGAGATTTGAAGAAGGATTTACCATTGTCCAAAGTGGTATTCATAGTAGAAAGTAGGGCGGTTTGGTTGCTTTGCTTTAGAATATTAAAGGCAAAATAGGCTGCTGTTGTCTTTCCTTTTGTTCCTGTAAAAGCAAGGAGTTTTAGCTGATTTTGAGGATAATCATAGAATGCCATGCCGATAAGGCTCATAGCCTTTTTAACATCAGAGACAATGATAGCAGGAATACCAACTTCGTAATCAATTTCAGAAATATAGCATTTTAAACCTTTTAGCACAGCTTGTTCCAAAAATTCGCGTTTAAATGCTGCGCCCTTAGCAAAGAAAAGGGTTGAGGCATCAACATCGCGACTGTCATAACTAACCTTTGCAAAGGTTAAATCTGTTAGGTGGTAATGAAAAGTTCCATCAATGCTAACTTCATGGAAGTTATGGTCTTCTTTGAGAATGGTAAGAGTTTGTTCAATTGTAATCATACCTCTATTTTAGACCTAATGTTCATAATTTACAAGTAGCAGGTAAAAGTTTATAATAGGAAGCAAAACAAGTACAGAAATGAGAACGATATGTCAGAAACACATCAATCAAAAGTTGACAACCAGCAATCGAAAATGGTTCGAGGGATGGCATGGTTGACAGCAGGTAATTTTATTAGTCGCTTGATTGGAGTTGTTTATGTGATTCCTTGGATGGCGTGGTTAGGACCTCATGCGGATGCTGCCAATGGTTTATGGGGAATGGGCTATAACATTTACTCTATTTTTTTGTCCATTTCCACAGTTGGGATTCCAGTTGCGATTGCTAAACAAATTGCCAAATACAATGCGATTGGAAAAATAGAGACGGGCTACTATCTGGTTAGAGAATTTCTTAAACTCATGCTGTTAATGGGAGCATTCTTTGCTGGAGTGATGTATTTTGCTGCTCCGCTTTTAGCTAAGTTATCGGGCTCTGAGGTTGATTTAATTCCCGTTATGAGGAGTTTGTCTTGGGCGGTGCTATTTTTCCCAGTGATGAGTGTTCTAAGAGGTGTATTTCAAGGGACAAATAATTTGCGTCCTTATGCAACAAGCCAAGTGGTGGAGCAGATTCTTCGTGTGATTTGGATTTTGTTGACGACTTTCTATATCATGACATTTGGTTCAGGTGATTATAAAGTAGCTGTTGTTCAATCTACCTTTGCGGCGTTTATCGGAATGTTAGGAAGTCTTGCTGTATTGATTTTCAGCCTTCATCGTGAAGGAATTTTGATGAAGATTCTGACGGCGAAAAAAAGCGAGGAAAAAACAGACACCCTATCTTTAGTGATTGAAACCACAAAGGAGGCTATTCCATTTATTGTCGTTGGTACAGCCTTTCAAACCTATCAATTACTTGATCAGATGACCTTTATAAACACCATGTCTCTTTTTACCTCTACGACAAAAGAAACCCTTTTAACCTTGTATGCTTACATGTATTCTAATCCTAATAAAATTATTATGATTATTATTGGGGTGACGGTTTCGATGGGGTCTGTGTCTATTCCGCTGATTACGGAAAATTTTGTTAAGAAGGACAAGAAAGCGACTGCGAGTCTTATTTTGAATAATTTACAGATGCTTACGATTTTCTTGGTGCCAGCCGTGTTTGGGTCAATTATTCTAGCTCGTCCTCTCTATACGGTCTTTTATCCAGCTCCTAAGGGGTTGGCCATTCAGCTTTTCATTGTTAACCTTTTACAGATTTTTGCCATGGGATTCTATGCTCTGTTTGGACCGGTTATTCAGGCCTTATTTGAAACGCGTAAAGCCATGCTGTATTTCCTTTATGGTTTTCTTGTGAAGCTTGTTCTTCAAGTGCCTTTTATCTGGCTGTTCGGTGCCTATGGTCCCTTATTTACAACTATTATCGGTCTATGCGTATCAACTTATCTAATGTCTAAGAAGGTTTATGACATGATTCATTTTAATTGGAAAAGATTTGTCAAAAATACGCTTCTTATTTTAATTATGACAGCTATTATGGCCCTTGTTGTTGGTGGCGTTGAATTAGCTTTGGTGCGAGTATTGCCTGTCATTGGTAAGGTGAGTAGTCTGATTCATCTTATTGTTGGTGGAGGAATAGGTGTGCTCGTCTATGGTTATCTTGCATTGTTAACCAATCAAGCAGATAAATTGATTGGTACCGGTCGTGCGGAGAGCTTCCGTCGTAAATTGAAAATTGCCTCTAGAAGTTAGGAGTGCCCTAACTTCTTTTTGCTATAGTTTGAAACTATATCTATATCTGTTTACAAACTAACGCTAGAGACTTGTTTTCATGGTAAAATGGAGAATAGGAGATGAAATGAGGAGATATAATATTATGGTGAAAAAACTGAAAATTGATACGATTTTAGCCCATTCGGGTATCAACTCAGATGAGGCAACGGGAGCTTTAGTGGCACCAATTCATTTTTCAACCACTTACCAGCACCCTGAATTTGGAAAATCGACTGGCTTTGACTACACCAGAACTAAAAATCCAACACGGGCGACTTTGGAAGAAACGTTGGCTGCTATTGAAAAAGCAGATTACGCGATTGCGACAAGCTCTGGTATGAGTGCGGTTGTTTTGGCGATGGAAATCTTCCCAGTAGGAAGCAAGGTAGTGGCTGCGCGTGATTTATACGGGGGCTCTTTCCGCTGGTTCAATCAACAAGAAGCTCAAGGGCGTTTTCAATTCACCTACACCAATAACGATGAGGAAATGATTACGGCGATTTCTGATGAGACTGACATTGTCTATATTGAAACGCCAACCAACCCTCTCATGGTAGAATTTGATATTGCCAAAATTGCCAAGGTAGCTCATGCACATGGGGCTAAAGTGATTGTGGATAATACCTTTTACAGTCCGATTTACCAAAACCCAATTCCATTAGGGGCTGATATTGTGGTGCATTCAGCGACCAAATATATTGCAGGCCACAATGATGTTTTAGCTGGTGTTGTGGTAACGAGTGATAAGGGAATGTATGATAAGCTCTATTATAACCTTAATACTGGTGGGCCGGTTCTTTCACCGTTTGATAGTTATATGGTCATGCGTGGGTTGAAGACCTTGAAGCTACGCATGGAAAAAGCAACCGAAAATGCTCAGAAACTAGCGGCAGCCTTGTCTCAGAATTCTGCTATTAAGGAAGTTCTTTACACTGGTAAAGGTGGCATGATTTCAATCAAGGTAGTAGATGACAGCAAGATTCCAACGATTTTGAATAGCCTTGAGATTTTTACATTTGCAGAGAGCTTGGGCGGTGTTGAAAGTTTAATCACTTATCCAACGACCCAAACGCACGCTGATATTCCAGCAGAGGTGCGAGCAAGTTATGGCTTGACCGATGATTTGCTTCGTTTGTCTATCGGGATTGAAGATGCCGAAGATTTGATTGCGGACTTAGAGCAGGCATTGAATCGTTAGGAGGCGCGTATGACTTACCATTTTACAGAATTTCCAGATCGTACCTTGTCCAATGCTTATAAATGGCAAAAAGCTGCCGCTGATAAGGACTTGATTCCCTTGTGGATTGCGGATATGGACTTTATCACCTTTCCAGAAATGACAGCTGCGCTGGAGGCATTTGCAAAGCAAGGAGTCTATGGCTACGATGGACCAAAGGATAGTCTTTACCAAGCCATTTTAGACTGGGAAGAAACGCAGCATGGTTACAAGGTTACAAAAGAAGATGTGGTTCTCATCGAAGGGGTCGTTCCTGCTATCTCAGTAGCTATTCAAGCTTTCACCAAAGAAGATGAGGCAGTTCTTATCAATACGCCAGTCTATCCTCCTTTTGCACGCACGGTGACCCTTAATAATCGTCGGTTAATCAACAATTCCTTAGTAGAGAAAGATGGGCACTTTGAGCTGGATTTCGTTCAGCTTGAAAAAGACATTATTGACAATGACGTCAAGCTATATGTCTTTTGCAGTCCTCATAATCCAGGAGGCCGTGTTTGGACAGCAGGAGAACTACTGCGGGTTGGGCAAATTTGCCAAAAACATGGGGTTATTTTAGTATCTGATGAAATTCATCAAGATTTAACACTTTTTGGACATCAGCACCATTCTTTCAATACGGTTTCACCTGACTTTAAAGAGTTTACGATTATCCTAAGCTCTGCGACAAAGACCTTCAATATTGCGGGAACGAAAAATTCCTTTGCCATCATTGAAAATGAAGACCTGCGCAAGCTTTTCCAAAAACGTCAGTTAGCCAATAACCAGCACGAGGTGTCAAGTCTTGGATTATTGGCAACCGAAGTGGCTCTGCGAGAAGGATTGCCTTGGTTGAATGAGCTAAAAACAGTCTTGGAGACTAATGTCAACGTGGTTTGTGATGCCTTAGCTCAAACGAAAATTAAAGTTATGAAACCAGAAGGGACCTACTTGATGTGGCTAGATTTCTCCGAAACAGGACTTTCTCATGAGGAAGTGGCAGAAATCTTAGACAAAAAGGCGAAACTCCAACTCAACGATGGACTGACCTTTGGTAGAGAAGGAAAAAATCATTTCCGTTTAAACGCAGCAGCACCAACAACATTGATTGCAGAAGCCTGCAAACGTTTGGTGAATACTTTTGGGTGAGGATAAATCAAAGAGTCTGGGATTATTATCCCAGACTCTTTCGAAATCCAACAAAAGAACTGTTCAATTGGAAGTTCTTTTGTTTTTTATACTCATTCAAAATCAAAATTAGAATTTTAGAACCTCTAATATCATTGAAATAATGATGAGCGTAGCAAGAAAAAATGTTTCTTTCACTATAGTGGTATTCTTAGTAGTGAAACTCAAAAGGAGGTTTTGATGTTGACTTTGTCAACTCTATTTCCCACCTCGAAAGGTTCCCCGAACCTTTTGAGCGTCCGTACTTTTAAGAAAAAAACAAGAAAGTAATTTTTAAATTTGGTGTTAAGTATTAAAATGATTATACTCTTCTATCTCTTCTTCAAGAGTAGTAACTAATTGATTTTCACCAGTCAATTTCAAAAGGGTCATACCTTTTGAAATAAGCTCATCATCATTTTGGCAGATGCCGAGGCGAACTTGGGAGAAACCAAGTGCATCAAAACGTTTTAATTCTTGAGCAATTTCAAGAGATTTGAGAGTAATTGATTCACATTGTTTAAAATGATGATTTTTAAAATAGATAGTCGATAGATTACCTAGTAAAGAAAGTTGAAAAGATTTTATATCGTGAAAGTTTTTGTATCGCTCCAAGTTTTCAAGAATTCTTTTTGTGATGTGAGGTAATGTTTCCATATCAAAATAAAAAAGAATTATTGCCAGTAACCGTAAATCATTTCCATACCAAGAGTCCATAGGTTCTAAATGTTTCCAAATTGATGTAGCTAGCCCATGTAAATAATCATTACTCTTTAATCCCTTAATACGAATTTCCGTAATTACCTGCAATGAACGATAAAGATTTTGAATAGGAACATCGTGATGTGTTTTGAGAAAATTTTCGCAGTCCTTGAGTAAAGGTAATAAATCTTGTACCTCTATGGTGGAGTTTTGGCTTTGAATTGTCGTGATAATTCTTTCTCGTTGATCAGGTTTGAACTCATTACAAATATATTTAAATTCAGATAGACTCATATCAATCTGTTCAAGAAGAAAGACCATATTATCAAAGTTAGGAATAACTTTCCCACTCTCTATTTTTGCTAGCGTAGAGCGACTAATAATCTCTCCACAAACATCGTTTTGGGTTAATCCTTTTGATTTTCGAATCATTTTATAAACTTGACCATAATCCCAACGCATAAGTTCTCCCTATAAAATGTGAATATGTTACACATTCTGAAAATTTAGATATTTGATGTGCTATCATTATACCAGAAATTGGAGGAGAAAGGTATGAAAAATAAAATACGGTCGTGGATTATAATTTGTATTTTACTATTAGCTATTGTTTTAGTGAAAGATTTAGATCCCTGGGGAGACATTCCACCGTGGTGGTAAGTGTAGCAAGGAATAAAATAGAATAGTAGGTGAGTCCCATGAGCTAAGATTCTAAATGTTAATTAAAATTTTCATGACAGTACTATTACCGTTATCACTAAGAGTATCTTAAGAAAGGTGTGTTAAATATGAAAAATGTGAAAACTTATATTTGTGCAGGTGCATTGTTGTTAATGGTAGGGACAAATGTAGCAAGTGCCTATGGAATTGGAGAATTTTCCAATTTCAGAATTACAACTGCCTATGTTAGGACTGGTTATATAAGTAAAGAAAATGCAGGGGCTGAGTACATCATGAATTTAAATCCTAGTCTTAATCTTTATCCAATGACTGTAAAGCATCGTTTAGTAAATTCGAATGGAGAAGATCGTAGCGGTACATCATTGACAACCTGTGGAACTCGATCAACACATGGGAATTGGGCAACAGCGGGATATGTTTATGCTGCAGATATGGCAAGACAGAACTGGTGGGATGGCGCAGCAGCTATAACAGGAAGTTGGTCGCCAAACTAATACTTGAGAGGTTCGGTACTTTTATGAAAATTAATTTTTTGAACCTAGTAAGACATAAGTTTTTATATTTCTTACTAGGTTTAGTTTTTATCTTATTAGTCTATCGTGATTATATTACTACTTATTTATTTTTTGACGTCAATGCACCTGATTTAGCTAATTTTGACGGAACAGCTATAAAAAATGAATTATTACGTTCTAATCTAGATATAAATGTTTTACTATTCAATGTAGGATTTTATCAGTCCTTTCTTCTGCCAATTATTATTTCTTTACTGGGATTTAATTATGTTACTCTGAAAACTAAATTTATAAAATTATCAATTGGCAAGAACGATTGTTATTTTAAATTTCGGAAGCACCTTTCTTGGCAATTAGCAAGTCTTCCAGTTCTACTGTATCTAATAATTGTTGGCATTGTTGTAATCATTACCATGCAGGCAGGAACTTTTCAATTATCTGGTAAAGAGCACTTGCTGTCAGAAACAAGTGTTTTACGCTATTTCTTGAATAGTGATTTAATTCTGTTTATATTTTCAATCATTTTGGTTTGTGTGGCTATTTTTGTGAATAGTTTATTTCTGTTTAAAATAATAGATGTTTTACAAAATCCAATAAAATCTGCGATTGATTACCTCATGTTTATTTGGCTTGGATCCATAATTCTATATCATTTCATGCCTTTTTATTTAGTTCCTATGACGACTTTTATGATAACTAGTTATGGGAATCTAGATATCCAAACTCTGCTTTTACCCTATTGCTTATATATGTGTGGCTATGCTATTTTAAAAAAATATGAAGATGAGATTTAAATTTACTAAGAGTTGCTTCCGAAAAATAATTGTCTTAATGGTAAGAGCGACTCTTCTTTCCATATTAACGTGGCTGTTGTTAAAAAGAGTCTCTGAGAATTTTAGTCATATTATTGATTTTCGGACTTTTTTTGAAAATGAATTACTTTCTCTGCTTACCTATGATGAGTTTGGAAGAAGTCAGTTAGATATTTCGAAAATGTTGACCACAAGTTCTATATTTTTAGTTGGTTGTCTGTCATCTTTAATGTTTGTCTGGGAATTGTTAAACTCTTATCGAGCACTTATCCTTTACAAATCACAATCTTACATATGTTTTACTCAAAAACGGATATTGTTGGTTGCTTTATTTTATCTACAAGATTTAATAGTTTGGCTGGTGGGATTGCTTCCTTTATATTTCTATTTTAAAAATACTGAATTTTTCATTCTCCTAGGAAGGTTAATGATGATTTATTTGATTTTTATAACTTTGATTGCTCTGATCAGTAAAAATTCAACGATAGCTTTTTTACTATTTTTTGTTTTACTAATTTTTCAAAAGTTGATAATCTCTAGTGCTCTGATAAGTTGTTTAGGAGGTGCTGTTCTCATAGTGATACTGGGGAGTGGTATCTTAGAAAAATATCTAGAAAAGGATGGTATGTGATGTTAGAAATAAAAAAAGGGTATAAGTGCTATTATAAACAGAGTATTTTAAATAACGTAAACTTACGTTTTGAACCTCAAAATATTTATGGCTTAAAAGGTGATAATGGTTCTGGAAAGACTGTTTTACTCAAGCTCTTAGCGGGGATTATCCGCCTTGATAGAGGGGATGTATTTCAAAATGGGATTAGTTATGGTAAAAATTTAAAATACATTCAAAATGCTGGAATTGTTATTGAAAAGGTGGAATTTTTATCTTACCTTACATTAAAAGAGAATCTGGAGTTGTTAAAATTTCTTTCACCTAATATTACGAATGATGATATTGATTACTGGATTGATTATTATAATCTGTATGACTTTGAAAATATAAAATATAATCATCTTTCATTGGGGACACAGCAGAAAATGGGGCTAATTCAGGCATTTATACACAAACCAGATGTTCTTCTTCTAGACGAACCGATGAATGCTTTGGATGAGAAGAGTGTTTTGTTAACTAAGAAAGTTATTTTGTCTTATAGAGATAAAAAGAAAGGTTTAGTTATCTTGACTTCGCATATTTCAGAAAATATCACAGACTTGTGTAATGAGATATTTTTATTAGAAGAGGGAGAGGTTAAAGTGGTTAAAGAATAGTTGCTCACTCCCTGAATATTTCATAGAAGTGTCACAAGACATTCAATTAGAGTCAAATTAAAATGTTCCTGTATTGAAAATCGCCTATTTGGCGATTTTTTTGTTATAATGTGGGAAAAGCTGGAGGTGCTCCCATGGAAGTAAGGAAGATTAGCCTAGAGGATAAAAATGCATTTCAGAGATTTGAAGAAGCCATGTTGAGGGATAAGCAAATCAATCCTTTTGTGGAATGGTGGGAGACTGTTAATTTTGAAAACTATGTTGCAGATAGTGACAGCTCTGAGATAAAAAAAGATGGTCAATCTTGGTCAACTTTTACTCGTTATTTTGCCTTTGATAAGGGAGATATTCTTGGGATGCTGATTTGTTTTTGGGAAATTGAGCATCCTGATTGTCAAAAATTAGGGCATTTAGGTTATATGGTAGCCCCAGCTTTTAGGAAACAAGGTGTGGCTTTTGAGCTAGTTCAATATGGACTTGAACGCTATCGTGAAAAAGGAATTTCTAGTATTTATATTGCCATGGATGAGAAAAATGTGGCTAGTCGTAAAATAGCTGAAAAAGCTGGTGGAAGACTATTAGGGACTTTTGATATTGATTTTCAAGGGAGACAGCTAAAATCAGTTAGATATGAGGTAGAGCTATGATTGAAATAAGAAGATTAGAAGAAACTGACGAGAAAAGTTTTCGTCAATTTCAAGAAATTTTATTAGCAGAAAAAGCAGCAGGGAATGATTTTGTTGAAACGAAAAAAGTGGAAAATTTTTCAGCCTTTCTTGCAAAATGCCGTCAAAATGAAGTAGATACTGGTAATCCAGACTGGGCAACGTCAACGAATTTTTATTACTTTTTGAATGGCGAGATTGTGGCACGTATTGGTTGCCGTTGGGAATTGAAAGGTGACTTAGCTCGCGTTGGTGGTCATATTGGCTACGTGACAAGGACGGATTTTCGTGGCCGTGGTATCATGGCAGAACTAGTAACTTTCGCCCTAAAAGAATATGCCAGACGTGGTATCACAGAGGTGCTCATTACGGCGCGTGAGGACAATATCCCTAGTAGAAAAACGATTGAACATTTTGAAGCGAGGCTGGATGGTTTTGTTGAGGATAATGGTCATCGTTATGCTAAGTATTGGGTGAAGACAGGAGAATAAGATAGGATGGGAAAAACGACCTTTATTTGGGATTTTGATGGGACTTTGGTAGAATCGTATGAAGCTATTGAAGACGTTTTAACCCTGTTGTACCAGGTTTACGATTTTCCGTTTAATCGTGATTTTGTGATGTCCTATGTCATTGAAACGTCAATCGGTCAGCTCTTAAGAGACTTGTCTCAAGAGCATAATATTTCCTTTGACGAATTGCTCAGCTTTTTTAATAAAGAGCAAGAAGCTCGTGACCATATGATTTCACTCATGCCTGGGGCCAAAGCGGTGCTAGAACAGACTGCTGAGATGGAGATTCAACATTTTATCTATACCCATAAAGGCGCCTCCACAGGAGCAGTGCTCAAAAATTTGGGAATAGATGCCTATTTTACAGAGGTTATCACATCTGCCAATGGATTCAAGCGTAAACCAGATCCAGAAGCTGTAACCTACTTGATGGAAAAATATCAGTTAGATAAAGCCAACACCTACTACATTGGGGATCGTCGTTTAGATGCTGAAGTTGCTATAAATGCTGGTATCAAGTCTATCAATTTACGAGAACCAGCGTCAGCTTTGAACCAAAAAATCAATCAACTCAGTGACTTACTAGCCCTTTTTATGATAAAATAGACCACATGGTTAAATCTTATAGTAAAAATGCAAATCACAATATGCGACGTCCAGTTGTAAAAGAGGATGTTGTCCATTACATGCGGACAAAGCAAAAACAAAATGAAGGTCATTTAGCTGAGCTAGAAGCCTTTGCTCGTCAAGAAAACATCCCGATTATTCAGCATGAAGTTGTTGCTTATTTTCGTTTGCTTATGCAAACCTTGCAACCGAAAAATATCCTTGAAATTGGGACAGCAATCGGTTTTTCCGCTCTTTTGATGGCAGAATATGCCCCAGATGCTAAAATCACCACGATTGATCGCAACGAAGAAATGATTGCCTTTGCAAAGGAAAATTTTGCAAAATATGACACGCGTCAGCAAATTACCTTAGTTGAAGGAGATGCAGTTGACATGCTCGCAATGCTTGATGGCGACTTTGATTTTGTATTCATGGATTCAGCAAAGTCTAAATACGTTGTCTTTCTGCCTGAAGTTCTCAAGCGCCTGAAAGTTGGTGGCGTCATCATTTTTGATGATATTTTCCAAGGGGGCGATATTGCAAAGCCGATTCAAGAAGTCCGTCGTGGGCAAAGGACCATTTACCGTGGTTTACATCGTCTATTTGAACAGACATTGAACCACCCAGATTTAACAGCTAGTCTCATTCCACTTAGTGATGGTCTATTGATGTTACGCAAAAATGCAGAGCATATTGGACTTGATTAAGTTATTTTTTAGAAAATATGATATAATAAAAAAGTTAATGAAATTATAGAGAAAGAATGAGTGTTTTGGAAAAAAGCAGAGCAAGATTCTGATTTTCCGATGTCAAATAGCATTTGAACTGTTTGACGCTCATGGTATTTTATAAACATGAAGAAAAAATTCGCTACAGGTCTTGTGACCTTAATGTCAATCACTGCTTTGGCAGCGTGTGCTGGTAAATCAAGCACGGATGATAAGCTTGTGACAATGAAGGGTGACTACATTACTGTTACAGACTTTTTTAACCAAATCAAATCAACCCAAGAAGCTCAACGGTCAATGGTGACTCTCATTTTGGATAAAGTTTTGGAAGAACAGTATGGTAATAAAGTAACTAAAAAAGAAAGTGATGAGGCTTATAACAAAGAAGTTGAGGCTTATGGCTCATCATACCAACAAATCCTATTGATGAATGGGATGACTGAAGAAACTTACAAACAACAAATTCGCGTACAAATGTTATTGAACTATGCGATAGAGCAAGCTGCTAAAAAAGAGTTAACAGAAGAGTTATATCAAAAGCTCTACAATGACTATGTACCAGAGGTGACAGCAGAATTAATTCAATTGAACAATCAAGATGAAGCTAACGGTGTTTTAGCAGAAGTTAGAGCTGAGGGAGCCGACTTTGCCAAAATTGCTTCTGAAAAATCATTGGATAAAACGATTGAACACAAGTTTGATTCAGTAAGTACAGAAATTCCAGCTGAAGTTATTAAGGCTGCTGGTACTCTTGAAAAAGGTGCAATCTCTGAAGTAATTTCAGTGGAAAATGCTAATACTCTTAAGACAAGTTATTATATTGTTAAAGTAACGGCTAAAACTGAGAAAGATGCTGATTGGAAAACATATAAAGATCGCTTGAAAGAGACTTATTTGGCTGAAAAGAAAACTGATGTTACTTTCCAAAATAAAATTATTGCAGCCGCACTTGAAAAATCAAATGTCAAAATCAAAGATAATAACTTCTCTTCTGTTTTGTCACAATATGCGGCGACAAATGAAACCACAACTGTTTCTGAAACCACAACATCTAGCGAGCAAGAAACATCAGAAGCTACTACTCAAAAATAAGATTTAGAATGGATAAGGTAATATTTTTTCAGAAAGGTGGCGGTTGCTGTGAGTCACTAAAATGATCTTATCTTGCTACTAAGTCCCATAACCGAATACAAATGAGGATGACAAGGTCATTGAATGGAGGTGGTACCGCGGTAAAATCGCCCTCCGTTTGCTGACTTTGTTGTTTTCTTTTGGAGGTCATTATGAAACATTTTGAAATCAAACAAAAAATGTGGTCACTAGGAGGAAAGTTCACCATCTCAGATGACTTGGGAATACCTGCCTATCAGGTTGAAGGAAGTTTTCTCCAAATCCCAAAAAACTTTACGATTACAGATATGCAAGGACGAGTGATTAGTCACATTGAAAAGCAAGTTTTTACATGGCTACCACGCTTTGATATTCAGTTGACAAGTGGTCAGTTTTTCACGCTACGAAAGGAATTTACCTTCTTCAAACCAAGGTATCAGATTGATAACTTGGAAATGACTGTTCAAGGTAATCTTTGGGATATGGATTTTGAATTGGTTCAAAATGGTCAATCCATTGCTCGTATCTCTCAAGAATGGTTCCGCATGACATCGACCTACCAGATTGAGGTTTACGATGATGACTATGCTGACCTTGTCATTTCACTAGTGATTGCCATTGATTACGTTAAGGAAATGGAAAATCGGCGGAACTAGGTTATTGCTAATCTTGAATGAAGCTTGTCCACTATTTTAGTGGCACCATTTTACTACATTCGATTGATTTCAATTTCAAACACTTTTAGAGATTGAACTCAGGCTACGGACGGTGTCAAAAAGACAAACACTTCCTAGACGTCAGCATCTTCGTCTGGTTTTCTATTTCTTCAAAATAAAAAAATTATGAAAGGAAAGTTCAGTTAGGGAAATTAACTGAACCCGAGCTAAAAGCGTCGGAAAAAAGATAGACCGCCTTGTGTGCAAGCACACGGCGTTGGTCTCCTATTTTTCTCTCGCTTTCTTAACGCTCTTGGTATCTTAATTATGAAACAATTATCTTCTGCTCAGATTCGTCAAATGTGGTTGGATTTCTGGAAGTCAAAGGGTCACTCTGTTGAGCCTTCGGCTAATCTTGTCCCAGTTAACGACCCAACGCTTCTTTGGATTAACTCCGGGGTTGCGACACTAAAAAAATATTTTGATGGGTCTGTGATTCCTGAGAATCCACGGATTACCAATGCGCAAAAATCAATCCGTACCAACGATATTGAAAATGTTGGTAAGACAGCACGTCACCACACCATGTTTGAAATGCTTGGAAACTTCTCTATCGGGGATTATTTTCGTGACGAAGCGATTGAATGGGGCTTTGAACTGTTGACGAGTGAGGAGTGGTTTGCTTTTCCAAAAGACAAGCTCTACATGACTTACTATCCATATGATAAGGATTCATACAATCGTTGGATCGCTTTGGGAGTTGAGCCAAGTCACTTGATTCCGCTCGAAGATAACTTCTGGGAAATCGGTGCTGGTCCTTCAGGTCCAGATACGGAGATTTTCTTTGACCGTGGTGAAGCTTTTGACCCAAAAAACATTGGTATTCGCTTGTTGGAAGAAGATATTGAAAACGATCGTTACATCGAAATCTGGAATATTGTGCTATCTCAATTTAATGCAGATCCAGAAGTACCACGCTCAGAATACAAAGAATTGCCTAACAAAAACATTGATACGGGCGCAGGTCTAGAGCGTCTGGCTGCGATTTTCCAAGGGGCTAAGACAAACTTTGAAACAGACCTCTTTATGCCGATTATTCGTGAAGTGGAAAAATTGTCTGGTCAAACGTACGACCAAGATGGCGATAACATGAGCTTTAAAGTGATTGCTGACCACATTCGTGCGCTTAGCTTTGCCATTGGTGATGGCGCTCTTCCAGGAAATGAAGGCCGTGGTTATGTCCTTCGTCGTCTCCTTCGTCGTGCCGTTATGCACGGTCGTCGCTTGGGGATTACTGAGACTTTCCTTTACAAATTGGTTCAAATCGTTGGTCAGATCATGGAAAGCTACTACCCAGAAGTGCTTGAAAAACGTGAATTTATTGAGAAAATCGTTAAACGTGAAGAAGAGACTTTTGCCCGCACGATTGATGCTGGTTCAGGTCACCTTGAAGAGTTATTGACTGATTTGAAAGCAGCTGGCAAAGATACGCTTGAAGGAAAAGATATCTTTAAACTTTACGATACTTACGGATTCCCAGTTGAATTGACAGAAGAGTTGGCAGAAGATGCTGGCTACAAAATTGACCATGACGGGTTCAAAGCAGCCATGAAAGAGCAACAAGACCGTGCACGTGCGGCCGTGGTTAAAGGTGGCTCAATGGGTATGCAAAATGAAACCCTCGCAAGTATCACTGAGCCTTCAACATTTGTTTATGAATCAACAGAACTAGAGGCAGGCTTGTCTGTTATCATTGCAGATAACGAGCGTACTGAAGCTGTATCTGAAGGTCAAGCCCTCCTTGTCTTTGACCAAACACCATTCTACGCTGAAATGGGTGGTCAAGTTGCTGACCACGGTGTGGTGAAAAATGATCAAGGTGATACTGTTGCGCGTGTCGTAGATGTGCAAAAAGCGCCAAATGGTCAGCCATTACACACGGTAGAAGTTTTGGCAAGCCTTTCTGTTGGTACAAGCTACACGCTTTCTATTGACATTGCTCGTCGTAACAGTGTTGAGAAAAACCACACAGCGACTCACTTGCTTCATGCTGCGCTTCATCATATCATCGGTGAACACGCGACTCAGGCTGGTTCATTGAATGAAGAAAGCTTCCTTCGTTTTGACTTCACGCACTTTGAAGCGGTGACAGCTGAAGAATTACGTGCTATTGAAACACAGGTTAATGAAAAAATCTGGGAAGCTCTACCAGTTGTAACGACTGAGACAGATGTTGAGACAGCCAAAGAAATGGGAGCGATGGCGCTCTTTGGTGAGAAATACGGTAAAGTGGTTCGTGTGGTTCAAATCGGGGATTACTCTATCGAGCTTTGTGGTGGTACCCATCTTCGCAACACGTCTGAAATCGGCCTCTTTAAGATTGTCAAAGAAGAAGGTATCGGTTCAGGTACTCGTCGTATCCTTGCGGTAACAGGTAAACAAGCCTTTGAAGCTTTCCGTGACCGTGAAGATGCTCTCAAATCAGTGGCACAAACCCTTAAAGTGCCACAAATGGATCAAGTACCAACTAAGGTAACGGCTCTTGCTGAGGAGCTCCGCCATTTGCAAAAAGAAAACGCTGAGTTGAAAGAAAAAGCAGCTGCAGCACAGGCTGGTGATGTCTTCAAAGATGTTAAAGAAGCTAACGGTGTCCGCTACATTGCGACACAAGTTGAGGTGGCTGACGCAGGTGCCCTTCGTACCTTCACGGACAACTGGAAGCAAAAAGATTACTCAGATGTCCTTGTTCTTGTGGCAAGTATCGGTGAGAAAGTCAATGTCCTTGTGGCAAGCAAGTCTAAAGATGTGCATGCTGGTAATGTGATTAAGGGACTTGCTCCGCTTGTAGCTGGTCGTGGTGGTGGTAAACCAGACATGGCTATGGCAGGTGGTTCTGATGCTTCTGGTATTCAAAATCTCTTGAATGCTGTATCAGAGAAATTGTAAGAAAATAGGAAGAGCAGGACTTATTGGTTCTGTTCTTTGCTATAAAAAGGAGAGATATGATTGGATTTGGAACGATAAGCAATGTTCTGCTAATTATTTTTGGTGGCTTTCTTGGTTTGTTTTTCAAGGCTCATCTGAAGGAATCTTTACAAAAAAGTTTAATGCAGGCTATGGGAGTAGCGGTTATTTTCCTATCAATAGCTGGAGTTTTAACTAAGATGGTGACGGTAGAACAGGAGCAATTAGTTGCTGGTCAATCTACGATGATGATTGTGACTCTAGCTTTAGGAACCATTATTGGTGAGCTTCTATCGTTAGATAGTTATATCGATCGCTTCGGTGATTATTTAAAATATAAGACAGGTAATGATGCTGATGGGGGATTTGTTGATGCCTTTGTAATGGCTACTTGTACGGTTTGCATAGGAGCTATGGCTATCGTTGGTAGTATTCAAGATGGAATTTCGGCAGACAGTTCAACCTTGATAGCTAAAGGTATGCTAGACATGATTATAATTGCCATAATGACGGTCTCTTTGGGAAAGGGAGCAATATTTTCAGCGCTGCCTGTTGCTATCTTTCAAGGAAGTGTTACTTTACTGGCTTTTTTGACAGGTGGTATGCTGGAGCAAACAGCCTTAGATTATCTTAGCTTAGTTGGAAATATGCTCATTTTTTGTGTCGGTGTTAATTTATTATTTGAGATGAAAATAAAGGTAGCGAACATGCTACCAACCATAGTGTTAGCAACTTTTTGGGGAACATTTCTTGGTTAATAGGGGCTAAGAAATTGGAGTGAGTTTTAACCTTATCTATTTAAAATATGAAAACCAAGTTCAATTGAGCTTGGTTTTAAAAAATCCTAAAAAATTCTTGACTCTTCCCTAAGTGGATAGTGTATAACTGAGATAGAAAGGAGTTCTTATGCAAATTAAAGAAGTAGAAAAGTTGACAGGATTGTCAAGTAAAACTATTCGTTTCTATGAAGAGAAGGGCCTGCTAGAAGTTTCAAGAAATGCGAATAATACCTATCGTGATTACTCTGAAGATAATGTTAAAACCTTGAAAAAAATTAAAATCTTTCGCTATTTTGGTTTTTCAGTAAGTAATATCGTAGAGCTTCTCATACAAGAGGAATCACAAGTTCAAGTCGCTTTGGAAAATCGTATTCAGGACCTCTATGCCGAGGAGGAAAACTTAGTAGAGCGACGTCAACTCTGCCAAAAGTTCTCAAAAGCTTATGGAGATTCTGATAAAATTGATGATTTCAATAAGATTATTGATTTCAAAGAAGCAGATGAATTTGAAGAATTAAGAGAAGTTCTAGTTGACAGCAGTGTCAACTCATTGTGGGAGAGCATCTTGTGGACACTAGTGAGTCTAGGACCTATTTTAACCCTGTTTCACCGTATCGCAACGAAAAATATGGAGCATCTAGCTTGGGTAGCAGCGTTCTCCTTGTTTACAACTGTTTGGATTGCATGGATATGGCAGAGCTATTTTAAAAATCGTCGGACGAAGAAAGTAGTTGTCAAACGTAAGAATAGAAAAGAATGGCTAGTGATTCCTTTAGGTCTACTTGGTCTGATTATGACACTTGCTGTATTTGCTGGTGCTTCCATACTGCTAACACAATTTCTTCCAGACAAATGGCTCTTTTATGAGTCCAATCGTTTTTGGGGACTTGTCATGATTGGGGTAATAGTAACCAGCATTATCTATTGGCTACTTCAATTATTCAAAGTTTATGACCTATTTGACAACCGTTATTTGCTTTGGGGAACCGCTATTTCGTGTCTTTTGTCCATCTTTCTTTTCTTGGCGAATACGACAGTTGTTACGGAGCAGGACATTATCCTCTATTCCCCTCTAAACTTATCTGGAAAGCACTATCGTTACGATGATGTCAAAAAGATTGGAGTTTGGTACGGTGATTCGCATTGGCAATTATCTACTAATAATCGTTATGGTAATTTTTACTATGCCATTTGGTTGGACGGAAAGAGGGTGGTTTTGTCTCAGCCAAATGTAAATGATGACGTTAATAGATTTGTTGATACTTATCAGGAGCTGGAAGAATTTGATGAGCGTCTTGTGAATCTTGGAATCCCAAAAACTGCTTCAGATAAACACGCTGATAAAAATGATTACGATGAACAGTACCAGAAGCGATTTGAACGGATTATTAAGAATAAATAGGATAATAAATAGGATGTTGGATTTTAGATGATACCACGACTCATTCTATCAAAAAAACGCTTGACCGTCAGTCAGGCGTTTAAGTATATTATGGCAAGAATTTTCCAGAAGCAAGGTAAAGTTGGTACCATTCGTTGTGAGTAAGTTCGATATCACTGGCTGCGCAGGCTTCAATTAAATGCTGCGGATTCATTGTTCCTACGATAACTTGCATTTTAGCAGGGTGGCGTAAAATCCAAGCAAGAGCAATTGCGGCTTTCGTAACACCGTATTTATCACCGAGTTCTTGTAATTTATCATTGAGCACTGGGAAGTCAGGGTTATCAATAAAGGTACCACCGAACATACCAATTTGTAGTGGAGACCAAGCTTGAATGGTGATGTCATTTAGACGGCAGTAATCTAGTGTGCCATTGTCTCTGTCAATAGACATGTCTGTTGTTTTATTGTTGACATAAAGTGCTTGGTCAATGAGCTGAGACTGCTCAATGGATAGTTGCAATTGGTTGAAAACAAGTGGTTGTTTCACATGTTTTTTCAAAAGTTCCATTTGAAGCGTTGGGACATTGCTGACACCGAAATGACGAACTTTTCCAGAAGTATAAAGCTCATCAAAAGCTTCAGCGACTTGTTCTGGCTCAAAAATCAAGTCCGGACGGTGCAAGAGAAGGGCATCTAGGTAATCTGTTTGCAAGCGTTCTAAAATGCGGTCAACGTTTGATAAAATATTTTCCTTAGTCCAGTCAAATTCATTACGGTCAAACTGTAAACCAACCTTAGATTGCAAAATAATATCTTCGCGTTTGATACCAGTTAGTTGGAAGGCATCGCCAAAACGACGCTCTGCTTCCCCATCATCACCGTAGCAAGTGGCATGGTCGAAAAAGTTGACACCGTTTTCCACAGCAGTTGTAATCATTTTTGCAGCATCTTCGACAGATAAAGCAGGCATGCGCATACAGCCTAGGACAATATTAGAAACATTTTGAGGTCCCTCTTTGACATTAAGAGTTTTCATGAGAATTTCTCCTTTCTTGAATACGCTATCATTTTAACATCTTAGAGCAGGACTAAGTCAAGAGAATACTTAGAGGTCAATCGAGTTTTTACTAAGTATCTTTGAGCGGCTCAATGGATCCAATCTGAATAATTAGAGTAAAAAGTTTTTAATCTCTCTCAAGAGAAAACTTGTCAACTTTTTGTTATAATTTTCCTTATGGAAAAATTATTTAAAGACATTTATAAAGAGCACGCTGAGATGCCTTATATAGCACCTCAATACGAAGAAGAATTGTCTAAAAAGCCGATTGCTAAGCGCCAAATGGAGAGAACTGTCGAAGGATTCTTACCAGGGCATATCATTCTCTTATGGAGAATTTCCTTTGGAACATTTTTAACGACTTCATTTCGCCATAAATATTTCTACACGACCTATGGGATTGATGCTGATAAGGAATTGGATATGCTTACCGAGGCCGGGTATGTCCGCATTGAGACTGCTTTTGAATCTCTAGGCCATTTACCTGCCGGTGATCTCAAAGAGTTTTTAAAAGCTAAAGGAGTAGCGGGACTCTCTAAATTTAAGCGTAGCGATTTAGATGAAAAAATGGCAGAGCAATACACAGAAGATGAATTATCTAGCTTATTTGAAGTAAGAGGCTATGCTTTGACTGAAAAAGGCAAAGCATTACTTGAAGCACATCCAGAAATTGTAGATAAACACCCCCAGAAAAAATTCTAAGCTTTAATTTTCAAAGTATTCATGATATAATAGAAGTAATAATGTCAAGGAGTCAACAATGGAAATCATTCGCGAAAAAGAATTTGTCAATCAATTTCACTACGATGCCCGCAATTTGGAGTGGGAAAAAGAAAATGGTACTCCAAAAACAAAAGCTGAAGTCAATTTTCAATTGGTAAAACGTGACACAGAAATTAACGAAACAGTTTTAATTGCTCGTTTACACTATATGATTGTTAAAGAAGAATTTGTTATTTCAGGTATCATTTCACAAGGGAATCATATTCAAAACCGTATTGTACAAGAGCCGAGTGAACTTTCTCAAGAAGAGGTACAATATTTAGCAGCCCCACTATTGGATATGCTTAAACGTTTGACTTATGAAGTCACAGAAATCGCATTGGATAGACCGGGTATCAATTTGGAGTTTTAAAATGAAATTAGCTGTAATTACAGATTCGTCAGTCTTTTTTTCTGATGCGTTTAAAAGACCTGATAATCTTTTTGTTTTAGATATTCCTGTCACTATTGACGGGGAATCATTTGTAGAAGGTGTCAACCTAACTGCTTCAGAGTTCTATGAAAAAATGGCGGTTGCTGACAGTTTACCAATGACCAGTCAACCTTCAGTTGCTCAATTAGACGAATTATTATTTAAACTTGCTGGTGAAAATTACACACACGTTATAGGATTGTTTCTATCTAGTGGAATTTCTGGTTTTTGGGCTAATATTCAGTACCTTATGGAAGAACACTCAGGTTTGACAATTGCTTTTCCAGATACCCAGATTACTTCTGCACCACTGGGAATGATGGTGATGAACGCGCTTAATTGGGCGGAAGCTGGATTGAGTTTTGAAACCATTATGGACCGTTTGCACCAACAAATCGAGAAGACGTCTGCTTATATCATGGTGGATGATTTGAATCATTTGGTCAAGGGCGGGCGTTTATCAAACAGCTCAGCGATTCTCGGTAACCTTCTGTCTATTAAACCTATTCTCTATTTTGATGAAACAGGGAAAATCGTTGTTTACGAAAAGGTTAGGACAGAAAAGAAGGCAGTTAAGCGTTTGATTGATATCCTATCGAAACTATCAGAAGATGGAAATTACGACGTTATCATTATTCATGGTAATGCTGCTGAAAAGGCAGAAGCGTTGTATGAACAACTAACGTTGGATGGATTAACCAATCTTTCTGTTGCCACATTTGGTTCTGTGATTGGAACGCATTTGGGAGAGGGAGCGATTGCTCTAGGTGTTACTTTGCGCTTTGACTAAAGTAATAGAAGAGTAAACAAATTTTTACGACAAGGAGTTTCTTATGACAATTAAGGTTGTTATTGCTGGTTTTAAGGGTAAAATGGGGTCAACAGCTGTTGATATGGTGAAAAGTGATGACCAGCTTGAACTAGCAGGCCTTCTTGATCCTTTTGCGACAGAGAAAGAAATTGATGGGGTTCCTGTTTTCACTGTGAAAGAAGCTTTAGTTGGCTTTGAAGCAGACGTTTGGGTTGATTTTACCATGCCAAAGGTAGCTTATGGGAACACTCGTTTTGCCCTTGAAAATGGTTTTGCTCCTGTGGTTGGGACTACTGGTTTTACTGAGGAGCAAATTGCAGAGCTCAAAGCCTTATCTTCTGAAAAACAGCTAGGTGGGTTAATTGCGCCTAATTTTGCGATAGGAGCTATTCTTCTCATGGAATTTGCGACTAAGGCCAGCAAATATTTTCCAGACCTTGAAATCATTGAACTTCATCATGATAAGAAAAAAGATGCACCTTCTGGAACAGCTATAAAAACGGCTGAACTTATTCGTGAGGCTCGTGCTTTTAAGAAGCAAGGGGCAGAAGATGAAGAAGAGTTAATTACAGGTGCTAGAGGAGCTGAGTTTAATGGTTTCCGCATTCACAGTGTGAGATTGCCAGGACTTGTTGCTCACCAAGAAGTTATTTTTGGAGCACAAGGTGAAGGATTGACGCTTCGCCATGATTCTTATGACCGTAGTTCTTTCATGAGTGGTGTTAATCTAGGGATTAAAGAAGTTGTTAAGCGCAAAGAATTGGTTTACGGATTGGAAAACTTATTGTCATGAAATTAGAAACAATGCCTTCTGACTTTCAGAAGGCTTTACCCTTATTAACTAAAATTAAAGAAGCAGGATTTGAAGCCTATTTTGTGGGTGGGAGTGTACGTGATGTCTTATTAGGTCGTGACATTCATGATGTTGATATAGCTACCTCATCGTATCCTGAAGAAACGAAGCGGATTTTTGAGCGTACAGTTGATATTGGAATTGAACATGGAACCGTTTTAGTACTTGAAAATGGTGGTGAGTATGAAATAACAACTTTTCGTACTGAAGATGTCTATGTTGATTACCGCCGTCCTTCAAGTGTTTCTTTTGTTCGCTCTTTAGAGGAAGACCTAAAACGTCGTGATTTTACAGTCAATGCGTTTGCTTTGGATGAAACAGGTGAAGTCATTGACCTTTTTGATGGTTTAACAGACCTTGATAACAAGTTGTTAAGAGCTGTTGGTCAGGCGGAAGAGCGTTTTAATGAGGATGCCTTGCGGATTATGCGAGGGTTACGTTTTGCAGCGACTCTTGATTTTGATATTGAAGAAGTGACATTTGAAGCAATGAAGGATCATGCTCCCTTGTTAGAAAAAATTTCAGTGGAACGTTCCTTTATTGAGTTTGATAAGCTATTGATGGCTCCCTTTTGGAGGAAAGGAATTAAAGCTCTACAAGCTACAGAGGCTTATAACTACCTTCCTGATTTAGTAGGTACTATTGAAAAATGGCAGAGCTTTTTAGACTCTATTGCTGAAGACTTTCGATTTACTAATTCAGAACAGGCCTGGGCAGCTCTGCTATTGGCCTTAAAAATTAAGGACCCCAAAGCTTTTTTAAAAACATGGAAAACTTCTGTCAATTTCCAAAAAGATGTCGAGAGAATTGTGACTATTTTTAACTATCGTCTTGAAAAGGAATTGACTAAGGAAGAAATCTATACTTTTGGGAGAGAAGCTATTTTACTTACTGAGGAACTTCGTCAGGCACAAGGAATGCCTGTTGATTTTGAATTGATTGAGCACTTGGATAAGGAATTGGTCATCCATGATAAACATGAAATCGTCGTCAATGGTGGAATACTTATTAAAGAATTAGGGTTAAAGCCTGGTCCAGAAATGGGGCGATTCTTGAACGCTGTGGAAAAAGCAATTGTTTGTGGAGATTTAGCTAATGAAAAAGATGATATTTTTTCATTTATTAAAGGATTAACAAAAGGGGCGTGAGCTCCTTTTATCAACGAGGAGAAGAAGTCATCCCGGCTAATACTCGTCGCAATTAACATCTAACGGTATTAGAATGCTTGTTGAGCTTGGTTCTATCTGAGTTTTTGATAGAGCGTAATAAAATGACATTAAAAAGATAGGAATGGCAATATGTCTGATTTTATTGTAGAAAAATTAACGAAATCCGTCGGTGATAAAACCGTTTTTAAAGAGATTTCTTTCATCCTTCATGACTTAGATCGTGTTGGGATTATTGGCGTCAATGGAACTGGAAAGACTACTTTGTTAGATGTGATTTCAGACCGTATTGGCTATGATGGTGATGTGTCACCTTTTATCAAGGCAAATGATTATAAAATTTCTTATTTGACCCAAGAACCTGACTTTGATGATAGCAAAACGGTTCTAGAGACGGTTTTATCATCGGATCTGCGTGAAATGGCGCTGATTCGTGAATATGAACAGTTGATGTTGGCTTATTCGGAGGAAAATCAAGCGCGTATAGAAAAGGTTATGGCAGAAATGGATAGCCTAGATGCTTGGACGATTGAAAGTGAAGTTAAGACTGTTCTGTCAAAATTAGGGCTCACCGATTTGACCGCTAAAGTAGGGGATCTTTCTGGTGGATTGCGACGCCGTGTGCAATTAGCGCAGGTGCTTCTAGGTAATGCGGATTTGTTATTATTGGATGAACCGACTAACCATCTAGATATTGACACCATTGCTTGGTTGACTAATTTTTTGAAAAATAGTAAGAAGACTGTTCTCTTTATCACCCATGACCGTTATTTCTTGGATAATGTGGCGACGCGAATCTTTGAATTGGCTGATAGTCATTTGACGGAATATCAGGGCAATTACCAAGACTATGTCCGTCTGAGGGCAGAGCAAGATGAACGAGATGCGGCTTCTATTCACAAGAAAAAGCAACTCTATAAACAAGAATTAGAGTGGATGAGACGTCAGCCACAGGCGCGTGCGACTAAACAACAGGCTCGCATCAATCGTTTTCATGATTTGAAAAAAGAAGTGCATCAAGGAACGACTGCTGAAGATTTGGAAATTACTTTTGAAACGAGTCGTATTGGGAAAAAAGTGGTTAACTTTGAAAATGTGAGTTTCTCATATCCGAATAAACCGATTTTAACTGACTTTAACCTCATCATCCAAAACCGTGACCGTATTGGGATTGTTGGTGATAATGGGGTTGGGAAATCGACGCTTCTTAATTTGATTAACGGTGATTTGCAGCCAACCTCTGGAAAATTAGACATCGGTGAAACGATTCGCGTTGGCTATTTTTCTCAGAATCTCAAGGATATGGATGAGAGTAAACGTGTTATTTCTTATCTGCAAGAAGTTGCAGATGAAGTTAAGACTACGGTTGGTACAACTAGCGTTTCGGAATTGTTAGAGCAGTTTTTGTTCCCACGATCAACGCATGGGACACAGATTGCTAAGCTGTCTGGTGGTGAGAAAAAACGTCTTTATTTGCTGAAAATCTTGATTGAAAAACCAAATGTTCTTCTTTTGGATGAGCCGACAAATGACCTTGACATTGCTACCTTAACAGTTTTAGAAGGTTTTTTGGCTGGTTTTACAGGTCCTGTTATCACCGTTAGCCATGACCGTTATTTCTTAGATAAGGTGGCCAATAAGATTTTGGCCTTTGAAGATGGTTCTATTAGAGAATTTTTTGGAAATTACACAGATTATCTTGACGAGAAGGCTTTTGAACATGATAGCTCTGCCATTTCTCAAAAGAAAGAAGCGGTAAAAGAAGAGAAACCAAAAGCTGAGAAGAAGAGGATGTCTTACTTTGAGAAGCAGGAGTGGGCTGGCATTGAAACAGAGATTGAGCATTTAGAAAATCGTATCGCTGAGATATCAGAGGAGATGCAGACCTGTGGCAGTGATTTTACAAGGCTTAGTGATTTGCAAAAGGAACTAGATGAGAAGAATGATCAACTGCTTGAAAAATATGAGCGGTATGAGTATTTAAGCGACTTGGAGGGATAGATTATGCTATTACGGTCTATTGAATTGAAGGATAATGCCGAGGTAGCAACTCTTATCCGTACCTCTCTTGAAGAATTTGGTCTTGATAAACCTGGAACGGCTTATTGTGATCCACAGCTGGATAATCTTAGCGCCTACTATGCTCATCTTGACCGTGCAGCTTATTTTGTGGCAGAAGAATCTGGAGAAATCGTTGGTTCAGGAGGTTTTGCTCCGATTTCTGAGAACATCGCAGAGCTTCAAAAATTATACGTTTCTTCAAATCAAAGAGGAAAGGGCATCTCTAGTCAACTTCTCAAAATAATCTTTGCAGAAGCGAAAAAAGAAGGCTACCAGAAACTATATCTCGAAACCGCCAATGAATTATCATCAGCTGTTGCAGTCTATGAACATTTTGGATTTGAACGCTTAGAAAAGCCTCTCCCAAATGAAGCAGGACACACGGCAATGGATATTTGGATGTTAAAAAGTTTGTAGGAGAAAAATAAATGGTACATTTAAAACATTTTGGTGTTTATGGCATTTGTATTCGTGAGGGAAAGTTACTTTGTGTGCGTAAAAATCGAGGTCCCTATACGGGGCGATATGATTTACCAGGAGGAAGCCAAGATAGTGGAGAGAGTTTACTGGATACTCTAAAACGTGAGATGTTAGAAGAGACTGGTTTTCAGGTGTTATCTGTTGTGAATAATCGGATTTTTGACACCTTTGTACAGCCTGAGGGAGAAGAAAATGTGACCCACCATATTTTTGCGGTTTATGATGTAGAACTTGATAATAGCTCTGCTATTGCAATTACTGAAACCATTGATGGTGGAGATGTTAATGATTCGGTAGGTATTGCTTGGGTAACCCTCTCAGACTTGACAGAGAGTAACGCTTCGCCTTTGATACTCAAGATTCTCGCTCCGAATCTTGAGGCTAGTCATTACCCAAACTGGCACATTTTACGTTAGAAATAGCCTAAGCTTAGAAACCAGAGAGCGAAGGAGACTTAGGCTTGCCAAAAAGGAATGGAACTCCGTAGGAGGTTTTGATGCTGACTTCGCCAGCTTCATTTCCCACCTTCAAAGGTCTCTTAGACCTTTGAAGCGCCCCGCACCACATAAGGATAAGTGCTAAAAAGAAAATAACTAGCACAACGGGTACTTATTAGAAAATCAAAATTAGAATTTTAGATTTTCTCATATAGACATTTAGATTTTATTTAGTGATTGATTATTAGCACTTATACTAATGTGGATCGTCCACATTTTATTAAAAAGAAATAAAAAAGTAATTTTTTGATTTTAGATTGGTATTAGCAATAAACGATTTTTTAGGGGATTAATTTAAGGAAAGGAATAAAACATGAACTTTGGAAGTGTAAGTGAGTAACTGATAGGGGACTTAGTAGTTTAAATCAGTTTATGATTTTGCACTTATCGGTTCAATGTTTGACAGGTAATATAAGAATGCAGTTAATTTGGTCTTATTTAAAATCAAAGCACAAATGGCTTGCTCTTGATTTATTAGGTGGATTTCTCTTTGTTGTGGTAAACTTAGGAATGCCAACCATTCTTGCTCGTATGATTGATGAGGGGATTACTAAAAATGATCCTGATCGTTTGACTTATTGGGCAATCGTCATGTTTGTGATTATTGTACTTGGTATTATTGGTCGTGTGATTTTAGCTTATGCGGCTGGAAAACTCACTACGACGATGATTAAGGAATTGCGTACGGATATGTATGCGAAATTGCAGAGTTATTCTCATAGTGAATATGAAAAAATTGGTGTGTCGTCTTTAGTAACGCGTATGACTAGTGATGCCTACGTCTTAATGCAGTTTGCTGAGATGTCACTACGAATGGGTGTTGTAACTCCCATGATGATGATTTTCTCAGTTGTCATGATTTTGCTGACTAGTCCTAGCCTAGCTTGGACAGTAGCCATTTTCTTACCATTTTTAGTAGCAGTTGTGACCTATGTCGCTATTAAAACCCGTCCTCTTTCTAAGCAACAGCAACAAACGTTAGATAAGATTAACCAGTACGTTCGTGAAAACTTGATGGGTTTGCGTGTGATTCGTGCTTTTTCACGAGAAGACTTCCAAGAAGAGCGTTTTGCAGGTCAAAATGAAGAGTATGCGAATATTTCTAAAAAGCTTTTCACTCTGACCGGTTTGACTGAGCCCCTCTTTGTTCAGATCATCATTGCTATGATTGTGGCTATTGTTTGGTTTGCCTTAGCTCCTTTGGCGAAGGCAGAGCTCCAAATTGGTGACTTGGTTGCTTTTATTGAGTATGCTTTCCATGCTCTCTTTTCATTCTTGATGTTTGCCAATCTCTTTACCATGTATCCTCGTATGGCGGTGTCAGCAAGTCGTATTCAAGAAGTGATGGATATGCCGATTTCAATTTCAGAAAATCCAAATGGTGTTACTGAAACAGCTACAAAAGGTTATTTGGAGTTTGACAATGTGACCTTTGCTTATCCAGGGGAGACAGAAAGTCCTGTTCTTCACAACATTTCCTTCAAAACAAAACCAGGTGAAACCATTGCCTTTATTGGTTCAACTGGTTCTGGAAAATCAAGTTTGGTGAATCTCATTCCTCGATTCTATGATGTTACCCTTGGAAAAATTTTAGTAGATGGCTTTAATGTTAAGGAGTATAACCTTAAAGCTCTTCGTCAGAAGGTAGGTTTCATTCCTCAAAAAGCTCTGTTATTTACTGGAACCATTGAAGAAAACTTAAAATATGGTAAGCAAGATGCCACGGTTTCTGAGCTTGATGAGGCGACGAGTGTCTCTCAAGCTAAAGAATTTATCGAGAGCCGAGAAGAAGGCTATGGGACACATTTGGCTGAGGGTGGTAGTAACCTATCTGGAGGACAAAAGCAGCGCTTGTCTATTGCACGTGCAGTGGTTAAAAAGCCAGATATTTATATCTTTGATGATTCATTCTCAGCTCTAGATTATAAAACCGATTCAGAGCTGCGTCGCCGTTTGAAAGAAGTAACGGAAAATGCAACAGTGCTTATCGTGGCACAACGGGTTGGAACCATTATGGATGCTGATCAGATTATCGTCCTTGATGAAGGTGAAATTGTTGGTCGTGGAACCCATGATGAGCTTATGAAAACCAATGATATCTACCGTGAAATTGCCAATTCACAGCTTAATAATCAATCATTGACGGAGGAGGTTTAGAAAAATGAAAACAAAAAATCAATCAGTCTTCTTACGCCTCTGGCACTATTTGAAGGTATATAAGGGCTCCCTCTTCTTAGCTATTTTCCTTAAAATCACAGCTGCGGTGATGAATGTGTTAGAGCCTTTTGTCTTAGGTCTCGTTATCACAGAATTGACACAAAATCTGCTAGACATGGCATCAGGTGTGGAAGGTGCGGCCATTAACACAACCTATATTTTCTGGGTTTTGGTTATCTACGCCATTCGTGCCTTCTTCTATGAAATTGGTGCCTATGGTTCGAACTATTACATTACTCGTACAGTGCAAAACAGCATCCGCGATCTTCGTAATGACCTGAGTGAAAAAATCAATCGTATTCCTGTTTCTTATTTTGATAAGCACCAATTTGGAGATATGCTAGGGCGATTCACATCAGATGTTGAGACGGTATCGAATGCTTTGCAACAGTCTTTCTTGCAGATTGTCAATGCCATGATTTCCCTTACGCTTGTTGTGGTAATGGTGCTTTATCTAAATGCTCAGTTAGCTATCGTGGTTATTCTCAGTATTCCCTTGACTTACGTAACAGCGCAAGCTATTCTAAAAAAATCACAGCCGTATTTTAAACGTCAGGCTAAAGTTTTAGGTGATATGAATGGCTTTGTTCAAGAAAATCTGACTGGCTTTAACGTTTTAAAACTTTACGGTCGCGAAAAGGCATCCGCAGAGGAATTTGCTAGAATCACTGATGAATTACAGGATGTTGGTTTCAAAGCTAGTTTCATGTCTGGAATTATGATGCCTGTCCTTCATGCTATCTCAGATATGGCTTATCTTATTGTAGCGGTTCTTGGTGGACTTCAAGTTATGGCAGGAAAAATGGCTATTGGTAACATCCAAGCTTTTGTTCAATATACCTTCCAACTTGGACAACCTATCCAGACCTTAACTCAATTAGCTGGTATTCTCCAATCAGCAAAATCTTCTTTAGAACGTATTTTTGAAGTACTAGATGAAGTTGATGAGTTGTCAAATGTCTCTGAACGATTCAATCAGGATCTGACAGGGCAAGTTAGCTTTAAAAACGTTAATTTCCAATATGTTGAGAATAAACCCCTGATTCGTGATTTTAATCTGGAAGTTAATCCTGGTGAAATGGTGGCTATCGTAGGACCGACTGGAGCTGGTAAGACAACTCTTATCAATCTTTTGATGCGTTTCTATGATGTGACAGATGGGTCCATTACTGTGGATGGACACGATATTCGTAACCTATCACGTCAAGAATACCGTAAACAATTTGGTATGGTTCTCCAAGATGCTTGGCTCTACGAAGGAACGATTAAAGAAAATCTTCGTTTTGGAAATCTTGAAGCAACTGACGAGGAAATTATTGAAGCGGCTAAAGCAGCTAATGTGGATCATTTTATTCGTACCTTACCAGGTGGCTACAATATGGAAATGAACCAAGAATCTTCTAATATTTCCCTTGGGCAAAAACAATTGCTGACCATTGCGCGTGCGCTTTTAGCTGACCCGAAAATCTTAATTTTGGATGAGGCAACATCATCAGTTGATACGCGCTTAGAATTACTCATTCAAAAAGCCATGAAACGTTTGATGCAAGGACGAACAAGTTTTGTTATTGCCCATCGCCTATCAACCATTCAAGAGGCAGATAAAATTTTAGTCCTTAAAGATGGCCAAATCATCGAACAAGGAAATCATGATAGTTTACTTGCTGATAAAGGTTTTTACCATGACCTTTATATGAGTCAGTTCTCAGACAAAGAAGCTTGAGTAAAAAAAGAATTTCTTGATAAAACGGTCTGGCGATTCTTTTTAGCATACCAAACCTGATATATGACCGTAGTTTTATCTGGCGTGTCGTTGTCTGGCTAGAATTGACTTGATGTGATATAGCAAAATAAGCCTCACTAATAAGTGAAGGCTTATTTTTTACTATGCTTTGCGACGTAATTGTTTTCGAAGCTTGTAGGCAAGATTTGATAAACGATATAAAAGAGCATTAACAGGGAGGTTAAATTCTCCAATAAATTCTTCAATAGTAGGATTGAATTTTGATTTAAAATGATAGAGGCCACCCTCAAGTTGATTTTCAATTCCCCCCATATTTTGACTAGCCATCCCCAATTCAAAGGCATGGTTCATGGTTTCGTACCAAGTGAGAACGGGAGCATTGAATTGTTTAAAGGTATCATCCATACCAGCATATAGATTTTCAGAGGTGTTACTGAAATTGATTGAAAGCGTCGCTGCTAATGGAATGGTTTCTTGCCCCTTATCATAGAAAGTCTGGAAGAAATCAAGTTCTTTTTCTAGTCGTTTTTGACTTTCTTGGTTTTCTTTGAGTTTTCCTGGAGAGGTTTTTTCGCTGAATTTTTCAAATTCTGCTTGGGCTTTCTTGAGTTGTTTTTTTAGAAGGTCTATTTTTTTGAAGACATCAATCTGAACCAAGGTAACGAAAGAATCATCTGGGTAAGTATTGACTAATTTTTGATAGTAGGGAAGGTTACGCAAATGAATTTTTTTACGGTTTTCAGTCATCTTCATTAGTTCGGCAAATGTAGGGAGCAATTCGCTACCACCAAATACGACTTCGAGGCCTTTATTACGTGCAGTTCTAATTTCTTGTTTTGTTCGTTTTGGAAGACTATCTAGAGAGAAATCTTTAGCGTAAACGTTAGCCTGAAAGCGTGGCTGGATGGTCTCACCAATATCTTGAGTTCGTCCTACCCATTCAACCCCTAGATTTTGCAGATGCTGTATAATAGCTAAACTATCACTATTATCGTTACGATTCTCAATATCTTGAAAGGCTTGGAGATGGATATTAGGGTCAAACTTGATAAAGAGCGCCCGCCTTTTTTTGCCAAAAGATTTCAGTGATTTTAAAACAAAACTGACAAGTTCTTTATCGGTGTAATCCATGATAGGACCACGAGGAATGTAGAGCATTGTGAATCCTAGTGGTAATGGCTTGATGAGGATGCTTGCTGAGGCGACTAGTTTTCCGTCTTGATAAAAACCAATACGTTCATTGCTCCAGTTATCTTTGATTTTTGCCCAGTTTGAACTTTGCAATAAATTTACTTGATGATTTGATTTGACAAAGTCATCATGTTCTTGCGTAGAAATCCCAATTTGATATGTCAACATTATTTGAGCACCCACTCACGAATAGCGTAAGCTACTCCGCTTTCATTATTTGATTTGGTGATGTGTCTAGCAAGAGATTTGATGCTGTCTACTCCATTTTCCATGACGACAGGTGTACCAACAACTTCAAGCATAGCACGATCGTTCTCCTCGTCGCCTATGGCCATTGTTTCTTTCATCGAAATTCCCAATTTTTCGGCGAGGTGAACAATAGCAGAGCCCTTGCTGGCAGTTTTATTGATAATTTCAAGATAAAACGGTTTAGATTTGACAATGGTATACTTGTCGTAAAAAGCTGGTGGAATATTAGCAATAGCTTCATCAAGAATGCTAGGCTCATCAATCATCATGATTTTGACAATTTCTTTATCAGTCATTTCCTCGGGAGTACGGTAAAAGACAGGCATTCCAACAAGTGTCGCTTCATGAATGGTGTATTTCCCAATGTTACGGTTAGCAGTGTAGATGCCTTCTTTGGTAATAGCATGCATATGAACCCCTAGTTGACGACTGAGAAATTCAATTTCTAGATAATCTTCGTAAACTAATGCATCTTTCACGATATCTTGTCTTGTGGCAGTATCTTGGACGAGGGCACCGTTAAAAGTGATGACATAGTCACCTTCATCTTTGAGATTAAGTTCAGTTAGCAAGTCTTGAACACCAGCAATAGGGCGTCCTGTTGTGATAACGACTTTTACACCCTGCTCTTTAGCATCTTGAATAGCTTCAAACACTTCTGAAGTGATTTTACGGTCATCAGTAATCAATGTTCCATCAATATCAACAGCAACTAATTTTATGGTCATAAGTTTTCCTTTTCCTACTTCTATTTCACATGTTTTATCAATTTATTATTCTACTAAAAATGTGGGTATTTGTCATTTGTAAAAGGACTGGGAGCAATCCAATCCTTATTTTCGATATCCAATTGAACACAGTTTAGGAATTCATTAAGTCGTTTGCGATGATAGAAAAACGGGAAGAGACAGTCAAAACTTTAGTTTAAAAATTAGATAGCACAGGGGGCAAAGCTTTGAAACCGTAACTCTCCTTGCCTTCTTAAGGTACCTTAAAATTAATCTGAAATTTTTAAACTTGAAAAATGTCCGTCTGAAATACAGGAGAGAAAAACTTCCTTGTCAGCAACAAAAAGGTCGTCTTTTATCATCATATCTTTTGGAAAATAGAAACGTTGGTCACCAAATGTTGACCCAGAAAGTGCGGAAACAAGTGGTGATAGGCTAGAAAGCTCGGCAAGTTTCCCATTTTTTTGGAGAATTTCAATTTGTGTTCGAGGTTTTTTACTTTCTGGGCGGTAAATATCGTAAGGTAAATCGAAATTGTGGTGCTCTGCAGTATAGTACTCGGCATCAAAACCAACAGCTGTGACTAATTCCCTCAGTAAATCAAGTTGCTCTGCGCTAGCTTTGTCAAAAGTCACCGAAGCAAATAATTGGCGCCTAATGAATCGGCTGGCAAGGTCATTTAAAATTTTATCCTCGCTAGTCATCCAAGCTTGGAAGTAAGTATTGAGCACGCCGTCATCGAGAAGAAGGTAATCAGAAAGTGTGGCGGTTTCCTCAAAAAAAGGAACAAGTAAAGGTGAAGTTTTTGTAAAAAAACTAGAATCTTGGTGATAAAGACGACGCGCCCGTTTTAACAGATTTTGTAAAAGGACTTCAATGGCACGGCTGGCAGGATGGAAATAGACCTGCATGTACATTTGATAACGACTGACAAGATAGTCTTCAACAGCATGCATCCCAGTAATATCAAAAACAATTCCATCCGTATTAGGTCTCATACTGGTTAAAATTCTAGTTAAATCAAACTGTCCATAATTAGTCCCCGTATAATAAGAATCTCTAAGCAAATAATCCATACGATCACAGTCAATCTGGCTGGAAATCAGTTGCACGACTTGTTTGTTAGGGTAGGTATGATTGATGACACTAGCTACTTTATCTGGAAAGTCAGGAGATACACGGCGCAAAATCGTATTGATTTCTGTCTGGGGACTGGTAATCAATTCCTGTCCCAGAGCTTCGTGATCTGTTTTAAAAAGCATTTCAAATGTATGAGAATAAGCTCCGTGGCCGATGTCGTGTAAAAGTGCAGCAGCCATTGTCAAAAGAGACTCGTCTTGGTTCCAAACACCTGAATAATGAACCTCAAAATATTCTGTTACCCGTCTCGCGATATCATAAACCCCCAAACAATGAGAGAAGCGACTATGCTCTGCTCCGTGAAAAGTAAAACTAGTCGTAGGTACTTGTTTGATCCGACGGAGGCGCTGAAACTCAGCAGTATTTGTTAAATCATAAATGATTGGATTAGTGATGTGAATGTCGTTATGAACAGGGTCTCTAAAAATCTTATCCATGCTTGGGCTCCCTTGAGTTAATACAAAATTATTGTAGCAAAAATTGTGCTTTTTGTCAGAAATTGGTAAAATATGAGGACAGAGGCGGGTAAAAGTATTTCTCTTAAATGCCCATTAAGTCTGAAATTAAAAATAAGAGAAGCGTGGTAGTTGATTGCATTAAACTATTGATTTCTTGTACAGAAACTTTAGTCAAGATGTTGCATGTGGCGTAGTCCTCATTATTGAACATCTTGAAAAATAACATTGTTACAGTATGGGAAGGACTGTTCACGACAAATTACAACAGGTGAACATGGCATAACGTTTCTAAAACACACACAATAAGAAAGGACTTGTGTCATTTAATGATGAAAATTATGATAAAAAATAAAATACAGATGGGAAATGAGATGGAGCTCATTCATGAAGAATATGAGGGGGAGTTGACTCTCAAGGGTGACTATCATTATTTGGTTTACCAAAACGAAGAAACTGAAAAAGTTATTTTAAAATTTAAGTCAGATGAGCTTCTCATGACACGTTTTTCAAAACCACAGTCCCTCATGCGTTTTGTGGCAGATGATTTAGCACTTTGCTCTATTCCAACACCTATGGGAACACAAAAAATGGTGACAAAAACTCATCGATTTGAACTAGGTCAAGATGTTTTAACCTTGTCTTATGAGTTATTACCTCATATGGATTCTAAAGAAGCTTTAGCGACTTATCAGATGAGCATTTCGTGGCTTTAGAAAGATTAAGTCATTATTAAAATAGAAAGTTAATAGCGTTTTCTGTAAGAGTTTTGCGATGCCATTTTTCTTGTGATGTTAACGCTTAGGAGAATTTACAATGACAAAAAAAATTAACCTTGTAATTGTGACTGGTATGAGTGGCGCAGGAAAGACTGTCGCTATTCAATCATTTGAAGATTTAGGGTATTTTACAATTGACAATATGCCGCCTACTCTTTTACCTAAATTTTTAGAGTTGGTGACGCACACCGAGGATAATGATAAGGTTGCGCTGGTGATTGATATGCGCAGTCGTTCTTTCTTTTCAGAAATTAGTGGTATTTTGGATAATTTGGAAAATGCAGATGACTTGGATTTCAAGATTTTATTTTTAGATGCCACAGACGGTGAGTTAGTTTCGCGTTACAAGGAAACACGTCGTAGTCATCCCTTGGCTGCGGATGGACGTGTGTTAGATGGTATCAAGTTAGAGCGTGAACTCTTGTCTCCTCTCAAGAGTATGAGCCAAAATGTAGTTGATACCAGTGACTTAACGCCTCGTCAACTGCGTCAAACGATATCAGAACAGTTCTCATCTCAGGACAATCAAGCTGGTTTTAGAATTGAAGTGGTATCATTTGGATTTAAATACGGTTTACCACTTGATGCAGACTTAGTTTTTGATGTTCGTTTTTTACCAAATCCTCACTATGTTCCAGAACTCCGTGAAAAGACAGGGCTAGATAAGGAAGTCTATGACTACGTAATGAGCTTCGATGAGAGTAATGATTTCTACGATAAATGGTTTAGTTTAATGACCTCCATTTTACCTGGGTACCAAAAAGAAGGAAAATCAGTCCTCACAATTGCAGTGGGTTGTACCGGAGGTCAACATCGAAGCACAGCCTTTGCCCACCGCCTAGCTCAAGATTTAGAAGAGGAGTGGAGTGTTAATGAAAGTCACCGTGATAAAGACCGCCGTAAGGAAACGGTGAACCGCTCATGAGAAAGCCAATTATAACTGTTATTGGGGGTGGAACAGGGATTCCTGTCATCTTGAATAGTCTCCGCCGTGAAGAGGTGGATCTAAGAGCGATTGTAACGGTGGCTGATGATGGTGGTTCTTCGGGAGAATTACGCACAGCAATGCAGCTGACTCCCCCAGGAGATTTGAGAAATGTTTTAGTTGCTATGTCTGATATGCCAAAGTTCTACGAGCAGATTTTTCAATATCGGTTTAAAGATTCAGATGGTCCCTTATCAGGACATCCGTTGGGTAATCTAATCATTGCCGGCATTTCAGAAATGCAAGGTTCAACCTACAATGCTATGCAAATCTTGACCAAATTTTTCCACACCACAGGAAAAATCTACCCCTCTAGTGAGCAAGCATTGACGCTCCATGCTGTTTTTCAAGATGGGCACGAAGTCGTTGGTGAAAGTCATATTGCAGATTATCAAGGAATGATTGACCATGTTTTTGTCACCAATACTTACAATGATGAGGAGCCAACGGCTAGTCGCAAGGTGGTTGAGACGATTATGGAAAGTGATATGATTGTCCTTGGACCTGGGTCGCTCTTTACTTCTATTTTGCCAAATTTAGTTATTCGAGAAATTCGTGAAGCGCTTCTTGCGACAAAGGCTCAAGTTGTCTATGTCTGCAACATCATGACCCAGTATGGTGAGACAGAGCATTTTACAGATGCGGATCATGTGGCTGTTTTGAATCGCCACCTAGGGACAGATGTTATTGATACGGTTCTTGTCAATATTGAGCCTGTCCCTCAAAGTTACATGAACCGCAATCATTTTGACGAGTATTTGGTTCAGGTTGAGCACGACTTTAAAGGACTTTCAGAACTCTCGAAGCGCGTGATTTCTTCAAACTTTTTACGTTTGGAAAATGGCGGAGCTTTCCACGATGGTAACTTAGTAGTGGAGGAACTCCTCACCTTATTAAGAGGGGTGAAAGAATGAGTTTTACCACAAAAACAAAAGAAGAACTCCTTAGCCAAAATCTCTTAGATAAATACGAATTGTCTGCTCTGATTAAAATGTCTGGAAGTCTAGGGTTAACTGAACAGGGGTTAACACTTTCTATTACTACAGAGAATGCTAAGATGGCCCGTCATCTTTATAGTCTTTTAGAAAAGCTTTATCAAGCAACCCCTGAAATTAGACATCATCAAAAAGCCAATCTCAGAAAAAATCGTGTCTATACGGTTGTGGTTGCGGATAATGTTAATGACATGCTGTCTGATTTACAGGTTGCAGATTCCATTTTTGGCTTTGAAACAGGGATTGAGCATTCCATTTTAGACAATGATGAAGCTGGACGCAGCTATTTACGCGGGGCGTTTTTAGCGACAGGAACCATTAGAAATCCAGAATCTGGGAAATACCAGCTAGAAATTGCCTCTGTTTATCTTGATCACGCAGAGGATCTTGCATCCCTCATGCAAAAATTTATGTTAGATGCCAAGGTAATTGAGCGTAAAAGCGGAGCAGTGACTTATTTACAAAAGGCAGAAGACATTATGGATTTTCTCATTGTTATCGGTGCAATGACAGCAAAACAAGTTTTCGAACAAGTTAAGGTGATGCGAGAGGCTCGTAATGACATTAATCGAGCTAGTAATGCTGAAGCAGCTAATATTGCTAGAACTGTTAATGCCAGTGTTAAAACGATTAATAACATTGTCAAAATTATGGGAACAATCGGACTTGAGAATTTACCAGTTGAACTTCAAGAAATAGCAATGCTTCGTGTTAACAATCCTGATTATTCCATCCAAGAATTGGCAGACAGCCTTAAAAGTCCTCTTACCAAAAGTGGTGTCAATCATCGGCTTCGTAAAATTAATAAAATAGCTGATGATATTTGAAATTGATTCACTCAGTCTTTTAGAATAAAGAAAAATCTTTTAACGCTATTTTTCTCTTATCTTTTCTCATTTTTTGATTGATAAGTTTAATTTTATCCTTTAGCCTTGACCTAATCCACCGGACTGTTTGAATAAAATCAAGCAAAAGCTCTTTCCGAGATTCAATTCAAATCAATACTTACCTTATTTTAAATCTGAAAAGTTTTTCAGGATACTCGACATAGCAAACAACATTGTCAGGGGAGATTTCGCTTGGAAAGGAAAATAGGGTTTAAATTTTTGTCTAGCACGTTTTTGTTTAGTCGAGTTATCCCTAGGTAATACTTGATTATAATAGTACTGTAAGACTAGAGAAACTCCAGAATACAGTAAAAGGCACAGAATGACGTTATCTAAATGATGATTCTATGCTTTTTATTTATTTTCAACAACGTATGATTTTTGAAGTTTGATGTTTATTTGGATTCTGTCTAAGCTTAGAAATGAGATAGCGAAAGGAAATCAAGACTCTAAAATCATACCAATTTTTTTTTGGAAAGGAGATTTGAAAAATTTAAGAAAAAAGTCTTGCAAAAAAAATATAATCTGATATACTTAACCAGTAAACATTAAACTAGTTAAGAAAAGGAGAACATATGAACACTAAGAAAATGGGTTTGTTACTTGGACTAGCTGCAATTATAGTCGGAGTAACAGCTTTTTTTACCATGCAAGGCAAATCTGAGAAATCATCAGATAAAATTCAGGCTGTAGCTACGTTTTATCCTGTGTATGAATTTACCAAAGCGGTACTAGGTGATGAAGGAGATGTTGAGTTGTTGATTAAAGCTGGAACTGAAGTTCATGGCTTTGAACCTTCAACTAAAAATCTGACTACTATCCAAGAGGCGGATGTTTTTGTCTACGCTGATGACAACATGGAGACTTGGGCTCCTAACTTGACTAAGGCTATTGATACTGAGCAAGTTAAAGTGATTAAGATGACAGGAGACATGCTTCTTATGGCAGGTGGTGATGATCACGATCATGACCATGCGCATGGTGAAGAAGGTCATCATCACGAATTTGATCCTCATGTTTGGGTGTCTCCATACCGGGCACGTCGTTTGGTTGAGAATATCAGTAAAGATTTGAGTGAAGCTTATCCTGATAAGGCTAAAGTTTTTGAAAAAAATGCTGACGCTTATATTGAAAAATTAAAAGCACTTGATGCGAAATATAGCGATGTTTTATCAACAGCTAAACAAAAATCATTTGTTACACAGCACGCAGCCTTTAATTATTTAGCGCTAGATTATGGTTTAAACCAAATTTCGATTACAGGTGTCTCTGCTGAAAGTGAACCAACAGCGCAACGTTTAGCTGAATTAACATCTTATGTTAAAGACCAAGGTATTAATTATATTTACTTTGAAGAAAATGCGTCTGCGGTCGTTTCTGAAACACTAGCAAAAGAAGCTGGCGTAAAAACAGCTGTTTTAAATCCGTTGGAAAGTTTAACTAAAAAGCAAATGGACGCTGGTGAAGATTACTTCTCCGTTATGGAAGCCAATTTAGAAGCTTTACAATTGACTACAGAAAAAGAAGGTAAAGCCATCCAACCAGAAAAAGCTCCTGAGAAAACAGTTTATGCTGGTTATTTTGAGGACTCTGCTATCAAGGATCGTCTTTTGACAGACTGGTCGGGAGAATGGCAGTCTGTTTACCCATACTTGGTAGATGGTACTTTTGATGAAATTTGGGATTATAAAGCTAAAAAATCTCAAGGAGAGATGACAGCCCAAGAGTATAAGGACTACTATACTATTGGTTATAAGACTGATGTTGAAGCTATAACTATTGATGGTGATAAAAAGACTATGACGTTTACTCAAAACGGTAAGAGTCAAACCTTCACGTACAAATATGTTGGTTACAAGATTTTGAACTACAAAAAAGGAAATCGTGGAGTTCGTTTCCTCTTTGAAACTGACGATGCTAATGCTGGTAACTTCAAGTATGTCCAATTCAGTGACCATAGTATTTCTCCAACTGAAGCAGGTCACTTCCACATTTACTTTGGCGGAAGCAGTCAAGAAGACTTGTTGAACGAGCTTGAAAATTGGCCAACTTATTATCCGGCAGGTATGACTGGTCATGAAATCGCACAAGAAATTGTTGCTCACTAAGTTACTAATAGCTATTTACAAAAAAGGTTGGAAATGACAGACGTTTCTAGCCTTTTTTTGGTACGTAGACATACCGTATGTCTGAGATGAAAGTCCCTTGTAAGCACTCTCTAATGGGGAATCCACTAGTGAATTTGATTTCTAATGGCCATAAGATTATTAAGTAGCATAAAATCAAGTGAAGAGAGAAGTATTAAATTCTTTATTTTATATTAAACTATACCAATTTTATATTTGACAAAATATATCTATTAACTTATACTGTAATAGTCGTATTTTTAAGATATGAATTAGACTATACCAATTTTATAAAGAGGAACATAATATGTGTGGAATTGTTGGTGTTGTAGGAAATAAAAATGCTACAGACATCTTGATGCAAGGACTTGAAAAGTTAGAATACCGTGGCTATGATTCAGCAGGAATTTATGTGGTCAATGGGCAAAAGACTAATTTAGTGAAATCAGTTGGTCGTATTGCTGACCTACGCACTAAATTAGGCATTGATATTGCAGGGACTGCTGGTATTGGACATACCCGTTGGGCGACTCACGGGAAGCCAAGTGAAATCAATGCTCACCCGCATCAATCTGAAACAGCTCGTTTTACCCTTGTTCACAATGGGGTCATTGAAAACTTTGCCGAGATTAAATCGGATTATCTAGCAGGTCACAATCTTAAAGGGCAAACAGATACTGAAATCACAGTTCACCTCATTGGCAAATTCGCCGAAGAAGATGGTTTGTCAGTTCTTGAGGCTTTCCGTAAAGCCCTATCTATTATTGAAGGGTCCTATGCTTTTGCGCTCATGGATGCAAAAGATGCTGACACTATCTATGTGGCTAAAAATAAATCACCACTCCTTATTGGTCTAGGTGACGGCTATAATATGGTCTGCTCAGACGCTATGGCTATGATTCGTGAAACATCAGAATACATGGAAATTCATGATAAAGAATTGGTTATTGTAAAAGCTGATAGTGTTCAAGTACAAGATTATGCTGGAAATGCGATTGAACGTGGTAGCTACACAGCTGAACTTGATCTTTCTGATATTGGTAAAGGGACTTACCCTTACTACATGTTGAAAGAAATTGATGAGCAGCCAACGGTGATGCGCAAATTGATTTCAGCTTACACAGATGATGCGGGTAAAATAACTGTTGATGCTGATATTATCAAGGCTGTTCAAGATGCTGATCGTATTTATATCATTGCGGCAGGAACTTCTTACCATGCTGGTTTTGCCTCAAAAGATTTTCTTGAGCAATTGACAGACACTCCTGTTGAACTCGGCATTGCCTCAGAGTGGGGCTACAATCAGCCATTACTGAGCCAAAAACCTCTATTCATCTTCATTAGTCAATCAGGAGAGACCGCAGATAGCCGTCAGGTACTTGTCCGTGCTAATAAAATGGGTATTCCTAGCTTAACGGTGACAAATGTTCCAGGTTCAACTCTCTCTCGTGAAGCCAATTACACTATGCTGCTTCATGCAGGTCCCGAAATTGCGGTAGCTTCAACAAAAGCCTACACTGCTCAGATTGCGACTCTTGCCGTTTTGGCAAAAGCGGTCGGTGATGCTAATGGCAACAGCAAAGCAGCTGACTTTGATTTGGTTCATGAACTTTCAATTGTTGCGCAGTCTATTGAAGCTAGCCTTTCTGAAAAAGACATGATTGAAGCTAAAGTGGCAGACCTTTTGGCAACATCACGCAATGCTTTCTATATTGGACGTGGAACAGATTATTATGTTGCTATGGAAGCATCACTGAAATTGAAAGAAATTTCCTATATCCAATGCGAAGGATTTGCTGCTGGAGAATTGAAGCACGGAACAATTTCGTTGATTGAAGATGGCGTGCCAGTCATTGCGCTTATCTCAAATAATAAAACTCTTGCTGCTCATACACGTGGCAATATCCAAGAAGTGGCAGCACGTGGCGCTAGTGTCTTAACAGTTGTTGATGAGGCGACGGCACGTGAAGAGGATGATATTAAGGTAAGAACAGTTCATCCATATTTATCATCGATTGCTATGGTAGTGCCAACTCAATTGGTAGCTTATTATGCGACTCTTCAACGTGGACTTGATGTCGATAAACCACGTAATCTTGCTAAATCAGTAACGGTTGAATAGGTGAATTGACAGATTAGGGAAAATAATTATTTGTGATAAAGAGTTAGAACCAATGTTTTAAATGACAGTTTCTAACTCTTTTATAGTAAATTGAAACTAGATTAGGACACAGAATAGAATAACTAATAATATTAGCTCGGATCAAAATGATTCATCTATGTCATATTCTTAATTCAAATTACTATATTATTGGATTGATAGTTTGTCTTGAATATGTACTCCCTAACTAAGATGAATTTAGACTAAACCAAATTCAAAAATTACTTTTTTTAAATGTGCGGATACTAAAAAGGTTTGGGAGACCTTCGGAGGTAGGAATAAATAGGCTAGGCAAAAACTCAAATTTTAGCTTTGCTATTGAAAATTGGACAAGATAAAATGGCTTAGAATCAATCTTTTTGATGATGTTATTCTAAGACATTTACTATTTTTAGACTTTTTGCACCCTTAAAATCTTCGTCGGGTTTTCCTTGCTAGATTTTGGGCTCTCTATCGTAGTAGATGATTGCCTATACTTGTCGATGACTGGCAGCGTCCAACATAGTTATCCTTTCGGGGGAACTATTACGAAATTGATTCTCAATTTCTGTAGCTCTCCAAAAAATCCGTTCTTAGCAAGCATTTCTTCTTGCTAAGAATAGTACCATGAGGAAAGGAATGTTTTATCCTCGCTAAGTTCGTAAGTTAGTCAATAATATTAGAGATTCTAAAATTCTAATTTTAATTTTGGTTTAGCATTAGTTTTACAAAGAGTTTTGATTAAATATTGATTTATAGAGTGATAGTATTTATAATAGAGTTATCCTAACTTATAAGGAGACATCATATGCTTCCAATGCACCCATTTATGTTAATCTGTTGGTTTACGCTTTATAGTATTGGGGTCTGGTTTACAGCTCCTCAAACGATGCCTTATCGAAAATTATTTTGCTCTCTTTTCATTGTCAGTATCGGCCTATTGATGGGAATTTATTATATGAAAACGTCTGCTGATTTATCAGAGATATTGATAAACAATCTTTACTGGCCAGTGACGATTTCTGCTTATTATAGTCTAATTCCTTTAGTTGTGAATACGTTATTTCAATTGAGTTTACAGAAAGCAGATACTAAAACTTGGGTGATCTGGCTTATTGCTATTTTGCTAGTGATTTATCTCTCAGTAGGATTGATTCAGAATATATTTTTGGGAGCAGTTTAGGATGTCTCTAGTTATTCGAACGGCAGAATCTACCGATGTGCATAAGCTTCTTGATATTTATGCCTATTATGTTACAGATACAGCGGTTACCTTTGAATATGAAGTTCCATCTCTTATTGATTTTCAAGAGCGCATGCAGTCAATACAAGCTTTTTATCCCTATCTAGTGGCTGAAGAAGGAGGGCGGATTCTCGGTTACGCCTATGCGTCAGCCTTTCATCCTCGCGCCGCCTATGCCTGGTCTGCAGAGGTTACGATTTATTTGGACAAAGCTGCGCGTGGCAAAGGAGTGGGGTCTAAACTTTATAGGACCTTAGAAAACTATTTAAAAGAGATGGGTATTCTTAATCTTAATGCCTGTATTGCGCAGACTGATGTTGAGGATGAGTACCTAACCAATACTAGTCAAGTCTTCCATGAAAAGCAAGGTTATCAACTTGTAGGAACTTTCCATCAATCAGGGTATAAATTTAAACGATGGTATAACATGATTTGGATGGAAAAACTGTGTGGGAATCATGATAAGGAAGTTAGACCGGTAGTATCTTTTCAAGAGCTTGATAATAAGGAATCTAGTTCATAGCTAGATTTTTTTATTTAGTTAAAAAATAAGGCTTGATACATCCTTAAAGTGGCTGGCTTTGGTATATGAAGAATAACTAGGTGAAAAAGAACATAGAGTTTATAAAGAGAGGAGTGTATCTATATCCATATTTTAGAAGTTTAGAACTTAAACTAAACTTATTAGTTATTAAAATAGTTTATCAAAAGGCTTGACCATATATAGTTAATATATTATAATTTATATGTGGTTATAACAAGTTGAAGGAGCACTTATGTTTTCATTAAAGAAAGAGAAACCCTTGTATCTACAATTGGTCGATACATTAGAGTTAGACATTCGAAATTCAATGTCACCGAACGACAAATTATTGTCTGAACGTGAGCTGACTGAAACGTATCAAGTTAGTCGTATAACCGTTCGTCAAGCTTTACAAGAACTTGAAAAACGTGGATTAGTTTATAAGATGCAGGGGAAAGGGACCTACGTCTCAGAGATAAAAGAACCTGCTGTGGACCTAGGAAATGTTTATAGCTTCACAGATGAAATGAAAAAACTGGGGAAGCAACCAGTTACTAAAACTTTATCTTTTTCAATTGTGAAAGCAACAGAACATATTGCCCGGGAATTAAAGATTGAACTTGGAGCTGAAGTTTATGAACTCGAGCGCTTACGGTTGGCAGACGATATACCCATGATGTTAGAACGTAGCTATTTACCAGTAATTCAATTTGTCGGATTAAATAAGGAAATTCTTTCCCAAAAGCCACTTTATCAAATCGTAGAGGAAGATTATGGTGAGCGTATCCGCGTTGCCGAAGAAGAATTTTTTGCCAGCATTGCTTTAAATCATGAAGCCAAATTACTAGAAATCAAAAAGGGTGCCCCTGTACTGCACCTTGTCCGTAAAACCTATAATGCTAAAAATAAAATCATAGAATTCACCTTTAGTATTGCACGTGCCGACCAGTTCAGGTACAAAGTCAGCCATTTTAGGGATTAAAACTGTCCAGTGGACAGTTTTAACCCGAGCTTGTCAACTAAATAGCGAGGAAGTCCAGTGGACTATTTCAGCCTAAAAAAATGAAATAACTCTAGTCAGCAAGACTTAGTCTATTTGATTTTTACAAAAAAATGAAAGCGCAAACAAAATAACTTAATAGAGGAGGAAGTTATGTTTTTTAAAACAAAAGAAGAGTTGCTTGATTTGGGTGCAGAGATTACAACCAGAGAAATCAAACAGCAACCCGAAATCTGGCAAGAGGCTTTAAAACTTTTTAAAGATAAAGTTACTGATATTGCATCTTTTCTTGATAAGGTAGTAGGCTCAAGTAAGGAAAAACCCGTTAAAGTTATCTTTACTGGAGCAGGAACATCACAATACGTAGGTGATACAATTTTACCTTATCTTAAACGGACTGCGGACCGTAGCCGATTTATTTTTGAAAGTATTGGAACAACTGAGCTTGTTTCAGCTCCCTACGATCATCTTTTTGCAGATGAGACGGTACTGTTGGTATCTTTTGCTCGATCAGGAAATAGTCCAGAAAGTGTGGCAGCAGTAGCTCTTACTAATCAAATTGTACCTAATGCTTATCATCTAACTATTACTTGTGCAGCAGAAGGACTTTTAGCTAAGCGTGCGGCAGGCGATGAAAAAAATCTTCTTTTACTAATGCCTAGTCGCTCTAATGACGCTGGATTTGCTATGACAGGTAGTTTCACCTGCATGCTTCTAACATCACTCCTTATTTTTGATGATGCTGAGTCTCTAGAAAATAAAGAAAAATACGTGTCTTATCTTTATCAAATAGGGCAAGATATTATTAGCCGTGAAGAAGAATTACAGAAACTTATTAATTTAGAATTTAACCGTGTGGTTTATCTAGGTTCTGGTTCAATGGCCGCGCTGACACGTGAGGCACAATTGAAAATTCTAGAATTAACAGCAGGAAAAATTGCTACGATATTTGATTCATCAATGGGCTTTCGCCATGGACCAAAATCTTTTGTTAATGAAAAGACAATCGTCCTTGATTTTGTTCACAATGATTCTTACACACGTCAGTATGATATTGATTTGTTAGAGGAAGTCTATGATGATCAGATTGCTCTTAAAACATTGGCTGTGGCCCAAAAAGGGGAATTAAAATTTTCAGGAGATACTTTTGAATTGTTATCAGATATTATTCTTCCAGAAGGTTATCTTGCTCTTGGAATGATTTTAGTTGCCCAAACTATTTCACTTTTAGCCTCAATCAAAGTAAATAATACTCCAGATACCCCATCTGCTTCTGGTACTGTAAACCGTGTGGTTAAGGGTGTTATCATCCATGATTATCAATCTTAAGTCTAATACAAAGAAAGGACATTATCTATTATGTGGACACTAACAGAGAATAAAAAAGCTTGTATGGAAAAGTTGTCAACCAAGGAAGGGGTTATCTCAGCGCTAGCTTTTGACCAACGCGGAGCCTTAAAACGTCTCATGGCACAACATCAAACTGAGGAACCAACAGTTACTCAGATGGAAGAACTCAAATCATTGGTAGCAGAAGAATTAACTCCATTCGCATCATCAATGTTACTTGATCCAGAATATGGCTTACCAGCTATTAAAAACTTACACGAAGATGCTGGCTTGCTACTTGCTTATGAAAAAACGGGATATGATACGACCAGTACAAAACGTTTGCCAGACTGTCTAGATGTTTGGTCGGCTAAACGTATTAAGGAACAGGGAGCAGATGCTGTTAAATTCTTACTTTACTATGATGTGGATAGTACAGAGGAATTAAACCAACAAAAGCAGGCCTATATTGAACGTATCGGTTCCGAATGTGTGGCAGAAGACCTTCCATTTTATCTGGAAATTTTAGCCTATGATGAAACTATCGCGGATGCAAATAGCGTAGAATATGCAAAAGTTAAACCAGATAAAGTTATTGGTGCCATGGAAATTTTCTCAAATCCACGCTTTAATATTGATGTGTTAAAAGTAGAAGTGCCAGTTAACATGAACTATGTCGAAGGATTCGGAACTGGTGAAGTAGTTTATACACGCGAAGAAGCAAAGACTCTTTTCTTGGAACAAAGTCAAGCAACTCATTTACCATTTATTTTCCTAAGTGCTGGAGTATCTGCACAGCTTTTCCAAGAAACATTACGTTTGGCTAAGGAAGCAGGTTCAACATTTAATGGTGTTCTTTGCGGACGTGCAACTTGGGCTGGTTCTGTTAAGGCTTATATTGAAGGCGGAGAGGTTGCTGCTCGTGAATGGCTTCGTACAGAAGGACGTGCTAATATCGACAGTTTGAACCAAGTTATTTTTGAGACGGCAACAGCTTGGACAGAACGTCTGTCATACTGATGACATTATTTGACATTCAGGACCTATAGCTGTATGTAGACGTTAAAAGAAAGACAAAAAAGAGAGTGGGACAACGAAGTTCATCACATTCGTATAGGATGGCCGCTAACGATTGCGTGGTACTAAAATAGTCCACTGGACTATTTTAGGTGGACACTTGAAAATGAAAGAAGTGTCCTGTTACAGACCTCCAATCAACCACTGTGTCAATCTGTTATTACTATCAAAAAAGAAGGTTGAGATATTTTTGACCCAACCTCTTCATTACAGTATATATGATATACCAATTTAACGATTGGCAGTTATTTCAAATTTATAAAAATTCCAATGCTTGTAGTTTTCAGCATATTCAAGGATGATGTCTGAATTAGTTTGCTCAGTTCTACGAACTTGAAAAATGGTAGGTTCTTGTTTCTCTAGATTAAGGAGTTCACGGACTTCTTCTGGTGTAGAAAAAGTAACTTCATGTGCTTCTGTATAGGGTTCAGAAGACATGTGAATATCAAAATCCAGTTTGAATCGTTGATGAATCGATTGATAGTAGTCCTTTTTAGCATCTGGAGTTAAGATAAAACGTTCCGGAATATAGGATAACTGATAGATATAAGGCTTCTCACCTGCACTTCTTAGACGAGCAACGCGATAGTAAAAGTCATTGTTAGTAAGTTTTAATTCTTTCAAGTATTTTGGATCGTTTCCTTTTTCAACAGAGAGAACTTTAACGTGGTCATTTTTTAGTGGAAAAAGTTCGACATCTGAAAATTCGACGAGTTTCCCTTTACGTGAACGAGAGACGAAGGTTCCTTTTCCTTGCTTGCGAATTAGATAGCCATCTTTTACCAACTCATTTAGAGCTCTAATAACGGTAATAGAACTAACATCATATAGTTGTACAAGCTCACTTTCAGTATAGAACTTATCGCCGTTTTCGAACTTACCAGTAACAATTTGGTTTTTTAAATCATTTTGAATACGTTGATATTTAGGGATTTTCATACTTTTTCCTTTCTATCGTTTCATTGTAACATCTTATCATTCTAGTGTTGATATTATACTAAAATTTTCTTCAAAATGTAATTAAAAAACGGATGCTATTAAAAAATAGAAAAATAAAAAATAGTAAAAAACACTTGATATAACCAGTTGTTTATGTTAATATATTGTTAAGTAAGAAAACGATTCCAAAAGAGGTGATTCTGCTGAAATTTGAGATTAGTAACGATAAGAATTTTTTTCTCAATCAAAAACCTTTCAAAATATTATCTGGAGCGATTCATTATTTTAGAATTCATCCAGATGATTGGTACCATTCTTTGTATAATTTGAAAGCATTAGGCTTTAATACTGTTGAAACCTATGTTCCTTGGAATTTGCATCAACCGACTAAAGATTCCTTTACTGTAGCAGAAAGTTTAGATATTGAGAGATTTCTAACGATTGCTCAGAAACTTGGGCTCTACGCTATTGTTAGACCCTCGCCGTATATTTGTGCCGAATGGGAATGGGGGGGCTTACCAGCTTGGTTATTGACTGAAAATGTCAGGGTTCGGACAAGTGATCCAAAATTTATCTATTATGTTGATTGTTATTATGCTAAGTTATTACCTATTTTGGCAAAACATCAGCTTAGTCATGGTGGAAATATCCTGATGTTCCAGATTGAAAATGAGTATGGGTCATACGGGGAAGAAAAGGATTACTTGAGAGCCATCAAATCGTTAATGGAAAAGTATGGTTTAGAAGGGCCTTTCTTTACTTCGGATGGGCCGTGGCGTGCCACTTTACGAGCTGGAAGTTTGATTGAAGATGACGTCTTAGTCACAGGCAATTTTGGTTCAAAAGCTGCTAGCAATTTCAAACAAATGCAGGATTTCTTTGATGAGCACAATCGCACCTACCCACTCATGTGTATGGAGTTTTGGGATGGTTGGTTTAATCGTTGGGGAGAAGAAGTTGTTACGAGAGAACCTGAAGAATTAGCTGAGTCGGTGATGGAATGTATTGAGCTTGGGTCAATTAACCTCTATATGTTTCACGGTGGAACCAATTTTGGCTTTATGAATGGTTGCTCAGCTAGAGGTCAGAAAGATTTACCTCAAGTAACTTCCTATGATTATGATGCTGTTTTGGATGAAGCTGGAAATCCTACTCAAAAGTTTTTTGAAATTCAAAAACGTTTGAAAACACGTTTTCCTGAATTGATAACTGCTATGCCTTTGACCAAAAAAATAAAAACCTATCCTTCGGTGACGTTGAGTCAAAAGACAGGGCTTTTTGGTAACCTTAAAAATGTAAGCGTTTTAAAAACCAATCCTTATCCTTTGTCAATGGAAGAATTAGGGCAAAATACAGGATATGTTTTGTACCAAACAGAACTTGAGCGAGATAAAGATGATGCTGAACGTCTCCGTGTTATTGATGCAAGGGATCGCATTCAGGTTTATGAAAATGATTATCATGTTGCTACCCAATATCAGGATGAAATTGGTGAGGACATTGCCTTAGAGATGACTCAGAAGTACACGAATCTTAAAATTCTAGTAGAGAATATGGGACGTGTCAATTATGGTCACAAACTTGAGGCAGCAACACAACGTAAAGGTTTAGGGCGTGGAGCGATAGTGGATTTACATTTTATCGGTAATTGGAAGCACTATAGTTTACCGCTTGATTCTGTTTCAAATCTTGATTTTTCTAAAGAATGGAAGAGCGGACAACCTTCTTTTTATCACTATCAGCTGAATATAGATGAGCTGGCAGATACCTATCTTGATATGACAGGATTTGGTAAGGGAGTCGTCTTTGTAAATAATATGAATATAGGAAGATTTTGGGAAAAAGGGCCAATCCTCACTCTCTACCTTCCTAAAGGATATTTAAAGAAAGGAGAAAATAGCATTGTTGTTTTTGAGACAGAAGGACGGTACAAAGAAAGAATTACCTTTACAGATAGACCTAAAATAAAAAATATTAAATAGTGAGAGGATTTTATTATGGCAATTATTGCAACGCGTATTGATGGTCGTCTTATTCACGGCCAAGTCGCAAATCTTTGGACAACGAAATTGAATATCAGTCGTATTATGGTAGTGGATAACGATGTTGTGAATAGTGATTTAGAAAAAACAGCTTTGAAATTAGCAACTCCTCCTGGAGTAAAATTATCAATCTTAACAGTTGAAAAAGCAGCAGCTAATATCTTAGATGGCAAATATGATTCACAACGTCTCTTGATTGTAGCTCGTAAACCGGATCGTTTTTTAGGCTTGTTAGAAGCTGGTGTTCAATTCCCAGAATTGAATGTAGGGAATATGTCACAAAGTGATGAAACACGTGCTGTAACACGTTCTATCAATGTTGTTAATCAAGATATCGCAGATTTTGATACTATTCACTCAAAAGGTGTTAAACTCATTTCTCAGATGGTACCAGGCGACTCACCCCAAGACTTTATGCCATTGTTGGATAAGGTTCGCTAATTTTAGAAATAAAACATAAAATTATATTAGGAGGAATACATCATGATTCAATGGTGGCAAATTCTATTACTAACTCTCTACTCTGCTTATCAGATTTTAGATGAGTTAACCATTTGTACTTCAGCAGGTTCTCCTGTTTTCGCTGGATTTATTTCTGGTTTGATTATGGGAGATATGACAACAGGTCTTTTGATTGGTGCTAGTCTACAATTGATGGTACTTGGTGTAGGGACATTTGGTGGTGCTTCTCGTATTGATGCAACTTCTGGTGCGGTTCTTGCAACTGCCTTCTCAGTATCGCAAGGTTTGAATCCCGAGCTTGCAATAACTTCAATTGCAGTACCTGTAGCAGCCCTTATGGTTTATACAGATATTGCAGGACGTTTCTCAACAACTTATTTTGCGCATCGTATTGATAAAAATATTGACAATTTTGATTATAAAGCTATTGAACGTAACTATCTTCTAGGTGCGGTTCCGTGGGCGCTTTCTCGTGCCTTACCAGTATTTTTAGCACTTGCTTTTGGAGGAGGTGCTGTTGAAACTATTGTTGATTTCATCAAAGAATATCAATGGGTTGCTAATGGTTTGACCTTGGCGGGACGTATGCTTCCAGGTCTTGGGTTTGCTATCCTTCTTCATTATCTTCCAATCAAACGCAATCTTCATTATTTGGCAATGGGCTTTGGGATTACCGCAATGCTTACTGTTATCTATAATAATTTGCAAACTGTTGCAGGGACCTTGACAGGTATTATCGGTGTAGATGCTAAACTTTTCAAAGATGTAGTTTTTAATGGTGCGCCATTTAAAGGACTTCCAATGATGGGAATTGCTATTATTGGTGCTGGTCTTGCAACACTTCATTATAAAAATAGTCAAAATAAACCAGAGGTAGTAGTACAAACAGTTTCAGAAAGTGGGGAAATTGAAGATGACGAAATCTAATTACAAATTAACAAAAGATGATTTTAATCAAATCAATAAACGTAGTCTTTTTACCTTCCAATGGGGCTGGAATTATGAACGGATGCAAGGTTCAAGCTATCTCTATCATATCTTGCCGCAATTGCGTAAAATTTATGGAGACGGAACACCTGAATTAAAAGAAATGATGAAAAATCATACACAATTCTTTAACACATCTAATTTCTTCCACACAATCATTTCAGGTATCGACTTAGCGTTAGAGGAATCAGAAGGAGTCGCTTCAAAAGAAGCGGTTAATGGTGTGAAAATTGGTCTTATGGGCCCATTTGCTCCGATTGGTGATTCACTTTTTGCCTCATTGGTTCCAACGATTATGGGGTCTTTAGCAGCGGGTATGGCCAAAGAAGGAAGTCCCCTAGGAATTTTACTCTGGGTATTAGTTGCCGGTATAGCTATCAATATCTTCCGCTGGAAACAACTTGAAATTGCATATAAACAAGGTACCAAACTTGTAACAACAATGCGTGATCAGTTAACCGCAATTGTTGATGCGGCATCAGTGATGGGAGTCTTTATGGTGGGAGCCTTAATTGCAAGTATGATTAACTTTGAAGTATCGCTTAATCTACCTGTTGGAGCCGGCATAGATGTTCAAAACTTACTTAATATGATTTTCCCACGTCTTGTTCCAGCACTTTTTACAGGATTTATCTATTGGTTGCTTGGTCGTAAAGGGATGACTTCTACAAAAGCAATCTTGGTTATCATTGTTCTTGCTGTTGCTTGCTCTGCGTTTGGTTGGTTTGTTATGGGAATGAAAGGGTAATATGGCAAAGCAGTTAATTTTAATTAGTCATGGTCTTTTCTGTGAGGAACTGAAAAAAAGCACGGAAATGATTATGGGACCTCAAGATATTATCCATACAGTAGGCTTATTGCCTGAGGAAGGTCCAGATGACTTTCGTCTTAAACTTGAGGAAAAAATGGCAGAGCTCAAAGAGTTTGTTGTCCTAGCTGATCTTATGGGTGGAACACCATGTAACGTGGCTTCACGTATGGTCATGGAAGGCAAAGGATTCGACCTCTATGCAGGTATGAATATGCCAATGATTATTGGTTTTTTAAACGGTGTTCTTCTTGGAGAGGACATTGATTTGGTAGAGTTTGGGTCAACTAATATTCATCATATCAATGATTTGCTATCATTTAATGAGAATGACGAAGATGATTAATTTTTCTTTATCTAGTTTCCTTTGAGTTAAACTAATCTATCTCTTTATCTCAATCCCCCTTTTGTGAAGTAATCAGAAGGGGGATTTTTTAGAAAAAGCGGTTGACAGAGGTTATTGAATATCATATAATAAAGTAGTTGCCGCTATAGTTAAATGGTATAATAGAGCAATGGTAATGCTCCGTTCCGAGTTCGATTCTCGGTGGTGGCAGATAGCGAGTTGACCAAGGTCAACTCTTTTATTTTGGAGAGAGAGATGTCATACGAACAAGAGTTCTTAAAAGATTTTGAAGAGTGGATAAACACTCAGATTATGATTAACGAAATGGCAATGACAGAGAGTCGTCGTGTATTAGAAGAAGATAAGGATGGTCGTGCAGCAGACGCTTATATTCGGTATGAGAGCAAGCTTGATGCTTATCGTTTTATTCAAGGGAAATTTGCTAATTATAAAGAAGGTAAAGGATTTCATGAGTTGCCCGAGGGCTTATTTGGAGAGAGACATTATTAAAGGGAAAGGAAAGATATTATGGCAAAGAAAAAAGTAAATCGTAAAAAACAATTGAAAAAACAATTCGCAGCCTTGAGAAAAGCTGGTAAATTGGTGGGGAATACCGTAGCAGAGACTGCACAAACAGTAGCTCATCAAGCCTCAGATGTGACAGCTGTCGCAACAGAAAAAATTAATGAAGTGGTTGAAATAGTAAAAGAAAAGGTTGAGGAAGGTAAGGCGGTTGTTGAAAAAGTGACAAAGAAATCTGAAGCAAGCTTAGAAGACTTGACAAATGAATTGACAGGATTGGCAGTTGCGCGTGTGGAGACATTCTATGCAGAAGGTATTTGTACAGCAAAGGATTTTGCTTCTTGGACTGAAAAAGAATTGTTGGAACTTAAAGGCATTGGTCCTGCGACCCTAAAAAAATTAAAAGAAATTGGTATCACATTCAAGGCATAAATCAGTTGAATAAATAATTAGTTTCTGTTAAAATAGGAATGCTCAGAGGTGTTTTGAAGCCCATTTGTTACAGAAAGCGGTATTGCTGAGAAATCCGCACAAATGTCAAGACTGGTTGCTGATGTGATTACTGAAATAGTATGAGTTGCGGACTGGAATAGTCCGAATCTGGGTGGTACCGCGGAAATCAGAAATGAACTTCGTCCCTGTCTAGCGTTAGCTAGATGGGGATTTTTATATGGAGAAGTGGTTATGAAGCAGGTATTTGAAACAACAAAATGTTATCTTGGCTATCCCGTTTTTATTCTGGGCTACAAGGATGAGGATTATGGTTACAATATCACGACCTCCAGTTCCTCTTATAGCCTCAGTGATATGATGGTGATTGGGCTGTTTAAAGGAAACAATGCGACTAAACAAATCAAAAAATATGGTCAATTTACCGTGAATGTTCCGACAGAAAATCTTATGTTGCAGATTGAACAGGCAGGTTTTCACAGCTCCAGAGATAAGTTATCTTTGACCAAACTTGATTATACGATTGCAAACGAGATAGATGCTCCGTTATTGACTCAATGCCCGATTTCAATCGAGTGTGCCGTGACTAATATCCAGACCCACGAAAATTATGTCAATATTACCGCACGGATTGTCAAACGTTGGGTGGATGACAGCCTTTTGGATGCTAAGGGGCGGTTCAATAGCAGAGCTTTTCATCCTATTGAATATATGGGAGATGGTAAGGAGCGTGTCTATCGTTATTTAGATGACACGCGGAGCGATAAATTAGGTCATTTTATGAAACAAGGCAAGGAGGTAGTTCGTGTTGAAAATTCTAGAACCTTATGATGGCAAGCGTCTGCCAGTTGTCGAGACTGACCGCTTGGTTTTACGTCAGCGCACAGTAGCGGATGTTGAAGACATTTTTGCCTATGCTAAATTGGCAGAAGTGTCCTATCCGGCAGGATTTCCACCCGTCACGAGCTTGGAGGATGAAATTACCTATCTCGAAACCACCTTACCTCAGCGTGAGGCGGACCACAACCTCCCATCTGGCTACGGCATTACCCTGAAAGGTGAGGACCGTGTGATTGGCTCTGTGGACTTTAACCACCGTCATGCTGATGATGTCCTCGAGATTGGCTACCTCCTCCACCCTGATTATTGGCGCCAAGGTCTGATGACCGAAGCGGTGGAAGCTCTCGTGGAGTTAGCGTTCACCCTCCTTGATCTGCACAAGGTAGAAATTTCCTGCTTTGATTACAATGGCGGAAGTCGGAAAATTGCTGAGAAACTAGGCTTTACCCTTGAAGCGACCATCCGTGATCGCCGTGATGCTTTGGGAAATCGCTGCGCAGATCTTCGTTTTGGACTTTTGAAGTCAGAATGGGAGGCAAGTCATGGATAAAAAACTCATCTTAGAAAATACTCGTCAGTTTGTCAAAAATCTTTCTGATGGTGAAGCGAGTGGTCATGACTGGTGGCACATTGTCCGTGTGACCAAGACCACCTTGACCATTGCCAAAGAAGATGGTGCTGATCCTTTTATCTGTGAAATGGCTGCGCTCCTCCACGATGTGGCAGATGAGAAATTAAATGCCAGCGAAGCAGAAGGTTTAGCTAAACTGACCGCTTTCCTAGATAGTCAGTCGCTCCCAAGTGAGCTGAAAGCAGAAATTTTAGCCATTATCCAAGGTATTTCTTACAAGGGTGGGCACAATCAGGCAGTGCTGTCGCTAGAAGGGCAAGTGGTTCAAGACGCAGATAGGCTAGATGCCATCGGAGCTATCGGTATTGCCAGAACCATGGCCTACTCAGGCAATAAAGGCAGACTCATCCACGACCCCAATAAACAAGCGCGTGACAACCTAACCCTAGAAGATTACCGCAAGGGTGAAGACACCGCCATCATGCACTTCTATGAAAAACTCCTCAAACTCAAAGATCTGATGAATACCGAGACGGGAAAAAAACTGGCAGAACAACGACACCAGTTCATGCTAGATTACCTCGATCAGTTCTATGCCGAGTGGGAAGGGGAGAGGTAGAGGAGAGTGATATGAATATAATCTTAATCGGAGATCAAGCGTCTGGAAAAATGACAATTGGGCAAGAACTTGAAAAACAATCTGATTTAGTTCTTTTCCATAATCATGAATCCATTGATTTTGTTACAAAATTTATACCGATGTCAACTGAGGCTAGAGAACTAATCAATACGATTCGAGTGGAGTTTTTCAAAACCTTTGCCAAAACAAATCAACAGATGATTTTTACAGTGGTTATTGATTTCAATGATCCTGATGATATTGCTTTTTTAGAAGAAATCCAATCGATTTTTCAGCAGTGGGATAGAGAAGTTTTATTTGTCGAGTTAGAAACGGATTTGCAAGAACGTTTAAGACGTAATAAAACAGAAAATCGTCTCTATCATAAACCTATAAAGCGCCATATAGAGTGGTCTGAAAAAGATATTTTAGAGACAGCGACTTTTGCTAACTTTAATCCAGAAAAATCACCAGAAAGCCTGAGACGGTATGTTAAAGTTAATAATACCGAGCTTTCTCCTCAGGAAACAGCGCAGCTTATTTTACAAAACATAAAAGAAATACAAGAAAATTAGGAAGGACATCATATGTCAAAAGAACTATCACCAAAATACAATCCAGCCGAGGTTGAGGCTGGGCGTTATCAAACTTGGTTAGACCAAGATGTTTTCAAGCCGTCAGGTGACAAGAAGGCCAAGCCTTATTCTATCGTGATTCCACCGCCAAATGTTACTGGTAAGTTGCACCTTGGCCACGCTTGGGACACGACCCTTCAAGATATCATTATCCGCCAAAAACGCATGCAGGGCTTTGATACGCTCTGGTTGCCTGGTATGGACCACGCGGGTATCGCGACGCAAGCTAAGGTTGAGGAGCGCCTTCGTGAGCAGGGCATCACGCGCTACGATCTCGGTCGTGAAAAATTCCTAGACAAAGTTTGGGAATGGAAGGACGAGTATGCGACCACTATCAAGGAGCAGTGGGGCAAGATGGGGCTTTCTGTCGATTACTCACGCGAGCGTTTCACCCTTGATGAAGGCCTGTCAAAAGCCGTGCGCAAGGTCTTTGTTGACCTCTACAAAAAAGGCTGGATCTACCGCGGTGAGTTCATCATCAACTGGGACCCAGCAGCCCGTACAGCCCTTTCAGACATCGAGGTTATCCACAAGGATGTTGAGGGTGCCTTCTACCACATGAATTATCTGTTGGAAGATGGCTCGCGCGCCCTTCAAGTGGCAACAACGCGACCAGAAACCATGTTCGGAGACGTTGCCGTTGCCGTAAACCCAGACGATCCTCGTTACAAAGATTTGATTGGTCAAAACGTGGTACTTCCAATCGTGAATAAGCTCATCCCAATCGTTGCCGACGAGCATGCCGATCCAGAATTCGGAACAGGGGTGGTGAAAATCACACCAGCCCATGACCCGAATGACTTTGAAGTCGGCCAACGCCACAATCTTCCACAAGTCAACGTCATGAACGCAGACGGTACCATGAACGAACTAGCTGGCGAATTTGCAGGCATGGACCGTTTTGCAGCGCGTAAAGCTGTTGTAGCGAAGTTGGAAGAAATCGGAGCCCTTGTTGAAATCGAAAAGCGTGTGCATTCCGTTGGTCACTCAGAGCGTACAGGTGTGCCTGTTGAGCCTCGCTTATCAACACAGTGGTTCGTGAAGATGGATCAATTGGCGAAGAATGCCATTGTCAATCAAGGCACAGACGACAAGGTAGAATTTTACCCACCACGGTTCAACGATACCTTCCTTCAATGGATGGAAAATGTCCATGACTGGGTAATTTCTCGTCAGCTTTGGTGGGGTCACCAAATCCCTGCTTGGTACAATGAGGCGGGTGAGATGTACGTCGGTGAGGAAGCACCAGAAGGAGACGGCTGGAAACAGGATGAAGATGTCCTTGACACATGGTTCAGCTCTGCTCTTTGGCCATTCTCAACAATGGGTTGGCCTGATACAGAAGCAGAAGATTTCAAGAGATATTACCCAACTTCAACCTTGGTAACGGGCTACGATATTATTCCATTCTGGGTGTCTCGTATGATTTTCCAAGGAATTGAATTTACTGGTAAGAGCCCGTTTAAGAATGCTCTTATCCATGGACTTATCCGTGACGAAGAAGGGCGCAAGATGTCTAAATCACTTGGAAATGGTATTGACCCAATGGATGTTATTGAGAAATATGGTACAGATAGCTTACGTTGGTTCTTGTCTAACGGCTCTGCCCCAGGACAGGATGTCCGTTTCTCATACGAAAAAATGGATGCCTCATGGAACTTCATTAACAAAATCTGGAACATTTCCCGCTATATCCTCATGAATAATGAGGGCTTGACGCTAGCTGATGCGACAGCCAATGTTGATAAAGTTGCTGCTGGTGAAGTTGGAAACGTGACGGATAAATGGATTCTCCACAACCTCAATGAGACGATTGGTAAGGTGACGGAGAACTTTGACAAGTTTGAGTTTGGTGTGGCAGGTCACATCCTCTACAACTTCATCTGGGAAGAGTTCGCCAACTGGTACGTGGAATTGACCAAGGAAGTGCTATACAGCGACAACGAAGACGAGAAGGTCATCACTCGCTCTGTTCTCCTCTACACGCTGGATAAGATTCTTCGTCTCCTTCACCCAATCATGCCGTTCGTGACGGAAGAAATCTTTGGCCAATATGCTGAAGGCTCTATCGTGACTGCGGACTACCCAACAGTTGATGCTGCCTTTGAAAACGAGGCTGCGCACAAAGGCGTGGAAAGCTTGAAAGACCTGATTCGTACCGTGCGAAATGCGCGTGCGGAAGTGAACGTTGCCCCAAGCAAACCAATCACCATCCTTGTGAAAACAAGCGACAGTGACTTGGAAGCTTTCTTCAACAGCAATGTCAACTACATCAAACGTTTCACCAACCCAGAAACGCTTGAAATCTCATCACGTATTGCGAATCCAGAATTAGCCATGTCAGCCGTTATCACAGGTGCAGAAATCTTCCTGCCTCTCGCTGACCTGCTCAACGTGGAAGAAGAGTTAGAGCGCCTCAACAAAGAACTCGCTAAATGGCAGAAAGAACTCGACATGGTCGGCAAAAAACTCAGCAACGAACGCTTCGTCGCCAACGCCAAACCAGAAATTGTCGAAAAAGAAAAAGCCAAACAAACCGACTACCAAGCTAAATACGATGCGACAGTAGAGCGTATCAAAGAGATGGAGAAGTTGGTTAGATAAATAATAATATATTAGTGCGATATTAACAATTATTGAAATTTGATATATTATTTTAGGTATAGTGTAAGAAGAGTGAGGAATAAAAATGGAAGAAGAGATTGCTTATCAAATTTTGAACAGACATGAGAACCAGTATTATCAAGAAGACGGTATGTTCATAATTGAGTATAAATACTTTCCTATTGGTAAAAAAGGTAAAGAGTTTTTAAAAGCTTTTAATTTGATTTTTGGTCAACATGGAAAGGAAATTTATTATAATAAAACCCTATATAAAGTAATTAATGGAAGATATGGATTTTATTATGGTGGAATAGTTGATAAATTTTTGAGTGATAATTATGCTAAAGCGTATTTAAAAGAACCAAGCCAAGTTAATGTATCAGCGGAGGGATCAGTAAATATTTCGGCTGACCAAGTAACGATTTACAGTAATTCAATTGCACAAATTAAAACAGAGAGATTTATTTATGCAGAAGAACTAAATTCTTCGGAAAATACTGAATTACTTAATGTGTTAAATCGAATTCTTGAAGAATTGGAACGAGAGCAAAACCCATCTGATGAAAATCTTAGGTTCTTAAGAAAAGTCGCAAAGTCAACTTCAGAATTAGCTGGATTTGCTGCAAATATAATTACTATTCTCAGCCCCTTTTTGTAAAGTATAATAAAAATTCATAATCGAAAGGCTGTATTTTTTGAGATATATAAAATAAATTTTAAAAGGCATTAAAACTGCAAAAATTCAGTTTATAATTTATAGATATTTAAATTTATTGAGTATCCAAGAAGTTGGATTATCTACTTTACATCCCTCCTAATATATTAGATAATAGTTCTATCAACTAGATAGGACTATTTATTATGGGATCAGCTTTTGAGGCTCAGTTGTTGGAGTCGATGCGATTTGGGTTTATTGATCGGGTACGGTTTCGAGATGTGACCTATGCGCCCAAGATTTTGATTAATAATGCTGAAGAGAAGCGGTTTGTTCTGACGGATTTGCAGGAGGAGTTGCTTAAAAGTAAGGCTTTTTACTTTTCGGTTGCTTTTGTGACCCAGTCTGGGATTTCTATGATTAAGGCGCAGTTGGCTGATTTGGCGGCGCGTGGTATTCAGGGGAAAATCTTGATTTCGCCTTATCTTGACTTCAATGATCCTTTGGCCATGTATGACTTGTTGAAATTGCCAAATGTGGAGGCTCGAATTTCTCAGGAATCCATGCAGTTGCATTCTAAATATTATTTGTTTGAGCAGAAAAATAAGCAAGTCTTGATTGCTGGGTCGTCTAATTTAACAGCGACAGCCTTGAAGCAAAATTATGAGTGGAATATCAAGCTCAATTCAACGGATAATGGGGATTTGCTTTATCAGACCAAGCAAGAATTTGACCGTGTTTGGGAATTATCTAGACCATTGACAGCTGAGATTATTGAATCCTATAAACGAAAACGGAAGTCTGTTATTCAGGTAACGACCTTTGAGGAAGAGCCAAAAGCAGACTACCAAGTCGGCAAGATTGAGCCGAATAAAATGCAAAAAGAAGCGTTGGTTGGTTTACAGCAAGTGCGTGATAATGGCGCTCAGAAAGCTCTTGTGATTTCTGCGACTGGTACAGGAAAAACCCATTTGTCAGCCTTTGATGTTCGTCAGGTCAATCCGGAACGCGTGCTCTTTATTGTGCACCGCGAACAGATTTTAAGCAAGTCTTTGGAAAGTTTTCAACGCGTTCTTGGCTTTTCTGACGATGAGGCTTGCCTTTATAAGTCAGGAGTGGACATTTCAGGGAAAAAATATATTTTTGCGACCATTCAAACCTTATCCCGTGATGAGCACTTGCAACGCTTTGCGCCTGATTTTTTCAATTACATTTTGATTGACGAAGTCCATAAGGCTGGCGCAGAGTCTTATAAGAAGGTGATGAATTACTTTACTCCAGATTTCCTTTTGGGCATGACGGCGACACCTGAGCGGACAGATGGGCAAAATATTTATGAGCTATTTGATTACAATATTGCCTATGAAATTCGTCTGCAAGATGCTATGGATGCGGATTTGCTTTGTCCGTTCCACTATTTTGGTGTGACCGATATTTTGGTGGGCGGTGAGCTCATTAGCGAAAAAGAAGATTTCTCAAATTTGATTTCGGCTGAGCGTGTCAACCATATTATTGATAAAATTACTTATTATGGACATAGTGGAGCGTCTGTGCGTGGCTTGATGTTCTGTTCCAGTAAGAATGAAGCAAGAGAATTGTCTCTTCTCTTAAATCAAAAAGGTTTTCGTACACAGGCCTTGACAGGTAATGATAGTCAAGCAGTCCGTGAAAAGGCAGTGCAAGAACTTGAAAATGGTGAACTAGATTATCTACTCACAGTTGACATTTTCAATGAAGGAATTGATATTCCAAGTGTCAATCAAGTGGTCATGCTTCGAAATACGGAATCAAGTATCATTTTTGTGCAACAACTGGGGCGTGGTCTACGTAAGCATAACTCAAAAGAGTATGTGACGATTATTGATTTTATTGGGAATTATCGCAATAATTATTTGATTCCAGTAGCTTTATTTGGCGACCAGTCCATGAACAAGGATAATTACCGCCGTGAAGTGCGTGAAGCCAATCTCATCAGTGGTTTGACAACCATCAATTTTGAAGAGGTCGCTCGCAAACAAATTTTTGATTCCATTACCAATACCAGTCTATCCAGCATGAAAATTCTGCGGGACAGTTACATTGATTTGGAAAATAAATTAGGTCGTCAACCGTTTTTGAAAGACTTTGTAACCTATAACGGAATTGACCCGTTAACGTTTTTTGATAATAATGCCTTCACAGACTACGCGGATGTGGTGAGCAAGTTTAGTGATAAGAACGTGCATTTTGAAGAGATCCCTAAAAACTTCCTATCTTTTATCACCTTTGAATGTTTGAGTAGTAAACGCCAGCATGAACTTATCTTGTTGCAGTTGCTCCTTGAAAATGATGGTCAGATTTCATTTGACGCCTATTTTGAAACCTTGATTGCCAATGATTTAGATATTTCAAGCGACGTGATTGCCTCTGTGGAGGGGGTATTGAATTTAACCTTTCTCAAAGCACAGGAGCAAAAACGTTTTGGTACAGATTCATTGGTAAGCAAAGATAATGAAGTTTATCTGCTGAATGAGCAAGTTTTGGAAGAATTGCAACACAATCCAACTTATTTAGTATTCTTTAGAGATGTGATTGAGACTGGTTTGCTGAAGTCTAAAGACTATCCACAGGTATTCACACTTGGGCAGAAATATTCTCGTCGTGAAGTCCTCAAATTACTGAATGTTAAACGGGATGAACCACCACTTAATATTGGTGGCTACAAAATTGATAAGGATACCAACTCTTGCCCGATTTTTGTTACCTATCATAAGAGTGATGACATTAGCGATACCATCAAGTATGAAGATGAACTTCTCAATGAATCGACCTTGAGATGGTTCTCTAAAAATAAGCGAACCCTAGAATCTCCAGATGTGAAACAAATTATTGATTCCAATGAAAATGATTTGCGCTTGGAATTATTTGTTATTAAGGATGATGCTGAGGGTGGAGACTTCTATTATTTAGGGCCTCTGGATTATATTGAAGGCAGTGCTGAGGAGATGGAGAGAGCAGGTGAAAGTGTTGTGAGTATGCTTTTTACGCTCAAAGATCCTGTCAAAACTGACCTGTTCCACTATTTAACGACAAAATAAAAATGAGGTTCAGATGAATCTCATTTTTTGCTTAATAAGTCAACAGCAGGACGATCAACAGGTGCCCAATCAAGAGTGTGGAGCAGGCTAGGTTCTAACCATTTGGAGTCTTGGTGTTCTAATAAAGTTAACTGTTCAGATAAGAGTTTTGCCTCAAAAGTCTTCATAACAACAGTTCCGAAGTCATAGTCGTAAGAAGCCTCATTGATATAGCTCAACACTTCAATATCAGCATTGAATTCCTCTTTGATTTCACGGACAAGTGCTTCCTCAGGAGATTCGCCCTCCTCTAATTTCCCACCTGGAAACTCCCAAAAGCCAGCAAGTGATTTCTCTTCAGGACGCTGTGCACAGAAGTATTTCCCATCCTTCAAAATAGCAGCAGCAACGACGTTGATAATTTTTTTCGACATGGTGTTCTCCTTTGTTATAACACTATCATATCAAAAAAACTGGTTTATTAACATAATAGTTAGTAACTTTAAAAAAATATTGTTTTTTGTAGCGAAATTTTATAAAAATGGGTAAAATAGAAGAAAAAGGAGTCGAGGTACTATATGGGATATCCAGTGTTTGATGAATCGCAGGGACAACAAATTGTAGATGCTATTTTGAAGGGGTATAAGGCATATTTGGATGTACGGCTGAAGGCAAAGGAGGAGATGATAGTCTCTGCAGGTTTTGCATGGACAAAGCCTAATTATATTGATGATGCTGTTTCTAAAGCAAACTTACCATTTATAACAAATGATACCGTTCAGCATGCAGGTCAATCTTGGGAATATATCGAGTTTGAGAGTGAGAATACAGGCTTGGGTAAGGTATTACTCATTATCAAGGGCGAGGCTCGCTTGAAACAAAATTTTCCAAACGTAGCAAAGGAAAAGGACGGTTACTTATTTGATCTTGCTGAAATCAATAATCGCTTTATTGCGGAGCAAATTAAGATTGATAATCATTCTAGTGAGCTCAAATTAGATAAGATTCAGTTAGAGCTTATTCAAGATGAGCAATTTGAAGCCTTAACTCACACCGAATCAACTTTTGATAATTTTTTGATTATAACACATCAAGTAGATCAAAGTTACCAAATGACAAAGATTCAAGTAGTGATGCCAGATGCACGTTATGGGAAATTATTGGAATTGCAAGATCTATCCGAATATATCAGTTCAAGTTCAATCGATTTCAATGATGAGAAATACCATAAATTTACAGACTTGTCTGATATTAACGATATCGAAGAATTTGGTATTCTACCACGTGTAGCTATTCGAAAACAAGGATAGTTGCTTTAGAAAGGGAATTTCCATGTTTAATGGTCATATTTTGGAAGAGTTGCGGTTGTTGCATGGGTTGAAGCGCTCAGAGTTGGCTGAGAAATTGCAGGTGAGTGAGCAGGCGATTTGGCAGTTTGAGAACCAACAGACAACACCTAAAATGAAGCATTTGATGGCTCTGGGTCAACTTTTTCATGTAGCGATTGATTATTTTGATAAAGTAGAGCAACCGTCTCAATTTGATTTGAGTCGGATTGCTTTTCGGAATGCGGATTTGGAGACGAAAAAGACCATCCGAATTCAAACGATTTACCTTGAGAAATTAAATCAGATGATAGATTATTTGGAGCAGTTTGTGGAGATTCCGCATCAGATTATTTATGACTTGTGCGAGAACACCAACCATCTTTTTCAAGAGGGTTTGGCGATACAAGAGATAGCGATGATGGCTCGTAAGGTGCTAGCGATTGCTTCGGACAATAGTAATCTTCTCTATCATTTGGAGAAGTCTGGAATCTATATTTCAGAACGATTGATCAATGGGCAAGCAGATGCTTATAGTGCGTGGTCAAAGAATGGACGTCCCTTTATCATACTCGGAGTTGGAAAATCATCTGTCCGTCGTAACTTTGATTTGGCGCATGAGTTGGGTCACTTGTTACTGCATCAACAAATTGATTTTGAAGAGCTTTCAGTAGCTGATTTAGAGGAAAAAGAAAGAGAGGCAAATCGGTTTGCTTCCTATTTCTTGTTGCCAGAAGAAGAGTTTTTACGAGATTTTCATGATTTGGTAGGTAAGCGAGTGAGTAATCCAGATCAGTATGTCCTTTTGAAGCAGAAGTATCATGTCTCCATTCAGGCTTTGGAATATCGTGCTTACAAATTAAGTTTGCTGACACCACAGCAGAATGCTTATTTTTATAGACAGATTTCTAAAAAAGGTTATAAAATTGTTGAGCCCTTAGATACGGATATTCCGATAAAACATCCAAGCAAAATCAGAAGTATTTTGGAAGTGATTTTATCGCATAATTTATTGACCTTACCTGATTTGACAAGATCTCAGAAAGCTTCTACACAATACATCAGTCAATTATTTGGCTTTGATGACCAATTTTTTGACCCCTACCGTGAAACTGACACAAGATTTGATAACGTCATTCCTTTATTTTCGAGGAAAATGGGGTAGTTAAATAAGCATTCAAAAAGTTGTTGTGACGTTATCTATCTAAAATAAACATCCCACGAGGTAATTTATGTCAGAAGCAATCATACGTTTGGCGAGTCAGGGGAGCTTGGAGGAGGAGTTAGCTGAGTTAAAAGTGCAACTAGCTGCCTTGCTGTCTGAGCGAGACGACCTATTGCTCCATGTTTGTAAAAATATTGAGATGGATTTTATGCTCAAGATTGGTCGGTTTGAGTATGAGGCTTTTCAGGCGCAGTGTGATTATCTGCGGGCAAAGCGGAAATGTGAATTACTTCAGGCCTTGAAAAATCGTCAAGAGACGGTTGATTTAGATGAGATTGAACGTCTTTTGGATGAGGAATTAAAAGAGTACATGGAGCGTTTGAAACTCCAGTTTGAGGAGATTGCAAAAGCGATTGAGCGCAGTCAATACACTGCTTTGACAGAGGACGAGACCAAAGATTTAAAGCACTACTATCGCCAGATTATCAAGTGGCTTCACCCAGATTTGCATCCTTGCATTTCATATGAGGAGTTGAAACTATTTCACGCGGCTGTGGCAGCCTACGAGGCGGCTGATTTAGAGACGGTTCAGATGATTTATAATTTGCTAGTGGATAGGGGAGATGGTGATATTTTCGGTAGCCATACGCTCTTGAAAAAGCGGATTGAGCAGTTGAGAGTACAAATTCAGCAACTAGAAGAGCAGATTGAAAACATCAAGTCTAACTATCCCTACATTTACAAAGATCTTTTGCAGGATGAGAAATGGGTAGCGGAGCGTCAGGAAATGCTGAAGAATGCCAAGGTAGATTTTATTAAAGCAAAAGAAACCTACGACAAGAGAATAAAGGAGTTGTTGCGTTAGATGGACTTACAGAAGATAGATAAGGGAAATGATCTAGTCAGTCTTTTTCACCAAAAGGGTGGCGAAGTGGATTTTGCTCTGCCATTTGAACGAGATATCTTCCTCTTTGATACCTATGTCGCAGGTGTTATGCATGTTGAAAATTTTGAAATGATTGAGCCAGATTTGAAAAATGGAGTGGAATTAGTCTTTCTCAGAGAACCCAATAATCCCTATGATGCGGAAGCTATTATGATTCAAACCCAAGCAGGGCAGAAAATTGGCTATGTCCCTAAAAAAGATAACGTCATCTTTGCCCGCCTTATGGATGCCGGCAAACTCCTCATCGGCAAAATCCAAGAGAAAACCCAAAAAGGCAAATGGACCAAGATTGACATTGGCATCTATTTGAGGGATTAACCGAAATCTATCGCATACAAGTGAGATGAAAAGCAGACATCCATCTGCTTTTTTCTTACTCTTAAAACGTTTTCATGTTACAATGCTTTTAAGTAAATCAAAGGAGTGATGAGATGGTAATTGGGCATTATGATGCAGAAAAAGAGCTTACTCAGTCGTTAGAAGATCATTTATTCAATGTTGCGATTGATGCAAGAAATAGAGCAAAGGAGATTGGTCAGGGGGATGTCCTCTTTTTGCTGGGATTATTTCATGATTTGGGAAAAGCAAAGCAGGCGTTCCAAGATAAGCTGTTGAAAGATCCGACTAAGCAGGTGGATCATTCTTCAGCTGGTGCGACCTATTTGTACCAAAAGATACAGGCACATTTAGGAAAAAGAGGTTTGGGTAAAAAGGGCTGGCAGTTGTTTGCGGATGTTGTTGCCTATGTCATTTCTGCTCATCATGGCATGTATGATTTGTATGCTAAAGATGCTAGTAAGCATGGCTTTAATAAACTGAGAAGTAGACTTGATGAGGCTTCTAAAGAGGCCAGTTTTGATCAAGAGGTTATACCGTTTGCACTTGAGTTGGAATCTCAGCTGTCGCAATACGGTTATCTGACTCTCAATCAGTTAATTGAAGCTGCTTTTAGTGATTTTGAACAGGCTTTGGAAAAATTGTCTTGTAAAGATGCAAGTGAAAAAGAATTTTACGCTGGCTGTTTTGTTCGTTTGTATTTATCTTTTTTGAAAAATGCAGATATCTTAGATACGGTAAATGCTTATGAAGCAGTCATCGAACCTGAGAGTGAAGATAGTAATGCGCAGCTTCGTCAGTTATATTTGCAACGAGTGGAAGAGGTGTATCAACAATTTGGTCAACCGACAAACCGCTTAAATCAAGTAAGAACAATGATTGCGGAGCGTATCAAAGAGCGAGGTCAAACAGATATTGCTGGTATTTATCGCCTCAATCTCCCTACAGGTGCAGGAAAGACGAAATCGAGCTTACGCTATGCTGTTCACCAGATGGCACATCAAGGTAAAAAACGTTTCTTTTATATCACCGCTTTTCTCTCAGTCTTGGAGCAGAATGCGGCGGACATTAAGCAGATAATCGGAGAAGAAGGTGTACTCGAGCATCATTCGAATGTTATCAGAGAGAAAGAATACGACCATGAGAGTAGAGAAGAGTTGATGCAGGAATATCTCTTAGAGAGTTGGGACAGTCCAGTAGTCTTGACGACAATGGTGCAGTTTTTCCAAACACTGTTTAAGACTAAATCTGCCAATATCAGACGCTTTTCGAGCCTTGTCAATAGTGTTATGGTCTTAGATGAAGTTCAATCGCTCCCTATCGAAGTGACAACTCTCTTCAATTTGAACATGAACTTTTTGAGCAGTGTGATGAAAACAACAGTCATTCTATGTACCGCGACCCAGCCCACCTATGATGATGACAGTTTAGAGCATCGTATGGTTTATGGCGGGAAAATGGCAGAGCAGGCTGATATTGTGGCATTGGCACAGGAAGAACGTGCTGTTTTTGAGCGAACAGAGTTACGGAAATTAGAAGAAGCTGATGAGAAAACAAGCTTAGCTGATGTTGCTCGGTTTGTATTATCTCAAGAGGAATCAACTCTGGTCATTTTGAATACCAAACCAGCAGTGTCAGATTTTTATGGATTGTTAGCGGAACAGACGGAACGCCCCCTCTATCAGTTATCAACCAATATGTGTCCTAAACACCGTTTGGATAAGATTGCTGAAATGAAAGAGCAGTTGAAAGAAGATGTTCCAATCATCTGTGTCAGTACGCAGTTGATTGAAGCAGGGGTTGATGTTGATTTTGCGCGTGTGGTGCGGTCTTATGCAGGAATTGATTCAATTGTCCAAGCCGCGGGGCGTTGTAACCGTGAAGGCAAACGAGATAAGGGACAGGTGACACTGGTTCAGTTGATGAATGAGGAAGAAAATCTATCTCATCTTAAAGAAATTAAACATAAGAAATCTGTTACAGAGACGATTTTGCGTCAAAAGACTTCTCCGATTGTTGTAGCTACGCTCAATGATGAATTTTTCAAACGCCATTATGCTAATTATGGTGATACTGTGGATTACCCGATAGGAGATAATCAATCAGGCTATGATTATTTAAGTCATAATGAGTTTTCGGGTCCAGAAAAAGGTAAGCTTCGGCAAGCTTTTAAAACAGCAGGTCAGGCAATTGATTTAATTAAGGATGATAGTATCGGTATGATTGTCCCTTATGGAACATCCGAAGAACTGCTGGCAGAGTTTGAAACTTTTTTAGAAGAAAATCCTTATCCTGATGCGGAGGGCTATGCTTATATCAAGAAAACCATGAAACAGCTACAACTTTATACCGTTAGTGTGCGAGAGAAGTCCCCATTTTTGAGCCAAGCCAAATCCTACCTTGACGGGCAAATATTGATTTTGCCAAAAGAATTTTATGATGACGATTTTGGCATAAAAAAAGAAGCAGATAGTTTACTCATGTTTTAAAGAGTAGTACCTGCTTTATTGATAACAATATAATTTCAATCCGCATAGTTTACTATGATAATATCATTATATCAGCAATGAATATCAGAATCAACATTAATAACTATATAGAATAAAAATTTGACAACCTGTAAGAAAACGCTTACAATACATGTATAATCAACTTCAAGGAGGATTCATTGTTGTCACAGTCGATTTTTCGTTTTCTTGAGACACTTGTTAATCAGTTGCCAGCAATTTTGATTGCATTGGCAACTTTGATAAAAGTGGTATCAAGGAAAAAATAATCTGTAAAATATGGGCCCTATTTTAGGATTGGAAAAATAACAGACAATAAATGATTAGTGGGGAAGGAGAGAAAAAGTGTATCGTTCTAGAAATTTTTACATTAGAGTAAGTGGGAATTTGGCCCTGTTTACCAATCCTGCTACTAAAGGCGGTGGCGAGCGTTCGAGTTACGCTATACCAACTAGGCAGGCTCTACAGGGAATAGTTGATGCCATTTATTTCAAGCCAACGATTACCAATGTGGTGACAGAGGTGAAAGTTTGTAAGCAAATTCAAACAGAGCTTCATGGTGTGAGAGCCTTGTTGGCTAATTACAATGCCGATCTGAGTTATGTCTCTTATTTAAGTGATGTAGACTATTTGGTGAAGTTCCATTTTGTGTGGAATGAAAATCGTCCAGATTTGCTTCACGATCGGTTGCCGAACAAACATGAAGCGATTATGGCACGTTCTATTCGCAAAGGTGGGCGTCGCGATATTTTTCTTGGAACACGTGAGTGTGTTGGCCTCATAGATGAAGTCAGTCAAGAAGAGTATGAGGCCGCATCAGTTGCTTATGAAAATCAAACCATTGACTTTGGTATCATGTTTCATTCCTTTAAATATCCGACGGATAAGACAAAACCACTGAAATCTTATTTTACGCATACGGTTATGGAAAACGGTGTTATCCAATTTAAGGAACAAGAAGAGTGTGAAATCGTCAATACCTTGTCTAGTTATACCTTTAAAGAACCTGGACAAATCAAGTTGGTTAATGACGAATTTGATGCTTATCAGGCTGATGAACAAGCAGAGGAAGGAGGGCATTGATGGATTTCTTTACATCATTACTAAAATCCTATGAAAGTGCAGAACAAGATGGCTGGGTCGACAATGTTAAGAAGAGCGGCAATATCCTGCTTCCCATTTATCATACCAGTTTACGCTCAACAGGTAAGAATGTGATTTCTGTGACGTTGGATAAAAATGGACAGGTACTATCGGCAGAAATTTTGGAAGCAGATGTTGTAATTGTCTTTCCGGTGACATCAGATTCTGTGGCTAGATCTGGAAAAAATCCGGCGCCTCACCTACTTGTTGATAAATTTTCGTACTTTGTAGCGGCGGAAAATCAAGAGCAGTATGACACCTACCATAAGCAGTTAAATCAATGGATTGAAGCTTGTGAGGCAGGAAATGTGAGAGAGTATTTACAGCTTATTCAGAAAGCGATTTTGCAACCGGACTTTTCAGCCAAAGTGATTAACTTGCTGTTCGATGGTGATTATCATCGTGAGGGACTTGTCATTACTCAAGAGGTAGATGGTAAAGGAGATAAAAAAACGGATTTATCCGCCTACTTCTTAGAGTTTTCGATTGTTGATTTTGTTGGTGTCAAGACAGTTTCAGTCACTCATTTTAAAGAACTTCATCAGGCTTATATTGCTTATGTTGAGTCTAATCAAGAGGATTTAATTACTTGCAATATCAGTGGACGCAAGGAAGTTTTAGCAACTAAACACCGTGGCTTGATTGGCAATGCTAAATTGATATCTGTTAGTAATAACAATGAAGCCTATAAGGGCCGTTTTAAAGTGCGTGATGATGTCTTTACGGTAGGAAATCAAACATCTGAAAAAATTCACTTGATGGCTAAGTATCTTCTAGAAAATGAACATACCCATGCTTGGCTTGGTGGGGGGCAGCATCTAATCAACTGGTTTAGTGATGACTTAGCGAATGATAGTCAATTGACTGTAACGGAACCGTATAATAGTATCTTTGAGGAAGAAGATGAGGATGATGTTGATACACCGAAATTTACGATTTCAGAGCGAAATAAGGAAATCAAGGCATCCTTTATTAGAGGTAAAAAACAGTTTGAGGATGCCTCCAGTTATTATGCCGCTATTTTAAATAAAACCAATGATGGTCGTATTGCACTCAAGTATTTTAGACAACTAAAAGCCTCTCAATTGCTCGAACGTTTGGATCAGTGGCAAGCGAGTTACTCTTGGGAAAGGCGTCGTAAGGATGGTAAGTACTACCCTTATACGCCAAATATGATGGAAATTATTTTGGTAGCTTATGGGGTTGATCGTGGTCGTTTTTTAGAATTGGATAATGACAATTTCAAAAGTGATCAATTTCAAAAATTAGTTACCTGCTTAATTGATGGCAAACCAATTCCCTCTTCTATCGTGAAAAAGTTAGAGGACAACATTAAGCAACGTCAAAAGTATCCTAAACGTTGGTATCAAGTGCAACAAATTAGCTTGGGAATTTTACACAAACAACATGAGGAGGAGTTTTCACCGATGCTAGATCATACGAATCAAGAGCGCTCATATCTGTTTGGCCGTTTACTGGCAATCTATGAGTTGATTGAAAGTTTACGCTACAAGTTAGATGGTAGTGATAGTGGGCGTATTACCAACGCTGAGCGGTATTGGACAGCCTATACAAATCAGCCGACAAAATTGATGATGTTACTCGAAAATAAAATTAAGCCTTACGAAGAGACCTTAAAATTAAACAATCACGGCAGTTGGAGCAAGTTAAATAAAGAAAAAGAAGAAATCATGATGTTTTTGAATCTGTTGATTGATAGTGAAGGGATGGAAAAACCATTGGATTATCGGTTTATGTTTGGCTATTATGCGGAGAAAAAATTTTATTATACCAAACAAACAGTAGACGTAGTGGAAAGTGAGGATTAGGTTATGTTGGAACACAAAATTGATTTTATGGTAACTGTTGAAGTGCGTGAGGCAAATGCGAATGGGGATCCATTGAATGGTAATATGCCACGCACTGACGCCAAAGGCTATGGCTTGATGAGTGATGTGTCGATTAAGCGTAAAATTCGGAATCGTCTTCAAGATATGGGACAACCAATCTTTGTACAGGCTAGTGAGCGGATTGAAGATGAGTTTCGGTCACTTGAAAAACGTTTTTCTGCTCATTTTGTAGCAAAAGATAAGGATGAAGATATTGAACAGAAAGCTAACGAGCTTTGGTTTGATGTCCGTGCCTTCGGACAAGTCTTTACCTATTTGAAAAAATCGATTGGAGTTCGTGGTCCAGTTTCTATTAGTATGGCGAAGTCTTTGGATCCTATTGTCATTTCAAGCCTTCAAATCACGCGTAGTACGAATGGTATGGAGCCTAAAGGAGATAGTAGCCGTTCTTCTGATACGATGGGAACAAAGCATTTTGTGGATTATGGGGTTTATGTCATCAAAGGCTCTATCAATGCGCATTTTGCTGAAAAGACTGGTTTTAGTGAAAAGGATGCCGAAGTAATTAAACAAGCCCTCGTTAGTCTTTTTGAAAATGATGCCTCCTCAGCACGTCCCGAAGGGTCAATGCGTGTCCGCGAGGTCTTCTGGTTTACGCATTCTAGTAAGTTAGGAAATGTATCCAGTGCGCGTATTTATGATTTATTGGTTGCGGATAAGACCAAACAAGATAAGTCTTCTTATGAAGACTATGCGATTCATTTGGATCAAGAGAAATTAGCAGAATACCAATCAAAAGGTTTAGAGGTTGAAATTCTAGAAGGGCTCTAGTATGGTTTATGCAGAGGATGATTATCTGATGTTATCAGGTATCCAGCATTTTCAATTTTGTAAACGCCAGTGGGCATTGATTCATATCGACCAGCAATGGTTGGATAATGAAGCAACGGCTCACGGTCAGATTCTGCATACAAAGGCAGATAATCCTTTTATCAAAGAGAAGCGAAAAGATATTTTCGTGTCACGAGCGATGCATATTTCGTCAGCTCAATTAGGATTGTATGGGATTATGGATGTTGTGGAATTTTATCGAGATGATGCTGGTGTCAGTATTAAAGGTAAACGTGGGAAATGGCTTCCCAAAGTGGTTGAATATAAGCGTGGAAAGCCGAAGTCAGACACAAGAGATATTGTTCAATTAGTTGCGCAGACCATTTGTTTAGAGGAAACTTTGGGGTGCAGAATCGATGAAGGAAGCCTTTACTACCATAGTGTCAATAAAAAAGTGACGGTACCTATTACGGAAGTTTTGCGGCAAGAAGTTCAGGTGTTGGCGAATCAAATGCATGAACTTTATGAGTCAAAGAAACTGCCAAAGGCTGAGTATTTTAAAAATTGCCCATTATGTTCATTAGTAGATATCTGTAAGCCAAGAATCAGTAAAAAGGTGCGGAGCGTTGAACGTTATATCGCTGATGCAATCAACAGTGAGGAAATTGTATGAAGAAACTTCTAAACACGTTATATTTGACTCAAGAAGACTTTTATCTAACGAAAGAAGGTGATAATATTGTCATTAAAAAAGATGGCAGTGTCGTTTCACGTTTTCCATTTCGAATCATTGATGGGATTGTGTGTTTTTCTTATTTAGGAGCATCGCCTGCATTGATCAAACTTTGCACTGAAAATCAAATCAACCTGTCATTTCATACCCCGCAAGGACGATTTTGTGGTCGTTATGTTGGCTCAACGAATGGCAATGTCCTTTTAAGGCGTGAGCATTACCGTTTAGCAGATCGTGAGGAGTCTTTAGAGTATGCCAAGCGATTTATTTTAGCCAAGATATCAAATTCTCGAAAATATTTACTTCGTTTTAGACGAGATCACCGAGAAAAGATTGATGGGAGTTTGTTTGAAGAGGTTAATAGTGAGCTGACATGGGCGCTTGAATCGGTGCAAGTAGCCGATAATAAAGATTCTCTTCGTGGGATAGAAGGCCAGGCTGCTAATCAATATTTTCGAATCTTTAATGATTTGGTGTTAACAGATAAGGAGACCTTTATTTTTGGTGGACGAAGTAAAAGACCGCCATTGGATTGTATCAATGCCTTGCTGTCTTTTGGGTATAGTCTGTTAACTTATGAATGTCAATCGGCTCTTGAGGCCGTTGGACTAGATAGTTATGTTGGATTTTTCCATACAGATAGACCTGGTCGAGCGAGTCTTGCTTTGGATCTTGTGGAAGAATTTCGTTCTTATATCGTCGATCGCTTTGTATTTTCAGTGATTAATAAAGGTCAGTTGACAAAGAAGCATTTTGAATTTAAGGAAAATGGTAGTATTTTGTTAACTGAAAAAGGTCGTGCGACCTTTATTGAATTATGGCAGAAGCGTAAGCATGTGGAAGTAGAGCATCCCTTTACCGAAGAGAAAGTAAAGTTGATGTTGTTGCCTTATGTACAAGCGCAGCTTTTAGCTAAAGCGATTCGCGGAGATATTGACAGTTACCCTCCCTTTATGATTTAGGAGAATGATATGATGGTTTTAGTGACGTATGATGTCAATATGAGTACAGCAGCAGGAAGGAGGAGATTGAGACAGGTAGCAAAGCTATGTGTTGATTATGGTCAGCGCGTGCAACATTCAGTTTTTGAATGTTCTGTAACGCCAGCTGAATTTGTTGATATTAAGCATAAGTTGACAACGATTATTGATTTGGAAATGGATAGCATCCGTTTCTATCTGCTGGGAAAACATTGGCAAAATCGTGTTGAAACTTTAGGAAAATCGGATAGTTACGATCCCGATTTAGGGGTATTACTATTATAAAATCAGTCGATGCGACTCTTAGTTACTCATAAAATGCTGGGAGTCTCGCGCAAAAATATGGTAAAATAATAGAGAAATGACTACATTTAGAGTGAATTCACTCAAGTGTACTTCTGTCATTTCTCTATAAACTGTGCGTTTTCGCACAGTCGCACCCTTCGCGGGTGCGTGGATTGAAATAACACTTGGACGTGCTGAACCCTGTGTGACCGTGGTCGCACCCTTCGCGGGTGCGTGGATTGAAATTAATTGTTGCAGCGACATTATTTGCGATGTTATTGTCGCACCCTTCGCGGGTGCGTGGATTGAAATATTTATGTTTCCTTCCTAAAATCTGGGTGTTCTGTCGCACCCTTCGCGGGTGCGTGGATTGAAATAAGACCGTGTGTATTAACGAGTGCCATGTTCATTGTCGCACCCTTCGCGGGTGCAGTCATGTTGGCATAAATTAGATTTAACCCTAGACGGGACACAATATACAGAAGATTTCGGTGACATGTCGGTACCTTATTACAATGCTGTTCTGGATGCTTACCAAAATGTGATTGATATTGCTGAAGGGAATGATGCTTTCTTTGAGTCTGTCAACCAAGAGTTGAGGCATATTGAGCAAGCTAGTCAAGGAACTGGTTGGGGCTTTGAAGAAGGAGTCATGGGCATTTTCTGTCAAATTGCTTATAAGTATGATGAAGAGGATTAATATTTGGAACAATTCATGGAAAAACTTCTGGTAGATTAGCCTGTATCAAGGCGAAATATCTCTACTATAGTTCACAAGTGCAGTTGCTATTACAGTATCAAGATAATGGAGAGTGCGTTCTAATCAGCGAAAGTGATTTTCAAAAACACTTTATGTCTAGGCGCTCTCAGTTAACGACAGCTGGAAAATTAAGTATATACCGTTCCCTATTTAAAGGACGCGATGATGTGCATGCCAAATCCTATCAGAATGAATTAGGAAGGCTGCAGTATTACCCCTCATATCAGTATGGCTGGAAGCAGTTGCCGGTTGATAAACGTCTTTGCGAACCATTGACATATGAGGTGCTGAAAGCCCATTTTAGAGGGGAGACGAGTATTGGTCTTTTTCCGATTTTAAAAGACGATACTTGCTCTCTATTAGCAATCGATTTTGATAAAGGAGATTGGCGAGAAACTATTCGGGTTCTGAGAAAAATAGCAGGCGCTTATGGAATTGACTTACATGTGGAAATTTCTCGTTCAGGAAATGGGACACATGCCTGGTTTTTCTTTGAAACTTTGATTTCTTGCCGAGAGGAGCGTTTATTTGGTAAAAAATTATTAGCATTAGCCATGCAGGAATCTCCTAAAGTGTCCTTTGATTCGTTTGATCGCATGTTTCCAAATCAAGACCGCCTGCCAAAAGGAGGATTTGGAAATTTGATTGCTCTTCTTTTACAAGGCAATCTTTTCAAGAAGGTAAGCGCGTATTTGTTGATGAGAGTTTTGTTCTTTATGCAGACCAGTGGCTTTATCTTCAAGAATTGACACGAGTAAGTTATCAGAAAGTTCAAGAGATTAATCAGTTGTCTCTCAAGATACATTTTGAAAAAGAGCCATTAGAGGTTCACAAAGGGCGCGTTTTAACGATAGATAAAAATATATTATCACCACAGGCGCTCTTTTATCTGAAAAAGTTAGTCTCTTTTTCTAATTCCGAGTATTATTTAAAACAGGCAATGAGACAGCCGACTTACCAAACACCAGAAACCAGCTATCTGTTTGAAGAAGATGATAAACACTTGTATCTTCCAAGGGGACTTGTTTCAAAGATTCAGGAAACCTTTCCAAAGTTAACACTTATTAAACAAGAGTGTATTGAGAATGAGGTTAGGGTATCTTTTACAGGGGAGCTGAGATTTAATCAAGAATTAGCGCTATCAGATATGTTGGGGGTAAAAAATGGTGTTCTGTGTGCAGGAACTGGATTTGGAAAAACGGTTTTGGGTTCAGCACTCATTGCCAAGCGACAAAGACGAACGCTAATCTTAGTTCATAATCGGCAACTGCTAGAGCAGTGGATAGAGCGCTTAGGGCAATTTCTAGTATTTGATGAAGAAAAAGCGGTGCGCTACACGCCTTCTGGTCGAGAAAAAATCATAGGGCACGTTGGTCAATTTGCGGGAGCTAAAAAGTGGCGAACGAAATTGGTTGATGTCGCCATGATTCAATCACTGATGACGGCTGATAACCTTGAAGAGTTATTGTCTGATTATGATGTGATGTTAGTAGATGAATGCCATCATGTGACCGCAGCGATGTTTGAAAAAGTAGTAGCTAGTTTTTCTGGAACCTACCTTTATGGATTGACGGCAACTCCAGAACGAAAAAATGGTCATGAACCGATTCTTTTCCAACGTATTGGTCCTATTTTGCATACTGCTAGCGAGGAGCAAGTTGATTTTGAGAAGCAGCTATCACTTCGGTTTACTGATTTTGGAAAATATGATATTCAAGATAAAAAAAGTACAAATTTTGTGGACCTCTGTGATAAACTAGTTCAATCATCGTCTTGCAATCAATTACTGATTCAAGATATTCGAGAAGCATACCAGCAAAAGCGTCATATTCTAGTATTAGCCAATCGTATTGAGCATTTGAACATTCTTGAACAGGGATTGAGTGATGCAGGCATATCCTCTGTTTTTGTCATGAGTGGTCAGACAAACGTGAAAGAAAAACAATCTATTCTAGCCCAAATAGAACAATTAGATGATGCGGAGCCATTTGTCCTCATATCAATTGGTAAGTATGTGGGAGAGGGATTTGATTTACCAAAGTTGGACACGCTTGTTTTGGCAAGTCCTTTGTCTTGGAAAAATAATCTGATTCAATATGCTGGTCGCATCCATCGTCCATATTTAGGGAAGAACTTAGTCACAATATATGATTACGTTGACATTCATGTCCCTTACTTAGAAAAGATGTTTCATAAGCGACAAGTAGCTTATCGAAAGATGCGCTATGTGACATCGTCTAAACAGGAAAATCAGAGTATTTTTGACCGAGTTTCCTATGAAACTGCTTTTGTAAAAGATTTGCGACAGGTTAAAAAAGTGACGATTGCGATAGCTAAAGGTCATCAGTTGAAGCTACAACAATTACTGGGGCTGATTAAAGGAGCAAGTCTAGATATTTATGTGACTCGAGATAAGAAAAATCAACCCTTAATACAGCAGCTAGCAGGCACAGGAATCTCTGTTTATGAGAGGGATTCCCCATTGCCAACATTTACCATACTTGATGAAGATATTGTTTGGTTTGGACAGTTGCCAATGTTCACCCAGCAATACGGCAAAGAGGCCCCAATGTTTCTTCGCATTGAAAGTGAGAAACTAGTCCAAGAATTTAAGAATATTCTTGAAAGTTAAAATTCTTATGTAGATAAGTTAAGGCATGAGACTGAGTCGAATAAACTCAATCTCATGATTTTCCATTTTTAAGAAATAGCAGAGCAGTAAAAAGGAAGGAAATTACACACAGTTTTAGACTAAGACCACTTCGAAAGCTAAAGTGGAACTTACTTTGGGAAATTACCCTCTCTGCGTTGTAAAATGAAGTGCAACAGAAAAGACATGTTCGTCTGATATACTAGAATTCCCCCAACTCAGTATAGAAAGCAGATGAACATGTCCACTAATCATTCTACCAAAAATCGATCTTATTCACACCTCTCAGCCTCTGAGCGAGGAGAAGTTAGTACCTATCTCAAGATGGGTAAGAAAACCGCTGAGATTGCTCGCCTTCTAGGTCCTCATCGCTCGACGATCAGTCGTGAAATCAAGCGTGGCAGCGTCGTTCAAGTTCAAGATAAGAATGGAAAACTCTTATACTCAAATGTCTACTTTCCAGACAGTGGTCAACGTGTCTATGAGACCAATCGACAAAATAGTACTTATTGCAAACTAGGAAATTGTTCCAAGACCTTCTTTGAGAAGTTGGACAAGACTTTGAAATCCCAACCTCGCTGCCACAGTATCGATACCTTTGTCCAAACCTACAAAGAGGAACATCCGTTTGAAGTCATTCCTTCAACCAAAACAGTGTACCGTTACATCAAAGATGGCCTGTTGACGATTAAACCAATTGATTTACCTAAGATGGTGAGCATCCGAAAACGGTCTAAAGTCACATCTAAGGTCGCAAAGAAAGTCCTAGGTAATTCCATAGAAGAACGTCCTGAGTCAATTAACGACCATCCTACGTTTGGCCACTGGGAGATTGACCTTGTACTCGGTAAGAAAACCAAGGGTGAAGCTGTTGTTATGACACTAGTCGAACGTCAAACCCGTTTCGCTTTGGCGTGTAAGCCACCTAATAAGCAAGCTGAAACCAAACCATCAATGAAGCTGTCAAAGAATTCTTGTCTGAGTATCCAATTTTTTCTATCGCATAAGATAATGGCTCTGAGTTTAGTCTCTTAGCTGACTTAGAAGGTGTTGACATTTATTTCGCTCATCCCTATTCATCCCATGGAAGAGGAACAAATAAGAATTTCAATGGTCTTTTGAGAGAGTTTCTCCCAAAAGGACAGTCGCTCACCCCTATGACTGATGAAGAGCTTGCTGGTTATATCTCAGCTATCAACGAGAGGCTTAGCCGACTTTACCACTATAAAACTGCAAATTTTCTGTTTGGGCTAGCCTAAAAATGGAATACTAGTCTACCCACGAACTTGTTGCACTTGACTTGACAATTTGCTAAAATTCCAAAAAAAAGAAAAAATTTAAAAAAAGGTATTGACAAGACGAGGATATATTTGGTAAGATATATGAGTTGTCTCGTGAGAGAGAAAGGCAGATATAGGAAAAAAACTAGAAAAAAATAGTTGACACCGTTAGAAATATTTGCTAGAATAAAGGAGTTGTCTCTAAGGAGAAGTCCATTGAAAACTGAACAAGACGAAGCAAGTGCGGGTTACGGAA
>NZ_JBHSOJ010000016.1:0-9300 GCF_042656225.1 Streptococcus caledonicus
GTATTTAATGAGTGGGGAATGTTTTAAGGGGAGACGTGCTTTTCAGAGAAAGATTAAAGCTAAGTTAGGGAGACTTGGATGGGGGAGCGATTATCGGTGGTTAAAAGGGTATTAAAAAAGCACTCTTTTGAGTGCGGACAACTTTAACGATTCTTTAGTTCAAGATAACGTTTGTACCAAATTTTGATATAGGCAGGTGAGAATGGTCCTTTCTCATTATTAATCCAATCTACAAGAATTTTAACATTTTCTTTTAGGATAAAGTCCAGATCGTTTGAATAGCCCATTTGTTTTTTATGACTTTCGTATTCATCTACATCAAGGAGTTTTTTTTCTCCGTCTGTAAAAACTTTGACGTCTAGGTCATAATCAATATATTTGAGTGCTTCTTCATCTAAGACATGAGGACTAGCGATGTTACAATAATAAGAAACGCCGTTTTCTCGTATCATTGCAATGATATTAAACCAATATTTTTTATGAAAATAGACTATAGCAGGTTCACGAGTGACCCAACGTCGTCCATCGTTTTCAGTGACTAGTGTGTGATCATTGACTCCAATAACTGCATTTTCAGTTGTCTTTAGTACCATAGTATCGCGCCATGTACGGTGCAAACTACCATCATGCTTATAACTTTGAATTGTAATAAAGTCGCCTTCTTTGGGTAATTTCATGGCAATCTTCTTTCTACAATTTGTTATCCTTAATAGAATAGCATATTTTTAATAAAAAAGCACGATTTTGATAATATAATCTAAAAATATTCTCTTAAAGCCGAACGAATATCATCAAAGTCATATCCTTTTCGAGCTAGTGTCTGTGTTAAACGTTGTCTTAAATCGTAACCTTCATATCGTTTTGAAAGTCGTTGATAAGCTTTTTCGAGTTCTTTTTCTAGAAGGCTTTCTTCGAGTTGAATATCTTTTTCTATACTAAGGCGAGATGTGGCTATTTTAGCTTGTGAGAAGTTGAAGCCTCTTGTAACTAAATTTTGCTGGATTTTTTCTTTTAATTTTTTTTCAGGGAGTTTGGTTTGGTATTTGCGATAAAGTTTTTTAGCAATTTTTTCAGCTAAGGAACTTAAATCGATATTTCCGAGGAGTTCATCGAGTAATGTTGAAGCGATTCCTTTTTGCATGAGTTTTTGTTTAAGGGCGTAAGCACCTTTATCACCTGTATGTTTATTAGCTTCAATAACTTGTTGGGCATAGGCTTTATCGTCAATCCATTTATCTGCTTTGAGTGATTTGATGATATCAGGGATGATATTAGGTTCGATATCGTGATGAGATAGATAGTCTCTGACCTCTTTCTCAGTGCGTTTTTTGAAAGAGAGGTGATAAAGAGCGAGGTTTTTACCGTAAGAGAATTGTGCAAATGATTGAATAGTTTCTAATTCTTCTGGGGTTAGTACCATTCCTTTTGTCATCATAAACCGGACAATAGTGTCCTCTGTTACATAGAGTTTTTCAGTGCTATCTATTTCAACGAGATAGAGGCGTTTTTTCTTTTCAATTTTTGTGATTTTCATAGTTTGATTATACCAAAAATGGTAAAATAGGGGTTATAAAAGATAAGGTATTTTACCAAAAGGGGGAGCTATGGCTGATAAAGATAAGATTGTTGATTTAAACCAATATAGGGAAGAGAAGGAATTTGATGAAGATTTGTTTGAAAATCTTTTAAATATGTCTGATGAAGAGAGTGATGATTTTTATGACAGCATTGCATTTGGTGATGGGCTAAATGCGGATGGTCCAAGTGGGAAAGAACTTTTGGCAGAGATAAGGCGCTTAGAAGAGCTGGAAAGTGATGGCTATTTGGCTTGGATGATGTCTCCTGAAAAATCCTGGCTAAATCTAGATGCTCGTCCATATCTTTCTCTTAAGATGGATTTAGCTGTGCTTTATAAGCAGAATGGTCTCTACCAGAAGGCTCTTGAGCACGTCATGCAAATGTTTCGTGAAGATCCCAATGATTCTTTGGGATGTCGTTATGAAATTTTGGCTTTATACATTCTTAAGTCGGATTATACGATGGCTGATGCTTTTTTCAGAAGTCGAAAAGAGCATGAAGAGGATGCGATGATGGCCATTCCAATGCTTATTTCTGCCATTTTGTCTGACGCTGATAAGCAAGCGGGTGCGTTAATTGAACAGTTGTGTGATCAGGTTGATGGCTTTTTTGAATTTTGCCGTTTGGAAGAATTTCCGATGGCTCGTGTGCTGGATGCGGGAGCTGTGGAATTCTACGAAGCAAATAGTAAAGATAGCCTTTATATTGCTTTGTATAGCATATTACCATTATTGTTGACGACTTCTGTTTATATCCAGGCTTATCTGAATGATCATTTTTCTGATGGTGAGGTCTATTTAGAGGACTTTGGCATTCTAAGTTCGGCTCAATTATTAAGCTTGAATGATTATGATATAAAAACAGCAACAGATATCCAATATTATTCAGAAGAAGAGCTACTAACTATTCCAAAAATTGGTAAGGTAACGCTTAAAAAACTAAAAGAAATAGGAGTGGTGTTTAGAAAGTGATGACTTTACAAGTTAAACAACGTATTCCTTTAAAAATCAAACGGATGGGTATCAATGGTGAGGGTATCGGCTTTTATAAGAAAACGTTGGTGTTTGTGCCTGGTGCGCTCAAGGGAGAAGAAGTATTTTGCCAAATTGTTTCGGTGAAGCGTAACTTTGTCGAAGCTCGGCTATTGACCATCAACAAAAAATCAAAATTTCGTGTCGAGCCTTCCTGTGCTATCTACGAGGAATGTGGCGGTTGTCAGTTGATGCACTTGCGTTATGACCAGCAGTTGGAGTTTAAGGCTGATATTATCAAGCAGGCTTTGACTAAATTTAAGCCGTTAGGTTTTGAGAATTATGAGATTCGTCATACCTTGGGGATGGAAAAACCTGAGCACTATCGTGCAAAATTGCAATTTCAGACCCGTTCATTTGGGGGTTCTGTTAAGGCTGGTTTATATGCTGAGGGGAGTCATCGCTTGGTCTCAATTGATAACTGTCTGGTACAGGATCAGGTGACGCAACAGATTATCAATCGCGTGGTTGAGTTGTTAGATAAACATAAGGTTCCAATCTATGATGAGCGTAAAATTGCTGGTATTCGGACTGTTATGGTCAGAAAGGCTGAAAAGACTGGACAGGTGCAGTTGATTTTTGTGACTAGTCGTGAGGTTCGTTTAATTAAGGTGATTTTGGATTTAGTGGCAGATTTTCCACAAATTAAAACGGTAGCCTTAAATCTTAATAGTTCTAAAACGAGTGATATTTATGGTGATAAAACGGAAATTCTTTGGGGAGTAGATACCATTTCTGAAGAAGTTTTAGATTATGGCTTTAGGTTATCTCCTAGAGCATTTTACCAATTAAACCCTCAACAAACGCAAGTGTTGTATGGGCAAGTGGTGGCGGCCTTGGACGTTTCTGAAACGGATCACGTGATTGACGCTTACTGTGGTGTGGGTACGATTGGATTTGCCTTTGCGGATAAGGTAGCTAGTGTTCGAGGGATGGATATTATTCCTGAGGCTATTGCGGATGCGAAGCAGAACGCGCAAGCTATGGGATTTGAAAATACTCACTATGAGGCTGGGAAGGCAGAGGATATTATTCCTTGCTGGTATCGTGAAGGATATCGTGCAGATGCTATTATCGTCGATCCTCCTCGTACAGGTTTAGATGAGAAATTATTAAAGACTATTTTAAACTACCAACCGGAGAAGATGGTTTACGTTTCATGTAATACATCAACTTTAGCCAGAGATTTAGTTCAGCTGGCTAAGGTCTATGATGTGAAATATATCCAATCTGTTGATATGTTTCCACATACCGCCAGGACCGAGGCTGTAGTGAAGCTAATCCGCAGATAGTTTCTGTTACTTGTTGTGTTTTGACAACAGGAGGAGAAATCATGATTTTGAAGTTTTTGTTCTACCCAAGGCTTCTTTATCAGTGGAAATCTTTTAATAGCAGAGAGTGGGGCAGAAGCCCTGATTTCGAAGTCCTGACTTCCCTTTGCTATCTTATTTTTAGAATCAGGCTGGAAACAGTCAATAGGTTATTATTTTAGAATAATAAGTGCTTTAATAAGCAAAAATTATCCAATTTATATTAACCCTGCTTGTCAAATTAAGCTAGACATTTTATGTAACTCAGAAAAACTTGATAAGGTGTTTGATAGTTTAGTGATTTCCTAGGAATGTTATTTCGTCTATCAGCTATAGCTGGTAACACTTTTTGAGACAAGCCATTAAAATCCATTTGTTTAGGTAGTCCATGACGTCTTAATAACCCATTTGAGTGTTCATTTAATCCACGTTTCCCAGGGCAACCTGGATCCGCAAAGAAAATATCAATATCGTGTTGGTTAGAAATCGTCTTCCAATTACAGAACTCTTTCCCACAATCAAAGGCCATTGATTTAAAGAGATGTTTTGGAAATCTTGAGAACCATCTAGTTAGTGCTTGTTCAATATCACTAGCTTTTCGCCCCTTTGTTCGAAGCGTGATAATAGCTTTAGACTGCTTCTCTACCAATGTGATAACAGCACTTTTGTGGTTTTTACCAACAATAGTATCCCCTTCAAGATGACCAAACTCACTATCAAATTCTGGATAGACTTTCGAACGCTCACGAATATCCCGACGAAAAGCTAGCTTGCCACGTTTTTCTGTCTTACCATTTGACTTGCGCTTTCCCTTCCAGGGAAGATCCTCTCTCTTGAAGATACCGCGGTCAACTAGGCGATAAAGAGTTCTCATAGAACAAGAGATTTTATCAGGATAAGTTCCTTTAACAACATCTAGACTCCCGTCGCGATCTAAATGCATTTGGATAAATGTTTGTTCATTTTGAGTGAGTTGGGTTTTACGACGACCACAACGCTGCTTGTTAGCTTTGTAGTGTTCATAGTAATCATAGGCAGTGTGTCTAGCCTTAAAATAAGCAATAATCTTATAAATAGTTTGTTTTGATCTTTTGAGTGAGTGACAAATAGCGCTAACTGCCATTCCTTCTTGGTAGTTAGCCTCTATCATTACAAGCTCGTTTGTGGTAAGATGAGTGTAGGTCATTTATGTTAGTTCCTCTCAGAAAAATGTGGTGTTTATCCGAGACTAACATAAATGGCTTTTTTCTGTCTCGCTTAATTTGACAAATTGGGAATCTACAAAATTCCTCCTTAATGACAGATTGTAGAACGCTCAACTCCTTGATTTGTCAGCGTTTTAAGCACCTGTCATTATTATGACACAATCCCCCCTCCAGTCGCAATCCAGATTGGGAAATCCTCTTGAATTGCACGAGGATAAACGGGACGATTATCAACTGACTGGGTGAATTTTCCATTCCACTTCAAGTTAGTCTTTTCTTTTATCGCAAGGAGCATGTCTAGTTTCTCATTGAAGAGTTCATCATAATCTGCCAAATCATAACCAAACAATGGAAAACTTTCAATAAATGATCCACGACCAGCCATGATTTCTGCTCTACCATTTGACAAAGCATCAATGGTCGCATACTGCTGATAGACACGAACCGGGTCGATAGAAGACAAAATTGTCACAGCGCTCGAAAGACGAATATGCTTGGTATTGACTGCTCCTGCTGCTAAGACAATTTCTGATGCTGACACCACAAAATCTTCACGGTGGTGCTCGCCGATAGCATAGATATCAAGGCCTACTTGATCAGCAAGCTCAATCTCCGCCACCAATTCACGAATACGTTGATCGTGCGGAATCGCCTCCCAGTCTTTTCTAAAACCGTTGTTTCTCCAAAAGTAGAAATTCCTAATTCAATCATGTTTGTATCTCTTTTAAGATGATAGGATTATTTTATAACTATGTAGTAATATAAACAACGATTTTGCTCAGCCTAAGAATAATCGCCTCATAATAGGTCAAAAGGCCTTAAAAATAGTAACTGGCTTAGAGTAACGTCGTCAAAAAACGTTGATTCTAAGCCAGTTTATTTTTTTAATTTTCAACAGTAAGATTCAAATCTGGTTTTTCCCGATTTTTCTCACGGATATGATTAAACTGCAGATTTAATTCCCAGAATAACTTTCAAAGCCGTACACGATTTCGTTTGTTTCTTGAAACCTTCTTTGCTATCTAAGATGAACACCATCTTGCCAAACCAAAGTCTGAGGTAATAAGACTTTGGGATGATTTTCCCTGATATTCCTTTGATTTCCCACTCGCTTCCGTCATCTTTTTCAAACTCTGTCCGAATAAACCAACGATTGCCAAAACCTATTTCGATAAACTTTTCCATTGATTTTCCTTAAAGTGGATAAACGACTCTGAATTCTTCTAATACAATCTTGGAATTTTCCGTAAAGGTCAAATCACATTCCCCAAGCCACTGAGTAAACAAGTCTTGGTGAACCTGACGCCAATATGCCAGAGATTTATCGCCTTCACCTTCTTTGAAAGCATGGTCTGATGACACTTCATTAAAGGGAACAACAGACACCTTAGTAATCTCAATAATACAAACAGCCTCATCTTGACTGTCAAGAACAACATCATAAGTTCTGACTTTCGGAAGTGGTTCATTTTCTAATTGATATAAATCATAAGCTGATGCTGTGGCGGTCTTTGTACCTGCTAACACCAACTGAGCAAGTTCATCTGGCTCAGCACCAAATGCCCATGCATCAATTTCATCACCAATTTCTGGACGAATTTTCTTATAGGCTTTCCACATCTCGGTTGCTTTCATGGTAATTCTCCTTTTTATTTCAAACTCCAGCCGCCATCAACTTTGATGATTTCTCCTTGCATGGCTTGTGCCTTTCCTGATGCTAAAAAGAAGGTCAAATCAGCGACTTCTTCTGGCTCTAACCAACGTTTGATTGGGGTTTCAGAGGCTACCCAATCCGCTAGTCCTCCCGGTTCAAAATCGGCTGCTGTCATTGCTGTCTTAACAGCACCAGGAGCAATGCCAAATACTTGAACACCTTGGTCCGCATAATCCAGTGCCAACTGTTTGGTAAAACCTGCTATAGCATGTTTGGAAGCTGTGTAGGCCGCACCGCCACCGCCAGCCAAAAAACTGGCAATAGAGCACATATTGATAATGATACCAGACTGCTGGGCTACCATTTTTGCCAAGTAATGGCGTGTAATGACCATAGCAGAAAAAACGTTGATGGCAAAAATAGTCTCAATGGTTTCTTGGTTCTGCTCTAGTAAGGGTTGATAAGCGTCCAGTATTCCTGCGGTATTGCACAGGACATCTACCGCTGGTGCAAAATCGTAAAGCGCCGCTAGGTCCCCTGTGAGGTCTAATTGAAGAAAATGAAAATCTCCGGATAAGTCAGGTTTAGCTGACTTATCGATCCCATAAACTGCGCAGCCATTTTCCAAAAACACACGCGCCTGAGCCAGTCCGATACCTGAGGAAACGCCTGTAATAAGGACAGTTTTAGTCATGCACTTCTACCCAGTCAGTCGCCAACACATCGCAAGGTGTCGGGCTCCACATGCTAAAGCCTTCACCGTCACCTGTCACGTTAATCAAAAAATAAGGGGTTGCTTCTAACTTTTCGCCGTTGACTTCAATGGTATCAAAGAGCTGTACATAGTTTTCAGCGCCCCCCCATCCGGTACGCACATATTTTTGCTTAGCTTTAAGACCTGGTAAAATCTCCTCAAATGTCATGTTTTTCTCCTTTTATAATCCTAATTCACTGTAATTTGTGCGGTAGCCAATTTGTAGAACTTTGTCACCGTCCACAAGGATTGGTCGCTTAATCAGCATACCATCAGCCACCAACAACGCTAGAGCCTCATCAACTGATAAGGTTGGCAATTTGTCCTTCAGCCCTAACTCACGGTAGCTATTGCCAGAGGTATTAAACAATTTTTTCAGCTCAACACCACTATCGAGCCAGCTTTTCAAAATAGCCAGCTGAGGAGGATTGGTTTTGATGTCAATCGCCTCCACTTCAACACCTAAGTTTTTCAACTCTGACTTCGCTTTACGACAAGTCGAACATTTTGGGTATTCATAAAAAATCATGATTTTTCTCCAATTCTAGTAAATATCTCTTTCGCTCTAAGCCACCAGCATATCCCGTTAGTTGCCCTTTTGACCCTAAGACACGGTGGCAGGGTACAAGGATGCTTAATGGATTTTTTCCTACGGCAGAGCCAATAGCTTGCGCAGACTTACAAGAGAGTTGTTCAGCTAATTGTCCATAAGTTATCGTCTCACGGTAAGGAATATCTGCTAGCGCTGCCCAAACCTTTTTTTGAAAAGCAGTCCCTTGTGGTCGTAAGGACAAATGAACGGTGTCTGGCTTGTCTCCTGCAAAATAGCTATCCAACCACTGCTTAGTGACTTTCAAAATCTCACTATCCTGCTCTGCTATTTCCATCCCCTCAAAACCAGCCATAAAATACTTCTGGTCATCAAAGTAAACGCCACATAACTGATCATCAAAGGCAACTAAGGTCATCTCACCGAGTGGGGATTTGTAACGGCATTTTGACAACATCTAATCTACCATAGCAAATTCAGCAATTTCTTGATACTGTGCCTTTTCTGAACGCATCTTGATCTTCTGGTAAGCAAGTCGCACACCATCAAGAGGGACCTTGCCGCAGTACACATAACCAAGTTTTTCTAAAATGTGTTGCATAATGGTATTTTTTTCGTGAGTATCACAGCGAAAATCTGGACCATCATGCCCTTCAATCAGACCTTGCATGAAGGTTTGTGCCACTTTTTGACCACTATATTGACTAGCAACTGCGACACGGTGGAAAACCGTATAACGTGGGTGATTGTGGCGCCATTTCCCATCGTAAATCTTCTCATAAGCCTCTTCTTTACCAACAATTACCGCAGCATATGAAACAATCTCTCCATCAATGAGACCAACCCATCCACGCGCCTGTAAAATATCATCAAAGATGTCCTCTTCTGCTGGATAAGCACCTTGCCACTGATCACTACCTGAGGCTTTCAAAAAGGCACGTGCTTCTTCAATAATTTCCAAAATACGACCAATTTCATTTGGGTGAGCTAACCGTATTTCCATAGTATTCTCCTTATACACAATCTATTTTTCTATTATACTATTTTTCATCTTTGAATGCTTGCTTTTGTATCACTTATTTTGCTATACTTATCTCATAAAATCTCAAAGGAGTTCCCATGATTACCAAAGAACTATTTTATACAACCCTTGTTGTTCCAAAATGAAAAAATCCCTTATTTTATCGCATTGTTGGCAAGGTTTGACACTACTTATAA
>NZ_JBHSOJ010000016.1:9310-155182 GCF_042656225.1 Streptococcus caledonicus
TGCTTGCCACGTTTTTCTGTCTTACCATTTGGCTTGCGCTTTCCCTTCCAGGGAAGATCCTCTTTCTTGAAGATACCGCGGTCAACTAGGCGATAAAGAGTTCTCATAGAACAAGAGATTTTATCAGGATAAGTTCCTTTAACAACATCCAGACTCCAGTCGCGATTTAAATGCATTGGGATAAATGTTTGTTCATTTTGAGTGAGTTGGGTTTTACGACGACCACAACGCTGCTTGTTAGCTTTGTAGTGTTCATAGTGATCATAGGCAGTGTGTCCAGCCTTAAAATAAGCAATAATCTTATAAATAGTTTGTTTTGATCTTTTGAGAGAGTGACAAATAGCTCTAACTGCCATTCCTTCTTGGTAGTTAGCCTCTATCATTACAAGCTCGTTTGTGGTAAGATGAGTGTAGGTCATTTATGTTAGTTCCTCTCAGAAAAATGTGGTGTTTATCTGAGACTAACATAAATGGCTTTTTTCTGTCTAGCTTAATTTTACAAATTGGGTTAATAAAAGGTTAGACATTTTCTGCCGTTATGTTTGTTTTGAACTTTAGTCTTATTTGATTTATGATATAATAGTTTACGGAATCGTTAATTTGGGATTAGTTTTTGGAATGACAAGACTATCATGCCCCCCACCCAAAAAAAAACGATTTAGTTGGACAACATCAAGCATTGAAACTTTTGAAATGAGTTTTTCTTTGAGGAATGAGGAGTTGTTATGAGGAATTTGTACCGTTTTATGGTTAGAACCTTTTTTTATGCGGTTATTATATTAATTTTAATTTATTTATTTAGTTATTTGGGACAAAATCAAGGTAATTTTGTTTACAATGAATTTTAGAAAGGATGTGACGCATGATTCAGGATATGATTTCTCAGCTAAATTATTGGGCTGAGGTTCAAGGAGATTATCCCGTATATGATATTTTAGGAGAGAAACACAGTTACAAAAAGTTAAAAGAAGACTCAGATGCCTTGGCAGCCTATATTGATTCTTTAAATCTTTTGGAACATTCCCCAATTATGGTATTTGGTGGTCACGAGTATGAGATGTTAGTATGTTTTGTTGCTGCAACAAAGTCAGGTCATGCTTATATTCCAGTAGATCAGCATTCAGCATTAGAGAGAATTGAAGCTATTTTAGAGATTGCTAAACCAAGTATCGTTCTATCAGTTGGTGATTTTCCTTTGGCGGAACTATCCGTACCATTGATCAATCTTAATAAAATAAATGAAATATGTACTGAAAAATTGGATTATAAATTGAGTCATTCTGTTAAAGGAAATGAAACATACTATATTATTTTCACATCTGGAACAACGGGGGCTCCTAAAGGGGTTCAAATTTCTCATAACAATTTACTAAGTTTTACAAACTGGATGATTACCTCGGAAGATTTCAAGGTACCTGAGCGTCCACAAATGTTGGCACAACCTCCCTATTCGTTTGATTTATCGGTGATGTACTGGGCACCAACATTGGCTAAAGGAGGAACATTGTTTGCCCTACCGAAGACTTTAGTAACAGACTTTAAACGTCTTTTTAGTACTATTTATGAGCTTCCGATAGGTGTTTGGACGTCAACACCTTCCTTTGTCGATATGGCCATGGCTTCTCATGATTTTAATGCTGAAACCTTGCCAGATTTATCGCATTTCTATTTTTGTGGTGAAGAGCTGACGCTTAAAACGGCTCAAAAACTACGCCAACGTTTTCCAAAGGCACGGATTATCAATTCTTACGGCCCAACGGAAGCTACGGTTGCTTTTTCAGCTTTGACCATTACCAATGATTTACTTGAATTAGGTGAACGTCTTCCGATTGGTTATGTTAAATCAGATTCTCCAACCTTTATTATTGATGATGAAGGCAAAGTTCTACCCGCAGGTGAACAGGGAGAAATTGTAGTGACAGGGCCTGCTATTTCTAAGGGTTATCTAAATAATCCAGAGAAGACTGCGGAAGCTTTCTTTGAATTAAACGGTCAACCAGCTTATCATACAGGTGATTTGGGAATAATGACCCAAGATGGCTTACTGTACTATGGCGGGCGCCTTGATTTTCAAATTAAATTTAACGGTTATCGTATCGAATTGGAAGATGTGGCACAAAATCTAAACAAGTCCCAGTTGATTGAGACTGCAGTAGCTGTTCCACGGTATAACAAAGAGCACAAGGTTCAAAACTTGATTGCTTATGTTGTTCTTAAAGCGGGTATCGCTCAGCAATTTGACAGAGAACTAACTATAACTAAAACCATCCGCGACGAATTAAAAGAAGTGATGATGGATTATATGATGCCAACAAAATTCATTTACTGTGACAATTTACCATTGACACCAAATGGGAAAGTTGATCTTAAAGGATTGATTATTGAGGTGAACAAGGCATGAGTAATTTTTTGTTGAACTTGCCTCGTTTAGAAGTTTATGGGAATCCACAGTATTTTGTTTATCTCATTATGGCTGTACTTCCTATTTTTGTAGGTCTCTTTTTCAAGAAACGATTTCCAATTTATGAGACCCTTGTAAGTTTGGCTTTTATTGTATTCATGCTGGTTGGTGATGATTTGAGTCAACTCATATCGTTAGTTATCTATGTTGTTTGGCAAGTTTTACTCATCTTAACTTATCAATACTATTGTCAAAAATCTCAATCATCGTGGCTATTTTACCTGTGGGTATTTTTAGCTATTTTACCTCTAATCGTTGTCAAAGTTAATCCAATATTATCAGAAGCGCGTGCAACGATGACTTTTGGTTTTTTAGGAATTTCTTACCTAACCTTTAAGTCAGTAGGGATGATTATAGAAATGAGGGATGGTGTTTTAAAGGATTTCACAGTCTGGCAATTATTACGCTTTCTTCTTTTCATGCCAACATTTTCAAGTGGACCGATTGACCGTTTTAGACGTTTTAATGAAGAATACAACTGTATTCCAGAACGAGAAACGTTACTGGAGATGTTAGATCAATCTGTTCGCTATCTGATGAAAGGGTTCCTTTACAAGTATATTTTAGCTTATACTATAGGACAGTTTTTTCTGATTCCTTTAAAGCAAATGGCTGTGCAGGCAGGCGGTGTTTTTAATCTAGCTACGTTAGGTGTGATGTATGCTTATGGCCTACATCTATTCTTTGATTTTGCAGGCTATAGTTTATTTGCTTTAAGTGTTTCAAATCTTTTCGGTATCCGAAGTCCACAGAATTTTGATTCTCCTTTTAAATCACGTGATTTAAAAGAATTTTGGAATCGTTGGCACATGAGTTTATCTTTTTGGTTTAGAGATTATGTCTTTATGCGATTAGTTAAGGCAATGCTTAAAAATAAAGTCTTTAAAAATCGTAATGTGACTTCAGGAGTTGCCTACCTTATCAATATGATACTCATGGGGTTATGGCATGGGTTAACGTGGTATTATGTGCTTTATGGCGTATTTCATGGTTTAGGATTAATCGTCAATGACTGGTGGATTCGTTATAAAAAGCAACTGAACAAGAAGAGAAAAATCAAAGGACAGTTACCACTTCCTGATAATAGATGGATTCAAGCTTTAGGAATGTTTGTGACATTTCATATCGTGATGCTATCTTTCCTAATATTTTCAGGATTTTTAGATCAACTTTGGTTTTCTAATCATTAATTTAGTTAAAAACGATAAAAAAGGAATTTTACAATGGATATTAAAACAGAATTATTAGAAATTATTGATGATCTTTTTATGGAAGATGTGTCTGAAATGCTAGACGAGGACCTGTATGATGCGGGAATTCTTGATAGCTTGGGAACCGTTGAATTGATTGTAGTCCTAGAGGATCGCTTTGATATTATTGTGCCTGTATCTGAACTTGGTAGAGAAGACTGGAATACTGTTAATAAAATCGTTGCAGGGATAGAGGGGCTTCGTCATGAGTAGGCGTCTTTGGCAGATTTTAGGTCCTGTCATTTGCGCCATCTTTTTGGTGGTATGTTTAATAGGATTTTATCCCAATCGTATCATATATTCTATGAAAAATGAAAAGAAAGATGCTGTTTCTTTAACAAAAACTAATTTCAAGAGTAAGTATAAAAAATTACGTGCTTTTAATGACAGTAATACACAATTTGTCCCATTTTTTGGTTCAAGTGAGTGGTTACGATTTGATGCAATGCATCCATCTGTAATTGCAGAAGCTTATCATCGTCCATACACCCCCTATCTTTTAGGGCAAAGAGGGGCAGCCTCATTGACCCATTTTTTTGGAACTCAAGGAATTACGGAAACTTTTAAGAAAAAGAAGGCGATTTATTTTGTTTCTCCTCAATGGTTTGTGAAATCTGGTACTAATGCCAATGCCTTCCAGAATTATCTTACTAACGGACAGATAGTTGACTTTTTATGCCAACAAAAGGGAACAAGCTATGACCAATATGCTGCTAAACGATTGCTAACACTTTATCCAGAGGTTCCTTTTAATGAGTTTTTGAAAAAGGTTTCTAAAGGAAAAAGATTAAACAATAAAGACATTAAGCAGTTAGCCTTTCAAAGTTACCTTTTGAAAAAAGAAGATTATTTCTTTGGGCAATTCTCGATTGATTTTGGGAACTATGCTAAGGTTTTGGAACAAGTTAAAAAGTTGCCTAAAGATTTTTCTTATAGTAGGTTAGAAGCGCTAGCTATTGAAGAGGGAGAGGCAGAAACGACTAATAATGAATTTGGAATTCGCAATGAATTTTATCAGACTAAAATTGCTGGTCGAAAAAGACAGTTGAGAGGAAACCAAAAATCATTTGATTATAGAATTTCTCCCGAATATCAAGATTTTCAGCTGATGCTTCATCAATTTGCGGAAACCGAAACGAATGTCCTCTTTATTATTCCACCGGTTAATAGTAAGTGGGCTGCTTTTACTGGTCTTGACCAAGAAATGTATCAACAGACTGTTGACAAAATTAAATACCAATTACAGAGTCAAGGATTTACGCATATCGCTGATTTTTCAAGAGACGGTGATAAGGAGTTCTTCATGCAAGATACGATTCACATTGGCTGGAAAGGGTGGCTTGAGATGGATAAGAATGTTAATCCTTTTTTGACGAAAGAATCAGAAAAAACTAATTATCAACTCAATCCTAATTTTTTGACTGAAGAGTGGGAAGATTATATCGGTGATCCGAGAGATTTTAGCCGATAAGTATTGAGTGCAATAGGACATTTTAATAGAAAAATAAAAGGATTTCATTTTGGAAACATCAAAATGGAGTCTTTTTCCTTAGGGAGAATTAACGATTTCAACCAGAAATACTGCTTTTTAGTGCGTTTAGTCGTAATAAGGCCTCATTCTATCGCAAACGTCTCAGACTTAATTCCACTATAAAAATCCGTTTTAGGCTAAGACAATTCGAAAACTAAAATGGAACTTACTTTTGGAAATTACCCATTGTGATTTTGTAACTTGAAAGTTTGTAAAATAATATACATTATGATAAAATTATAGGGTTGAATTTTAGTCAGTGAAAGTTTATTATGCAAAAAATTATTATCAATGGTGGTAAGCCACTAACGGGCGAGGTAGCAGTTTCAGGAGCAAAAAACTCTGTTGTTGCTTTGATTCCTGCAATTATTTTATCAGATGGTGTGGTAACACTTGACGGTGTCCCTGCGATTAGTGACGTGGATGCTCTTGTTGAAATTATTGAGCTCATGGGTGGTAGTGTCACACGTGATGGAGACAGTCTTGAAATTGATCCTCGTGGTGTAAAAGATATACCGATGCCTTTTGGCAAAATAAATAGTTTGCGTGCTTCTTATTATTTTTATGGTAGTCTTCTAGGGCGCTATGGCCAGGCAACAGTAGGATTACCAGGTGGCTGTGATTTAGGACCACGTCCGATAGACTTGCATTTAAAAGCTTTTGAAGCAATGGGAGCGACTGTCACTTATGAATTGGAAGCCATGCGTATTGCGACAAATGGTCAGCCTCTTCATGGAGCACATATTTATATGGACACAGTGAGTGTTGGAGCGACGATTAATACTATGATTGCTGCGACTAAAGCCAACGGCCGTACGGTTATTGAAAATGCTGCGCGTGAACCAGAAATCATAGATGTGGCAACTCTCCTTAATAATATGGGAGCTCATATTCGTGGTGCAGGTACAGATGTTATCACCATTGAAGGTGTCGAGCAGTTGCACGGCACACGCCATCAAGTGATTCCAGATCGTATTGAGGCAGGTACCTATATTGCTCTGGCAGCAGCTATCGGTCAAGGTATCAAAATCACAAATGTTCTTTACGAGCATCTAGAAGCTTTTATCTCTAAATTGGAAGAGATGGGTGTCCGTATGACAGTCAATGAAGATAGTATTTTTGTGGAAGCACAAGAGACACTTAAAGCAGTAAACATTAAGACTGCTCCATATCCAGGTTTTGCTACAGATTTACAACAACCGTTAACTCCATTGTTGTTAAAAGCCAAAGGAAGAGGAAAAATCATTGATACTATTTATGAAAAACGTGTCAATCATGTCCCTGAAATGGCTCGTATGGGAGCAGGTATTCAAGTATTAGGTGGCCAAATTGTGTATGAAGGAGGCCGTGAATTAACAGCCGCTCCAGTTAAAGCATCTGATCTTCGTGCAGGAGCAGCTCTTGTAACAATGGGACTTATGGCACAAGGCACAACTGAGATTACCAATGTTGAGTTTATTCTACGCGGATATTCTGATATCATTAAAAAATTGACAGCCTTAGGTGCAGACATTACACTGGTGGAGCAATAATTGTTGCTATATCATTCTATTAAAATAACAAAAATCAGGAGGTTGGGACAAAAAATATTTCAACCTTCTCTTTTTATTTTTACGGACAATGGTAACTAAACTAAGCTTTCTAGATAGACTCGAAAGCTATTTTTATAGTGGTTTGAATCAATAATAGGATACAAAAGAGTCGTAATAAAGCGGGAATTAGTTCACATGTCTCTGATTCGATGGTGTCCTGTTTTAGTTTCATTCTACTATACAAGAAATTGAAAAAAAGGATAGATCAATCTTGTAAAGTCGGTATCAATAAAGCTATTTCAAGTCTGTTGAACATTGTAGAGATGAAGCTTAAAATTGAGATAATAAGGAGACGACAAAATGTTGAAATTATGGCTTCTGTTTCACTTTAGTGGATAATGTCGCCCTTTCATACTTTTAATGTTTTCAACCTTGTGGAAAAGTGTTAGAAATATAGCTGGGAAAACTCAGAAATTTAACAATTTCGAATGCCGTAACTAAAAACCTTAATGCGGTATCGTTTAGGGTATCTCTCTGGTTCAAATAAGGATGGAGATGTGAGTTTATCTGCTACATTTAATATTGCAGATGTTAGTAACTCTTAGTTTATTATTGAGCGAAGAAAATGATTAGCAGCTGTGCGGATGGTCATAACTGAATGAAAAATATTTTTAATCAGGAATAACTACAAAAATACAGAAACCGCTTGCGTAAAAATTGCATATTTGGTACACTAATGAAGAGAATGTATTAAGGAGGAATGGACGTGAAAACGACAGACATCAACTTACGTCAAGCGGTGATTTACTCGCTCTATGTACGCAATTTTTCTGAAGAAGGAACCTTTAAAGCAGTTATTCCGGAATTGGATCGTATTAAAGCATTGGGGACAGATATTGTTTGGTTCTTACCATTTTATCCAAATGGAGAAGTGGCAAGAAAAGGGACGGTCGGTTCGCCATATGCTATTAAGGATTACCGATCAGTAGATAATCATTTTGGAACTTTAGAGGATTTTGAAGAATTGGTTTCAGAAATTCATGATCGTGGGATGAAAGTAATGATTGATATTGTTTACAATCACACCTCGCCAGATTCGATTTTAGCTCAGGAACATCCAGAATGGTTTTATCACAAACCGGATGGTTCATTTGGAAATCGTGTTGGAGACTGGTCTGACATTATTGATTTAGATTATGAGCATCGTGGCCTGTGGGATTATCAAATTGAGACTTTAAAACTTTGGGTTAACCGAGGTGTTGATGGTTTCCGCTGTGATGTCGCTCCGCTGATTCCATTAGAATTTTGGAAAGAAGCTCGTCAGAAAGTTGAACAGGTTAAATCAGATGTGATTTGGCTTTCAGAAAGCATTGAGCCAGGTTTTATTAAATATATGCGTAGTCAGGGTCTTACAGCACTTAGCGATAGTGAGATTTTCCAAGTCTTTGACATGGCTTATGATTACGATGTTCGTGGCCTATGGGTGGACTATCTGGAAGGGAAAATACCATTATCAGCTTATATTGATCGCCTGAATTTACAAGAGGTTATATTCCCGGCTAATTATATTAAACTTCGTAATCTTGAAAATCATGATAATCGCAGAGCAGCAGACTTGATTTCGGATAAAGATGAGCTTTTGAGATGGACAGCATTTAATTACCTTCAAAAAGGAGCTGTGCTTATTTATAATGGACAAGAACGACAAGCTTTGACAATTCCGAGTCTTTTTGAAAATGATCCGATTAATTGGTCTGGTGAAGATATTTCAGAATATTTGACAAAGATGGCTCACATTAAGAAAATGCTACCAATTCAGGGCGATTACCAATTAGTTGCTGATGACCAAAACGATTTAGTGATAGTAACTCATAAAACAGATAAACAAGCGATTGTTGTCATTATTTCTTTTAAAGGGAAAGAAGTTAAAGTTTCATTAGATTTAGCAGACGGTAGTTATGAAAATGTATTTAATGGCGAAAAAGTCAATATTGTCAACCATGAGTTGTTGATATCAAAAGAAGTAATTGTTTTGTCAATTACTGAGTGATATAGAAATTTTTAGGTAGAAAATAAGATTTTTTAGAAAAGTAAAAAAATAACGGAAAACGCTTGCACAAAAATATAGTGTTTGCTATAATTAAATTGTTAAAACAAAACCTATTACGGAGGACCCATTTATGAAATGGAATTGGAAAAAATTTGCATTTGGTGCAGTGACATTGACTTCAGCAGTGACTTTGGCTGCTTGTAGTAGTGGTTCAGGAGATAAAGAAAAGACTGCCTCAGAAGATAAAAAAATAGTGGTATCTGTGGATACAGGATATGTTGATTACATTAAATCTATTGAAGCAGATTTTGAAAAAGAAAATGGTGTAGATATTGAAATCAAGGAAGAAGGAATGATTGACACCCTTGATAAATTATCTACTGACGGCCCAACAGGTGCTGCTCCAGATGTTTTCTTAGCTCCCTATGACCGTGTAGGTGGTCTTGGCGCAGATGGACAAGTTGCAGAAGTTAAACTTGGAAATGAAGCTGATTATGATGAGACAGCTAAAAAATTAGTAACACTTGATGGTAAAATTTATGGAGCGCCAGCGGTTGTTGAAAGCTTGATTCTATATTACAATAAAGACCTTATAAAAGAAGCTCCAAAAACATTTGATGAGTTAATGGCTCTTCAAAAAGATGCTAAATATGCCTTTTCAGGTGAAAATGGCAAAGCTGTTGGTTTCTTAGCTAACTGGACAAACTTCTATTATGCTTACGGCTTGACAGCAGGTTATGGTGGTTATGTCTTTGGTGAAAATGGCACAAAAGCTTCAGACCTTGGTTTGGCTAATAAGGGTGCTGTTGAAGGGTTGACTTATGCGAAATCTTGGTACGATACTTGGCCACAAGGTATGCAAGATACAACTAAAGCTGGTGATTTCATCACTGAACAATTTACAACTGGTAAAACAGCAGCAATCATTGACGGTCCATGGGCAGCTGCCTCACTAACAGAGGCTGGTGTCAACTGGGGTGCTGCACAAATCCCTACACTTGCTAACGGTGGTAAATACGAAGCCTTCGGTGGTGGTAAAGCATGGGTTGTTTCAAACTACAGCAAAAATATGGAAGTTGCACAAAAATTCTTAGATTATGTTACAAATGAAGCAAATCAATCTAGCTTCTATGACGCAACTCAAGAAATCCCAGCAAATATTAAAGCTCGCGAGTACGCTACTGCTAAAGGTAATGAGTTGACAAGCGCTGTTATCGCACAGTTTGCTAACGCTCAACCTATGCCAAATATTCCACAAATGGCAGAAGTTTGGGAACCAGCAGCAACACTCTTCTTCGATGTGGCATCTGGTAATAAAAAACCAGAAGAAGCAGCAAAAGAAGCTGTATCTACGATTAAAGAAGCTATCGAACAAAAATATTCTGAATAATGAACATGTAAAAAGCTGATTCAGAACATTTCTGTTCAGCTTTTTATCTCTTTGTCTCAGTTGTTGTGGCAGAGAGATAAGAAGCTCTCGCTTGAGATTAGAAAAGGATAAATCATGAATAGAGCGGCGATTTACCATGAGCCAGATTCTCGCTATTGTTTTGCGATTTCAGATAAAATGTTAGTGATTCGATTACGACTTGCTAAGGAAGATAAAGATGCTCAGATTACCTTAGTTTATGGGATGAAATATGAATATTATAAGCGTCAACAACGCATTCCTCTGCCTTTTGTTGGCTGTGATCATCTACATGCATATTATGAAATTTGCCTTCCTCTTGAAGATGTACGGCTTGCTTACATTTTTCATGTGAAACAGGGTGAGGAAGAATTTTATTATAGCGAAGGAGGTTTCTTTGATGTCTATGATTTTGACTTGAGTTACCAAACTTATTTCCAAATGCCTTATGTCAATGCGGTAGATATTCATCGCCCAGTAGAATGGATGGGGAAAGGAACCTTTTATCAGATTTTCATTGATCGCTTTGCGCGTGGGGATTTTGAGAAAGATGACAGCTACATTGATATGGCTTGGTCCGATAAACCCACACCGCGTAGTTTTGCGGGTGGCGATTTGACGGGGATAACGCAAAAAATGGATTACCTAGAAGATTTAGGTATCACAGCCCTGTACCTTACGCCAATCTTCCAATCACTTAGCAATCATAAATACGATATCAGTGATTACTATGCCATTGACCCACAATTTGGAACATCTATGGCCTTGAAAGAATTGATTGCGGAAGCACATTATCGAGGGATTAAAGTGGTCCTAGATGCTGTCTTTAACCATTCCAGTCATCTCTTGCCAGAATTTCAAGATGTGGTGGTACACGGTAGAGAGTCGAAATATTATGATTGGTTTATGATTGATGGCGATTACCCAACTATGAAACCGCTGAATTATGAAACTTTTGCAACGGTAGCAGAGATGCCTAAATGGAACACCTCAAATCCAGAGGTGCAGGCATATTTACTAGATATTGCTAAATATTGGATTGAAGAATACCATATTGATGGCTGGCGTTTGGATGTCTCGGATGAGATTTCGCATGAATTTTGGCGACAGTTCCGAAAAGTGGTAAAAAATGCTAACCCAGAAGCTGTAATCATCGGTGAGAATTGGCACGATGCTTACCCTTATCTTCAAGGAGATCAATTTGATAGTATTATGAACTATGCCTTCAGTAAGGCTATCTTAGACTATGTCACCAAAAAGGCATACGACGGCAAATGGCTTGCAGAAGCCTTGACAAATTTGAGAATGCGGAATACTTGGCAGGTCAATCAGATGAATTTGAATTTGCTAGATTCACATGACACGCATCGTTTTCTCAATCAATTAGGAGGCGATAGAGATGATTTGTTACTCTCTTTGGCTATCTTGTTAACTTTTGAGGGAAGTCCATGTCTTTATTATGGAACAGAGATTGCGATGGCAGGAGGCTATGACCCCGATTGTCGCCGAGGATTTGATTGGGAAAAAGTTGGCACTACCAACCCGTTCTGGGTGACGGTGCGTGATATCCTCAGATTGCGAAAAACAGAGAAATGTCTTCAAGAGGGAGTTACTGAAATGGTAGCAGATAATGGTGTCTTTATGCTCAAACGTCATACAGCCGGTGTTACTATTGAGTTAAGGGTAAATGGTGGTAACGAAAACCACCCACTTCCTCAAGTAGAGTGTTTATTAAACCATTTGAAAAAAGGTCAAGAACTATTGCCAAAAGGCTTTGCTTTATTGAAATATGAAACGGAAAGGAGTTGAACTATGATTAAGTCAACCACAAAACAAAATCCAAATGTAGCTATGCTTTTAGGAGCTGTTCCAGGGCTAGGACAGTTATATAATAAGCAAACTGCCAAAGGGCTGATGTTATTAGCTGTTTTTGGGCTAGAGCTTGTCGAGTGGCTCGTCTTTGGTATTCCAGCACTGATTGGCTTGATTACTCTAGGAGATAGGCCCGTTGTTGATCATTCGCTATTTCTTTTAATTAAGGGGTCAATGCAACTCATTTTGACGATTGTAATGGTGCTTATCCATGCGGCAAGTATACGTGATGCTAAGTTAACAGCAGAGCGACTCAATCGTGGCGAGAAGGTACCATTGAGTCTAAAAGAGACGATGGATGGGGTTTATGAAAATGGATTCCCTTATCTTTTAATCATCCCAGCGTATCTTGCAATGGCTTTTGCGATTGTTTTTCCAGTAGTGGTAACTCTCTTTATTGCTTTTACCAATTATGATTTTCGCCATATTCCACCACAGAAATTATTGGATTGGGTGGGCGGTAAAAACTTTATGAATATGGTACAATTAAGCACTTTCCGTAAAGCTTTTGGTTCAGTATTAAGTTGGACATTTATTTGGACGTTTGCTGCTTCAACACTGCAAATTGTGATTGGCGTAGCAACAGCTATTATTGCTAATCAATCCTTTATTAAGTTTAGACGTCTATTCGGAGTGATTTTCCTACTCCCTTGGGCTGTACCAGCATTTATTTCAATCATGACTTTTGGAAATTTCTTCAATGACTCAATCGGTGCCATGAATGTTCAAGTTTTACCATTTATTGAAAAATTATTACCATTCTTAGATTTTGGGATTATCCCATGGAAAACCGATGCAACCTTTACAAAAATTGCTGTAATCATGGTACAGGGCTGGTTAGGATTCCCTTATATCTATGTTTTAGTATCAGGGATTTTACAATCTATTCCAGCCGATCTGTATGAAGCTGCTACTGTTGACGGTGCTAGTGCTTGGCAAAAGTTCCGTCAAATTACCTTGCCAATGATTTTGGCAGTTGCTGCTCCAACCTTCATCTCACAATACACCTTTAACTTTAATAACTTCTCAATTATCTACCTCTTCAATAACGGTGGACCTGGGTCTGTAGGTGGTGGTGCTGGTGCAACAGATATTTTGATTTCATGGATTTACAAATTGACAACTCAGACCTCACCACAATTCTCAATGGCATCAGCCGTTACTTTGGTTATTTCATTGATTGTCATTTCAGTATCTTTGATTAGCTTTAAGAAATTTAACGCATTTGACATGGGGGACAAGTAAATGGCTAAAACTCGTGTAAATAGTTCACTTAAAATGAAACGCTTTTGGACGCAATTTTGGACGTATGCCTACTTGCTTCTGTTAGCAGTGATTATTCTTTTTCCACTGATGGTAACGGTTAGTTCAGCCTTTCGGGCAGGAAATGTCACAGCCTTTACCCTTAATTTTGATACTGAGTGGTCTCTGATTAACTTTCAAAGACTTTTTAACGAAACCTTGTATGGTACCTGGTATTTCAATACCTTGATAGTTGCCTTCTTTACGATGCTGATTCAGGTGACGGTTATTACCTTGACAGGTTATGCTTACAGCCGTTATAATTTTATTGGACGCAAAAAGAGCTTGATGTTCTTCTTAATTATCCAAATGGTACCAACAATGGCAGCCTTGACCGCTTACTTTGTTATGGCATGGCTCTTTAATGCCTTAAACCAATACTGGTTCTTGATTTTAATTTATGTCGGTGGCGGTATCCCGATGAATGCCTGGTTGATGAAAGGCTATTTTGATACGGTGCCTTATGACTTGGATGAGTCAGCTAAATTAGATGGAGCAGGGCACTTACGTATCTTTGCTCAAATCGTCTTACCACTAGTAAGGCCAATGATTGCCGTGCAAGCCCTCTGGGCATTTATGGGACCATTTGGTGATTACATGCTTGCTAAATTCTTGCTTCGTTCTCAAGAAAACTATACTGTAGCTGTCGGGTTACAAACCTTTATTTCTGATGCTAAAAACCAAAAAGTAACCTTGTTTGCTGCAGGAGCCATCTTAATTGCCGTCCCTATATCAGTATTATTCTTCTTCCTGCAAAAGAATTTCGTGTCAGGTTTGACAAACGGAGGTACAAAAGGTTAGGGAGAAGTCAAGGAGTTTACCATGTTATCTCAGAAATTTCCCTTTTCTTATGTGACCAATATGCTGACGCCTCGCAACATGTTTGCGGGGCGAACGGCTTATTCTTGGTGGCAATTACTTGTGATTGTCATCTTTCTAAATGCCCTCATCTTAATGCCTGTCAGCTTTCATTATGCTGGTATGGAGACGTATCAGATTGACCGAATTGTTGACAATGGTTTAGCGGCGGTGACCGAAAAGACCTATCCGGCTCTGCGAGGTGGAAGTATTCAAGAAGGCCGTTTTTCAGGAGTATCTCAGTTGATTGAGACAGAAGAAGCTGTTATAGCGGTTCTTCCTGATGCTAAAACACAGGAAGCCTTAGCCCAATCACAGAAGTATGGTATCGTGTTAACGACTGATAAATGGTATTTTTACTACCCGAATGGTTCAGTTATTGAGAGTTTTCTTTCAGGGCAATACAATTTGTCACAATTAACGAGCCGGAACGCTGTTTTAGACTTCCTAAACCAACAATGGTACAATAGTCATAGAGCAGAAGTTTTCGTCTTTGTCATGCTTGTCTATGCAGCCCTACTTTATCTTGGAAGTGGCTTAGTTGTCATTGCAGGAGGAGTTACGCTTTATTTAACACGTAAAGCAGGCATCTTTGATTTGAAAACTTTTAAAGGCTGTGTAGGCTTGTTGGCCAACTGTCTAGGTCTTCCAAGTCTGTTAGCAGTGTTAGCCAATTTGACAGGTTTAGTAGAAAATCCTATCATGGTTATGAACACGCAAGTATTTGGTAGTATTTTAATGCTAATGGTAGTATTATATCGCACGGGATTTCGTGATAAACAATTGAGGAAATAAGTATGGTTACGATTAAAGATGTTGCAGAGCGGGCTGGCGTCAATGCCTCGACAGTGAGTCGGGCGTTAAAAGACAGTTCGACTATTTCACAAAAAACAAAAGAAAAAGTGAAGAAGGCAATGGCAGAGCTTGGCTATGTGCCAAATGTGGCTGCGAAGATGCTAGCTAGTGGTCTAACACATGCTGTAGGTGTGATTTTTCCGCCTCTTTCTAATGAAGAGCGTGTGACGCACCCCTTCTTTATGGAGATTTTGACCGTTATCAATGATGAGGCGAAAAAACGCGATTTTACTGTGTCAATAGCAACTGGAAGTACTGTTGATGAATTGAAAGAGCAAGTTCAGTTGATGTATCGCCAACGTTTGGTAGATGGTTTTATTGTTCTTTATTCTTCAACGGACGATCCTGTTCGGCGCTATCTGATGGAAAATAAAATTCCCTTTGTTATTGTTGGGCAGCCAGAAGAATTTGAAAATGAGGTCACATATGTTGATAATGATAACCAACTTATGTCAAAAACAGCAGTTGATTACATGAATCAACGAGGTCATGAAAAAATGCTGTTTATTACCGATGACCTACAAAGTGAAATCTTTTCCGAGCGCTACATCGGTTACCTCAAGGGATTGAATAAGTTGCAGCTAGAAAATCATTCCGCTGTCTTGTTTAATCGTAAAGATCCTGAAGGGTTAGAGAAATTTATTGAAACCATTCATCACCATCATATAACAGCATTGATTGTTATCGATGACATGTTGGCCTTACGAGTGATGCAGTTCCTTTCTTTCTATGATTTAAAAGTCCCAGATGATATATCAATTATTTCCTTCAATAACTCTGTCTATGCTAAAATCATGCATCCGTATTTAACCAGTTTTGATATCAATGTCAAAAGATTAGGGCGTTCAAGCCTTGTGCGCTTACTTGATATGGTTGAAAAACGCATGCCTCATACAGAACGTGTCATCATCCCGTTCTTATTGAAAGAAAGAGAAACCGTGAGGAATTTATTAAAAGGTTAAACTAGGAAGAGTTATAGTTTAGTAAGTTTTTTCTGAAAAATCTGAGTTATCTCAGATTTTTTTGTAAATTTACAAGAATTTGCTTGACTTGCGCAAACGCTTGCGTTATGATAGTTATAGAATATCGCAGGAGGAATTCCGTATGAAGAAACGTTTAAGTGGTGTCTTGATGTCAGTAACATCTCTTCCAGGACTACAGGGAGTTGGTACTTTTGGTCAAGCGGCTTATCAATTTGTAGATTTTTTAAAAGAAACAAAACAAACTTACTGGCAGATTTTACCCCTAACAACAACAAGTTTTGGAGACTCACCCTATCAATCTTTTTCTGCCATTGCAGGAAATACCCATCTGATTGATTTGGATTTATTATCTCAAGCGGGTTATTTGGATACGACAATTTATGAAAATATCAATTTTGGTGATAATCCAGAGGAAGTTGATTACGCACGTATCTATGAACTCCGTCGTCCAATTTTAGAACAAGCGGTTGCTGGATTTTTAGCCAGTGAGGATGGGCCTGCTCAGTTAGCAGAATTTGAACAGGCAGAGCAGTCATGGTTAGCTGATTTTGCTGAGTTTATGGCTATCAAAGAACACTTTGGCAATCGAGCGCTTCAAGAGTGGGACGACTTGTCTATTGTGGAACGCCAACCAGAAGCTCTAGAAAAATATCGCCAGCAATTAGCAGATAAAATCACTTATTTCAAGGTGACGCAATATTTCTTCTTCCAACAATGGAAAGCCTTAAAAACGTATGCCAATGAGCAAGGTATTCAAATTATTGGTGACATGCCAATCTATGTATCAGCTGACAGTGTGGAAGTTTGGACCATGCCTGAGCTCTTTAAAGTAAGTGCTGATAAGAAACCAATCTTCATTGCAGGGTGTCCACCGGATGAATTTTCAGATGTAGGTCAACTTTGGGGTAACCCAATCTACGCATGGGATAAACATGCTGAAACAGACTTTGCATGGTGGGTTTACCGTATCAAAGAAAGTTTTAAAATTTATGACCTGCTTCGCATTGACCACTTCAAAGGTTTTTCAGATTATTGGGAAATTCCAGCAGGATCTGACACTGCCCGACCAGGGAAGTGGGTGTCTGGACCAGGTGTTGCATTGTTTGATGCAGTGAAAAGAGAACTTGGTGACTTACCAATTATTGCTGAAAACCTTGGGTATATTGATGAGAAAGCTGAAAAATTATTGGCAGACACAGCTTTTCCAGGCATGAAAATTATGGAATTTGGTCTCTTTGATACAACTGGTCAAAGCTTTGATCTTCCACATTTTTACACGTCAAACACAATTGCCTATACTGGTACTCATGATAATGAAGTGGTCAATGGTTGGTATGACAATTTATCAGAAGAACAACAGAACTTTGTTGACAAATATTTGCACCGCTCAGTAGATGAGCCAATTACGCAAGCAATGTTGCGTACGCTTTATGCTACTGTTAGTGATGTGGCAATTGCATGTATGCAGGACATTTTGGATAAGGGTGCTGAATCTCGTATCAATATGCCAAATACTGTCGGTGGTAACTGGCAATGGCGTATGCTTGCAGAAGATTTAACGCCTGAACGCAAAGCATTTTTAACAGATATTACTGAGCTTTACGCTCGCACTCCAGAGAAATAAAGAAAGGATTGAGTGTTAGCATTTAAACGGAGCTAACATTATCAAAATAGGAATTATGTCTGGTACATTTACGAATTATCTTGAAACAAAAGGATACGTTTTGGCTCAAATGAGCAACGAGGAAATCTATGTAGCGCTTTTGAATTTTGTCAAAGAAGCTGCTGCAAGCAAAGGAAAAAACACAGCAAAACGTAAAGTTTACTACATTTCAGCTGAATTTTTGATTGGTAAACTTTTATCAAATAATTTGATTAACCTAGGTATCTACAAAGACATCAAAGAAGAATTGGCACAAGCTGGAAAATCAATTGCAGAAATTGAGGATGTAGAGCCAGAACCATCACTTGGTAACGGTGGTCTTGGACGTTTAGCATCATGCTTTATTGACTCTATCTCTAGCTTAGCAATAAATGGTGAAGGTGTGGGTCTTAACTACCACTGTGGTTTGTTCAAGCAAGTCTTTAAACAAAACCAACAAGAAGCAGAAGCAAACTTCTGGATTGAGAATGATTCATGGTTGGTTCCAACAGATATTTCTTACGAGGTGCCTTTCAAAGATTTCACATTAAAATCTCGTTTGGATCGCATTGATGTTCTTGGCTACAAAAAAGAGACTAAGAACTACCTTAACCTGTTTGACATTGATGGACTAGATTACGGTCTCATTAAAGATGGAATTTCATTTGATAAGACAGAGATTCAGAAAAACCTTACCCTTTTCCTTTACCCAGATGACTCTGACAAAAATGGTGAATTGCTTCGCATTTACCAACAATATTTTATGGTGTCAAACGCTGCACAGCTCTTGATTGATGAAGCGATTGAGCGTGGTTCAAACCTTCACGACCTTCACGAGTATGCTTATGTACAAATCAACGACACTCACCCATCAATGGTTATCCCTGAGTTGATTCGTCTCTTGACTGAAAAGCATGGCTTTGACTTTGAAGAAGCAGTAGCAGTTGTCTCAAAAATGGTTGGTTACACCAACCACACCATCCTTGCAGAAGCTTTGGAAAAATGGCCACTTGACTACCTCAATGAAGTGGTGCCACATTTAGTGACCATCATTGAAAAGTTGGATGCAATGATTGCCCAAAAAGTACCAGACGTAGCCCTTCACATCATTGATGAGAATTACCGCGTTCACATGGCGCACATGGATATTCATTTTGCAACATCCGTTAACGGTGTAGCAGCCCTCCACACAGAAATCCTTAAAAACTCAGAACTTAAAGGATTTTACGAGTTATACCCTGAAAAATTCAACAACAAAACGAACGGAATCACTTTCCGTCGTTGGTTAGAATTTGCCAACCAAGATTTGGCTGATTACATTAAAGTTTTGATTAGTGATGATTACTTAACGGATGCGACAAAACTTGAAAAACTGTTAGCTTTTGCTGATGATCAAGCGGTGCATGCGAAATTAGCAGAAATCAAGCATAATAACAAATTAACTCTTAAACGTTATTTGAAAGAAAATAAAGGCATTGAATTTGACGAAAACTCTATTGTTGACACTCAAATTAAACGTTTCCACGAGTACAAGCGCCAACAAATGAATGCCCTTTACGTGATTCATAAATACTTGGAAATCAAGCGTGGCAATCTTCCAAAACGCAAAATTACCGTTATTTTTGGTGGTAAAGCTGCACCAGCTTATATCATTGCTCAGGACATTATCCACCTTATCCTATGCTTGTCTGAATTGATTAACAATGACCCGGAAGTAAGCCCATATCTCAATGTTCACCTTGTAGAAAACTACAATGTAACAGTAGCTGAGCATTTGATTCCTGCGACAGACATTTCAGAGCAAATTTCGCTCGCCTCAAAAGAAGCATCCGGAACTGGGAATATGAAATTCATGCTAAATGGAGCTTTGACTCTAGGTACCATGGATGGTGCCAATGTGGAAATAGCAGAGTTAGCAGGTGCTGAAAACATCTATACATTTGGTAAAGATTCCGATACCATTATTGACCTTTATGCAACAAGTGGTTACGTTTCTAAAAAATATTATGACGAGCATCCAGTCATCAAAGAAGCAGTGAACTTTATTATTAATCCGCTTCTTCTGAACTTAGGCAATGAGGAACGCTTGGAACGTCTCTACCTGGAATTGCTTAACAAAGACTGGTTCATGACCTTGATTGACTTAGAAGAATATATCAGAGTCAAGGAACAAATGTTGTCTGATTATGAAGATCAAACCGCTTGGATGACAAAAGTCATTAAAAACATTGCTAAAGCAGGTTTCTTCTCATCTGACCGTACCATAGAACAGTACAACAAAGACATTTGGCACTCAAACTCATTGTAAAAATAATCATTTGGATGGATTACTATCAGAAAAAAAGCTCTTTTCCAATAATTTTGGAAAGGAGCTTTTTGTGATAACTCGGGAGAAGAAAAATTTATAGTGGATTGAGAAAATAATAGGACAAGGCTAGGAGCTGCTGATAGAACTAGAGTTCATCAAAGCTACTTAATGATGTCCTGACCTTTATTCAATCCACTATAGTACGACGATAAAGGATAATCATAGTTGGAAATTGAAATGAGACTTCATTAATATTAAGGAGGTTGCTTTAAAACAATAGGAATTACAAATGTTTAAAAATATAGCGTAATGGAACCTTACCTTTCGTTGTCTAAGAGAACCTTCCTACTTGCATGAACTACAACTAGCTTAGCATCGTCTAAGACGTACATACCTTGGAAATCTCCTGTATTTAGAGCTGCAATGGCCTCATTGGAGAAGTGCTGAGCATGGAGGTCAAATGTTATCGTTTTGTGGTCAAGGAGTGCGGAGAAACGCTTATAATCTTTGCCATGTTCTAGTACCAATTGTTCAGGGAGTTGCTCAATAGTAGCAATACGTTCTTTGATTTCTAAATCAAGAACTTTTGCTACTTTAAAGATATGGTAAGTACCTTCGGTATCTCCTTTTTCGATTAAGAGGGCACCATAGTGATCAGTGTTTATGGTTACTGCGATACCAATAGCACCATTATTGATTTTAGTTTCTTTAGTATCAATATCAAGGGTAAATATTTCCTGATGTTCGGTTTGTCTGAGTGCTAGAAAACTTGGTGTTCCTAAATCTGCTAATGTGAGAGAAGAGCCAGACAGGATTAGTGTTCCATTTGTAAGACTCAATCTGGCTGTTAGAGAATCTCTAAGGCTAACCCATTCGGGATGTAATTTATCTTCTGAAAAATCATCAACAAAGTCAGTTAAGTCTTGATTTTTGAGTGTTTTGGCATGTTCTGGGAAATCTGTTAAATCAACTGTAAGTGTTGGAGTACCATTGTAAATACTTGGCCACTCCGTTGACCAATCAACGGGGTATAATAATGTTTCACGGCCAATATTGGTAATTTGGATGTGATCAATGGCAGTAGGACGAGTTCCCAAGCAAGTCAACCACCAATTACCCGAAGCGTCTTGGAAGAGATCGGCATGACCAATATTTTGCAAAGGTTCATCCGCACGATCTCGATTAGTGAAAAGCGGATTTTGTGGTGCTTCTTCGTAAGGCCCCCATAAGGACTTGCTACGGAACATGGTAATCATATGCCCTAATCCAGTTCCACCTTCTGCGGCTAAGAGATAGTACCAGTCGTTTCGTTTAATGATATGTGGCCCTTCGACATCACGTCCACCAGTTCCTAGACTTAGGACTTTTGGGCCTTTAAGAATAGTACCACTAGTAATATCAATTTCAACTTGCTGAATGGCTTTAGTGCCTTTATTATCAATATAACCCGTAAACTGGACATAGGCTCTGCCATTTTCAAAAAAGAGATCAGGATCAATACCAAAAATATCGACAACGACACGGTTTCGCTCCCAGATAATATGTCTACCATCGTCACTTAAAGTGCCACGGATAATAAAGTTTTTAAACTCAGCGAAGTTAGTTGTAATAACATAGAAATGACCGTCGTGATAGCGAATGCAGACTGCAAAAATACCTTCATTAGATTTGGAAGAACGTAAATCAGCCTGGCTGACTTCTGTTACGATTGATGGTAATTTCGTCCAATTGAGAAGGTCAGTTGACTTAGAGAGTGCAATACCAGGATAATATTCAAAGGTTGAGTTAACAAGGTAAAAAGTATCCTCTACACGAACGATGGATGGGTCGGGATACATACCACGTAGGATGGGGTTTTGATAAGAAAATGCCATTTTAATCCTCCAAAAGATCAGTGCGATTGATTAGCTTGTAAGAGTTGTGTTTTTGGATAAGTTCAGCAAATTGAGGTTTTTCTCTGTAATGGTCATTTGGGAAATGGTATGCAAATCGTAATGTTTGATTTAGGTCTTTGAAAACCATAGCATGACCTCCGTTTTCACCAAATAACAAATCAGGGAGCTGTTGCCATGGACCAATCACCGAACCAGTCTCAGATTGTGCTAATCCTACTGCATATCCTGTAGTACTCCAAGAAGACCAAATCATGTATAGGTCATTTTGTTCATCCTTAAACAGAGAAGGACCATCTGTGAAATACACATCTTCATCCATGCCAAATTCTTCCTTGGCAAAAGGAACTGGCTTGGCCCAGCTAGCTTCCTTGGCAGAAAAAAGTGTTAATGGATGTTCCTCTCTTACTGAAGTTAAATCCTTGTTCAGAGGTAATAGGCACATGTCACCATCAGGGGAAGTCTCAAAAGAATGAGAAAAAATAAGATAAGGAGTCTCCTTTTCAAAGTATAAGGTGCCATCTATTGCAGCCCAATTTTCAGGCGTTAGACGATCACTGATGAGTTCAAATGGTCCGATTGGTTGATCTGCTTTTAGGACATAAATGCCCTTGGTTTGATTTTTAGCTCCTAGAGTTGTTACCATATAAAACGCATTCTGATAGGCATAAACTTCAGGAGCCCAAAAATTTTGGGTAGCAAAAAAATCATCTGTACGTTTAAAAACCTCTATTGGTCCTTCCCAATCGGTAAGATTTTGGGAAACATAGCAGTCAAAGCCATCAGCGTCTGACCATGTTGTTTGACTTCTTGTTCCATAGAGATAGTAGTTCTCATTATGTACTAATATGTATGGATCTCGAATATTAATTTCTTGACGCTTCATAGAACTATCTTTCTAATGCCATATTAGATTGCCAAGCTGATAAGACTTCTTTAAAATTAAGTTCAGATGTATTGTTAAAGCGCTTGGTAGCCTGACTTAATTCAACTCCTCCGACAGCGATCGAAGTGGCTCCAGAAGCATTGATAGCAGATACACCAGCAACTGCATCTTCAACCCCAATACAGTCTTTAGGATCAAGATTAAGAGATTTAGCTGCTGCCAAAAAAATGTCTGGTGCAGGTTTTCCAGCAGCGACTTTAGCAGGATCAGCAATGGCGTCAAAAGCGTCTGAAAGGCCTAATTTTTTTAAGATTAATGGTCCATTTTTAGAAGCTGATGCTAGGGCGATTTTGACATGATTTGATTTGAGATCGCTGATAAATGATGTAATGCCAGGTAGGATGTAATTTGGATTTAAAACATTTAATGCTTCTACATAGGCTTCATTTTTTTCAGATGCTAGAGCTCTGAACTCTTCATCTGAGACTTGGATATTAAGATAATTTAAAATAACATGGAGTGAATCCTCGCGGCTAATCCCTTTGGTTTTTTCTTCTAATTCATCTGGTAAATCAGCGTTAAAGTGTTTTTTTACCAAATTTTTCCAAGCAGCAAAGTGAAAGACGGCAGTATCTGCAATCACACCGTCAAGGTCGAAAAGTGCACCTTTAAACATAGATATTTCCTTTCTAAAAAATGAGAAGAGAGTGGGACAACAATCGTTAAATCGTCAACAAATGACCTTCGCTCTCTGGTTTATAAACTTAGGCTGAAACTGTCCAGTGGACAGTTTCACTCTCACATCCGTATAGTTCAAAAGGTTTGGGAAACCTTTTAAGGTGGGGAATAAAGCGAACGAAGTTCGTCTCAATCGTTAAGGTCTGGGAGATCTTTGGAGGTTGGAAATAAGATGAACGATGTTCATCACATTCGTATAGGATGGCCGCTAACGATGCGTGGTCGTAAAATAGTCCGGTGGACTATTTTAGTTCGAGATTGAAAACGAATGAGCGAGAATAATCCAGTGGATTATTTTAGGTGGACACTTGAAAATAAAGAAGTGTCCAGTCTAGGACTTCCAATCAACCACTGCGTCGATCTGTTATTACTATCAAAAAGAGAAGGTTGAGATATTTTGTCCCAACCTCGTTTCTCATATAAACTAGCGTTGTGCCAAAATGACAGTTGATTCTAATACTTGATTCACCATTTCGAGATTTTCCTCTGAAATGGTGATGAATGGCAAAATAGCATTTACTTTGGCTAGTGACATTTTACCAAGACCACCATTTACAGCTTCGGTATCGTTTTTAAAGAAGCCTAGGATTGGATTTTCAGTATTAATGGCATCAATTTGCTCCACAAGATATGGGTCAGCCATAATTTCAGCAACTGTCGTCTCAGTAGAGTAGTGCTCGATGTAATTTTCGGTTGGAATGTAACTAATAGAATAGTTACCAGCAGTCAGATTAAACGGTCCTCCTATTTGGTTAGCACCATTAATAGTTACAACGACGTTTTCAGAACGTGGAAGAGTCACTTGTGCAGTGCTACCAAATGGAACACTTAGATTGAGTTTAATGGTATGGTTGTCATCACTTTCAATCTGATAAGCGACAGCAATTTTTCCATAAGGAGAATCAAAGTGAGCGTCAATACTATCAAGACGATAATCAAATTCAGGAGCAAAATCAAAGACTTTGTAGCCGTTTTGAGGGTTACGGATACCAACAATATATTTGTAAGCCCACTCCATGATGGCACCGATAGAATAATGGTTGAGAGAGTTCATTCCTTCAGGGTTCATGTGACCATCCGGTTCTACGGAATTCCAACGTTCCCAGACGGTTGTTGCTCCCATATTAACAGCATATAGCCAGCTTGGTAGATCTTCCAAAAGGAAAATTTTTGTGGCTAATTTATGTTGCCCATATTTTGATAGCATTTGGTTGATGTATGGTGTTCCGATGAAACCAGTCTTGAGGTGGTCATCGTCTTTGTTTAAACGTTTGATCAAGTCAGCAGTAACCCGTTGACGTTGCTCTGTAGGAACCAGTTCAAATTGAAGAGCTAATGCATAAGCTGTTTGTGTATCAATAGTTAATTTACCGTTAGCTGAAATATATTCATCACGAATGGCTTTGAGAATGTTTTTAGAAAGAGTTTCATAAGCTAAGGCATCATTAGTATCGCCAATCAATTTAGCGGTTTCGGCAACAATATGTGCAGAATAGTGATAGTAAATAGATGCGATAAAATCTTCGTCTGTTTTACCTGTTGGCATAGCAGGATTTTCACCGTCTAGAGCCAACCAGTCTCCAAACTGGAAGCAGCCTGTCCAGAGATTTTCAGTTTTAGTATTGCGACCAATCCAATCAACCCAAGCTTTCATATTGTCATAATGTTCTGCTAAGATACTAGCATCTCCCGTAGCTTGGTAACTGTTCCAAGGGACAAAGGTAGTGACATCTCCCCAAATAGCACCACCACCATCAGGATTACCAAATGACGGTGCATACATTGGGGAACGCCCATTATTAAGTTTTTGTTCAATGGCAACATCTCGTAAAAATTTGCGGAAGAAGGCATAGGCATCCATGTTGAAAAGGGCTGTATTTGAGAAGACATTTGTATCTCCTGTCCAACCTAGACGTTCGTCGCGTTGCGGACAATCGGTTGGAACATCAAAGAAATTGCTTTTTTGACCCCAGATAACATTTTGAAAAAGGCGGTTAACCTTTGGATTGTTGGTCGTAATGTGGCCTGTTGAAGGCATGTCTGAATAAACAACATCAGCCTTAAAGTCATCAGCAATGATATCGGTGAGGCCTTCCACCTTCATGTATCGGAAACCATAGTAAGTGAACTTAGGTTGTACCCATTTTTCCACACCATCTGAGATGTATTCAAAACCAGCACGGGCAGAACGAAGATTACCATTATAAAAATTATTTTCTTGTAAAATTTCGCCGACTTGTAAGAAGATACGAGTTCCTTTTGGAGACCGATTGTAGAAGCGGAAAATGCCAGCGTGATTTTGTCCAAAGTCAAGAACAGTTTCACCGGCAGGTGTCTGAAGTACATCCTGAACATCAAGGGTTTCTTTGACAATGAGAGGTAGGCTAAGACGGTCTGTTAAAACACTATTGTCAGCTTCAACCAGAATAACAGGTTGCCAGTCTGAAATCATCTTTGTATCATCACGGTCTTCTCCATAGTAAATCGAAGATTTAGTGACTTGCCCAGAGGTTGTTTCCCAACCTTCATCAGTGACAAAAATAGCGTTTGTGCCATCTTCGTAAACAATATGGTATTCAGCAAGCGCGCGGTGCTGATCCCCATAGATACAATCCACGCCTTCAATAAAACCATAAGCCCCTTTAAACCAACCATCAGCAGTTGAGATAAGGAGTTCATGTTGCCCAGAAGAAAAAGCTTCTGTAACGTCATAGGTTTGAATTTGTACCCACTCATCGTAAGCCGTTTGCCCAGGAGCTAGGAATTCTTTCCCGATTTTCTTGCCATCAATATAGGTTTCATAAACCCCAAGAGCGGTCATATAAAGACGAGCTTGTTTCACGGGTTTATCAATGGAAATAGCAGAGCGAAAAAGGGTATTTTGGACAGACTTATCCTTGTTCGCAATCCATTTGGCATTGAAAGGTTCAGACATTTTCCCGGTTTCAAAAAAGGTTTGAGCAGTAATAATGTCTTCTGAGGATTTAATCATAACCTCAACATCATAATGCGTCCGAGGAGTGAGTTTTATAGGAACCTCAAAATGATTATTGTCATAGGCCATAAAGTCCGTTTCATAAACGACTGCTTCAGCAGTTGAGATGACTAATTTTTTTTGAACAGCTATATCTGTATCAGCTTCGATTTTAAAATCAACGCGTAAGCTTTTTAATTCAAAACCAATAGGTTCGGTCATATGATTGATAAGAATACTTGAAATGTTCATTTATTCCTCCTCTAGTTATAATTTAGCAACGAAGTCACCGCAGAATGGGTCAACAGGATTGATACCTTCAAAGGACTCATGACCAACAATTTTGCGAAGTACAGCTTTGACAGTCTCAGGTGTACCGGTATAGGCATTAATAAATGTTGATAGGTACGGCACGTCAAAAAGGTGGTAGGGGTTTGCAGTAGAAACAAAAACAGTTGGTAAACTTGAAGCAAACCACGGTGCGTTAGCTGCCATCAGTTGGATCCAATTTAAGCGTGTAGTGGTTTGGTTAGAGGCTGTTTCGACATTAGCAACATAAAAGGCCAAATCACATTTTTCTTTCAAATCTTCAACGCCTTCTTCAAACATTTCATGAAAATCCATCTGATAAGGGGTAACCTCAAAACCAAGTTCTGTTAAACCAACCTTGAAAAGATCAGTTACTTTCCCACCTTCTTTAAAGCCCCCTTCGTCAGAATCGCCAAGGACGACAAGACGAATTCGAGGTGTTTTATCTGGTGAAAGAGGTAATAGGTTATCACGATCTTTAACCAGTGTTACGGATTTTTGAGCAATTGTTGAAGTGATAACACCGTGTTCTTCTGTTTTTAAGGTAAGCGTCTCAGGAATAGCAATACCTAGCTTGTTATCCACGGTCAATAGTTGTTGTGCCACTTTTGTTGCGATAATACGCGTGACAGCTTCGTCAAGACGTTCTTTTGAAATGACACCGGTCTCAACTGCCTTACGGATGGCAACGTAATCTTCATCAATATTTTTATTGAACAAAATCATATCAATACCAGCATTGATGGTTTCTGTAAGAAGTTGTTCACGTGGCATAATAACGTTGTAGCCTACCATAGCTGTTGCATCAGTAATGGCTAGTCCGTTAAAACCAAGTTCTGTTCGTAACAGTCCGTTGATCAACAGTCTTGAAGCAGAAGCTGGGCGGAGGTCCTTATCTGCAATGCTAGGACACAATTTTCTTTCCCAAGCTGGTTGATAGATATGACCAATCATGACACTTGGGGCACCTTCGTCAATTAATGTTTTGTAAATATGACCATAGGTTTTTGACCAATCTTCAGCAGATAAACTGTTAATGCTTGAGAGGAGATGTTGGTCACGTTCGTCCACACCGTCTCCAGGGAAATGTTTGATCACGGGAATGACATGATTTTCTTCTAGTCCTTTTGCCTGAGCCTGAGCCATGTGGAGTACTCGTCTGGGGTCTGAACCAAAGGTGCGCGTGTTGGTGATTGGATTTCTGAAGTTGTAATCAATATCAACGATTGGTGAGAAGCTCATGTTGCAACCGACCTGATTAGCTTCGTAGCTAGCTACTTTTCCCAGTTGATAAGCTGACTCTGTGTCATCAGTCGCCGCCATTTGCAGAGGATTTCCGAGCCAAGTTCCCTCTGAAATAATACCGTTACCACCAGATTCTAAATTAGCTGCAAAAAAGAGAGGAATATTAGCGTGATTCTGAATCGTTTGGATATTCTTTTTGATGGTTGCTGCAGGACCAGGACGGTACATCATGCCACCAGGTTTATAAGTTTCAATGAAGGTCTCTAGATTGTCATCTTGACCGATAACAAAGAAAAGCTGACCAATTTTTTCGTCTAGGGTAAGATTATTGACGGTTTGAGCAACAAAATCGCTTTGCTCTTGTGTCAAATGAAAGGGAGATTGTGATAAGTCTACCATAGCTGTCCTCCAAATAAATCATTTTCTTCAGTTTATCAATAATTGTTAACGGAAACAATAGCTTAAAATAACCTCTATTGTGTTCATTTCACAGATTTTTGGCGATGTGTCTATTTTAGCGGAGATGTATTCAAAAAATTTTGATTAATAACATATAATAGCATATCCTTTAGGAAAGATTGAAAGAGTAAGTCTAATGTATAGCTCTAGTCTCATATAAGGATTTGAAGCTAAGAATGGAGGTTTTTATGAAATATATCGTTTATGGCATCAGTATCTTATTGGGTGGAATAGGCCTTTATCTGCTGTTAGTGACTGTCTTGTCAGATGTTGGCAATTCAAAAGATAGTATGAGACTTTGGGGAATGCTTAGCATTTTACTCAGTGCAGCAATCAGAAGTATCTACAAAAGATATAACCAGCGTCGGTAATAATATTCATAGCAAGCTACAACTGTTTTTCATGCCATTTTGAGAGTGTGGCAGAAGTCATGGTTTCGAAGTCTTGACTTCCCCTCGCTCTCTGATTTCTAAGCTCGGGCTGAAACTGTCTACTGGATACTTTCACTCCCACTTCTGTATAGCTCCAAAGGTTTGGGGAACCTTTGGAGGTTGGAAATAAGATGAACGACGTTCATCACATTCATATAGGATGGCCGCTAACGATTGCGTGGTACTAAACCATAGTCCAGTGGACTATTTAAGGTGGACACTTGAAAATGAAGAGGTGTGCAGTTGCAGACTTCCAATCATCCACTACATCAATGTTATTACTATCAAAAGGGAAGGTTAGTATAGTATATTTTTATCCAAACCTTTTTGACATCATACAGCAAAACCAGCCATTTGTAATGAGTCTGGTTAGTAGTGATGAGTCAACTATTTTTACGAAAAAATCTAGCATATCATGATTATGCGATGAAGGACAAATGATTTTCTCCTGCTTGTAACCATTGATAATCATCATTAGGTGTGATGAAAATAGCTTTTGTTCTAACGGGTAAGTTCACTGAAATAGAGACTCTTGTGCCATTTTTTTCCCAACGAACCGTTAAATCACCATTAGGAGTTTTTAAACGCCCCTCCACCCAATCTAAATGATCTGTGTAATGGGGAAATATGGTATAAGTTGCGGTGTTGTCAATAACATCTGGAAGGTTTATTCCAAGTAATTTTTCAACAATAAAATCTTCAATTGCACCATAAGCATAATGGTTGAGAGAGTTCATATCTGTACCACTGATCGTTCCATCTGGCAAAAGAGAATCCCAACGTTCCCAAGTGGTTGTAGCCCCCATATTGACTTCAAATAGCCAACTAGGAGCAGCTTCTTTGAATAATAGATTAAAAGCTTCTTGTTTTAGCCCATTATCTAGTAGGGCATGTGGTAATGCAGGAGTTCCGGCAAATCCTGTGGTTAAAAAGCCATCGTGCTCAGTTAAGTTATTTTTCAAACGGTCAATCAAGTCTTTTTGCGCCATTTCATTTGGGTAAAGACCGTATCGAAGGAGGAGTGATAAACCTGTTTGTGTGTCAATTCGAGTTGGGATACTTTGCCCAGCAAAAGTATTAGCCATATTTTGGCGAATATGCTCAACCTCAGATTGGAGTGTTTTAGGATTCAGGTTTAGTTTATTTTCAATGAAGTAAGTCTTTAGTATTGCTTGACGAATGTCCTCGGTTAATTGTTGGTAAAACTTAGTACGTTTGTCGTTTAAAATGTGGAGTGCTTGTGCCGTATAATTAGCAGAGAGGTAGTAGTAGACAGAAGCTACCAAAGCAGAATCTGTAGCACCAAATACAGAGCCTTTGATACCAGAGTCAAGAGCTAGCCAGTCTCCCAACTGCCAACCAAAATCCCATAGTCTGTTTCCGCCTCTGGCTTCATCTTGTTGATAAATAAAATCAACCCAATCCACCATACTATCTATATGTTTTGCTAGTAACCCCTTATCTCGAAAATGTTTATAGAGCGTGTAAGGCAGAACAGTAGCAGCGTCTCCCCAAACAGCCGCGCCAGCACTTGTCAAGAAGGGATTTAACCCTTCTTTTTTATCAACTTTAGGAAGAGGGGCAAAGAAAGGTATAGCTCCATTAAGATGTTTTTGTTCTAGAGTAAGCATTTGCATAAAATGTCCCAAGAAAGCTCTAGTTTCCATATTATAACAGGCAGTATTAGCAAAAACAGTGATATCCCCTGTCCATCCCATACGTTCATCTCGCTGTGGACAATCTGTTGGGATACTTAGAAAATTATCTTTTTGACTCCAGCGAATATTGCTCATCAGTTGGTTCAATTTACCATGAGAAGATGAGAAAGAAAATCTCTCATCCATCAAGCTATGAATAGCTTGAGCTTTAAATGTTTTTGCTTCATGTTCGGTTAGTCCTTCAACTTTTACATATCGAAAACCAAAGAAAGTGAAGTGAGGTCTGATATAGCGCTGGATATCATTATTAAGAATGGTAAACGTTTGTTTAGCGGTTCGTAAATTATCCGTGTAGAAAGTATCATTTTGCAAGATTTCTGCAAATTGAAAGGTCACTCTTTTTTTATTAGCAGGTAATGTACCACTAATCCATCCTGTCATTTCTTGCCCAAAGTCTAAAATAAGTTGCCCAGCAGCGTCATAAAAAACACAAGGAGTGAAAGATTCCACAATTCCTATTGGTGGGTCGATTCGCCCTTGTAAATTCTGCTTAGTATCGTTGACTTTTACTGTGGTTAAAAGTTTAATAGTATGTCCAAAATCAATAGTTTCGCCATCGTAAATAGAATTATCCTGAATTGCTGTGCTCGTCGTTTTCCAAGAATTGTCGGTAACAATTAATTCAGTGCTACCGTCTTGATAAGTAATATGAAGTTCAGCAATTAGTTTTTGCTTATCCCCGTAAAGGTTTTCAAAACCACCTTCGAAGACAAAACGGCCACGGTACCAGCCATTTCCCAAAATAAAAGAGAGTTCCATTTCTGGAGTGAGTAAATCAGTCACATCATAGGTCTGATATTGCTCAATGAAATCATAGCTATGATAACCTGGAGTGAAATATTCTTGCCCAACCTTTTGATTGTTAAGTTCAACTTCGTAAAGTCCTAAACCAATGCTGTACAGTCTTGCAGATTGAACTGGTTTGTCCACAGAGATGTGTTTTGAAAAGCGGACGCTTGGTAAACTTTTTTCGTTATAAGTAATCCAATCAGCACTCCAAAGTTCATCCATCTTTGAGGTTTCAAAATGGCTAACTGCTTGACTATTTTCTGTGGAAACTCGCCAAAAATAGTGTTGTCTAGGTTCTAAAAAATCAGCCGTAGTGCTTATGGTATTAAAGGTGTCAATTGTTTCATCTTTCCAAACAATGTCTAAAAATGTACTGTCTTTAGCTACTTCAATGGTGAAAGAGAGATTATCTGGGACGTGTTGAGTAGCCAATTCCCAAGAAAACGTTAAATAATCAAAATGGTACCCAAGGGGCTCATTGATACCATTTACCTTTAAATTATGGATTTTCATGTCTTAGCTCCTTTAAAATATGATTATCGCAGAATGGGTTAATTGGACTAATTCCCTTGAAGGAAGTTTCACCAGTTAGTTTAGTAATAGTTGCTTTAATGAAATGCTCATAGTTACAATAAGCATTGATGACAGTATCAACCATAGGTAAGTCAAAAATATGATAAGGATTTCCAAAGCTAATTAAAGCAGTTGGAATTTCTTTGACAAACCAAGGGAGATTATTTCCTAAACCAAATAAAGTATGCCAGTTGATACGAGCAACAGTTTGATTGCTTGCATTTTCAACGTTAGCAATGTAGAGGACCGCATCATATTTGTTGGTAAAGTTTTGGACGGTATCTAATTCCCAAAAATTAGTTTCAGGTTCATAGATAGTTACATCAAAACCACGTGATTCTAATTCGGTGATAACTTGCGGAGTTACTTGAGAATTGGATTCAAAACTACCTAAAATTTGAATAAGTAAATGTTTGTGATGTTTTGGAGTGAGAGGCAGTAAGTTTTGATCGTCTTTGACAAGAGTAATAGAGCGGTCTGCCAGCTCATTTTGCTCTTGTTCGTAGTTTTCAAATTGTCCTGAACCGTGTTCGATGTGTAAGTGTAATCCAAGTGAAGCTTTAGTAGCTAGAATTCTTGTAACAGCTTCATCTAGACGTTCCAGTGTCAAAATGCCATTGGTGATACCGTCTTTCATGAATTGAATATCTTCTTCTAAAACACGATTAAAGAGTAATATGTCACAACCTGCTTGAATGGTATAAGGAACAGCCTCACGACGTTTCATCGCTGATCCAAATCCTACCATAGGACTGGCATCTGTTATGGTTAATCCGTTAAAACCAAGTTCTTTTCGGAGTAAATTTTGCAAAATCTTAGGATTGAGTGTTGCAGGCATCTCATCACCTGTGTAGGCTGGTAGGGCGATATGGCCAATCATAACTGCTTTAGACCCGTAATCAATCAGTTCTTGGTAGACACGGCCAAATGTTTTGCGCCAAGCAGGCATTGACAAGCTATTAATAGAGGTCAACAGGTGTTGGTCACGTTCATCCACCCCATCTCCAGGGAAATGTTTGATTGATGTCATTAAACCATTATCATGGAAAGCTTGTGTATAGGCCTTGGCATTTTCAATAACATGGTTAACTTGACTACCATAGGTACGGACATTTGTGATAGGATTTCTAAAATTGAAGTCTAGATCAATGACTGGAGAAAATCCCCAGTTTACACCGACTGCCTTACCATCACGAGCAGCTATTTTTCCTAAAGTGTAAGCATCTCGAGAGTCACCTGTAGCAGCAACGGCCATTTGACGACCGTAGGCTGTTGCTTCAAACGCAGCTCCGTTACCACCATCTTCAAGATTGGCTGCTGTTAGTAGTGGAATTTTGCTATTTTCTTGCATGTACTGATAAGTTTTCTGCACCTCCGCAGCTTCTCCAGGACGGAAAAATAGCCCACCAATACCGAGAGAAATTAAATGATCAAGGTATTCGGGCTCTGTCGAGTAACCGATAGGAAGAAAGAGTTGACCTATTTTTTCATCTAAGCTCAAGTGACTTAGTGTTTCTTGAACCCACTGGATGGCATCATCATCAAGATAGAATGGTTTCTGTTTTAAATTCATTGTATTTTCCTTTCACATAAGACTAAGGAGGGAGCAATGCTCCTCTCCCTAGAATACTACGTATTAATTTTCGTTAACACCTTTAGCACGTACTTGAATATCTTTGACAATTTGAGGGAGTTTCTTATCCAAATCATAGAAGAACAATAGGATAATTGAAATAACGGCTAAAAGTATCGGAATATAAGCAAAGACGGCTTTAATAGCAAAGAGTGTTGTTGCTGATTGAGTTGCTGCTCCTGCGACATAGCCACCAGATGCCATGACCAGTCCAAGGATAAGCCCACCAAGTCCTGAACCAACTTTTTCACCAAATGTTGCTGCTGAGAAAATGAGGCCGTCAGAACGGATACCTGTTTTCCATTCACCATAGTCGGCTACATCCCCAAGCATGGCAAATCCAGCCACGGCACCAGGGGCGATACCTAAACCACGAATGACAAGTCCTACAATAACTAAAGTGAAATCGGTAGGGAAAAGTGCAAGGAGAATAGTACCAATTAGCATGATAATATTTCCCAAAATCATCACAGATCTCTTAGATAGTTTGGCCATCAAGAATGGGACAACTAAACTACCTACAAGAATCGGTGCAAAGGAGAGCATACCAAGCAAGGCAACCTTGCTAACATCACCAAGAACATATTGAGCGTAGTAGATATTGATGCCTCCAAGTCCAGAGCTGATAAAGCTAATTAACATTGTTAAAATTAAGATAATCCAATATTTATTTTGGAAAAGGGCTTTAATGTTATCAGCTGTGGAGACCTTTTGTGCCTGATCGGCACTGAGAGCTTCACTATTTTCAAGGACACGTTCCTTAGAATTTTGATGCAGAATAAAGAGCAGAATCACTGAAAAGAGAGCGAATACTGCAGCCATTTTAGTCCAAGATGAAGCGGAAGTTACTTCACCAAAGAAGTTTACAATTTGTAGGACAGCTCCGTTAACTAAGAAGGCTCCAGCGAAACCAAAAATGGTTCGAGAAGTTGAAAGATAGCCACGCTCTTTTGAATCAGATGAAGTCGTTCCAAGCAATGTATTATAAGGAACCATTGTCATCGTATAAACTCCTGCTAGAGAAATAACGTAAGTTGCAAAAGCATAAATGGCTTTCATACTTTCTGGGAGAAAAGAAGGAGATGTAAATAGTAAAATAAGAGCTAGTGCATAAGGAAGAATCATTCGTTTAATCCATGGTCTCGCCTTACCAGTTGCTGTTGACGTTCTATCTACAACGGCCCCCATGATTAAGTCGGATACCCCGTCAAAAACACGAGCAAATAGGAGTATGGAACCTACTACAGTCATTGTTAATCCAATGACATCAGTATAGAAATAGGTAATAAAACCATTGGCGGTTGTAATCATTAGGTTAGCAGCAAGATTACCAAAACCAAATGTAATCTTTTCGCTTAAAGGTACTTTAGTTGCATTTTGTTGAGACATATAATTCCTTTCTAGATATCTATAGATATCTGTAAGCGTTTTATTTCTTTTCATTTTAGTATCTTCCTCAAAAATTTACAATGCACAAAAATTAGTTTATAATGAACTATCTACATATAGGAGGTTGTTATGAATCTCAGAGAGTTAGAAACTTATTTACACCATATTAATGTTATTGAACAAAAACAAAAGGAATCTGGGAAATCTATAAATGATTTTCCTATGTTGAATGAAACAGAAAAACTGTATTTAGATCCCTTGTTTAATATTATACGCTTCCCTAAAAATGCTTTTTTCAAGGAGGGGCAAAATGTATTCATCAGCCGTCATAACAGATTTGCTCCAATGATTGAACACTTACATGACTTTATTGAGATCATTTATGTTTATGCTGGACAGTGTAGGCAAAAAATCAACGGAGAAGAAATAGATTTGCCTCAAGGTAGCCTTTGTGTTCTAGATCGAGATGTACCACATTCAATTGAGCCGCTTGGTGAGGAGGATATTCTTATTAATATTTTAATTAATGAGGAGACATTTTCTTCACTATTTCTTCTACGTTTGCAAAATGATACGAGTCTGGCTACCTCTTTTTTAACGACAGCTTTTGATAAACAGGCTAGCCATGATAGGTACATGATTTTTGATACAAGTAGCAATAGTCGCATTCACTTGCAAATGCAGATGCTTCTATCTGAATATTGGTCATATCAAAGTCAACGAGAAAGTTTCTTATCTCATTATTTGCAATTAATTTTTATGGAGCTATTTCGTATTTACCGTGATGAAACGTTTGCTCACCATACGTCACAGCGATTTGATTATGCTAAAGTTTTAGATTATATTGATTCTCACTATCAGGGGTTAAAGATTTCGGATTTAGCTCAGCATTTTGGCTATAATAGTAACTATATGAGCAATATGTTAAAAAAGCATACGGGTAAGAATTTTCAAGAAATCTTGTTAGAAAAACGGCTGTTAATCGCATGTGATTTACTATCGAATACAGAACTTTCTATTGATAATATTGCACTTGAATCAGGATTTAACACGACTAGTTATTTTTTTCGGCAGTTTAAAAAACGATACGGTTGCACCCCAAGTGCTTATCGGAAAAATAATGTTTAACCTAGATAGGAAATTTTTATTATAAATGAAGGGGAAGAATAAGGAAGTTAGTCATGTTTGATATATTTGATCTTTTAGTTAAATATCGGGAAAAAAGAGATTGGGAAACTATTGTTTCAACAATGCATCCTATTCCAGCAAAAACCTTTGAAGGACAACCTGTTTATGAGTTTTTTCATAACTTAGATGATTCCTTAGATGTTAATCCGCAACCAATTGCTTTATCAGTAAATCCTGTAGACTCCTTTGTTCCGTTCCATTATCATAATCATGTAGAGATGATTATTCCTATTAGAGGAAACTTAGATATTATAACGGAAAAAGAGCACATCCACCTAACCAAAGGAGATATTTTCATTGTTGGTCCTAATACTGTTCACCAAAATTTAAAAACTGGAGCAGATGATTTAGCATTAAATATTGCACTGAAACCTACTGCATTTTCACATACAGATTTAGATTTTTTGAGAAGAAGTGGCGCCAGTAGCTACTTAGCAGATCTTCTTTTTTTTACACCGCAAGAAACGAGTGATGATGAGGGAATCTATACTGTTTTTCATACCAAACCCGAGGACGGTGTTTTACATACGATTAATAATATTGTTTATGAATATTATCGAATTACAGATGGTCAATCAAGTTCTATTATTCGATACGAACTCCTTGTCTTATTTGCAAAATTATTACGCTTATCTATAAAAGAAGAAACAGCAATGGTCAGCAGTCGTAAAAATGAATCAACCTTAATGTCATTGCTTCTCTATATTGAAAAACACTATGCTTCTACTACCTTAGATGAGATGGGAGAATATTTTGGTTTTAACCCGAATTATTTGTCCTCCTACTTGAAAAAACATACAGGTAAGTCTTTTATTAAATTACTTCACTTACAGCGTGTCAATGCTGCTGCGGATTATCTCTTATATACCAATGCACCAATTGAAAAAATTGCAGCTAAAGTTGGCTATGAAAACCCATCTTATTTTTACAAAATATTTAAGAAAATCTTAGGCATGTCGCCAGCTGAGTATCGTAATAGCGGTAAAGGGAAATAAAAGTGATTAACTGAACATTTTAGTTTAGGGGAAACGACTTTTAGAGTTTTTTTTAATCTTCCTTCTGTGAAAAAGACAGTATATTTCTGTAAAATAGCCATAGAGAAAAGGCTTACAAAGTTTTATAATTTAGAGAAAGGAGGTGTCACAATGCTTGTTAAAAAAATTCAATTAGATGACAATAACCCTAATGTTACACTAACCACCTATATCTTGGATGATTCTTCTGAACTGTTAAATGGAAAGAAACGTCCAGCGATTATCATTTGTCCAGGAGGTGCTTACCTCAATTGTTCTGATCGTGAAGGGGAGCCAGTAGCTCTTCGTTTTGCTGCTATGGGGTACCATGCTTTTGTTCTTCGTTACAATGTTTTCATGACAGAATCAGATGATTTTAGCGTGGTATTTGAAGGGAAACACTTAGAAAAACGTGATTATTCTATTTATCCCGCGGCGATTAGAGATATCGCCAAAGCTTTTGTGACGATTCATGATCATGCCGATGAATGGCTGGTTGATACTGATAAAATTGCTATCTGTGGTTTTTCTGCAGGTGGGCACAATGTCCTAAATTATGCTGTGCATTATGATAAAGCAGTCATTACAGATGTATTTGACTCAGAAAAAGTTAAGCCAGCAGCAGTCATTGCAGGTTATCCGCTGTCAGACTACGTTTATATGAAAGAATTCTTAAAGACACAAGATGATATGGCTAAAAATCTATTTAGGATTGGGAATTTGTCCCTTTTTGGAAAGGAAGAGCCGACAGAAGAGGAGTTGGCTAAGCTGAGCCCAAATCGTCTCGTTACTCAAACAACCCCACCGACCTTTCTTTGGGCAACGGCAGGAGATCGTTTGGTGCCAGTAGGACATACGACTCGTATGGCAACTGCCTTAGCTGATGCCGGTGTCCCGTTTGAGGTTCATATTTATGAGGAAGGGAACCATGGCTTAGCCTTAGCAACTCAGGCAACTGCTAAAGCAAAGACAGAGCTCAATTCGATAGCAGCAGAATGGATTACTTCAGCCGATATCTGGCTCCAAAAACGTTTTGCTTTACCGTTAGAAGAAAAAAGTAGATGGGCATAGGAATCCTCAAAAATAGGGTAGTAAGAGACTTAGATTTCAACTATTCTTAAAAAAATAGAACAAATATAAAATGGCTTAGAATCAACGTTTCTTAACGACGTTAATCTAAGCCATTTACTGTTTTAAGTTTTTTTGCCTAGTCTCCTAGATTCCTTGTTAAGGCTCAAAAATTATTTTTGCTATCTTGATGCTTTAATCGATACTGTTTTGGGGAGAAACCTGTTTCTTTTTTGAAAAAGTTATAGAAGTAGTGTTCCGTTGAAAAGTTGAGTGCCTCTGCAATGGCAGCTACAGTGAGGTCTGTTGTTGTAAGGAGTTGTTGAGCTTTTTGAGTACGAATAATTTTTGAATAACTAGTAATAGTATGTTGATATCTCTTTTTCAATAATCGATTAAGGTATTCCGAATTATAATGTAATGTTTCTTCAATTTCTAGCCGAGAAATATTGCCATGACTAGCCTCGATTAAGGTCATTAGACGGTGAGTGAGAAAGTCTTCCTTGCATGCGTCTAATGCAACCTGGCGTAGTGTGAAAAAATGAGGATTTTCAAGTGCATGAAGTAAGCGTAAGACCAACCCTTTTTGAAAAAATAAACTCCCCAAAGGTTGGGTAGATAATTCAACTTGAATGGTATCCAAAATCTTGTTAAAAGGCTGGTTTTCTATAGGCAAAATGGCATTAAATTCAATAAAATGGCGTTTCCAATCTTGATTTTTTTGAAAAAATTGTTGAAGATAAGAAAATATGGGTTGCTCTCTTTGCTCTATTGTCATTACTTCTAATAATTCTTCAACCATTCTTTCTGAGATATCCAAAATTAATAGATGACCACCTTTTATAAAATCATTGTGAGCAATTCTTCGATTCAGTAAGCAACCTTGACCAGCTAAATAGGTATATTCCTTGTTTTCGATACATTCGGTAACTTGTCCAGAAAGGACATAGAATAGTTGAAAACTATTACTTTTATACATATCTTGAGATTGTTCTTTAACAATGAATTCGATAGTTTTATCTTGGATTAGCGTTAAAAGTTGCTGCTTTCCGAGTGTCTTTTTATAAAACATAGCCAGAGGATATCGGACATCAATCAAAGGATAGTTATCAGCAGAACGCGTATTTTCAGTTTTATAACTAAAGTCATCTTGTTTTTCAGTCATCTTTAAACTCCCAAGGTCGTTTTTTAAGAAATAAAGTGTGTTTTAAGTTGGTTTTTTGTATGTTATTCTACCATATTTTTCATTAAAATAACAAATGTAGGTAACTGTGAAGCTCAATCAAAATTTTTACCAACTCTTTGATGACTTTTCGATTTTTGGTTTTTATAGAAAAGACAAGAGTTTCACATGTTTACCATAAGTATTATTTATAAGGAGTTTTTCTTATGGAAAAGACCCAAGTAACTGAAAAGTTTGACGGTAAGTTTGCTTTCTTTCATGCTACATCTGTAAATGGTACAGCCATGATGATGATGGCATTGATATCAACTTATTTTAGTGTTTATATGACCGATAACATCGGATTAGCAGCCAGTGCAGGTGCTCTTGTTATGTTTATTGGTTCGTTATGGGATGCGATTAATGACCCGATGATGGGGATTATCGCAGATAGAACCAAATCTCGTTGGGGACGTTATCGTCCGTATTTTCTTCCAGCGCCAATTTTATTAACTATCTTTGGGACTTTAATGTGGTTTAATCCTGATCTTTCACAAACTGGAAAATTCTGGTGGGTACTGGCTATGCAAATTGGTTTTGGGATGACAACTACCATGTATACTATGCCACAGATGTCAATTTTGCCAGCACATGTTAAAAATGATAACCACCGCAATAAAATCATTACCTTTGGAGCAGTATCATCAGCTCTCATGTTTACAGCAGGAACATCCTTTGGTCCAGATTTGACAAAATTCTTTGAAAAAACGCTAGGTGTGTCAAATGGCTGGATTCCTCTAATGCTTATTTTAGGCGTACTATCATGTCTGTCTTTCTGGGGACTATTTGCGACATCACGTGAAAAATATATTGAACCATTGCCAGATCGTCCAATGTCACAAGACTTGAAACGTATCTTGAAACATAAAGAATTGCTACCATTTATTATTGTTTGGGTCTTGGTTTCTGTTGGATACGGCTTGTCCTTTGCTTCATCTGTTTATTACATGACTTATTATTACCAACGTCCTGATTTGATTGGTACATTCATGCTTATTGCTTCACCAGCAGGCCTCCTATCAATGATGGTGGTAATGCCACTAACTTTGAAAATCTTCAAGACGGCAGAGAAAGCTATCACCTTCTCTGTGATTAGTTCTAGCATTTTCTATGTAGTTATGTATTTCTTTGGTACGAGTAACTTTATATTCCTTTGTGTCCTTGCCTTTGGTGCTTCACTCTTTTCGACTATGCAAAATGCTCTCGTAAATGTCTTGGTCAATGATGCTATTGATTATATTCAATTTACCGAAGGTATTTCTGCCAATGGTTTAATTTCTTCCATTAAAGGCTTTGCTCAAAAGTGTGGTGGTACGATTACCAATTCAGGAATTTTATTTATTCTTGGTTTGACTGGATATGTCGCTAATGCTGTAGGTCAACAAAATGCTGCAACAATGTTTGCTCTTAATTTTTTGAAATGCGGTGCACCAGTAGTGATTGGTCTAATTATGCTTTTTGCCCTTCGTTTCAATCCTGTAAACAAACATCGTGAGGATATTAAAGCAATGAAAGCTCTGATTCGTGACCATTCAGAAGATAATCACGGAGCGTAAAAATTGATAACATGCGAAAAGTCTTTGAGTTCAAGGACTTTTCATTTCAAAGAAAGCAGAGGAAGAGAAATGACTTATCATTCATTTAAACCAGGGGAACCTTGGTTAGATACGGACGGCAAGAGAATCCAAGCCCACGGTGGCTCAGTTTTTTATGTGGATGGTGTATATTATTGGTACGGTGAAAATAAAGAAAAAACAGATGGAAAAAACGGTATTTGGCATTGGGGCGTTAAATGTTATAGCTCAACAGACTTGTATAATTGGAAGGACGAAGGTATCATTATTGAGCCTGAGCAAGATGATGAGACTTCGAGCCTTCACCCATCATCTTGTATGGACCGCCCACATATTATCTACAATGAACGGACCAAAAAATATGTCTGCTGGCTAAAAATTATGAATGGTTTTGATGAACAAACCGAAACAGTTTTAACTGCTGATCATATCTTGGGACCTTACACAAAGGTGAAAGAAGGGTTACGACCTTTAGGCATGAGTGCTGGGGATTTTGACTTGGCAGTTGCTCCTGATGGAAAAGCTTATTATTACTTTGAGCGCGTACATAGTGAGACGATTTGTGCGGATTTGACAGATGATTATACAGATGTAACAGGCTACTATTCCACACATTTTCCGCGTGTGCACCCTCCTTATGTACGTGAAGCGACAGCTCATTTTTACAGAAATGGGAAGCATTACTTATTGACTTCTGGGACAACAGGTTATCTGCCAAACCCGTCTGAAGTGGCAATCGCTGATACATGGCATGGACCATTTATAGTGCAAGGTAACCCACATGTGGGAGACGAGAGCAATACCTCTTTCCACTCACAAATTTCTTCTGTTCTCAAAGTTGAAGGTAAGAAAGACCTTTATATTGCCTGTGCTGACCGTTGGCTACCAAATGAGATGCACCGTGATTATGAAACTTACGCTGAAATGTTTGACCTTATTTACCAAGGGCGCAAGGATGATTTTAATTTTTCCCGTATGGGAGAAACACCTGTTGAAAATACAGCGATTGCAGATTACGTCTGGCTCCCAATTCGTTTTGAAGGAGAACGTGCCTATATTGATTGGCGCGACGAATGGACGCTGGATGAGTTTGAGTAAACACTAACTAAAAAGCTTAGAATTACAATGATTTAATATCATGTATTTCTAGGCTTTTTAACGTTGTATTGGGAAGTACTCATCAGCCTACGGTAATGATTAGGGGTAATCTGATAGTTATTTTTAAAGAGTTTAAAAAAGTGGCTTTCACTTGTATAACCAATTTGTTCAGCGATTTTGCTTATAGGCATATTAGTATTTGCTAGTAAATCTTGTGCTAGTCGGAGTTTGGCCTCGCTTATCAACTGTGAAATTGTTTTTCCAGTGACTTTTTTGAGATGACGTGATAGATAGCTAGGACTATAATTGACTGCTTCAGCTAAAATTTTCTGAGTCATTTGATGGCTATCTTAATTAATCTTATCTAGGCTAGGCAGGTTATTGTTAGTAAATCATAAGTACTCTCGCTTAACCTTTCTTGCTGATTGAGATGGTATAAAAATTGTAAAAGAGTACCTATTGTTGAAAGATTATCGTGATGATGCTGGAGTTGATATTCTTTAAGCAATTGATAAAAGGCGTATTCGAGAGAAGTAGACCGAGTAATATTTTCAAAAAAGGCGTATTGGAGTTGGAAATAGAAAATGTGGGGGTTAGTGGAGTTACTAGCACTAGAAGATTAGGATGAATGAGGAGGTTGATAAGAATAGGTTTTTCTTACTCTAAAGGAGCTAATAGATGCTCCTTCTTTTCTGGAATGACAATCAGATCACCAGCAGTCATGACAAAGGGGTCTTTATCAACGATATGGATGAGACGGCCACTGGCAACATAGCAAATTTCAATATAGTCATGAAAATGAAGTTTGGAAGGTCTATCTAGGTGGTGATGCATAAGGGCTAATTGGCTATTTTGAGGGAGATTAATACTGTATGGGATATCTTTAAAGCAAATAAGACGGATTTATCTTTTAATTTTGTAAAAGGCATGAAATCATCTTCTTTATAAATGAAATTTTCTTTATTTGAATGTGGACTATTCACCGACACCAAAAGATGCCAAAGATTCGTCCTTCACGGGTTCTTATTCATCTGCAGGTTGGGGGGATGCTATTATCATGGTGCCTTGGACACTTTACGAGCGCTTCGGAGATAAAAAGGCCCTTGAAGACAATTATGAAGCTATGCTCAAATGGTTTACCTATGCGCAGAAAAGTGCGGCTGGTGATAAAAAAGGCGATGCTCGCTACATTTGGGATACCAAGTTCCACTATGGTGACTGGATGTTTCCGAGTTTCATGATGACTGAGTCTAACCCCATGCGGACAGCAGAGGTTACAAAGGATTTGGTGGCGACAGCTTTTCTTGCCCATTCGGCAGAGCTTTTGGCAGATATTTCTGAGGTTTTGGGAAAAAGCGGAGCAGATTTTCGTGATTATGCGAAAAAAGTCAAGTCAGCCTTCACCCAATATTTTGTGACCAGAGAAGGAAAATTGATTGCAGATTATCAAGGTTGCTACGTCCTAGCGCTAGCTTTCGCGATGGTTCCTAAAGTTCTCGAAAATCAGCTACTAGCCCAGCTTGTACAAAAAATCAAAGATAATGATAATCGCTTGGACACAGGATTTTTATCGGTTCCCTACCTATTGGATGTCTTGTGTGAGTATGGTCAAGAAGAGTTAGCAAAAACAGTCTTCTTCCAAGATGCTTGTCCATCCTGGTTCTATGAAATTAACCAAGGTGCTACAACGATCTGGGAGTCTTGGGCAGGCATTCAACCTGATGGGACAGTAGGCACCTTCTCTTTTAATCATTATGCTTTCGGTTGAGTTCTGGATTGGATTATTCGTGAAACGGTTGGACTCAAAATCCTAGAACCAGGCTATAAAGCTATCCAAATCAAGCCATCGTTGGAAATTGTTGAGGATTTTGAGATGACTTATCAATCAGTTTCGGGCCAAATTTGTATTTCAAAAAGGAAAAGAGAGTGGGTAGTGACAGTTCCGAAAGAAATTGATGTAGAAATTGATTTGAGTCGAGTAGGTGGCTTTTTAAAGGGGTAATCAATTTTGGTTTATATCTACGAAATGAACACACAAGATGTGTTATTAGGATATGGAGGAAGCGTTTTCTAATTGATATACTTATTCTTGTAAAAACCAAAAGAAAATAAATTAAGGAGATATTCTTATGGAAAATAAACAGCCAAAAGAAAAATTAGATGGTAAATTTGCCTTCTTCCATGCCACATCGGTTAGTGGTACTGCCATGATGATTGCAGCTATTTTGGGAAGTTACTTTAGTATTCATTTAACTGACACAGTTGGCTTAACTGCGACATCGGTAGCTTTGCTGATGACAATTTCAACATTTTGGGATGCCGTTAATGATCCAATGATGGGATTGATTGCTGACCGTACTAAGACCAAATGGGGTCGTTATCGCCCGTACTTCGTTCCAGCGCCAATTTTCTTGACTATTTTTGCTGTTATGCTTTGGCAAAATCCAGGCCTTGGTCAAAATGGTAACTGGTGGTACTTCTTGATTGCTTACATCGGCTATCAAATGACAGTAACCATGTACACCATGCCTCAAATGTCAGTATTACCAGCACATGTTAAAAGTGACGCTCTTCGTAATAAGGTTATTGGCTATGGTGCAAGTGCAACAGCCATTATGTTTACAGTAGGTTCTTCCTATGCAAATTCTATTAAAGGATTTTTAGGAAATCTTTTTGGAGTATCAAATGGTTGGGTACCACTTATGCTTATCCTCGGTGCTCTATCATGCGTATCCTTCTGGGGGCTATTTGCAACATCTAAGGAAAAATATATTGAACCCCTACCAGACCGTCCAATGTCTCAGGACTTGAAACGTATTTTGAAGCACAAAGAGTTATCTCCATTCATCATTGTGTGGATTATGGCTTCTATGGGATATGGCTTAATGTTTGCGACTTCAGTTTTTTATGTGATGTACTATCTTGCCCGTCCTGATCTTATTGAAACTTACATGCTTGTAGTATCTATGGGTGCTTTGGTGTCAATGGTTGTTCTACTTCCAATTTTCTTGCGTGTCTTTAAAACTGGTCAACGTGCTTTGACAGTGTCAGTGATTAGCTCATCAATTTGCTATGCTTTACTATTCTTCTTTGGAAATAGTAACTTTATTTTCCTATGTGTTGTTACCTTTATCGCTACAGCACTTGCTTCTATGCAAAATGCTCTGGTTAACGTTCTTGTTAATGATGCGATTGACTATGTTCAATTTACAGAAGGTATTTCAGCAAACGGCGTAATTTCTTCTATTAAAGGTTTTGCTCAAAAAATGGGTAACACTGTATCAAACTCATTGCCACTTTTCCTTCTTGGTCTTGTTGGTTATGTAGCCGGTGCGGTTGGGCAACAAAATGAAGCAACACTATTTGTTCTGAACTTTATGAGATTTGGAGCGCCAATTATTACAGGACTAATCATGTTGTTCTGTTTGCGATTTAACCCAGTTGAAAAACATTATGATGATATTCAAACAATGAAATCAATGATTCGTGACCATTCAGATGATAATCACGAAGCGTAACACCAACTGAATATAGCGGCAACGACACGGTTGGTTTGTATCAGCGGTGTCGTTTGTTTGTTAAAAAGATATAATAGAACAGAAAGGAAACGATGTGAACATTTGGGTGTCCAAGTGATGTTGACATCAGGTAATAACATAACATGAAACAAGAACTTTATAACGACAATTGGTTATTTTGGAATGACGGAGATTCTTTTGCTTTAGTTTGGAATGTTCCTGAAAAAGCTAAGTCAGTGACACTTCCACATGATGCGATGCTAGAAGAGAAACCTTACGCAGAGAGTAACAATGGTGGGAATACTGGTTTTCGAGATGGTGGCAATTATGTCTATGTCAAAACCTTTAAAGCTACTGAAGCTGATTTGGAGCAACGCCTTGTGTTAAAATTTGAAGGTTCTTATATGAATACCTTTGTCTATGTCAATGGGCAATTGGCTGGTAAACATCACAATGGTTATACAACTTTCTATGTTCCTATCCATGATTTTTTACAAGTTGGGGGCAATGAAATCCGTGTTCAAGTCCGTAATGGTGCTATGAGTAATAGCCGTTGGTATTCTGGAAGTGGGATTTACCGTGATGTTTACCTCTTGCGCAGTCAGGAACTTCATGTGGCTGCCAGCGGTAGCCGTGTTGAAACGATGGATGTGAGTGATGATTTAGCAACGGTTAAAATGACGGTTCCTCTGGTGAATGAGAGCAGTCGAGCAAGAACTTTCAATCTTGTTTTACGTATTAAAGATGATCAAGGGCAATTGGTTCAGCAAGATTCTCGTCCATACTTTATCAAAGCTGGTGAATCTTCTGATTTGGTTACCTCACTTGTTATTGAAAAAGCTCAGCTATGGTCAGCGGATTCTCCTTATCGTTATCAGTTAGAAGTTGATGTGACAGAAAATGATCAATTGATTGACTGTGATAAACAAACCTTTGGTATTAGGACAATTACTGTTGATAGTAAGCGTGGTTTGCGTATCAATGGAAAGACTGTTAAGTTGCGTGGTGCTTGCATTCACCATGACAGTGGCCTTTTAGGAGCAGCAACTTACTTAACTGCTGAGAAACGTCGTGTTCGTCTCCTCAAAGAAGCAGGATTCAATGCGATTCGTATGGCTCACCATCCAGCAGCCCCAGCTTTACTAGAAGCTTGTGACGAATTGGGACTTTATGTGATGGATGAAACATTTGACATGTGGACGCGATTTAAGGGAGATTTTGATTATAGTCTTGTTTTTGAAGAAAATTGGCGTAAAGATGTATCAGCTATGGTTTTAACGGATTTTAATCACCCAAGCGTGATTCTTTATTCAATTGGTAATGAAATCCCTGAAATCGCTACCAAACACGGAGCTCATCTAGCTAAGGATATTCATGACCATATCAAGTCTCTTGATTCTACACGACCAACTCTTGCAGGGATTAACGGAGTTTTTGCTTCTAGTGATGGTATTCCTCAAATCTTGAGAGATGTGGTTGCTGAAAAAGAAGCTAAAGGTGAGGAAGTGGTCGGAAATGTCAACGACTTCATGTCCATGATGGATACCAGTATGGATCAAATCGTTGTCCATCCTATTGTTTCTGAAAATCTGGAGAGGGCTACAGCAGCAACCGACATTGCAGGTTATAACTACATGACTGCCCGTTATGCCTTGGATGCGGTTAACTACCCTAATCGCGTGATGGTTGGTAGTGAAACTTATCCGCCAGAGATTGCTCGAAACTGGGAGGTTATTCAGCAACTACCAAGTGTTATCGGTGACTTTACATGGACAGGCTGGGATTATATCGGAGAAGCTGGTGTCGGAGTTCCTGCTTATAATTGGGGAGAAGGAGGTTTTGGAGCTCAGTTCCCTTGTCAATTAGCCTACTGTGGAGACATTGATATTACAGGTGAACGCCGTCCGCTCTCTTACTATCGTGAGATTGTGTTTGGTTTGCGAAAAGAACCTTATATTGCGGTGCAAAAACCCGAGCACTATGGTAAAAAGCTTATCAAGACACCATGGGTTTTATCAGATGCGGTTCATTCATGGACTTGGTCTGGTCACAAAGGACAACCTGTTGTCGTCGAAGTTTATGCGGCTGGTGATGAAGTAGCTCTATACCTAAATGATGAATTACTTGCTAAACAATCTGTTGGTCAAGATCTTGGATGTTTGACCACGTTTGAAACGATTTATCAGGCCGGAGAATTGAAAGCCGTCAACTACCTCAATGGTGAAATCATTGCAGAGCATGTTTTAGGCACAGCAGATGAGAGCAGTGCTCATTTAGTGGCAGAAGTTGAGGAAAATGCTGATTTAACTTATGTGCGTTTTTCTGTAGTTGATGCCAGTGGTATGGTTATCCCGTCAGTTGAACAAGACCTGCATATTGAACTTGAAGGCGCTAAATTACTTGGATTTGGTACAGGAAACCCTAAACCAGAAGAACACTACCTAGAGTCAAATACAACAACTTATTATGGTCAAGCTCTAGCGATTCTTCAAAAAACAGAAGATTTAGCCAAAATGACAGTTTCGGGTGAGAACCTTAACCTTGATGTTAATATTTAGAGAAATTTAAAAAGGTCAGTATTAAATTAAACAATATAATAGTAACGAAACTGTGATTTTTTATTGAATTGAAAGGAGTTAATATGAATCCGTTAGAAGTATTTGCATCCTATACAGCATACCAATTGAAAGAACGAACTTGGGTGATTCAATTCATGGGAGGGAGTCAACACATTTACCTTCTAGAAGGGGATGAACAAGCTCTACTTCTAGATACTGGTTATGGTTCAGGGACTTTACGAGCTTTTGCTCAAACTTTAACCACTAAGCCTTTGATTTGTGCTAATACGCATTTTCATCCTGATCATTCGTCTGGAAACGGGGAATTTGAGGAAGTTTTGGTAAACTCTGGCTATGTTGATGATGAACATTCTGTAATGAATAATACAGGTCCGTTTGATATTACAAGGTTACCCTTTCCTCACTATCGCAAAAAGTTGATTGAGGCAGGTGATGTTATTGATTTAGGAAATCGTCAGTTGAAGTTGCTGGAAGTTAAACCTGCGCATTGTAATTCATCGCTCTTTTTCTTTGATGAGGGAGAGCGGATGATGTTTTGTGGAGATGAGATGGAATCAGCTCAGGTATTGTTACTGGAAAATTCGCGTAATCCTAAAATGGCTGCTTCTTATGACATTAAAGAGCGTCTGTTGAATTTTAAGGCTAATACGGAACTACTACTATCCTACCAAGACCAGTATGATTACCTCCTTCCAAATCACAATGGAGGACCGATTGCGAAAAGTTACTTACAAGATTACCTTGATTTAGTGGACGGTATTTTTGCAGGAACGGTTACGATTGAAGATAAGCTGAACCACCGTTTTATTGAAATGGATCCTCGTTCAGCGACCTTTTGCCGTATTCGTTACGGTAAGGGAAGCATTATCTTGGTCAAAGATGACGTGTTAAAAGTATTTGGTACTGGTTTGGAGAATGGTGATGAATGACATGAAAAAACTAAAATTACGTACGGTAGTGACAACAGACGGTGAAATCGACGATATGGATTCGTTTATTCGATTCCTGCTTTACAGCAATGATGTTGATGTTGCTGGTATCATTTTAACGTCGTCGATGTTTCATTACCGAGGAACAGCAGAGAAACCCGCTTATCGTTGGACTGGGGAGACTTGGATTCCAGAGTTGATTGCTAAATACGGTCACGTTTATCCAAACCTTATGAAACACGATCCAACTTTTCCAACTCCGGAGTCCCTATTATCGGTTTATCGCATTGGGAATGTTGATGATGTGAGTGATATGACTGAGGAGACAGAAGGTTCTAACTTTTTAGCAGATCTTATACTGGACGATGATGATAGGCCCTTATACATTCAAACATGGGGTGGGACAAATACAACTGCCAGAGCCCTGAAATCTATTCAAGAACGTTATGAAGGAACCGCAGATTGGGACACGATAAAGAAAAAGGTTGAGGATAAAGTCGTTCTCTACATTATTCTTGATCAAGATGGGACCTATGGCGACTATATTTCAAAGAATTGGAATATTAAGACACTTAATGATAGTTTGAATTTTGGGTATTTTGCTTATGGTTGGAAAGGATTGCCAGAGGCTTTTCGGGCAAGTCTTAATGCTGACTGGCATCTGACTCATTTGAAAAATAAGGGACCGCTGCTAGACCAGTATGCTCTTATCGGTGATGGCTATTACCTGGAAGGAGAAGTTGAGTCTGAGCAGTTTGGGCAACAGGCCTGGTTAAATCAACATCCAGATTATGAGGCCTATGACTTTATTTCTGAAGGCGATTCGCCGTCATATTTTTACCTTTTGCAGACTAGTTTGAGGGGATTTGAAAACCCAGGTTTTGGTGGCTGGGGAGGTCGTTTTAGGGAGATTAGTCCAAATACATTTACGACGAATCAGACGATTGACTACAATCCTTATACCAAACGTTTTGAGCAAGAGTACAGTCTTTACCGCTGGATTCCCGATATCCAAGCAGACTTAGCCGCAAGAGCGCAGTGGTGTATTACGGATGATTTTAAGTCAGTGACCCATTATCCGCAGGTAAAAGTAGCAAAAAAAGATATCCAAGCTGAACCTGGCCAAATCATAACCTTGCAAGCAAAAGCAAGTGATCTCAATGGGTATAGTCTTAATTATCATTGGTGGTGTTACCATGAAGCCTCTTCCTACTGGGATTTTAGTAACCTTGAGTTAGAATCAGATGTTTTTCGCTTAGGAGATATGGATCATGTGTCCTCGTGGCATTCTAAAGAAATGGAAATAGATTGGGCATTGCCTTTGACTGGAGAAGATACGCCAGTTGTGCAATTTACGGTACCAGAAGATGCGAAACCTGGTCAAACATTGCACATGATTTTGGAGGTATCAAATGTAGCAGATTTACCCTTGAAAACCTATGAGCGTGTGATTGTGACAGTGAAATAGAAAGGATGTGTTGTCATGTTTGAAAAATTAAGTTATCAAGTCCCTGAAAGTCGTAAAGTGCGTTATATTATCCATTCAGATTGTAAAAATGAGGCAGATGATCAGTTTACAGTAGCGCATTGCCTATTGACACCAAGATTTGAGGTAAAAGGACTTATTGCTGCTCATTTTGATAAAAATTATGGACGTTATCCAGCAGGCACGTCTGCTAAAGCTAGTTATGATGAGCTAGTTAAAGTGTTAGAGGTAATGGAACTAACTAGTCATTATCCCGTTTTACTAGGGGCAGAGCAGGCAATGGTAGATGAACAGACGCCAATTTTATCTGAAGGGGCACAGTTCATTATTGATGAAGCGATGAAGGATGATGACCGTCCTCTTTATATCGGGATGCAGGGATCTTTGACAGATTTAGCGTCAGCTATTTTATTAAAACCTGAAATTTGCCAAAAAATGACAGCGATTTGGATTGGTGGAGGGAGTTACCCAGACGGTGGCTCTGAATTTAACCTAATGCAGGATGTCCATGCAGCCAATGTTGTTTTCCAATCTGATATGCCCTTATGGCAGGTTCCAGCTAATGTTTATAAGCGTTTTGCAGTGTCAATAGCAGAGCTGGAATACAAGGTTAAACCTTATGGTAAATTAGGGAATTATCTTTTTGAAGAATTAACAGAACTCAATATGGCTTTAGGAAAACAAATGCCAGATTTTGATTGGCCACATGGTGAAATTTGGGGGCTAGGAGATGAAGGTGTCGTAGCTGCCCTTATGCAGGAAAATCAACGTACAGATCTTTATACGGAGGTACCTGCTCCCAAAATTAATTTAGAGACGATGAACTATGAACCAAATCCTGATAATCGCCTTATAAGAGTCTATAAAGATATGGATACTCGATTGACGCTTGAAGATCTCTTCTGTAAAATAGCCCTATTTGCAAAATAATGGATGGTTGATGAAAGTTGAATCAGTATAGCGTTGGAATAGATGGGGAATAGTTACATTAGTCTAATGTTTGCTAATAACCATCTATATCCATTTTAATAATCATGATTAGAAAGAAGTTTAAGGAAGGTATCATGAGAAATATTAAAGAAATCGTCTCCCAATTAACATTGGAGGAAAAGGCAGGTCTTTGTTCAGGACAGGATTTTTGGCATACTAAAGCAATTGAGCGTTTAGGAATTCCTAGTTTAATGCTGAGTGATGGTCCTCATGGCTTACGTAAACAAGACCAATCAGCAGATCACTTAGGAATCAACGATAGTATCAAGGCTGTTTGTTTCCCAGCAGCTTGTGCTACGGCAGGGGCGTTTGATCGAAATCTATTGCAACAAATGGGAGAAACTTTAGGCAATGAATGCCAGGCAGAAGATGTTTCGGTTATTTTGGGACCAGGTGTCAATATTAAGCGTTCGCCATTGTGTGGTCGTAATTTTGAATATTTTTCAGAAGACCCTTACCTAACAGGAGAATTAGCAACGGCTTTTGTTAAAGGTGTGCAATCTCAAGGAATTGGAACAAGCCCTAAACATTTTGCTGCTAACAACCAAGAGTATCGTCGCATGAGCATTTCTTCCCAAGTAGGGCAACAAGCGTTACGTGAAATCTACCTTTCTGCTTTTGAGACAATCGTAAAAGAGGCTCAACCTAAGACTATCATGTCTTCATATAATCGCTTAAATGGTGTCTATACCTCTCAAAATGAGTGGTTGTTAACAGATATCTTGCGAAAGGAATGGGGATTTGAAGGCTACGTTGTTTCTGACTGGGGTGCTGTTGACGATCGCGTAAAAAGTCTTGAAGCTGGTTTGGAGTTAGAAATGCCTAGCTCAAATGGCATCAATGATACAAAGTTAGTAGAAGCTGTGCGAGCAGGTCTTTTAGAGGAGAGTGTCTTAGATTTAGCGGTAGAACGTCTATTAACTGTGACTTTTGATTATATTGATCATCGCAGAGCAGTCACTTGGGATAAAGAAGCGGATCATGCAGTTGCTAGACAGATTGCAGAGGAATCAGCAGTGCTACTTAAAAATAGTGGCATTTTACCACTTTCAGCTAGTCAAAAAATTGCTTTTATTGGTGAGTTTGCTAAAAAACCACGTTTCCAGGGTGGTGGTAGTTCTCATATTAACAGTTTCAAAGTGACAAATGCCTTAGATGAAGCAAACAAGGAAACTAAAATTATCTATGCTCAAGGTTACGATGTGACGGAGCAAACAGATGATGTCAAATTAAGAACCGAGGCTGTTGAAGTGGCTCAGAACGTTGATGTTGCTGTACTTTTTATTGGACTACCAGACAGTTACGAGTCAGAAGGTTATGACCGTACTCACATGAGCTTACCACAAAATCAAACGGACTTAGTAGAAGCTGTTACCGCAGTACAGCCTCATACCATTGTCGTTCTTTATAATGGATCTGTGGTGGAACTTCCGTGGGCTGATAAAGTGGCAGCTATTTTAGAAATGTATTTAGCTGGTCAAGCTGTAGGTGAAGCAACCGTGAATCTTTTATTTGGTCATGTGAACCCAAGCGGTCGCTTAGCGGAAACCTTCCCATTGAAATTGGAACATAATCCAAGCTATCTTAATTTCCCTGGGAATGGCCGTGACGTCGATTATCAAGAAGGGATTTTTGTGGGGTATCGTTATTATGATACGAAAAATCTACCCGTAGCCTATCCATTTGGACATGGGTTGAGCTATACAACTTTTACCTACAGTGATTTAAAAGTATCTAAGGACACCCTCACTGAATCAGACAATTTGGAAGTTTCAGTTACGGTCACAAATAGTGGCACTTGCCGCGGTAAAGAGGTTGTTCAACTTTATGTTTCCAATCAGAATGCAAATCATAAGAGACCGATACGTGAATTAAAAGCTTTTGATAAAATTGACTTGGCCCCAGGTGAGAGTCAAAAAGTGACGTTAAACCTAACTCCACGTAGTTTTGCTTATTTCAGTGAAGAACTTAATGACTGGTACATTGCTAGTGGTATTTATAACATTCAAGTATGTCGTAGTTCCCGAGAGGTTATTTGCGAGACTGAGGTTCGAATAAATAGCTCACAAGCCTTACCGTTTAAAGTACATCGTAATACAACAATTGGTGAATTATTAGAACAACCTAACTGCCAAAGTATCACTAAAGATCTCATGAAACGCATAGCAGCAAGCTTTGGAGACCATAACGAAGAGTCTGAATCAAGTGCTGTTTCAGACGAAATGGCAACCCAAATGATGTCCTCAATGCCTTTACGAGCACTCTTAAGCTTTGGCATATTAACAGATGATTCCCTCGAGGAGACACTGATTGCATTAAATACAGTTGTTGAGTGAGTGCAAATAAAGATTTGGGAGAAAACTAAATTTTTAGCCTTTCTCTTAACATTTGAACAATATAAAATGGCTTAGAATCAACGTTTCTTGATGACGTTAATCTAAGCCATTTGTTATTTTTAAAAGTTTTTATCCCCCCCTTTTTTATCCTTATAGTTATTTGAATTAGGAACAAGACGATATTTAATTGGGTTTATGGGAGATAATTCTAATATTCATCTCATTCCCAGTTGTCCTATTCTTGATTCAAAATACTATAATTCACTTCAAAATATGAGATTGTGGAACTTATATTATGACAAGTGGAGTGGATTAGGTGTCTTTCTTGTTGTAAAAATTCAACCAGATTTATCATTTATATTGAGACTAGAATCCTTTTCAGAAACAGCATTCACAAGTTATCAGATTTTGATTGTAAATGAATATTAGACTTGTTCGGAAACAATAAAGAAATCTACTATAACTATGAAAACGATGCACCAAAAAACCGTACAACTAACTCCTAAGAACTTTAAATTATTGAAAGGAAAAGATTTGAACTAAGGTATGAGCTGATTTGTGGCATCATCAACTATGAGTTGAAATAGTTTACGAACAAGTCTATTATATGGCGTGAAATCACAATCTTTTCACCGAATCACGTTCTACTAATTTCGCATTGATCCGGTATTGAGTATAGTTTTCTTGACCTGGTTGTTGACTGATGACGGTTGCTACTTTTTCGAGAGCTTTGTTAACCATAAATTGTCTATCAATATCGATGGTTGTTAATTCTGGTGTAATGACTTTTGATTCAGAAATATTATCAAAACCAATGACGGAGACCTCTTCGGGAACCTTCAGTCCTATAGCTTGTAAGGATTTAATGAGGCTGATTGCTATGGAATCATTATCACAAAAATAGGCAGTTGCTAAGTTATTTTTTCGCAATAATTCAGGATGAGGTGCAATTTCGTGTGCTGGAAAGATGAGTTTAGGGAAATGTTCAGTATCCAAATGAGATTTTTTTAACGCTGCTTTAAACCCTGCTTGCCTCTCTTGGAAATTGCGAATGCGTTGTTTTGACATGGCGTATCCTATGGCAGTATGACCATATTCAATCAAATAAGCTGTCGCCAAATAAGCTCCTTGAAAATTATTTTTAGCAATAAAATTATTATTGATGTGGTCAAAGCAAGCATCAATAACGATGATATTACTATGCAAGTCTAGAATTGTTTCAACAGTTGTTTCAGGTAGGTCTGTTCCGAGTAAAATAATAGCCTCAGAAGGTTGGTTTTTTTCGAGTGCATTGAGCTCATCCTCCACATTATCAATTGAAATAGAGTTTATCAGTAAGTCAATAGCATATTTCGGAGCATAAACAATAAAATCATTGATGAGTTCATTGAAGTAGGGTAATTGCTGAAAATTATAGGTAAAGCGATGAAGAGAGTTGCAGGCAAGTAAACGGACAGTATGTTGAGGTTGGTAGGCCTCTTTTTTTCGTGATTTTCGCAATGGCTGATAATGATGCTCTTTAGCAAGACTCAGAATTTCTTCACGCTTACTAGGACTGACGCCAGACTTATTATTTAAAACTAAGGATACAGTGGCTTTTGAGACGCCTGCTAAGCGAGCTAAATCTTCTAACTTAATCATATTTCTCCTCATTTTTGATAGTTGATAGATTTATCATATCGTTTAAGATTTGGTTTGTCAATTTAGTTTAGTAAACTAAGCTAAAATATTTTCTTTATTTTATAAAATGAATTGAATCTCTAGAGGTCGCATGCTAAAATAACAAGAAGTTAAGCGCTTACTTTTTGTAAATTGCAAGTTTTTAAAAAATAAGGAGTGAGAAGATGGATACATTATCGTTACGACGAAAGGCCTTAGAATTGAAAAAAGACTTTATCACGATGATTTATGAAGCTGGCACAGGTCATATCGGATCAGATTTATCGTGTACAGATATCTTGGTTAGTCTATACTATCATCAACTCAATGTAAACCCTGCTTTCCCTAAGGATCCCAAACGAGATCGTTATATTCAAAGTAAGGGGCATGCAGTTGAAATTTTGTGGGCAATTCTAGCTGATAAAGGATTTTTTGAAAAAGCGGAGCTCAAAACTTTTTCACAGTTTGACTCTAGATTGCTTGGACATCCGAACAATAAGGTGCCAGGTATTGAAATGAATACAGGATCACTTGGTCACGGACTGGCCTTGGCTGTAGGAAGTGCCTTAGCAGCTAGACTAGATGGAGAATCTTACCACACCTACACACTAATGGGAGATGGTGAATTAGCTGAGGGCTCTGTGTGGGAAGCAGCAATGGCTGGAGCTAACTATAAATTAGATAATCTAACGGCTATTATTGACCGTAATCGTTTACAAATTACAGGGTCAACAGAAAATGTCATGGCACTAGATAACTTACATGATAAATGGACAGCTTTTGGCTGGCATGTTGTTGATGTTGCGGATGGAAATGATGTTGAGCGATTACTGAAAGCCTATCAAGATAAGGAACCTGGAAAACCAACGGTTATTATTGCTAATACGGTAAAAGGTAAAGGAGTGTCAGATGCGGAAGGTGTAGCAAGCTGGCACCATCATGTTCTTAATGTTGAGGAATATCAAAAAGCAATGAAAGAATTAGATGTAGCAATGGAGGCCTTGGAAAATGGGAAATAAAATAGCAAACCGCGCGGTTATGTGTGATGTCCTGATTGAAGCAGGTAAAGAAAATCGAGACCTAGTGGTTTTAACCAGTGATTCGCGTGGCTCAGCTTCCTTAGTCAAATTTGGGCAAGAATTACCTGAGCAACACATTGAAATTGGGATTGCTGAACAAAATTTAGTGAGTATTGCCGCTGGTTTAGCCCTTAATGGGAAACGACCTTTTGTAGCCTCTCCAGCTTGCTTTCTTAGCATGAGAAGTATCGAACAAGTTAAGGTTGATGTTGCTTATTCAGATAAAAATGTCAAATTAGTTGGTATCAGTGGCGGTGTTAGCTACGGTGCTCTAGGGATGAGCCACCATTCGTTACAAGATTTTGCAGTGACACGCGCAATTCCTAATTTAGAAGTCATTGTACCTGCAGATCGCCATGAAACGAAAGCTGTATTTGACTATTTAGTCAAATCGGATAAACAAGCTTATATCCGTTTAGGGCGAAATCCTGTCGAAGATTGTTTCACAGAGACCAATGTCGCATTTGAAATCGGTAAAGCTCATGAAATGGTAGCTGGAAATGACATCACCATTGCAGCCATAGGAGAGACCGTTCGACCAGCAATGGACGCTGCGATTAGCTTGGCGAAAGAAGGTATCTCTGCACGAGTTCTTAACTTTGCTAGCTTGAAGCCGCTAGATAAAGAGGCGATAAAAAAGGCTATTGCAGAGACAGGAGCGATTGTTACTGTTGAAGAACATAGCGTGAATGGTGGTTTAGGAGAAGCCATTTCATCAGTTGTTGCCCAAGAAGGCAAGGGAATTGTAAACATCATGGCGTTACCAGATGATCATATTATCACAGGTACTAGTCAGGAAGTCTTTAATCATTACGGTCTTTCTTCGGAAGGCATTAGTCAAACTGTCAAAACACTATTAAAGAAAGTAGGAAAATAATATGGATAAAATAACTCTTGGTTTTGCACCAACACGTCGCAATTTGTTTAGTGCAGATGCTGCAATCGAATATGCCAATTACACCCGTGAAAAATTAGATGCTTGGGGTATTGATTACGTTGATATAAAAGACATCAATGAAGACGGTCTGATTTATGATGATGCTAGTGTTGAAGCTGCAGCAGCTAAATATAAGGCGGCTGGTATTGATGGACTTTTTATTGCGAATGAAAATTTTGGAACAGAGTATGCAGTTGCTCGCTTAGCGAAAAAATTAGATGTACCCGTTTTGCTCTGGGGACCAAAAGATGAAACACCTGCTCCAGATGGCTCACGACTTCGTGATAGCCAATGTGGACTTTTTGCAATAGGTAAGGTCTTACGTCGTTTTAAAGTACCATTTACCTACATCAAAAATTCAGATGTTGATGACCCAGCTTTTGAGCGTGGCGTGAAAGACTTTGTTAAGGTCTGCAATGTCGTAAAAACCTTTAAAAATACTCGCATCTTGCAAGTTGGTCCACGTCCATTTGACTTTTGGACAGTTATTTGCAATGAAGGAGAACTTCTTGAGCGATTTAATATTTCATTGTCACCAGTACCAATTCGTGAACTAGTCGATGAAATTAACCGTGTTAAGGCAGAAGAAGGTGACAAGGTTGCTACTGTTGAAGAGTGGTTTTACACTAATACTGATGTTCAAATCACGGCAGATGAGCTCAATATGGTTGCAGCTTTGAAGGTTGCACTTGAAAACCTTTGTCATTTCTATGGCTGTAATGCAGGAGTGATCCAATGTTGGACAGCTTTGCAAGAAGAAATTGGTATTTTACCATATGCTTCTCTATCTTTGTTGCAAGAGGAAGGTATTCCATTTGTTTGTGAAACAGACGTTCATGGAGCAATCTCAGAACTACTTGTTGAAGCGGCATCGCTTGGCGAATACCGTGCTATCTTTGCCGATGTCAACTGCCGTCACCCTGAAAACCCAAATGGTGAATTGTTACAACACTTAGGCGTCTTTGCTTATCAGACAGCAGAAACAAAACCAACTTTACCACCTCGCCACTTCGTTTTTGACTACCCAGGATCAGTTGGTTTTAGAGCCAAAACAAGTGATTACACCCTTTGCCGCTTTGATGGAGATAATGGTGACTATTCGCTCTTGATTGGTAATGCTAAAGGCATTGAAGGTCCTTATAATCAAGGAACATATTGCTATGTGGAATTTGATAATCTCAATCGTTTAGAATCTCATCTGGTCTATGGACCATATATTCACCACGTTGCAGCTATTCCTTCAGATGTTGTACCTGTGCTTTATGAGGCTTGTAAATATCTAGGCATCAAACCAGATTTGTATGATCCAATCGAGGAAGAAGTTAAAGCTTACCTATCTGGTGATGAACCAACTTATTTCCGTCCAAATAGAGGATAATGTTATGGCTTATGTACTCGGCATAGACCAAAGTACGCAAGGTACTAAGGTACTTTTATATAATGATGAGGGAAACATTGTAAAGAAAGTCAGCAAATCACATCAGCAATTAGTCAATGAAAAAGGTTGGGTTTCTCATGATCCGTTAGAGATTTATAACAATGTGCTATCTCTTGTTCGAGAAATCGTTGTTGGTACTGATCAAACTGAGATCAAAACAGTTGGAATCACGAATCAAAGGGAGACTGCTTTAGTCTGGAATAGAAAGACAGGCTTGCCAGTCGAGAATGCGATTGTTTGGCAGTGTGCCAGGGCTAAGGAGATAACAGATAGTTTCAATATTTCCGAGGCTTCTATGGTCAAACGAAAAACAGGTTTGCCCTTGTCACCTTATTTTTCAGCAGCTAAATACGCTTGGATTCTAAGACAGATGGACGAGTTGCCGGAAGAGTTAGCTTGCGGAACAATAGATTCATGGTTAGTTTATCAATTAACCAAAGGGGAGTCTTTTGTGACAGATGTCTCTAATGCTAGTCGGACGCAGTTAATGAATTTAACGACCTTATCGTGGGACGAAGAACTTTGTCAATTATTTGATATCTCGAGGTCTTACCTCCCTGAAATTAAGCCATCTGATAGTCATTTTGGTTGGACAGACTTTGATGGCATTCTCCCTGCTGTGATTCCCATTCATGCCGTGATGGGGGATTCTCACGCTGCACTTTTTGCTCACAAAGGTGAGCAACCAGGAGCTATCAAGGCAACGTATGGAACAGGTTCCTCTATCATGATGAATATTGGAACTGAGGTCAGTATGATTCCTAACCATCTAGCAGTCTCAGTTGGATGGCAGTCTCAAGGAATCTGTCATTATGTTCTTGAAGGAAATGTTAATTACTCAGGAGCTGTCATTACTTGGTTAAAAGACCAAGTGGGACTGATTACCTCACCGGATGAATTGGAAGACTTGGTTGCTAAAGCCAATCCAGAAGACCAAACATACCTTATTCCAGCTTTTTCAGGACTAGGTGCTCCTTATTTTAGGGATGATGTCACGGCTTCTTTTGTAGGTATGACCCGAATAACTGGTCGAGCGGAACTGGCTAAAGCAACTTTGGAAAGCATCGCCTATCAGATTAACGCTGTGATTAGTGCAATGAAGGATGTTTCCAATTTACCGATTAAGCAAATCAGTGTGGATGGTGGTCCAACTAAAAATCATTACCTTATGCAATTCCAAAGCAATTTGACTAATGCTGATATTAACATTGCAACGGTTGAAGAAGCGTCCTGCACTGGTGTCGCTTATATGGCAGGTATAGCTAACAATGTTTATCCAACAACCATTCTAAATCGCCTGACCACACATCAAGTATCACCAGAACCATCCTTCCAGAACGTTCGCCTACGAAAACTGGCGAAGTGGGAAAAAATGATCAAGATGATGCTTGAAGTTTGATGATATATTAATTTTGAAACTATGAGAGTTCAAATCCAGATTAAAGAAGTTATTTAGTAAGAAGATGATAAGATAATGTGGATTATTTTCATCTCTTATTATCGTATCAATTTATCTTAATATTTTGTTGATAATCAAGAAAATAACGATTAACAAATATTTTATTCAAGGATGTAAATGATGGAATATATAACTGTTACACAGATGACTGAAAATGGACCATTTATCACAAAATTGATTTTGCCTTTGCCGGAGGAGATTGATCATCGTTTGGTTTCGAGAGAAACGTTTAATGTTTACGTTGAATGTCGTGATAAAGAAAATGAACAAATCATATCCATAACGGACAGAGTTTCAGGGGAAAAACAGATTTTAAAAGGTTATCCAAGAGTTTTAGACTGTTATCCAAGTGATGCCTATGGGAATGAGCGAACGTCTTCTTCATACATTACGCTAGAATTGGCAGAAGAACGTCTTAATAAACGAACAGTAGGTACCATTTTAGAAAGTCGTTATATTACAAATCAATATCGGATCACTCAAACCAAAGAAATCACTGAGCAATGTAGTGGGTTAGTGTATGATTCCTGTAGAGAAGAAAGAAGTCCCGATACTGAAGGATGGCGTGTTGCTTATACGAAGGAAATACAGTTAGAGCTTAATTATGCTTACTATCAGCCAACAAAAGATGTAGAGGATAGTGTTCTACCCTTGGTAATCTGGCTGCATGGTGCCGGTGAAGGAGGGCAAGATCCACATATTGTCTATACAGGTAATCGAGTTACTGTTTTGTCCAGTCGTTCTATTCAAGAGAAATTAGGACAGGCATGGGTGTTGGTTCCGCAGTGCCCTACGGTTTGGATGGACGATGGTAAAGATCAACTTGGACGTTCCAATCAAAGTATTTATAGTATCCCTTTAAAAAAGGTTATTGATGATTTTATTAGTAGACATGTAGATAATATTGATAAAAAACGTATTTATATCGGTGGATTGTCTAACGGTGGCTTTATGACATTAAGAATGTTGTTAGATTATCCAGACTTTTTCGCTGGAGGAATCGCTTGTTGTGCACCGTTCTACTTGGAAAATGCAGGTGCAGAGCCATTAGAACGTTTAATAACCACCCCTTTATGGTTTGTCCATGCTAAAGGAGATGAATTAGTTCCCCCTAAAGAGACAACGATTCCTCTTTATCACCATTTGAAAGGTTTAGGAGCGGCTAATCTTCACTACACACTTTATGAAAATGTTGTGGATAAAACAGGTCGCTACAAGGAAGCAGATGGTCGTCCTAGACGTTACTTCAGTCACGGTGTTTGGATCTATGTTTATCAAGATGATCCTAATGTTGATTTTGATGGTAGAAAAGTCATTGATCAAGGATTGCCAGTTACCCTTTGGGAGTGGATAGGGCAACAGTCCTTATGATATTGTTTAAACTCAAACGCTAGTTTTGCTTTATCGTATTAAATGTAAAATAAAAAATAAGCACTCAGATAACTACCCTGAGTGCTTATTTTGTCGCCTAAAATCCGCTGGAGTTTGGTGATATTTATCTTTAAATAGTTTGTAAAATTGATTGAGATTACTGAAGCCAACTTCTAAGGCAATATCACGAATAGGTTGCTTACTGTTAAGAAGGAAAGGGATACTAGCTTCAAGTCGACTATTTTGTAATAATGTTTTGAACGTCTGTCCAGTATAAGATTTTACCAAGCTACTAAAATAGCTACTATTGTAACCAAAGTATTCTGCACAGCTTTCTAAGGAAGTATTGGCATAGTGAGTGCTAAGGTAAGAGAGAATGTCTAAAGTTAGCTGCTGTTTATGGCTATCATCACTGGTACCATTAGCTTCAACAGAAAAAGAACGAATCAACTCTAGTAAAATCAACTGAAAATAATGATTTAACACCATACGATTTAGCACTTGTGGATCATAAACTTCGCAGAGTAACTGTTGAAAAAGAAGCCGAAGATGAGAAGAATGTTGCTTGCGGAAGAGAAGATATTGATTATGGTTTTGACTATCAGAGATAGCTTGAAAAAGAAATTGGGATAGAGCAGAGCGGTTTTGCTGGCGATTTAGAAAATGTTTCCTAAAATAATCAGGATTGATATTAATACTGATGATAATATCATTAAAATCAGCGCTATTAACAGCATGAGTTGCATTAGTATCAATAAGAATCAAATCACCTTCATTTAATAAAATTTCTTTATCGTTGATATAGTGGAGACTCTGACCTCTATAGACATAATTGAGTTCGATAGCATCAGTAACATGATTTGGAACAGGCGTAAAGCGACTTTGTTTACGGATGAAAAAATCTACAGGATTTCCAGGTTGTTTGTTGAAATTTTTGGAATATTGAAATTGAAAAACATTGTTTGAGTGTGGTATTAATGTTTGCTTTTTGAGATAGTCTGGTGTTTCATGATTAAGATAACGGTGCTCGCTTTGAGTAATTTCAAGTAATACTTTTTCTAACTGATTAAAATCCATAAATCTACCTAAAGAAATGATATGTTTTTTACAAAAATATGTTATTTAAATGATATCATGAAAGCGCTATAATTTAAAGTGTAGGAAGGAATTATTTTGGTTTGTAAAATCATGAGTTTATTCTGAAGAAAAGATAGTTATTGTGCAAATATAACATTTGAAGTATTACTTTTTAAAGGTAAAGAGAGGAGGAAGTTTTTTATATCAGTATAACCGAAAATATAAAAATAATATGATAAAGGAGAAAGAAATGGAGAACAATTCAACAACTGAGTTAGCAGCTATGACACTCATAGCTAATTCAGGGGACGCGAGATCGCTAGCTTTTCAAGCACTAGAAAAAGCAAAACTTGGCAAATTTTCTGAAGCAGAAAATTTATTAAAAGAATCCGATGAAAAGTCTAAGGTAGCTCACAAAGCTCAAACGGAATTGCTGTTTAGCGAAGCGGGTGGTGATAACATAAACCTCACGCTATTAATGGTTCATGCACAGGATCATTTAATGACAAGTATGTTAGCTGTTGAAATGATTCGTGAATTTATTACATTATATCAAGGTAAGGAGTAAGAAGATGAAAATTTTATTGGTATGTGCTGGTGGAATGTCAACTAGTATGTTAATGAAAAAAATGGAAAAATATTGGTCAGAAAGAGGCATGACTTTAACGATTCAAGCTGTAGGACTTTCTGAATATAAAGATATGTATCAAGAATTTGAGATTATTATGGTTGGACCACAAGTCTCTTATCGGTTACAAGAAATTAAAGAAAATACACAATTGCCAACAGCAGCAATTCCTTCGTTTGATTATGCAATAGGAAACTGCGAAAATATTTTGTCCTTAGCAGAAAAATTGTATCAAGAAAAATAGAGAATGAGGTGCTACAATGGGATTTGTTGAAACATTTACTGAGAAGGGTCAGGACATTGCTAACAAAATTCAAAGCAATCGTTATATGTCTGCTATATCCAATGGGTTGATGTCAACCTTGCCGATTATGATGATTGGGGCTTTAAGTACCCTACTCTCATCAATGCAAATTGAAGCATATCAAAATTTAATTGCTCCTATTAAAGCATTATTAGCGTTGCCTGCAACGTTCACAACTAATGCTCTGTCTTTGTATACTGTATTTGCTATTGCTAATGAGTTAGCCAAATCATTCAAGCAAGATGGTGCTGGAGCGGGTTACGTTTCTCTTTTTGCCTTTCTTGTTTTGACGCCAATTTCACTCTTTACTGTGGAAGGTGCACCAATGCCTGTATCAGCTTTGACTTTTGATTTTCTGGGAGCGCGTGGTCTCTTTGCAGCAATGATTGTTGGTCTATTGGCTTCTCGGATTTATATCTTTGCATTGGATAAAAACTGGACTATTAAAATGCCGGATGGGGTACCTCCATTTATTACTAGAACGTTTTCGAGTTTGATTCCAGCTTTTATTGTTGCTATTATTTTCACTATCATTTCCGGTGTGTTTGCTCAAACAAGCTTTGGTAGTTTTCATCAATTTATTTATACTGTTCTTCAAATCCCACTACAAGGACTTGGAGGCAATATATGGTCATTATTATTAGCTCTCTTTGTTATGCAATTACTATGGGTATTCGGTATTCATGGAGCAATTGTTGTTATGGCAGTTATTCGTCCAATCATGACCACGCTTGACTTAGAAAACTTGGCCGCCTACCAAGCTGGTGAAGCAATGCCGCACTTGGTAACAGGTTCATTTTGGAGTGTTTTTGCAAACTTTTCGCCAATGTTAGGTCTTGTTCTTGTTCTCTTTGTAACAAAGAGTAAACAGTTTAAACTTTTGGGACGTCTAGGAGCGCCAGGTGCTATTTTTGGTATCCATGAACCTCTTATTTTTGGCTTGCCAATCGTAATGAATCCAATTCTTGCCATTCCTTATATTTTATCTCCAATGGTATGTACTCTCCTTGGTTATATCTTGACGGTTGTAGGTATTTTACCACGTGCAATTGGTATGCAAGTGCCATTTGGAGCTCCGATTTTTTTGTCAGGTCTTTTACAAGGTAGTTGGAAGCTTGGTGTAGCGCAACTTTTGATGATTCCAGTTAGTGCTGCAATCTATTACCCATTTGTTAAAATTCTTGATAAACGTAATCTTGAACAAGAGCAACATGCCGAATGATTCATAAGGAGAGCTGCGATGAAGTATCTTGAACAAAAAATTGGTACAAATGGTGCCTATGCAAAATATTATTTTCAAGAACCTAGTCATGAAATTGATTTAAAACGTAAGTATCCTACAATTGTGGTTTGCCCGGGAGGAGCTTATTTTTGGACGTCTTTCCGTGAAGACGAACAAGTGGCTTTACGTTTTCTAGCAGAAGGCTTTCATGTGGTTGTTGTTCATTATGCCACAGAGGGACGAGCAGCTTACGATAGTGATAATCTGACTGAATTGCCTAAGAATCCAGTATCTGTTTTTCCAAATCCTCTCGTTGAATTGGCGACAGCGACAGCTTTTTTACGAGAAAATGCTGAAACATTTAATGTTGATGAAGACTTTATTGTGGTTTCCGGTTACTCTGCTGGAGGCAATTTGGCGGGGCAACTTGCAACTTTATGGCATGAAGATTGGTTAGAAGAAAAAGTTGGAAAACCAAAAGAACTATACCGTCCAACACATGCTATGCTTGGTTATGCTGCACTAGATTTTAATATTTCAGATAAACAAGAAGACAATTTCAATAAGGTGGCACTAGCCACTACTGGTCATCCTTATGGGGATAGGAAAATTAGTGAGGCTATGAATCCAATTAGTCATGTCTCAGATAAAACACCACCATGTTTTATCTGGCATACACGTCAGGATACACTCGTTCCTGTCAAGAACGCACTCTGCTTTGCACTGGAACTTGAAAAATATGGTGTTGCCTATGAGTTGCATGTTTTTGATAAAGGGAAACACGGTTTAGTATTAGGCGATTTACGGACGGGTATTAAGGCTAGTAATAAAAACGCTCAAGTCTATAAATGGGTTGACTTGTTTCTTGAATGGTTGTATCCTAGAAAAACAGATCGAGGTGGTTTTTATAAGTCTATCGACGGTTAGTAAAAGGAGAAAAATATGTTTCAGGTTGCAAAAGGACAGCGTTATTTTACGCAAGATGATAAGCCTGTCTTTTATTTAGCAGACACCTGTTGGAGTGCTTTCACTAATATCAGTGAAAGTGATTGGGAGTATTATTTAGATTTTAGAAAAACTCAAGGTTTTAACACCATTCAGGTAAATATGCTTCAGCAGTGGGATGCTAGTCAGACTACGTTAGATTTTAAGCCATTTAAAATTAAACCTGATGGTACATTTGATTTTGAAATATACGATGAAGTCTATTTTAAAAGAGCTTTTAGAATGTTTGAAAAAGCCTATCAAAAAAATATGACAATCGCTTTAGTATTATTTTGGTGTAACTATTTACCTAATACTTGGGCTAGTCAAATGCCGATTAAACAGCTCGGTATTTTTCCAAAAGATAATGTAGTAAGCTACGTTGATAAGGTTATGTCACTTTACGATCGATTTAAACCTATTTATATTATTAGTGGAGATACGGACTTTCAAACAGATGAAGTAATTGAGGATTATTATCTAACAGCTCTTAATCGTGTCAAAGAAAATAATCGAGATGCGTTAACGACTCTTCATATTAGAGGTAGAGAAGCTGATTTACCAGTGGTGCTTAAAGAAAGTCCAAATTTAGATTTTTATATGTTTCAGTCAGGGCATAATAGTAACTATCGTGAAATGTCTTATCAACTAGCGGAAATCTTTTCACGGTTTTCACCACAAAAACCTACGCTAAACTCTGAACCTTGTTATGAGCAGATGGGGTATAGTAGAAGAATCTATGGCCGTTTTTCCAGAGAAGATGTGAGAAAAGCGGCTTGGCAATGTGTTTTGTCGGGTGCTAGTAGCGGGATTACTTATGGAGCTCATGGTATTTGGTCATGGCATAATAGTCACTATTCATTTGATTCTAGTGTCGGAGAGGCCTTTGAGAGTCCATATGATTGGCGTGATGCATTACATTTTCCAGGAGCATGGGACTATGCTTTTTTGAAAAAATTTTGGGAAGAACATGGCTTAAATAAAGCTAGACCTGCACAATACCTTCTTCAAAATGATACGTCGGAAATACGTTTAGCGGAAACTGAAACTGAAATTTTGGTTTATATTCCATCCAATATTGAAGTAAGATTAGATGGCTCTTTGGAAAGTTGCCAAATGACTTTTCTTGATTTGGAGACGAAAAATCAGCAAATTGCAACAGCTTGCTACGTATCTGAATTAAATCAAACATTGGTCCGTATGCACAGTTTTCTTAGGGATGTAATACTTATCATAAAAAAATAAAAGTGATAATTGAAATCATGTGAAGAAGGAGTTAAAGAAAATTATTCTATAGGATAAGACAAGCATATCTATGAATAAATCCTCTTTGTAAAATTAGGATTTATTTGTATTGATTTTGTAGTCACTGGACATGACTTGGGTGCCTCTTACGAAGCTGCTGAAGTATTTATCAATGGTCAATCTGCTGGTGTGAAAATCTCACCTTCATATCGTTTTGATACAACAGGATTATTCAAGGACGGAGAAAATGACCTTCGTATTGAGGTTACCAATACACTCGGCACAGTCTTTCGTGGTGGTTTAAATCAGTATCTTACAATTGAGCCATTTGGATTAACAGAGGGTATTAAATTGTTAAAATCGTGATAGATTTGGCTTATTCATTTGATTTTTGTGATTCCTACTGTGGCAATACCGTTTAAATCAAATATTTTAACTGATATCATTAGTCAAAAACATAGAATCATTACATTTTTATGATTGAATTCTATGTTTTTTTCTTTGTCTTTTTGATCTGTTATATAAAAGAAAGTCTTTTTTATGATATAATATAAATGATTAACCTTGAGAAAGGCTTTATTTTGGACTTGTTAACTATTTTAGCAACTTATTCTGTTATAGAGACAGAACATCTGTACCTAAGACCGTTCTCATTTGCAGATGCGGAAAGTTTTTATGCGATTGCAAGTAACCCTGATAATTTGGATTTTATCTTTCCGATGAGGACAACAAGAAGTGAGAGTGACTATCTTCTAGTGCACGGTTTTCTAAAAAATCCATTGGGGGTTTGGGCAGTTGAAGAGAAATCAGTTGGTAAACTTATTGGAGCTATTAAGTTTGATAAGTTAGATCCAGTTGAAAGATGGGCGGAGCTAGGTTACTTTGTTAAAAAAGAGTTTCAAGGACAAGGCTTTGCTACGGAGATGCTAAAAACGATTGCTTTTTTGAGTTTTCAAGAATTTGGTTTAAAAAAGCTCTGCCTTGTTACTCATGAGGAAAATAAGGCAAGTCAGCGGGTTGCAGAAAAATCTGGCTTTAAAGTGAAACGTCGTTACAAAGGCAGTGACCGTTACACCCATAAAGTGCGTAAGTATTTAGCATTTGAGTTGTACAAAGAAAATGACAATTAACATCATATGATATAACCTGTTGTGCTAGTTATTTTCTTTTTTAGCACTTATCTTTATGTGGTGCGGGGCGCTTCAAAGGTCTAGGAGACCTTTGAAAGTGGGAAATGAAGTTCGCGAAGTCGGCATCAAAACCTCCTACAGGTTCCATTCCTTTTTGTCTTGCCAACCCCATCGCGGAAAGCGCTGGATGTGGCGACTTCGTCGACCTTGATAACTACTTCTGCATATAGCTGTACGGTTTAAGTGATATCTATGTAAAAAAGAAACTTAAATAATAGTCTTCGGCAGCTTCAGATACCTCTATTATTTGTACTGTAAATCTGTTGAAATAAATTTAACTAGCATAACAAGTATGATATATAATTTAGTTTCTAAGTAGTTAATCATCTTTGAATGCTCTTGACACAGCTACAATTATTCCTAGGCGCATGGTCGCTTTGGTATTTATGGCAATGAAATTGTCACTTCTATAACTTTCCGTAGTGGTGAAAGAGACTGATAAAAAAGAGTAGACTATTTTAAAGACTGGATGATGATCATGTAAAAGAAATTGTTGGGAAAGGAAACAAAACTGTTTTAAGTATGCTGAGGCAATATTAGGCGTACTCTTAGGACAAACTTAGGAACTTCTTTATGAGTAAGCACCAGGAAATTTTAGATTATTTAGAAAATCTAGCAGTAGGGAAACGTGTCAGTGTTCGCTCAATTTCTAATCACCTCAAGGTTAGTGATGGGACTGCCTATCGTGCCATTAAAGAGGCTGAAAATCGTGGAATTGTAGAAACTCGTCCCCGTTCAGGGACAGTACGTGTTGATAAAAAAATGCGTGTCCGATTGGATAAACTGACTTATGCAGAAATTGCTAGAATTTCTGACTCGGACATTGTAGCTGGAGTAAGTGGCTTGGGTCGTGAATTTAGTAAATTTTCAATTGGAGCGATGACTCGTGAAAATATTTTGCGTTATCTAGTTAATTCTGGACTTCTCATTGTAGGGGACCGTGAGGATATCCAACTTCTAGCTTTAGAACATCAAAATGCCGTTCTAGTGACAGGAGGCTTTTCGGTATCTGACAAGGTTAAGGAAATGGCAGAGCACACCGGAATTCCTGTTATGGTGACGAGCTATGATACCTTCAGTGTAGCGACTATGATTAACCAAGCCCTCTCCAACGCACGTATAAAAACTGATGTTAAAACAGTTGATGAGATTTATCAGTTTAAGTCAGAATATGGTTATCTATTTGGAACAGATAAAGTTAAAGATTTCCACGGCCTGACTAAGAAAACTAATCACGTCCGTTTTCCTGTCGTCAATGAAAATGAAAAAGTTATTGGTGTGGTGAGTATGCGAGACATTGCTCAGAGAGAGCTTGAAGAAACCATTAGTTCGGTCATGACAAACATTCCTTTTACAACCAAACCGAGTGTTAGTTTGGCTAATATTAGTCAAAAAATGATTTTTGAAGATTATAATATGGTACCAGTTGTGGCTGATGATTTAACGCTTCTAGGAGTGATTACTCGTCGTCAAATCTTAGAGGGAATGCAAAATCTTCGTCACCCTAATCTTCATACCTATAGCGAACAAATGTTGGCGCACCTACATCATGAAAAAGATGGTTTTTCCTTTGTCGTAGAGCCTGTCATGTTAGATCATTTAGGTCAATTAGCGCAAGGTGTCTTAGCAGAATATTTCAAAGAAGTAGCGCATCGTCTTTTAACTAAAAAAAGTAAAAAGAATGTTATAATCGACCAAATGATGATATACTTTTTAGAGGCTGTTCAAATTGATGACCGTTTAACCATTGCGTCTAAAATTGTTATGGAAAATCGCCGTAGCAGTATTTTGGATATTGAGATTTATTTGGAAAATCAAATGGTTGCTAAAGCGATGGTAACCACAAAAACCACGTAATCATAAACAGTTAGTAGTTTGAAAATGAAACAGCAATCTAGCAGAACATATAAAAGACCATCTCAAGATACTGAAAGGGTCTAAATGAAGAGACAAAGGTATTTTTCTAGTCTCTTGAAAATAAAGATTAAGATATAAAAAGGAGAAAAATTTGATCACTTTAAAATCACAACGTGAAATTGAAGCTATGGATAAAGCAGGGGATTTTCTTGCCTCAATTCATATAGGCCTTCGTGAATTGTTAAAACCAGGTGTTGACATGTGGGAAGTTGAGGAATATGTTCGTCGCCGCTGTAAAGAAGAAAATGTTTTACCTCTTCAAATCGGTGTAGACGGTCATCTCATGGATTATCCTTATGCGACTTGCTGTGGACTCAACGATGAAGTTGCACACGCTTTTCCGCGTCATTATATCCTCAAAGATGGTGACCTTTTAAAGGTTGACATGGTTTTATCTGAGCCTTTGGATAAAGCGGTGCTAGATGTTTCAAAATTAAATTTTGATAATGTTGCTGAGATGAAAAAGCACACTGAAAATTACAAAGGTGGCTTAGCAGATTCGTGTTGGGCATATGCTATTGGAAACGTGTCTGACAAAGTCAAAAATCTCATGGCTGTGACTAAAGAAGCAATGTATCGTGGTATTGAACAAGCAGTTGTTGGAAATCGTATCGGAGATATTGGTGCTGCGATTCAGAAATACGCAGAAAGTCATGGCTACGGTGTAGTACGTGACCTAGTGGGACATGGTGTAGGTCCTACAATGCATGAGGAACCAATGGTGCCTAACTATGGAATAGCTGGTCGTGGTCTGCGCTTGAAAGAAGGCATGGTCTTGACTGTTGAACCAATGATTAATACGGGTACCTGGGAAATTGATACCGATGTAAAGACTGGGTGGGCTCATAAAACACTTGATGGAGGACTTTCTTGTCAATATGAACATCAATTTGTCATCACAAAAGACGGTCCAGTTATTTTGACCAGTCAAGGAGAAGAACGAACGTATTAAGTGATGTATTTCTTTGGAAAAACAGAGATAGATAGAACTTTCAAGGATGTGTAAAAGTGGCTTAATTGTAAAAAAATAAGCCAATCTGATAAATTAAAAGCTACTAAGGAGTAAGGTCAAGATGAAAAAATTAGTGAATCGTCTTCAGAACAGTCAATTCTTGACTTTTTTTCTAGAGCATTATAAGGCTTCGGAAATGGATTTATCAAGCATTGCAGTAGCGTACTACTTACTATTAACCATCTTTCCTTTTCTGATTTTATTAGCTAATATTTTTCCTTATCTCAATATTGATACCAGTGAACTTTTGCTTTTTTTAAGGGATAACTTACCGCATCAATTGTATGTAAGCACGTCCGGTATTATAAGCAATATTTTTAACACCTCATCAAGTGGTCTTGTGTGGGTATCCGTTTTAACGGGACTATGGACGACTGCTAAAAGTATGACCTTTTTACAAAAAGCAATTAATAAAGCCTACGATGTGCAAGAGCATCGCGATTTTGTACTATCTCATGCAATCGGTGTGCTATCAGGTGTGATTTTAGTCTTGTTTTTGATCTTAGCCATCTTTATATCTACCTTTGGCAAAGCGGTGCTTAATATTATTTACCAACACTGGCATATTGATAGCGGACTCTACAACAGTCTATCGCATCTAACTCAGCCCTTGACGTTTCTGGTTTTTTTAATTGCTGTAAGCTTGCTATATTTTATTTTGCCAAATGTCAAAATAAAACGAATAAGAAACGTTTTACCAGGAACACTTTTTACCAGTATTGTTCTCTTGCTAACAACTAGTCTTTTTGGAGCTTACTTTAATTTGGCTATCGCAAGGTTAGAAGATTTACGATTTTTTGGTTCAGTAGCGATTTTGGTAGTCATGTTCTGGTTTATCTTTTTTGCTAAGATCTTGATTATCGGTGCGGTGTTAAACTCCTCTTTTCAGCGTAGGCGAGAAGGAGATATTGAAACAAGACGTGGTGATGTGTTGCAAATTATTCAAGAGAGACGTGAAAGACGAGACCAGCATTAGAACCAAAAAAGTGATTTTTCAGTAAATATCATTCTTTTAATGTAAACCTTTCCAAAAACATGTTATAATGATATTAAGAAAATAGTCGGAGGAATTTCTATGGCAGTAAAAGATTTTATGACTCGAAAAGTTGTCTATGTTTCGCCAGAAACAACAGTAGCTCATGCAGCTGACTTAATGAGAGAACAAGGATTGCGTAGACTTCCAGTTATTGAAAAGGATCGCTTAGTTGGTCTTGTTACAGAAGGCACAATGGCGGAGGCTCAGCCTTCCAAGGCCACAAGTTTATCTATCTACGAGATGAATTATTTACTCAATAAGACAAAAATACGTGATGTTATGATAAAAAATGTTATCACAGTTGATCCATACGCTAGTCTTGAAGATGCTATTTTCCTAATGATGACTCACAACATTGGTGTCCTCCCAGTAGCGGAAGATGGCTATGTTTCTGGTATTATTACGGATAAAGATGTTTTCCGAACATTTCTCAGGGTTTCAGGCTATGGTGAGGAAGGGATTCGTGTGCGTGTTTTGACTGAAGATAGTGTCGGAGTTCTTGAAAAAATTGTCAAAACCATTTCAGATGAAAATCTTAACATTAGACGTACGGTAATTGCTGATGAACGTCATGGGAAGGTCGTCGTAGAAGTTCAAATTGATGGAAATTTTGATGCAGAAATCCTTAGAGAAAAATTAGAGAATCAAGGAATAAGGATTGATAGTCTTGTCAAAACACAGGCTAAGGCGGGATTTTAGTTTGTTAGAGGTTGGGACAAAATATCTCAACCTTCTCTTTTTGATAGTAATAACAGATCGACGCAGTGGTTGATTGGAAGTCCTAGACTGGACACTTCTTTATTTTCAAGTGTCCACCTAAAATAATCCACTGGATTATTCTCGCTCATTCGTTTTCAAGCTCGAACCTAAAATAGTCCACTGGACTATTTTAGTACCACTCAATCGTTAGCGGCCATCCTATACGAATGTGATGAACGCCGTTCATCTTATTTCCAACCTTTCAAAGGTCTCTCAGACCTTAACGATTGAGACGAACTTCGTTCGACTTATTCCTCACCTCCAAAGGTTTCCAAAACCTTTGGAGCTATGCGGATGTGGGAGTGAAACTGTCCAGTGGACAGTTTCAGCTTGAGCTTATAAACCAGAAAGCGAGGAAAAGCGAAATCGTCATTTGTTGACGATTTAACGATTTTGTCCCACTCTCTTTTACATGATTTTTTGGTAAAATAGAAGAAATGATAAACAGAAAGAAGTCATATGAAAAAAGGTTTTTTGGTATCTTTTGAAGGTCCAGATGGTGCTGGTAAAACAAGTGTATTAGAGGCTTTGGTGCCACGATTACAGGAGAAAGTTGACGATGCAATCATCACAACTAGAGAGCCAGGTGGCATCGCAATATCAGAAAAAATTCGAGATGTTATTCTTGATGTCGAACATACCAATATGGATGAAAAAACAGAGCTTTTGCTCTATATCGCCGCTCGCCGCCAACACTTAGTTGAAAAGGTTTTACCTGCTTTAAAAGCAGGTAAATTGGTTCTGGTCGATCGTTTTATTGATAGTTCAGTGGCTTATCAAGGATATGGACGAGGTCTTGATATTTCTGCCATTGATTGGCTTAATGACTATGCAACAGATGGGCATAAACCAGACCTAACCCTGTATTTTGATGTGCCGTCAGAGATTGGACTAGATCGTATTTCAAAAAATGCAGAGCGAGAAGTTAATCGGCTCGATTTAGAAGCTCTCAGCATGCATCAGAAAGTACGTTCTGGTTATTTGAAATTAGCTAATCAAGAAAGTAATCGCGTGGTAACGATTGATGCGAGTCAGTCTCTTGAAAAAGTTATCAATGATGCTTATCAAGTTGTTTTATCAGCCTTAGAAAAGGTAGAGAAATGAAATTAGCCCTACACCAATCCAAACATTTTGAACGGTTTTCTTATATTCTAAAGAATGGTCACATGAGCCATGCCTATCTTTTTTCTGGAGACTTTGGTTCGTTTGAATTAGCGCTTTGGTTAGCCAAAAGTCGATTTTGCGAACAACTCTCCGATGGTTTGCCTTGTGAAGTTTGTAGATCCTGTCGTTTAATTGAACAACGAGAATTTTCAGATGTGAAAATTGTGGAACCTCAAGGACAACTGATAAAAACAGATACTATTCGAGAGTTGACGCGTGATTTTTCTCGTTCAGGGTTTGAAGGAAAATCACAAGTTTTTATCATTAAAGATGCAGATAAAATGCATAGTAATGCGGCAAATAGTCTTTTAAAATTTATTGAAGAGCCTCAAAGTCAGTCTTACGTGATCTTGCTCACCAGTGATGAAAGTAAGGTACTGCCAACAATTAAAAGCCGTTGTCAATTATTTCGCTTTGTCAAAAATCAGCAATATTTAGAAGACCTATTGTTACAACAAGGACTTTTGAAAAGTCAAGCACGTCTTCTAGCGCAAGTTGCAACAAATGAATCAGAGGCGCTAGCCTTGTCCCAAAATAGTAAGGTGTTAGATTTGGAACGAATGTTGGAAAAATTTGTCAAACTTTTAAATCAAGAGAGTGACAAAGCTTATTTAGAAGTGTCAAGACTATCATCCCTTGCATCAGAAAAAGATTTTCAAGATTTGACGTTTAGATTACTAACGGTTATCCTATCAGAAAAAAATAATCCAAAGTTGTTAACAGACTGTTATCAAGCAAGACGCATGTGGCAAGCTAATGTTAGTTTTCAAAATGCCTTAGATTATTTTGTGATTGCTTAGAGAAGAAGGAGGATGAATGAATAAAAAAGCATTACTGGAACAAATGGAAGCTTTCTCTCAACAATTTATGGTAAGTCTAGCAGAATTTGATGCCATGAGAAAGAAAGTCCAAGAAGTTTTTGAAGAAAATGCGCGTCTTCGTATGGAAAATACAGCCTTACGGGAGCATCTTAGTCAATTAATTATTGATGAACAGCCTCTCAGACACTCGACTCGAGGAAAAGAGCATATGGAATCCATTTATGAAGAAGGATTCCATGTTTGCAATGATTTTTATGGTCAACATCGGGAAAATAAAGAAGATTGTGCCTTTTGTATGGAACTTCTATACAGTCGAAAATAATTAATAGAGAAAATCAATAATAACAAGATTATCATTTTGATTTTTCTAATTTTGATGATTTGAGAACTGACGGGTGTCTGTCACAGACTCACGTATCGTACTAAAAGGAGAACACCATGCAAGTTCAAAAATCCTTTAAGGGGAAAACAAGTTATGGAACCCTTTATTTGGTTCCAACCCCTATTGGAAATCTACAAGACATGACTTTTCGTGCAGTTGAAACGTTAAAAAATGTTGATGTTATCTGCGCAGAGGACACGAGAAACACTGGTTTGTTATTAAAGCATTTTGATATTGAAACGAGACAAATCTCCTTTCACGAACACAATGCTTTTGAAAAAATACCAGACTTGATTGCTCTATTAAAAGAAGGCAAAAGTCTGGCTCAGGTATCTGATGCGGGAATGCCCTCCATCTCTGACCCAGGACATGATTTGGTTAAATCGGCCATTTCAGAAGAGATTTCTGTCGTTTCTTTGCCAGGGGCTTCTGCTGGCATCACAGCTTTAATTGCATCAGGATTAGCTCCTCAACCACATATTTTTCATGGTTTTTTACCGAGAAAAGCAGGGCAGCAAAAGGCATTTTTCCAAGAAAAAAAAGCTTACCCAGAGACCCAAATTTTTTACGAAAGCCCTTATCGTGTATCTGATACGCTGGAAAATATGTTGGAAATCTATGGTGACCGTGATGTTGTCGTGGTTAGAGAATTGACTAAACTTTACGAAGAATACCAACGTGGAAAGATTTCAGAAGTTTTAACTTATCTATTAGAAAATCCTCTGAAAGGAGAATGCTTGATTTTAGTTTCAGGAGCTTCTGAGGATGTTATTTCTGATGACATCGTGGACGAATTAGACCTAGAGGATTTAGTTGCACAGCTCATTTCTCAAGGGAAAAAGCCCAATCAAGCCATCAAGGAAGTCGCTAAAACTTACAACCTCAATCGTCAAGAGGTTTACAATGCTTATCATAAGATTTAGAAGGAAACTAACATGTACGAAAATTTACTAGACCGCTTTTTAACCTACGTTAAAATTAACACACGTTCAGATGAAAACAGCACGACAACACCATCTACACCAAGTCAAACGGATTTTGCACTCAATATCTTGAAGCCAGAAATGGAGCGCATTGGGCTTGTTGATGTGCATTATTTAGAGCACAATGGCTATATTGTTGGTACTTTACCAGCTAATGGCGAGGGGTTCAAGCACACCATTGGTTATATTTCTCATATTGATACCGCTGATTTTAATGCTGAAAATATTGCGCCACAAGTCATTGAAAACTATGACGGTGGTGATATTGCACTTGGTTCATCAGGCTATAGCCTATCTCCAAAGGATTTTCCAAATCTTGATAATTACAAAGGACAAACCTTAATTACAACAGATGGGACAACACTTCTTGGTGCTGATGATAAATCAGGTATTGCTGAAATTATGACTGCTGTTGAATACCTTGCAAGCCACCCTGAAATTGAGCATGGAGAAATCCGTGTTGGGTTTGGTCCAGATGAAGAAATTGGTGTTGGTGCTAATAAATTTGATGTTGAGGACTTTAACGTTGACTTTGCCTATACCATTGATGGTGGACCACTCGGTGAACTTCAATATGAAACTTTTAGCGCAGCCGCAGCGGAACTTCGCTTTATCGGGCGAAATGTTCATCCAGGAACAGCTAAAAATAGCATGATTAACGCCCTGCAATTAGCAACAGATTTCCATAATCAACTACCTGCTGGAGAACGCCCTGAGCATACAGAAGGTTATGAAGGGTTCTATCATCTTCATGGTTTGAGTGGAACTGTTGATGAGGCGACAAGCTCTTATATTATCCGTGACTTTGAGGATAAGGCTTTTGAAAATCGCAAAGCTGAAATGGAGAAAATCGCAGCTAAGATGAATGCAGAACTCGGAGAAGAACGCGTCATTTTGACCCTTCACGACCAATACTATAACATGAAAAAAGTCATTGAAAAAGACATGACACCAGTTAATATTGCCAAGTCTGTTATGGAAAATCTTGAGATTAAACCAATCATCGAACCAATTCGTGGCGGTACAGATGGCTCTAAAATTTCCTTTATGGGAATTCCAACACCAAACATCTTTGCAGGCGGTGAAAACATGCATGGTCGCTTTGAATATGTCAGCCTACAAACCATGGAAAAAGCAGTTGATGTTATCATCGGGATTTCAACATATAGGGATAAAAATTAGAAACAAGCTATAAAATATGTTACAATGAGAATAGGACAGGAGTCATGATTTCGTAGTTTTGGCTTCCTCTTGTTATCTCATTTCTAAGCTCAGGCTAAATCTGTCCAGTGGATTATTTTAGGCAGACACTTGAAAATAAAAAGCAGACCTCCAATCAACCACTGCATCAAGTTATCTATAAACTAAAATTTAAGAGGCGGGGATATTTTTGTCCCAACCTCCTTTTGATGTCATTATATGGAAAGGGGAAGTGACATGATTAAACTTTTTGGGAAAATCAGATATCATTGGCAACCAGAGTTATCATGGTTATTGATTTATTGGTCACTGACCTTTTTACCTATTTTTATTGGTTTGTCCATGCTCTATGAAAAAACAGACGTTCCAATGGCATTTTTTGTTATGATAGGAGTATTTGGAACCCTGTTTAGTCTTGGCTTCCATCGTTACTTTATCATTGGAGACGATGGTCGCTTAGAGATTGTCGATAGTCAGTTTTGGAAGCAAACCTATGTGCTCATTTCTGATATTGAGAAAGTAGAAGTAACCAAGACCACTTTAAGTTTAGTTTTGACAAACGGTCAAAGCCAGTTATACTACATGAGAAAGTGGCCTAAGAAATATTTTCTGGATGCTCTTGCCATTCACCCAGATTTTGTGGGAGAAGTTGAGCTTTTGGATAATTTTATCAAGTTGGACTATTTTGAACACTACCAGGACGACAAAAAGGTTTCTACTCATTAATAAGGGCCTTGGTTGGGCAGTATTTGACGGCGAGAAGTGTGTCATGATCTGTGTCATCAAACTGTTGAGTGAGTAGATTGCTATTAGTGAATTTAACAATGCCGTCATCATGATAATCAAAGGCTGTTGAGTAGGTTTGGCAAAGGCCACAAGCAATACATTTTTCTGGAATTATAGATACTTTCATGGTATCATTGTAATATGAATTTTTAGATTTAACAAGGGAGAAATCATGAGTAAAGAACCATGGGAAGAGCAGGTGTTTCCCAAAGATGAACAGGGAGAGTCTAGGAAAGAGCGAAAAAATGCTGGCGTTCAAACACCGATTTTGACAATTTTGCTGAGTATCTTTTTCGTTATTTTTGTTGGAGTTTTATTGTTCGCTTTCTATACCTCAAATGGCAATACGAGTCGTGAAGAGGCTACGACTGGTTTTTACGGTGCTTCTACTCAAGTTGATACTAAAAATAAAAAATCAGAGTCTGATTCTAGCGAAACGCAGTCAGTATCACAATTAGAAGAACCCACTGAAACGACCAGTGTTAGTCAGACTGAAGCGGTTATCCGAAATGGTGGAACGACGGTTGTAGAAGCAGGTGAGGGGGCGGGTGCTATTGCGGCACGTGTTGGAATATCTTTAGACAAGCTTTATGCCTTAAATCCTGAAAAAATGACTGGTCCTGGTGGAACGTGGTGGGCAAATCCTGGCGATGTGGTTTACATTGATTAGAAAGTAAGACATGAAAAATATTAGAATTGCTGTTGATGGACCTGCCTCAAGTGGGAAATCAACGGTAGCGAAAATTATTGCTAAAAATCTTGGGTACACTTATTTAGATACAGGTGCGATGTACCGTTGTGCAACTTATCTTGCTTTGAAAAATGATTTGACAGATGAAAATGTAGCGATGATTTTACAGCAATTAGATGAACACCCTATTTCTTTTGGCAGAGACATTGAAGGAAATCAATTGGTTTTTCTAGGTGATGTAGATGTCACCCTGGCCATCCGTCAAAATGATATCACAAATAATGTTTCTTGGATTTCAGCTTTACCAGAAATTCGTGAAGAATTAGTTGCGCAACAGCGCCGAATCGCTGAAAAAGGAGCCATTATTATGGATGGCCGTGACATAGGGACAGTTGTTTTACCTGATGCAGAATTAAAAATTTTCTTAATTGCTTCTGTTGATGAGCGTGCAGAAAGACGTTATAAAGAAAACCTTGAAAAAGGAATTCCAACGGATCTTGAAACGTTAAAAGAAGAGATTGCGGCGCGCGATTATAAAGATAGTCACCGTAAAGTATCACCGCTTAAGGCGGCTGATGACGCTATTACTTTTGATACAACAGGGGTTAACATTGAAGGAGTTGTCAACTTTATTCAAGAAAAAGCGAAAAAAATTATTGACAAGGGCTAGTCTATCTGTTACAATGGTAGCAATGAGAAAAGCAGAAGTGAGAACTTCTCGCCTTGCGACCTAGGTTGTCTGGCCCTACATGTCAAATTTCAGTAATGAAATAAAATGTGTGCGGGCTTGGTTTGTCAAGTCCGCTTTTGGTTTTCTCTAAAAAAATGAAGAGGTGAAGATCATAGCTAAAAAAGATCTATTCATCAACGACGAAATTCGTGTTCGCGAAGTTCGTTTGGTTGGTCTTGAAGGTGAACAATTAGGAATCAAGCCATTGTCAGAAGCGCAAGCCATTGCTGACCAAGCAAATGTTGATTTGGTTTTAATTCAACCACAAGCGACACCGCCAGTTGCGAAAATTATGGACTATGGTAAGTTCAAATTCGAATATCAAAAGAAACAAAAAGAACAACGTAAAAAACAAAGCGTTGTAACGGTTAAAGAAGTTCGTCTTAGCCCAGTAATTGATAAAGGTGACTTTGAGACAAAACTTCGTAATGGCCGTAAGTTTCTTGAAAAGGGAAATAAAGTCAAAGTTTCTATTCGATTTAAAGGACGTATGATTACCCATAAAGAAATTGGTGCAAAGGTGTTAGCAGAATTTGCTGAAGCAACACAAGATATTGCAATTATTGAGCAACGCGCTAAAATGGATGGGCGCCAAATGTTTATGCAACTTGCACCAATCCCTGACAAGAAATAGTCAGATAATATATTTATAGAGGAGAATTCTAAAATGCCAAAACAAAAAACACACCGCGCATCAGCTAAACGTTTCAAACGTACAGGTTCTGGTGGTCTTAAACGTTTCCGTGCTTTCACATCTCACCGTTTCCACGGGAAAACTAAAAAGCAACGTCGTCACTTGCGTAAAGCAGGCATGGTACATGCTGGTGACTTTAAACGTATCAAAGCAATGCTTACTCAAATGCGTTAATCGCTAGAAGCATTCAACTACTTACTGAATTATTTGGAGGAAAATATAAATGGCACGTGTTAAAGGTGGCGTTGTCTCACGCAAACGTCGTAAACGTATTCTTAAATTAGCTAAAGGTTACTATGGAGCAAAACACATCTTGTTCCGTACTGCAAAAGAGCAAGTAATGAACTCTTACTACTATGCATACCGTGACCGTCGTCAGAAAAAACGTGATTTCCGTAAATTATGGATCACTCGTATCAACGCGGCTGCTCGTATGAATGGTTTGTCATACTCACAATTGATGCATGGTTTGAAACTTGCTGAAATCGAAGTAAACCGTAAAATGCTTGCTGACCTTGCTGTTAATGATGCAGCAGCTTTCACAGCTCTTGCAGATGCAGCTAAAGCAAAATTAGGTAAATAATGAGTTACTGTTTAAGCGACCTCTGCTAAGGTCGTTTTTTTGTGGTATCAAATTATAGAGTCGTTAAAAAAGGATAGAGTCAAAAAGTCAAGTTTCATACTGTCTTTTATAGTGGATTGAATAAAGGTTAGGACATCATTAAATAGCTTTGATGAAGTCTAGTTCTATCAGAAGCTCCTAGCCTTGCCCTATTATAGTAATTTGAATTAAGAACATGACGTCGATGAATCATTTTGATCAAAGATAATCCTAATTAGTTATTCTATATTTTGTCCTAATCTATGTTCAATTAACTATATTTTCTCAATCTACCATAAAATGACTATCGAACAATTAAAAAGGCATAGAATTGACGTTTTTTAAGAACATCATTCCATGCCTTTTACTGTATTCTGAAAGGTTTATCAAGCTCCTCATCTGACAGTTTCTTTGCAGTTAGCTCCAACAAGTTTTTTCACTAAAAGAAGAAGGTAACCTCCGACAACATAGGCTGAAGCAATGATAAGTGAATTAATGAGTACCTTTTGAAGTCCAAATTTATTGACATTAATAAAGAAGTAAGCATAAGGGCTGTCTTTAGCGCCAGGAATCGGTAGTTGTAATACCATACCATTAAAAATAGCAAAAGCAAAATACCCTAAAGGGAATGAAGTCCAAGTTAGTGGGTCAAACCAACGATAGCTATTTTTCTTATCAATTATAAGCGTATCAAGAATAAATCCGATTGGTGCTATGTAATGAACAAGGAAATTACGAATATTCCAATAAGCGTGAGGTTCTGCTAAAGGAGCTAGCATAAAATGATAGACAACGGCTGTGATCATGATAGCCATTGTTACAGCCCCCTTTGAACGTAATAATTTTGAAGAATGATTTATAGAACCATTCTTACCTTCCCAGCCAATAAGATAGAAGAGAAAACTAAAAACAAGGATGTTTGAAATAACGGTATAATAAAGTAGCATACCAAAGCCATCTTGATAGATTTGCATACCAACACCGATCACTCCACATAAAGCAACGATAAATCTATAAAATTGTACTTTGGCTATTTTGATAATTGGGTTAATTTTACTCATTAACATTCCCTTTCTTTTATTTGGAAATCAAACTGTTTTACATTATACCACTTTTTTTCTTGACTGGCGACTGAAATATTTGTACAATCAAAAGGATTGAAGGAGGGCGACGTTATGCCAACGATTTGTGATTATGTTAACAGTGCTTCAAACAAAGATTTTGAAGAATTGGCTTTGAATGATTTGGATATTGTTTGCCTTAATGAGTTGGCCTACCTCCCTTTTGATGGTTATGTAACGCAGGATACTGCCCTTTCTTTTAAAGATATGCGCCAGAGATTAAAGAAAGAAAAATCTGCTATTCAGTATGATTTTATGCTAACCAAGGATAGAGTGAAGCTATTTGATGCTATGCTCAATAGCAAGCGTTTCAAAGATTTGATACTATCTCATTATGTGAATGATATTAGTAAAGAGTTTGAAAAACAGTTTGCGGCAATGGTTTTCCATATTCCTTCTATTAATCATTGGCAGCTGGTTTTTCGGGGAACAGATGATACCCTCATTGGTTGGAAAGAAGATTTTAAATTGACCTATATGAGCGAGATTCCAGCCCAGCGTTCTGCGGTCACCTATCTTCAACAGTTTTTGGAAAAAGCAGAGCAACCAGTCTATGTGACAGGACATTCCAAAGGTGGTAATTTAGCAGTTTATGCAGCCAGTCATCAAAAAGCGGTGCTTCAAAAGAAAATTAAAGCAGTCTTTATGCTTGATGCTCCAGGTTTTAAGCCAATTTTTTTCAAGAAAGAAGGTTACCAGGGGATTCGAGATAAACTAATTGTCATGAGACCTAAAGAATCAATTGTAGGTGTTATGTTACAATTGGATGTAACACCATTTATCATAGATGCAAACCAATTTGGAGTGTCGCAGCATGCAGTAACGACTTGGAAAATTTCTGAAAAAGGCCATTTTATTAGCAATGAACCAACCAATCTCAGCAAGCAATTGGATAAAACATTTGACCAATGGGTATCAGAACTTAGCAAGTCAGAATTGAAAGTAATCGTTGATTTACTTTTTGATACCTTGATGGATGCAGGTATTAACAGTCTTAATGATTTAACAACTAAGGAAGCTATTCTCAAACTCTTATCTGCATTTGGGACTATGAATCAGTTGGACAAAAAGCAACAAGCCTTGATTCAAAAGTCGCTTTGGAATCTAGTGACGGCGTTTGCTCAAAATAGTAAGCCCGACTTTAAGCCTAGCTGGCATTTGGATGACTTTTTAAAAAAATGGAAAATAAAAGAGTAGAAGCAGTTTCAGTTCAAGGAACAGCTTTTACTCTTTTCAAAAGAAGATTTTTTCTAAACAGGATTCCTCAGATTTTTTAGTATCTGTATTTTATAAGAAAGCAACCCAAAAAAACATTTTGAGTTTTGGTAAGCATTATCTAGAGAGAAAATGACTGTTTGTTAGATGAAAACATATGACGGTCAAATCTTCAAAATCATGCTATAATAGATAAGAATGAAGATATTAATGGAAAGAAGATTGAGGATTTCTATCTGAATTAAATAATTGAGATTTGGCTATTCAAACCCTTGATATGAAAGGAACTATAAACTCATGGCAACTATTCAATGGTTTCCTGGGCACATGTCTAAAGCTCGGAGACAGGTACAAGAAAATTTAAAGCACGTGGATTTCGTGACAATTTTGGTGGATGCAAGGCTTCCCTTATCCAGTCAAAATCCCATGCTGACAAAGATTGTAGGAGACAAACCTCGTCTGCTCATTTTGAACAAGGCTGATTTAGCTGACATGGCTTTGATTAAAGAATGGCAGAGCTACTATGAAAAACAAGGCATTAAAACCTTGTTAATCAACTCCAAAGAGCAATCTACAGTTAAAAAAGTAACCAAGGCAGCACAAGACTTGATGGCAGATAAGATTGCTAAGTTGCGTGAACGTGGTATTCAAAAAGAAACCCTACGCACCATGATTATCGGTATTCCAAATGCTGGTAAATCAACGCTAATGAACCGCTTAGCAGGGAAGAAAATTGCAGTTGTCGGCAATAAACCAGGTGTTACTAAGGGGCAGCAATGGTTGAAATCCAATAAAAATTTGGAAATCTTGGACACACCAGGAATTCTTTGGCCCAAATTTGAAGATGAGTTAGTTGGGCTAAAATTAGCTTTGACAGGCGCAATCAAGGATCAATTGTTGCCCATGGATGAGGTGACTATTTTTGGTTTGACCTATTTCAAAGAAAATTACCCAGAGCGTTTACAGGAACGATTTAAGGGGATTAACCTTGACGATGAGGCTCCTGAAATTATTATGTCTATGACTCGAAAATTGGGTTTTAGAGACGATTATGACCGCTTTTACCAATTATTTGTCAAAGAAGTTCGTGATGGCAAGCTCGGTCTTTACACGCTAGATAAGGTCAGTGATTTAGATGGCAACGATTAAGGAAATTAAGGAAGTCCTCCAAGGTATTACAACTCTTGAAGACAGTCGATGGGAAGACTTTGCCAAGGATGCCCGTGCAGGAGTGCAGACAGCGATTAAACAACGTCGCAAAGCCATTCAAGCCCTCATTGACGAGGAGCTACGTTTGGAAAAAATGCTGTGCTACGAAAAGGCCTGGTATGCCGAAGGGATTGAGCTGATCGCAGGGATTGATGAAGTGGGCAGAGGTCCCTTAGCTGGTCCGGTTGTCGCAGCAGCAGTCATTTTGCCGAAAGACTGTAAAATTCAAGGCTTGAATGACAGTAAAAAAATTCCCAAAAGCAAGCACCGTGCCATTTACGATGCTGTTATGGCAGAGGCTTTAGCAGTCGGTATTGGAATAAAGGATAGTCAGGTCATTGATGAGGTCAATATCTATGAGGCGACCAAGTTAGCCATGATAGAGGCGCTTGAAAACCTATCAATCAAACCACATGGACTGTTGATTGATGCCATGACTTTGGATGTTCATTTGCCGCAGCAGTCTATTATCAAAGGGGATGCCAATTCGTTGTCAATCGCCGCAGCTTCTATTGTTGCAAAGGTGACGCGTGATGATATGATGGCAGATTATGATGAAACTTTTCCTGGCTATGCCTTTGCCAAAAATGCTGGTTATGGCACAGCAGACCACTTAAAAGGTCTGAAAACATTAGGGATTACTCCGATTCACCGTAAGACCTTTGAGCCGATTAAGAGTATGATTGGAGACTAGGATGACGGAACGTGACAAGATGCTAGCTGGGCAACTCTATGATGCAGGGGATGCGGAACTGGTTGCCATGCGCTTAAAAGCCAGAGAGAACATGCGTTTATTTAATGATGAAGACGACAGGGAGAAGCGCAAGGCGCTGGTCAAATCATGGTTTGGAGGGACAGGTGAAAACTTGCTGATCGAACCACGCTTTGTCTGTGATTATGGCAGTAACATCTATGTTGGTGACAATTTTTATGCCAACTTTAATCAGACCTTTTTGGACGTCTGTGAGATTAGAATTGGTGACAATGCCATGTTTGGTCCCAATTGTCAGCTCTTGACGCCCCTCCATCCCTTGGATGCCAAGGAACGTATCTCAGGTCTAGAATATGGCGCACCAATCACTATTGGCAATAATGCCTGGTTAGGTGGTGGCGTGACCATCTTACCGGGGGTAACTCTTGGTGATAATGTCGTTGTTGGTGCAGGATCCGTTGTGACCAAGTCTTTTGGTGATAATGTGGTCATTGCTGGTAATCCCGCTAAAATTATTAAATACTTAGAAAGTTGAGTTGGTGCTCAACTTTTTTTGCTTTTCTACGAATAATCAAGTGGAGGTAAGGCATGAACAATTTTGACTTATACAAATTACGAAAAGCTGGGTTAACCAATCTTAATATTTTAAATATCCTAGACTATCAAAAGCGTGTTGAAAAATCTCTATCTTTACGCGATATGGCAGTGGTTTCTCAATGTAAAAATCCTGTTCTATTTATCGAAACCTTTAAAAATCTTAATAGTAAGGAACTGCGTGAGGAGTTCAACCGTTTTCCTAGTTTGTCAATTTTGGATAAGGAATACCCACTTGAACTCAAAAATATCTATAATCCACCTGCTCTGCTATTTTACCAAGGGAACTTAGATCTTTTGAATAAGGAAAAACTAGGAGTCGTTGGTTCTAGGAAGTGCTCAGAAGTTGGTACCCAATCTGTAGCCAAGCTGATTAAGGAGATGGGGAATCGCTTTGTGATTGTCTCTGGTCTGGCGCGTGGGATTGATACCAGTGCCCATGTGGCTGCTTTGAAAAATGGTGGAGCAACGATTGCGGTTATCGGTTGTGGCTTAGATGTTTACTATCCTAAAGAAAATGCAAAATTACAAGACTATATCTCTAGAAATCAACTTCTCTTGACCGAATATGAGGTTGGTCAGGCACCGAAGAAATTCCATTTTCCAGAGCGCAATCGGATCATAGCTGGACTGTCTCGTGGCATTATCGTGGTGGAAGCAAAAATGCGCTCGGGAAGTTTGATTACTTGTGAACGAGCTATGGAAGAAGGACGAGATATTTTTGCCGTTCCAGGTAATATTTTGGATGGAAAATCAGATGGCTGTCATCATCTAATCCAAGAAGGTGCAAAGTGCGTCACTACAGGCTTTGACATCATTTCTGAGTATTTTTAGAAAATTGACTTTTTCCTATAGGAGAAGTTTTCTATTGACAGGATTAAAAAACTGGGTTATCATGCTATAGATTTAATTGAAAAAATAAAGGAAAATCTATGGCGACTGCAACAGTTAGTAAAACGAAAAAAACATCGAAGAAAAAAGCTAGTAAGGTGACAAAGAATTTGGTTATTGTAGAGTCACCAGCCAAAGCTAAAACCATTGAAAAATATTTAGGACGCAATTATAAAGTTGTGGCTTCTGTTGGACATATCCGTGATTTGAAAAAATCCTCTATGTCTATTGATTTTGAGAATAACTATGAGCCAGAATACATCAATATTCGTGGTAAAGGTGACCTGATTAAGACATTGAAAAAGGAAGCTAAGGGTGCCAAGCAAGTTTACCTCGCAAGTGACCCGGATCGTGAGGGAGAAGCGATTTCTTGGCACTTGGCGCACATTTTAGACTTGGATTTGACAGATAAGAATCGTGTTGTTTTCAACGAAATCACAAAGGATACGGTAAAAAATGCCTTTGTTGAACCTCGTCAAATTGACATGAATTTAGTGAATTCTCAACAAGCACGCCGCGTCCTCGACCGTATCGTTGGTTATTCGATTTCACCCCTTTTGTGGAAGAAAGTTAAAAAAGGCTTGTCAGCGGGGCGTGTGCAATCTGTTGCCCTAAAGCTTATTATTGACCGTGAAAATGAAATCAAGGCTTTTAAACCAGAAGAATACTGGACCATCAACGGTGCCTTTAAAAAGGGAACCAAAAAATTTGAAGCATCTTTTTATGGAGTGGATGGTAAAAAGCTCAAATTAACTAATCATGACGATGTCAAGGCGGTTCTGGCACGTTTACAGGGAGATGAATTCCTTGTTGATAATGTGGAGAAGAAAGAACGTCGTAGAAATGCTCCGCTTCCTTACACTACATCATCAATGCAACAAGACGCAGCTAATAAAATTAATTTCCGTACCCGTAAAACCATGATGGTTGCGCAGCAATTATACGAAGGGATTAATCTCGGGTCTGGCCAGCAGGGTCTGATTACCTATATGCGTACGGACTCAACTCGTATTAGTCCAATTGCCCAAGGTCAAGCGGCAGCGTACATTAGTGAACGTTTCGGTGACAAATATTCCAAGCACGGGAATCGTGTCAAAAATAGCACCGGCGCCCAAGATGCTCACGAAGCGATTCGCCCATCAAATGTCTATCAAACACCAGAGAGTATTGCGAAATATTTAGACAAAGATCAGCTTAAACTCTATACCCTCATCTGGAATCGTTTTGTCGCTAGTCAGATGACGGCTGCAGTCTTTGATACCATGAAGGTGGAACTGTCACAAAATGGTGTTATGTTTGTTGCTAATGGCAGTCAGGTCAAATTTGATGGCTACATGGCTGTATATAATGACTCTGATAGAAATAAAATGCTTCCAGAAATGGCGGCAGGCGACACGGTTAAAAAAGTGTTAACAAGCCCAGAGCAGCATTTCACTCAGCCACCAGCACGCTATTCGGAAGCAACTCTTATCAAGACGCTTGAAGAAAATGGTGTGGGACGTCCGTCAACTTATGCTCCGACACTTGATGTGATTCAGCGTCGCTACTATGTCAAATTAGCAGCAAAACGCTTTGAACCAACAGAACTTGGTGAAATCGTTAACTCTCTCATTATCAAATTTTTTCCAGATATTGTAGATGTTAAGTTTACGGCAGAAATGGAAGGCAAACTTGACGAAGTTGAAATTGGTAAAGAAGAGTGGCAAAAAGTCATAGATGCTTTCTATCAGCCATTCTCTAAAGAGTTGGAAAAAGCAGAGACTGAAATCGAAAAAATCCAAATCAAGGATGAACCAGCTGGTTTTGATTGTGACCTCTGTGGTCATCCAATGGTTATCAAGTTGGGACGTTTTGGTAAGTTTTACGCTTGTAGCAATTTCCCAGACTGTCATAATACAAAAGCCATTACAAAAGAAATTGGCGTGACCTGTCCAACCTGTGGACAAGGTCAAATCATTGAACGTAAGACAAAACGCAATCGCATTTTCTACGGTTGTGACCGTTATCCAGACTGCGAATTTACTTCTTGGGATATGCCCGTTGGTCGCGCTTGTCCAAAATCAGGTCATTACCTTGTTGAAAAGAAAGTTCGTGGCGGTGGCAAACAAGTCACATGTAGCCATGAAGAATGCGACTACAAAGAGGAAAAAGTGAAATAATCTATTAAGAACTACTTCATATGTTGAGGTAGTTTTTTGTTTAAGGCACCATTTTTGCTATAATAGGTAAAAGGAGATTTTTTATTTAAGGAGATTTAGATGCCTAATACTGATACCATTAGTCCAGAGTTATCAGCTTATCACCAAAAACGCTTGGCACAGTTTCGTTTGGAAAATGAAAAAGTAGAGCCGGAAAGCATCGTTTTTGTAGGGGATTCGATTACAGAATTTTTTCCAATCAAAAAATATCTGGGAAGACATTTGCCACTTGTTAATCGTGGTATTGCAGGGACAGATACGAACTGGTTATTAGAACATTTGGATGAGCAGGTAGCAACGCTTGAAGCTAGCAAGCTTTTTCTCATGATTGGGGTCAATGACCTTGGTTTGGGTTATTCGGTGACGGATACGGTTGGCAAAATAGCAGAGCTGGTTAGCCAGCTTCGCATGTTAAGTCCTCAATCAGAAATCTACCTGCTCTCGGTTCTTCCTGTAAATGAAGCGCAAGCTTTTTCCAAAATGGTAAAAATAAGGAAAAATGCAGATATTCAGTTACTTAATGCCAATCTGAAAACTTTGCCGGGAGTGGATTTTATTGACCTTTATCCCTTGCTTTTGGATGGTGATGGTCAGTTAGCCAGTAAGTACACAACAGATGGATTGCACCTCAGTCAGTTAGCCTATGAGAGTCTAGCGGAGGTGTTGGGATCTTATTTGAATGAAAGTGTGGTATAATCAACATATGAATTTTGAAAAAAAACACGTTTACTCGATTGTCACGGCATTTGTACTTTGTTACATGATTCAAGCCTATTGGAAGGCTGGTGCTAATTTTTTAGGTACCGTTTGGTCGGCTAGTCAACCGTTTTTAATTGGTGCAGCTATCGCTTATATTGTGAATATCGTTATGTCTGTTTATGAACGTGTATTTGGTATCGTTTTATCAGGTACACGAGCAGAAAATGTCAAGCGTGGCTTATCAATGACGTTGGCTTATTTGACTTTTGTGGTGGTCATTGTCTGGATTTTTTCTATTGTCCTCCCAGATTTGATTGAAAGTATTAAGTCTCTTTTAGCGATAGATACTTCTGTTATTAATCAATGGATTAATGAAATGAATGATAATACCTACGTCTCTAGAATACTTGATTATATTGGACAAGATAAAGACTTAGCTCAAACGATTAGTCGCTATAGTCAACAAATTTTACAACAGGTCTTAGGCGTTTTGACAGGTGTTTTAACCTCAGTCTCTTCTATTGCTTCAACCTTACTCAATGTGTTTGTCAGCCTCATTTTTTCCCTCTATGTTTTGGGAAATAAAGAAACTTTAGTCAGACAAGTTGGGCTTTTGATGGATACTTATCTTGGAAAATATGCAGGACCAGTGCGTTATGTGGTGGGCATTTTAGATAAACGATTCCATGGATTTGTTGTCAGCCAGACTCTGGAAGCAATGATTTTGGGAACACTTACAGCTCTCGGAATGACTCTCTTTGGCTTTCCATATGCTGCAACAGTAGGAGTATTAGTTGCATTTACTGCCATTATTCCTGTTGTAGGAGCTTATATTGGCTTGGTTATCGGGTTTATTTTACTAGCGACTCAATCAATCACTCAAGCACTTTGGTTTGTTGTTTTTCTAGTAGTTCTGCAACAATTTGAAGGTAATCTTATTTACCCTCGAGTAGTTGGGGGCTCAATTGGTTTACCAGGCATGTGGGTTTTAGTAGCTATCACAATAGGCGGTGCTCTAGCTGGTATTTTAGGAATGCTAATAGCAGTACCTTTAGCAGCCAGTCTCTATCAAATCATCAAGGATCATGTTATTAAAAAACGTCACCATCAAAATAGCGTTCTAGGTACAGAATAATAGAAACGAAAGAGGTTGGTAAAAACTCAATTTTTAACCGTTCTCTTAAAATCGAATAATATAAAATAGCTTAAAATCAACGTTTCTTGGCGATGTTAATCGGAGCTTTGTTAGCTGTAGCGGGGTGACTTATAATGAACAACAGGAGAGGACTAGATTGGTCTTCTCTTTTGAAGTTTAAAGCGAAATAAATCCGCTTTTTGAAGTTGTCAGAGTTAGTTAAACTAAGGTATTTATTATTTTTTAGACTTTTTGTCCAACATTTTTATTAGTAAAATCGCATCAACTGTTATAGAACTTTTTATAATTTAAAACTGTCAAACTCCCATTATTTGTGCTATAATTAATATGCTTATTATGGAGGAGTGTGTGCCAAAGAATGGTTAGCACTAAAAATAGAAAGGTATTTAGCTGTTAATGGAAAAAGAAGAGGTGCCCACAGGACGTACTTTTTTTGGTATGTATGATTATTTGGTTGTTGGTGCGGGTCTTTTTGGGTCAGTATTTGCTCATGAAGCTGCTTTAAAAGGAAAAAAAGTTATGGTTATTGAAAAACGTAACCATATTGCAGGAAATATCTACACCAAAGAAGTAGAAGGAATTCAAGTGCACGAGTACGGTGCTCATATTTTCCACACATCTGATAAGGAAATTTGGGACTATGTGAACCAATTTGCGGAATTTAATCGCTACACTAATAGTCCAGTGGCTAACTACAAGGGTGAAATCTATAACCTTCCATTTAACATGAATACCTTTAATAAACTTTGGGGTGTTGTAACCCCAGCAGAAGCACAAGCTAAGATTGATGAGCAACGTGCAGTGCTAAATAGCAAGATACCAGAAAACCTCGAAGAACAAGCCATTTCACTTGTTGGTACAGATATCTATGAAAAACTCATCAAAGACTACACCGAAAAACAATGGGGCAAGCCAACGACTGAATTACCAGCCTTTATTATTCGCCGTTTACCAGTTCGTTTAACTTATGATAATAATTATTTTAATGATACTTACCAAGGCATACCAATCGGTGGTTATACTCAGATTGTGGAAAAAATGCTAGCGCATGAGAACATTGATGTTGAGACTGGTATTGACTTCTTTGATAAGAAAGGAGAGTATTTAAAAAGTTTTCCCAAAATTGTGTTCACAGGAATGATTGATCAGTTTTTTGACTACGAACTTGGTGAATTGGAGTACAGAAGCCTTCACTTTGACACAGAAATCTTGAACGTGGAAAATTATCAAGGAAATGCTGTGGTTAACTATACCGATGCAGAGACACCTTACACACGTATCATTGAACACAAGCACTTTGAGTTCGGTATGCAAGATAAAACCATTATTACCAAGGAGTATTCAAAAACTTGGACTAGAGGGGATGAGCCGTACTATCCAGTCAATAACGAGCGCAATAATCATCTCTATAAGGAATATCAAAAATTAGCTGAGAAGCAAAAAAATGTTATTTTTGGTGGACGTCTCGGTCAATACCGTTACTATGACATGCATCAAGTCATAGCAGCAGCCTTACAGTGCGTTAAAGGAGAATTTGGAGAATAATTTAGGATGACTTTAACACGTAATCATAAGAAAATCATTTTAATGGCATTAGATACTTTGCTGATCATTAGCTCACTGTATCTTAGCCAAATCTTTTTAGATGTTATTGCGCATATTACTCGTGATTATTTTAGAATTGCCATTATTTTAGTTCCGTTATTTTATCTTATCATTGCCTATATGTTAAAAGTTTTCTCGGTTATTAACCGTTTCACGGACTACAGAAGTTTAGGCAGTGTCGGAATCTCGGTAGTTTCTAGTTATGTCTTTTTTACAGGATTTTCTTTTTTTGTTTTTAATGTTTTTAGCTTGCGTTTTATTTGTTTAGGTGCCTTGTTATCTTATGCTATGCTGATTACACCAAGAATTTTATGGCGATTGGTCTACGAGTGGCATTATAAAGATAAATCACATAAAAAAACTAACAAGAAAAAAACATTAGTTCTAGGAGCAGGTTCTGGTGGAAGTGTTTTTATTCGAACAGTTCAAAATAGCGATACGGATATTGACATTGTTGGTATATTAGATAAAGATTTAGATAAAAAAGGAAGCTACCTGCACGGTGTTAAAGTGTTAGGCAATCATTTTGATATTCCTAGACTGGTTCAAGAGTTAAGTGTAGACCAGTTAACAATTGCAATCCCTTCAATAACTGCGAGTGAGCAAGAAACGATTCTGGATATCTGCCAGGAAATCAACCTTCCGGTCAATGTGATGCCTCCAGTAGAGGAGCTAGTCTTAGGACAGGTGAATACGGATCAATTGAAAGAAATTGATATTGCAGATCTTTTGGGACGAAAAGAAGTAGTGCTTGATCAAAGCCAATTAAGTGACTTTTTCTCAGATAAGACAGTTCTTGTGACGGGTGCTGGAGGATCAATTGGTTCTGAAATTTGTCGTCAAATATCGCAGTTTACTCCTAAGCGATTATTATTGCTAGGGCATGGAGAAAACTCAATTTACCTCATTCATCGTGAATTAACCAATAAGTACAAGGAAAAATTTGAAATCATCCCAATTATTGCAGATATTCAGGATCGTGATTTGATTTTTTCCTTAATAAAAGACTATAAACCAGATGTAATCTATCATGCTGCCGCTCATAAGCATGTTCCTTTGATGGAATATAATCCTCGTGAGGCAGTTAAAAATAATATTTTTGGAACAAAAAATGTTGCTGAAGCAGCTAAGGCGGCTGGTATTGCTAAGTTTGTCATGGTGTCTACCGATAAAGCTGTTAACCCACCAAATGTGATGGGGGCTACCAAGCGTGTCGCAGAGATGATTGTCACAGGACTAAATGAAGCAGGTCAAACTCAGTTTGTTGCTGTTCGTTTTGGTAATGTTCTAGGAAGCCGCGGCAGTGTCGTTCCAGTCTTTAAAGACCAGATTGCCCAAGGAGGTCCCTTAACTGTAACAGACTTCCGAATGACACGGTACTTTATGACCATACCAGAGGCAAGTCGACTAGTCATTCAAGCAGGTTACCTTGCTAAAGGGGGCGAAGTATTTATTCTTGACATGGGAGAGCCGGTTAAGATTCTTGACTTAGCTAAAAAAGTCATCAAACTTAGTGGACACACTGAAAAAGAGATTGGAATTGTCGAATCAGGAATTCGCCCTGGTGAGAAACTTTATGAGGAATTGTTGTCATCAGAAGAACGTGTGAGTGACCAAATCCATGAAAAAATCTTTATCGGAAAAGTCACACCAAAACCAATGGCAGAAGTGGAAGATTTCATCAGTAAATTATTAGATTTGAATGTCGTTACACTGAAAGAAAAATTAATTGAGTTTGCAAAACAGGAGTAGAAAGTAAATTATTTTTACTTTCTTAGAGGTCAAGGGAGTTTGACTTCTAAAAAGGTAAAAATTGAGGAGATAAACATGTACTTAAAGCTAAAAAGGATGTTAGATGTCATTATTTCAGGTTTGGCTATTCTAGTGTTAAGCCCGATATTATTGATTATTGTAATTGCGATAAAATTAGACTCAAAAGGTTCTGTTCTTTTTAAACAAAAACGAGTTGGAAAAGGTAAAAAGTATTTTATGATTTACAAGTTTAGAAGCATGTATATTGATGCTCCTAGTGATATGCCAACTCACATGCTCAAAAATCCAGCGGCAATGATTACAAAGGTTGGTGGCTTTTTGAGAAAGACTAGTCTAGATGAATTACCTCAGTTATTTAATATCTTCAAGGGTGAAATGTCTATTATTGGACCTCGACCAGCATTGTGGAATCAATATGACTTGATTGAAGAACGTGATAAGTATGGTGCTAATAACATTCATCCAGGATTGACAGGATGGGCACAAATTAATGGTAGAGATGAGCTTGAAATTGATGTAAAAGCCAAACTTGATGGTGAGTATGCTAAAAAAATGAGTTTCTTGTTTGATTTAAAATGTTTCTTTGGAACTTTCATTAGTGTGCTCAAAAGTGAAGGTGTTGTTGAAGGTGGAACTGGTAGAATTAAGGAGAAATAATGAGTAGCGCAAAAATACAATTCTCTGTTTTGATGTCGGTATATCATAAAGAAAATCCTGAGTTTTTAAAATTAGCAATTGAAAGTATAACCTCTAATCAAACCATAAAGCCAGATGAAGTGGTGTTGATTCAAGATGGGCCATTGACTAGTGAGCTTTATAAGGTTATTGATCACTTTAAGAGTGAACTTCCATATTTTAAAACTTATTCAATGGAAAAAAATTCTGGTTTGGGGAAGGCCCTCGAATATGGTATCACGAAATGTACTTACGTTTGGATTGCTAGAATGGATTCCGATGATATTGCTGCTAGTACAAGATTTGAGGAACAATTAGATTTTATTAAAAATAATCCTAAAGTTGATGTTTTTGGAACTAATATTGCAGAATTTGATAATGATATTTCAGAAACAAAATCATTAAAAGTAATGCCAGAAAAACATGATGACATTTTAAAAATGAGTAAAAGACGTAATCCGCTGTGCCATATGACAGTGATGTATAAAAAGTCTGTAGTAGTGGCAGCAGGAGGATATCAGGATTTGCCATTTGTTGAAGATTACTATTTATGGGTTCGAATGATAAATTCAGGAGCTAGATTCGCTAACTTAAATAAAGTTCTAGTTTATGCACGTATAGGAAATGGGATGTATACTAGACGTAGTAATAGAAAGCAAATTGAGAGTTGGAAAGTGTTGAATCATTTTATGTTTGACAACAAAATGATTACAAGAGTAGAAAAAATGCAAAATATAGTTTTAATTTATACCTTTGTTCATATACCTGAGAAATTAAAAAAAATCATGTATAGAATTTTGTTAAGAAGTTAAAATTTATTAGTGTATTATTGGGGAACGAAATATTCAGGTGAAATGACCTTTTACTAATCAACAATGACTATGGAATTCTGTTGCTTTTTGTAAATGAGAGTTTTATTTTGATAATTTGATATTAAATAACAATTTGGGTAGACTCCTTAGCGCAAATTAAAAGAGGGCTATTGGAGTGTGATAAACAGTGGAGGAGTTATTATGAAAATTTTAGTAACAGGAGCTAACGGATACCTAGGTAAAGGTGTAGTGAAAAAATTATTAGATGCTGGAAGCGAGGTAATTGCAACTGATTTTGATGATAGCTTTATTGATAAACGTTCAAAAATAGTTATTGAAAATATTTTTGAAATTGATAATCCGTATGAATACTTTAACAAACCTGATATCTTACTGCATATGGCTTGGAGAGATGGCTTCATCCATAATTCAAAAAGCCATATTCAAGATTTGCCTTATCATGCTGATTTCATTTCAAAAATGATTGATTCTGGCATAAAACAAGTTGTAGTTCTTGGAAGTGTGCACGAAATAGGTTTCTATGAAGGAAGTGTTTCTGAGGAGACCCCTTGTAACCCCCAAAGTTTGTATGGGATAAGTAAGAATGCACTTAGAGGTATTGTGCAATTAGCTTGTCAAAAGAAAAATATAATTTTTCAATGGCTTAGAGGTTTTTATATAGTTGGCAACACTGAAGATGGTAGTTCACTTTTCTCAAAAATTGTGCAAGCAGAAAAAAAAGGAGAAAAAGAATTTCCATTTACAAATGGTTTAAATCAATTTGATTTCATTGATTATGATGAGTTTTGTAGCCAGGTTAGTAATGTTGTTTTACAAACGAATGTAAATGGAATAATTAATATATGTTCTGGTAGACCTGAAAAGTTATCTGATAGAGTTGAGTATTTTATCGCTGAAAATAAATTTCAAATAAAATTAAAATATGGTGCTTTTCCAGAAAGATCATACGACTCTAAAGCAATTTGGGGGGATAATAATAAAATAGTAGAAATAAAAGATAGAGCTGGAGGATAATTTTTATGGTAGATGATTTGGCTATTGTTTTACCGATTTATGATGGATATGAGTTAATGTGGGACGATTGTATTAATTTGATTAAAAAGTACTGGAAACATCATCCACCCATTTTTGTTTTTACCAATGAAATCAAAAAAGAATGGGAAAATGTTAAATGTTTTCCTGTAGGTGCTAATGCAGAGTGGAGTAAAAAAGTCCAAAAAGCGCTTGAAATCATTGATAAAAAATACATTATCATTTTGCTTGAGGATTTTTTTATTGGAGATTTTGTTGACAATGAAAAAATTAAAACATTAATTGCATTTATGAAGTCTCATGAAATTGATTATGCAAAATTAGTTGATAATAATAGAGTTATTAAAAAATCTAAGCCAAAATTTGTTGAAGGTTATCCATATGAAGTTATTTATCAAGACGAAGAATATGGAGTTTGCCTCCAAGCATCTATATGGCGAAAAAAATTTCTGTTTGAATGTGTTGGTAATGAAAATTATAATGCTTGGATTTTTGAATTAAATGAGGTTCTTAAAACTCGTGGTCGTGTGCATGAAATTGCATCAAATTTAATTGAAGTACCAGATAATATTTTACATATACAGCATGGTGCTCTCCAAGGAAAAATGATTCCTAAAACAATAAAATATTTTGAAAAAAGAGGTTATTCACTTACTAAAGGTTATTCAATTATGAGTCGAAGTGAATATCTGAAATGGTATTTCAAACAATTTGGCAAAGATGTCACTCCACAATTTGCTATTCCGATAGTCAAGAAAATTGCAAAGAAATTTGGGTATGATTTTGTTGAAGAAAAATGGAAAAAATGATTGAATTTAATTTAAAAAAAATTAAAATTTGGATATATATGTTGTGTAAACACCCTGTTATATTTTTCAAAAAGACAATCACGACAAATTTATTAATTAAGTCTAGATCAAATATTAATAATATTGATAAAATAAAAGAGGGAAACAATGTGGTGCTAGGATATGATACTAGAATCAATTTTTTTGGCGATTCTAGGCTATACATCGGTAGTGGTACTTATTGCTGTAATAGAAATTCCTTTTTAGTAGGTGCAGACATAAAAATTGGAGAGAATGTTTTGTTAGCAAGTGATATTTGTATTACTTCTGAAAATCATGGAATCAATCCAGAATCAAAAAAATTTTATATGAATCAAGATTTAGTATTTTCACCAGTAGAAATTGGTGATGGATGTTGGATTGGTGAAAAGGCAATCATTTTGCCAGGAGTAAAAATTGGGAAAAAATCAATTATAGGGGCAGGGAGTATTGTAACAACGTCAATTCCAGATTACTCAATTGCTGTTGGTAATCCTGCAAAAGTTATAAAAAAATATAATGTAAAGGAAAAGCAATGGGAATATGTTAAATAATAAAATTGTAGTTTTAATGACAACTTATAATCCAACTGAATATATTTTTGAACAGATAGAAAGTATATTAAATCAAAAGGGGGTTGTTGTTGAGCTAATTATTAGAGATGATGCTTCTTCAGAGAAAAAGAATTTGAATAAAATTAAATTAATGTATCCAAATATTACGATAATTGAAGGTGAAGTTAATTTAGGAGTAGCAGAAAATATAAAATCTTTATTAATGTATGCTTCAAAAAACTTTAGTGATTATGAGTTTTTCGCATACAGCGATCAAGATGATGTATGGAGAGAGAATAAATTGAGTGCCGCACTCTCTTCACTAAGTAAGTTAAATTTAGATAAACCAGCATTGTATTATGCAAATCTACTAGTTACCGATTCAGCTTTAAAACCTACTCATGAATTATTTAAGAAAAATGTAGTGAAGAATACTTTGGGACAAGGTTTGGCACAAGTTTTTCTATTTGCTTGCACGACAATGTTCAATAAAAATATGATTATGGAAGTAGTTAAATATGATTTTAATAGTTTAGGTTTTGATAGTCTTATTTATTATATTGGCATAATTAATAGAAATATTGTTTTTGATAATAATCCACATATTTTGTATCGACAACATGGATTCAATGTCTCTGGTAAAAAGGAGAAAGGATTGAGTTATTTTATATCTAAGGTGTTTGGTATTTTAGCTAATAATGTCGAGACGAAACCGATGCAAATCAAAGCAAAATTTATTGAGGCATATTTATCTGATTTACTTACAGTTGATGAGAGAGATATGGTCAAGAAAGTTTCAAATTATTCTGGTATGCTATCTAGATTAAATATTATTTTTGATTCACGAATTCAATCTGGTTATTGTCCGAAAGATATATATCGCTGGTTGAGACTCTTGATGGGAAATTATTAAATTCGAAAGGTTTAAAGTATGTTATTAATAATAACGGCATTTATGTTATTGCTGTTTTATTCTTTCTTAGTTTTAAAGAAAGATTTTAAATCCCCTATTTTTATATTTACTTCGGTTTGGTTTTTAATTTTAACTTTATATACATTAAAATTATTTGGTATATATTCAGTCGAATTTAAAACAGAAGTAGTTTTATCTCTAGGAATTTTAAGTTTTATATTAGGCTATTACTTATATTTACCTTCTTATTTTAATAACAATTTGACAACAACTAAATCCTACATTATACACTATGGTAATATTAGACTTCTAGCAATAATTATTTTGTTATTAGGCTTGTCTTTTTATAAACAGCAATTTATGTCATTATTAGAGGGTAGAACGTTAGATGAAAATAAAATCCTTTTAGTACTTGGTAAAGTAGATAGTGGTGGAGCTATCATGCAATACATTGTTAGACCTTTTGAACATATTTTTATTGCAATTTCTGCATTCTGCATTTTCCATAAACCAGGTGAAAAGTTTTTGATTTTTTCTGGATTATTATTCACGATACTTAGGTTTTTATCAAATGGCAGTAAAATTATCATAGTTTATTTTGTAATGTGCTTGGTGTTTTCATATTTATTTGCAATTTCTAAAAATATTGTATGGAATTCAGAGAATTTTGATAGTTTCTCCTATGTAAACTTTAATAAATTTGTAAAAGTAAATAGAAAATATTTAATATTTTTTGTTATAGCAATAAGTATATTTTTAATTATTTATATGAAAAAAAATGTAAGTTTTTTAGAATCCTTATATTTCTATTTAACTGGATCGGTTGTAATGTTAGATAAAACTGTAAATACAACATACTATTTAAATTCTGGATATACATATACGGCAACATCATTGTATACACTCTGGCATATTTTCTATGAATTTTTGAGTTTTTTTGGATTGGATGGTAAAAATAATTCTGTTTTTCAAAATGCACTTTCTTTTATAGAAAGAACCAGTTATACTACTTATGTCTCAGATTATAAAACATATAATGCTTTCGTAACTATGTTTGCTCAATTCTATGCTGACTTTGGTTATTTTGGAGTGATAGGAATGTCTGGTTCTTTTGGCTTTTTTGCTAATAGAGTATACAACAGATTGTTTAATTATGTAACATTGGATTATTTTATAATTTATTGCATTATTCTTTATTATGTTTATTACGGTATGGTCAGATTTCAAATGTCTAGTTTACCTTGGGGACTATCTTTACTATATTCTCTATTTTTGATTAGATTTGTGTTTACTATGAGGATAAAAATTAAATAATATTATGAAAAGTTCAAAAAAGAATTTTATTTATCAAGCAATCTATCAGGTTTTAGTATTACTTATTCCTTTAGTTACAACACCATATTTAACAAGGACTTTGGGTGTTAAAGCTTTGGGAGAATATTCCTATAGTTATTCTATTATTTACTATTTTATGATGCTTATTAAATTGGGCCTTGATAATTATGGAAATAGACAAATTGCAAAAGTTAGAGATGATAAATATAATCTTTCTAAATCATTTTTTAGCATATATATTTTCCAATTCGGAATGGGTATTATCGTTTCAATATTTTATTTTAGCGTGATATTTTTTTTGATAAAGAATATCACGCTAAATATTATAATGTTTATATATATACTTTCTTCAATGTTTGATATAAACTGGTTTTTCTATGGATTAGAAGAATTTAAAGCTCTAGTTTTGAGAAATATAGTAATAAGGATCTTTATTACTATACTTATTTTTGCTCTAATTAATGGTTCTGATGATTTATTGAAATATGCTGTGATAATGGCATTAGGTACTTTCGTGAATCAAATATATCTCTGGGCGTTTATTAAAAAAAAAATAAATATAATTAAAATTAATAAATCCGATATTGTTTCACATATTAAGCCAAATATTATCTTATTTATACCTGTTGTAGCAATTAGTATTTATAAAATAATGGATAAAATAATGTTAGGTTTACTAACTAATACTGAACAAGTCGGATTTTTTGATAGTAGTGAGAAAGTTATTCAGATTCCTATGGCATTGGTTACAGCGTTAGGGATGGTCATGTTACCCAAAATGTCTAATTTATATGCCAAAAAAGAATCAAAATCTAGTGAACGATTAATTGGTTTATCGTTAGAGCTAGTATTATTTTTAACTACATCTTTGGGGTTTGGATTAATGGCAGTTTCTAAAACTTTTGTACCTTGGTACTACGGTGAGGGATTTGAAATAGTTATTATTTTGTTTCAAATTTTATTACCGAGTGGAATCTTTTTAGGGATTGCTAATGTAATTAGAACACAATATTTGATTCCGAAAGGAATGGATAATTTTTATATATTTTCTCTAATTTTAGGTGCTGTTGCTAATTTAACAATAAATTCTATTTTGATTCCAAAACTTGGTGTAATAGGGGTGGCTATAGGAACCTTTTGTGCAGAGTTAGTAGTTTGTGCAATTCAATTATTCTTTGTTAGAAAATATTTACCTTTAAAGAGTTATTTTAATGTATCTTTAAAATATTTTGTTTCAGGTTTTTTAATGTATATTTTAGTGTTAAATTTAAATTTCACCTCTATTTCTACTGTTTTAAACTTGGGGTTACAGATTTTTATAGGCGCATTGATTTATTTAGTATGCTTGTTTTTGTTTAGTACAAAAAAAAATAGAAATAAATTATTCAAAACTTTTTTTAAACGATAAGGAGCCGGGTTTGAATTTATTAGATTATAAAATTTCTTTTATAGTTCCTACATATAACACTGAAGTTGAATTACTTGAAAAATGTTTGAATTCTATTGTGAATACGAATATTTCAAATTTTGAAATTATTCTGGTTGATGATGGGAGTACCTCGAAGGATTTAAATCTTTATTTGAGAGACATTAATAAAATTTATAGTAAGCTAATCTTAATTAGACAAGAAAATCAGGGATCAGCATCAGCTAGGAATAACGGTCTAGATAATTGTTCGGGGGAATATATTTTTTTTGTGGATGCCGACGATATCTTCGACTTAAAATTTTTGAACTTACCAAATTTCGAAAAAAATGTTGAGTTGATTATTTTTGATTACAAAATAATCAATTTAAATACACAACATTTTACAAGATATGTTTTAAATGAGCATGGATTAAATATTAATAAAGATAAGTCAGAAATCATAAAGAATATACTATATGCACCTAATAAATTTAAAGAATTTTCTTTTGGTGCAATCTGGGCAAAGTGTTTTTCAAAAAAATTTTTAGATGCAAATAAAATTCGTTTTAAAGATAAATTAAGAAAAACCCAAGATAGAATATTTATGTTAGATGTTATAATAAATTCTTCTAAAATTAGTTATTTTCCATTATCATCCTATAATTACTCGGTTAATCTAAGTTCGATTACTCACAAATTAAATTATAAAATGATAGATTATTGTAAATCTATCTTTGATGAAGTGAAAAAATATGATGTTGATTTTAACATAAAAAAATATTTTATTTATAATATTTTTCATGAAATGCTTTTATTGACTTACTTTCATAAAGAATGCACTATCGGTTGGTTTACAACAAGTAAAGAAGTAAAAAAGTTATATTCATACTTTGAATTTGATAGGATTTTATCAAATATTAGTTTGCAAGAGATTGAAGGTAAAAATAATAAACTGAAATTTATAATGTATAAATATCATTTAATATATTTATTGAGATTGGCATATAGATTCTAAAATAACTAATTACAATCACCATAAGAATTGGAAATTTTAGAGTAAAATTAATATTGCTTTACTACTTTTTTTATTGAAATATTTTGTAAAAAAGTAGTATTTCTGAAGTTAAATTGAGGTAAATATGAAAATAGCAGTAGCAGGAACAGGCTATGTAGGCCTGTCATTGGCAACATTATTGTCACAGAGCCATAAAGTTGTTGCAGTGGATATCATTCCTGAGAAGGTTGAAATGATTAATAACCGTATTTCACCGATTCAAGATGATAAGATTGAGGAATATTTTGCGAATAAAGAGTTGGACTTGGTTGCAACTTTAAATGCTGATGAGGCATATAGTAATGCTGATTTTGTCATTATTGCTGCACCTACAAATTACGATAGTAAGAAAAACTTCTTCGATACGTCTGCAGTGGAGGCAGTGATTGAGAAGGTCATGTCAGTTAATGAACATGCGATTATGGTTATCAAATCAACAATTCCAGTCGGTTATACTGCCCATGTTCGTGACAAATACAATACCAAGCGCATCATCTTTAGTCCAGAATTTTTACGTGAGTCAAAAGCCCTAGAAGATAATTTGCATCCTTCACGTATTATTGTTGGTACTGATCTATCTGATAAAGAGCTAACAGACAAAGCTCAATTATTTGCCGAGTTACTTAAAGAGCAATCTTTAGATGACGAAACACCAGTTTTAGTTATGGGATTTACCGAAGCAGAGGCGGTGAAACTGTTTGCGAACACCTACTTAGCTTTACGTGTTTCATATTTTAACGAACTCGATACCTATGCTGAGTCAAAAGGGTTAGATACACAACAAATTATTGATGGGGTAGGTCTTGATCCTCGTATTGGGTCACATTATAATAATCCTTCTTTTGGATATGGTGGCTATTGCCTTCCAAAAGATACAAAACAATTATTGGCCAATTACTCAGATGTTCCTCAGAATATGATGACGGCAATTGTTGAAAGTAATCGGACTCGTAAGGATTATATTGCTGATCGTGTCCTTGAGTTAGCAAACTTTGATGAAAGTAATGCTCAAGAGATAACGATTGGTGTTTATCGTCTCACTATGAAGAGTAATAGTGACAATTTCCGTCAAAGTTCTATTCAGGGTGTCATGAAGCGTATCAAGGCAAAAGGTGTTAAAGTCATTATTTTTGAACCTAGTCTTGAGGATGGAAGCCAATTCTTTGGAAGTGATGTTGTTAATGATTTGGAAAAATTTAAATCATTGAGTAATGCTATTATTGCTAATAGATATAGTAATGATTTAGATGATGTTTCTCAAAAAGTCTATACAAGAGATATTTTTAGAAGAGATTGAATGGCTTTGAGTAAGCTTATCTAAGTAAATTTACTTAATGGTGACTAAGATGGTTAAAAGAAGTGCAGAGCAGGCCCAGTTAGATTTGACATTAGCACTAATGTATTTAAATCGCTTTCGAGAACGTCTCCCCAAATCATGGGGAGATGTGAAGGGCACCTTATCAGTCATGGAAAGACTATGACTTTGATGTCATTAATCAACTTGATGAGGATGCTTTGATTTACCAGTCATCCCACAGAGCCAAGTACATTACCTTGACTGAAGACGGTATCGCTAGAGCAAAAGCAATCTTATCTGAACTCGAAATAGAGGATTTTGATTTTTGAAAGGTTAAGGAGAGACAGTCAGTAACCGCCCAAGATCCGGAAGTTATAGAGCCCAAATAAGGAGTCTCAATCTTGAGGCTTCTTTTTTGGGCTCTTTGCCTTTTTTCTCAACATAGTTCTTGATTGAATCGGAAAGTGATCATGAACAAAAAATGTAAAAAACTCTATTTTTGTTTGATTTGGTTTTGAATATGTGTTAAACTTTTAAAAAAATAGCTATTTTTTTAAAAGTTAGAGAGATTATGACTTATAAAGAATTAAAAATCATCAAATTTAAACATTCAGATGACATCGAAAGAATATATCAAGAGAGGTTAAATAATATAGGCACAGTCAAGACAGAGATGTATCCTGTTTTGATGAAGCGTGGTGAAACAAAAGGGCGTCGTTTTCCATTATTTGTAGTGCCTTTATTAGAAATTCAAATATTATCACAACAAATTCAGGAAAAATCAAATCAGATATTGTCTCTTAGTGCGCAATTACCTCCAATTGCTCAAAATCATCTTTATAGGGAGCAATTATATCGAGCTGTCATTGATACGAATGAGATTGAAGGTGTCAAAACAACGAGACGAGAGGTTTCAGATGCCTATCAAGCGATTTCTGATGGAAAAGGGAGTGGTATTAGATTATTTTCCACAGTCAGACTTTATCAAGATATCTTGGAGCAGGAACCGTTTAGAATAGATACGATTGAATCTATCAGAGATATTTATGATAAATTAACAGATGGTGAAATAAGGCAAGATGATAAGCCTGATGGAAGATTGTTTCGAAATGATCCAGTCAGTGTTTTGGATGATAAACATGGTAAAATTGATCACATCCCACCTATTATGGAAGAAACGATTATTCTTATGCTATCAAGTTGGATTCAATTTATTAATGATCGGACTATTCCTTTTTTAACAAAAGCCTTTTTAGCTCACTATTTTTTTGAAAATATTCATCCTTTTTATGATGGCAATGGTAGAATAGGTCGTTACATCTTATCGAGGTACCTTTCTCGAAAACTAGACATTTTTTCTGGATTGATGATTTCACAAAAAATCAATGCATCTAGATCGATTTATTATAAGGCCTTTCAAAAAACTGGCGATTTTGATAATCGTGGGGAAGGGACTTTCTTTGTCTGGGACATGATGTCTTTATTAGCTTCTGGACAAGATGATATGATTAGCATGTTGGAAGAAAAGATTGCCTTGTTAAATGATTTTTGGCAAGAGTTAGAAGAAGGTTCTTTTACAGATTTACAAAGAGAGATTATGTTTATTTTATTTCAGTCAACAACATTTACCGATGATAAAAAAGATGGTATTGAAGACAGGCAACTTATTGAGTTTTTATCAGATCGATTTGCTAGGAAAAAAATAAAAGACACTATAAAGTATCTTCAGGAATTGGGATATATTAAGCAGGTAACAAAAGCTCCTAGTAGGCACATTATTTAGGATTTTTTAGAAAAATTGAAATTTGGCATAGAGTGAGATGAGCTATTTTTACTATGCTATAGTGTTTTAGCTTTAAAATAGTAAACTCGTTTAAGATAAATTGTCTCGTCACAGTGAACGTTTGATGGAGATTTATGACAAACAAGGGAGACTTGAGGATTATAAAGAGGAGCTGAGAACTTATATTTGGGACTACTGGAATGACAATTTAGATAGTCTCATGCTACTTAAGGAGGTCTCAACTGATCAGGAGTGGATTGAGTTCCGTGAGCATTACTTAAATGATCGTGGTCGTCTCTACCGCTTTGAATTGATGAATCAAGAACAGTTATTTGGTCGATTATTAGAGGAAATTTTATCAAGTCATTTCAAACGTTTGGATTTAATTGATTGTTATGAGGAAGGCTTGAAGTCCTATGATCCCTACCGAGTGAGAGATGTGATCTTAGATGAAATTCAGCACGGCATGGAAAGTGTCTCAGTTAGGGACACCTATCGTTATTTGATTAGTTATTTAAAAGTGTTAGAAGATTATCCAGATGGTAAAGTGATTAGTCAAAAAGTTGCAACAGGGTGGAAAAAAGACTACCCACGTCGTAAGGCAATGTTAGAGGAATTCAGAAAAGCTGGTTTTTAAATTTATGAACGTGACCAATTTTTGGAAGTGTGATTGGCTACCTCTTAAACCAAGTTCCGATGTTTTTAGATGTGTTTTTAGCTAGTTATGCTGATATTCTATTTGCCAATTCAGCTATTTTTTGGTAAAATAACTCTAATTGAATAGAGCCTTTGAGACTAGTAACTAGGTGGCAAATGATAGGGAGTGGGAATCGTGGACTGGAAGTTCCCTCGTGGAAAGCTTAGCGAATTCACTCAAGTGAGGGCTAGTGAATTAAGGTCTTTTTGAGACGAAAACGGATGGTACCGCGTGTCAACGCTCCGCTAATGGGGTTTTGGCATGCGGTTATTTGTTTGTCTAAGACTTGCTATTCAACTGATTATTTAAAAATAATGGAAAGGAAGGTTTGGTTTAGCGGGATAGCTGAACTAAACACGGGACTAAATGCCTAGGAAAAAGAGAAATCTTCCTAGATGTTAGGACATCTTCGTCAGATTTTCTATTTTTCGACGGCATTTTTCGGCAAACCGAAGCGTCCCTTTGTATCTTAATTATGGATTTACAGGCACAGTTAGAGGAGTTGAAGGTTTCAACTCAGGCTAAGTTAAAGGAAATGACAGGTGACCATAGTAAGGAATTGCAAGACCTACGTGTCGCTGTTCTTGGGAAAAAAGGCTCTTTGACAGACCTTTTGAAAGGGCTTAAAGACCTGTCGAATGAATTAAAACCAGTTGTTGGTAAGCAAGTCAATGAAGTCCGTGACGTTTTGAATGCGGCATTTGAAGAAACGGCAAAGATTGTTGAAGCCGCTAAGATTCAACGCCAGTTAGAGAGTGAGAGTCTGGATGTCACTTTACCAGGGCGTCAGATTAAAGTAGGAAATCGTCATGTGTTGACGCAGACTTCTGAAGAAATTGAAGATATCTTTTTAGGTATGGGATTTCAGGTTGTTGATGGTTATGAGGTTGAAAAGGACTATTATAACTTTGAACGTATGAATTTGCCAAAAGATCACCCAGCGCGTGACATGCAGGATACTTTCTATATCACTGAAGAAATCTTGCTTCGTACGCACACCAGTCCTGTTCAGGCTCGCACGCTTGATAAACACGATTTTTCAAAAGGACCGTTGAAGATGATTTCTCCAGGACGTGTTTTCCGTCGTGATACGGACGATGCGACGCACAGCCACCAGTTCCACCAAATTGAAGGACTTGTGGTCGGGAAAAATATCTCAATGGGTGACCTGAAAGGTACTCTTGAGATGATTGTTCAAAAGATGTTTGGAGCTGAGCGTAAGATTCGTCTTCGTCCTTCTTACTTCCCATTTACAGAGCCATCTGTTGAAGTGGATGTGTCATGCTTCAAATGTGGTGGAGACGGCTGTAACGTCTGCAAGAAAACAGGATGGATTGAAATTCTCGGTGCTGGTATGGTTCACCCACAAGTTCTTGAAATGTCTGGTGTTGACTCAGAAGAGTACTCAGGCTTTGCCTTTGGTCTAGGTCAAGAACGTATTGCCATGCTTCGGTACGGCATCAATGACATTCGTGGCTTCTACCAAGGCGACGTCCGCTTTAGTGAGCAATTTAAATAGTAACTGAGATGTTGAAAAAGAAATGTATTAAGGATTAGAGGTAAAACGAATGGTGATGACAGTAGGGATTAAGCCTGTAGCGAAAGAAGAAGTGCCAATCTTGCAAGAACTAGCTATGAAAACATTCAGAGAGACTTTTGAAGATAACTATACTGAGGAGCAGTTACAAACTTTTTTTGCGAATCAGTATGATAAGGCAGTATTATCAGCAGAACTGGACCATTCGGAAACGGAAATTGATTTCCTTATGGTCAATAATGAACCAGTCGGATATCTTAAAGTAAACTGGGGAAATGCCCAAACTGAAAGAAAACTAGATGATGCTTTTGAAATACAAAGAATCTATATTTTGAAGGCTTATCAGGGTCAGGGATTTGGGAAAATGCTTCTTGATTATGCGCTTGAGGTTGCTCAAGATATGGATAAATCTTGGGTATGGCTCGGTGTTTGGGAACACAATACCCAAGCTCAAGGATTCTATGCCAAATACGGCTTTGAAAAATTCTCAGAACATCAATTTATCATTTCGGAAAATCAAGTTGATGTGGATTGGCTACTCAGAAAAAAATTGAAATAATACCAAGCTGAGAAGCGACAGCACAGCGACCGAAGGTCGCACATTCCAAGCAAGACCGCTGCTGCGCCACAGTTGGGACAAAGAAGAGTGAGATAGTCCACTGGACTATCTCAGGTTGTTGCTTAGAAACTGGAAAGCAACTCATGGCGACCATGCAGCCTAAGCGGTTGCTTAAAAAAGAAAAAATAAATAAAGAAAGAAAAAATCATGCTTGTATCATATAAATGGTTAAAAGAGTTGGTGGACATTGATGTCCCATCATCGGAATTAGCAGAAAAAATGTCAACGACAGGGATTGAGGTTGAGGGTGTAGAAGTTCCATCAGCTGGTCTGTCAAAATTAGTAGTTGGTCACGTGTTGTCTTGTGACGATGTGCCAGATACGCACCTGCACTTGTGCCAAGTCGATACTGGAGACGACCAACCTCGTCAAATCGTCTGTGGGGCACCAAATGTAGCAGCTGGTCAAAAAGTTATTGTTGCGATTCCAGGAGCTCGTATTGCAGACAACTACAAAATTAAAAAAGGGAAAATTCGTGGCATGGAGTCACTTGGGATGATTTGTTCCCTCCAAGAGCTTGGCTTGCCAGATAGCATTATTCCAAAAGCATTTTCAGATGGAATCCAAATCTTGCCTAATGATGCCGTGCCAGGCGATAGCATTTTCTCCTACCTTGACCTAGATGACGAAATCATTGAATTGTCGATCACGCCAAACCGTGCGGATGCGCTTTCTATGCGTGGTGTCGCTCACGAAGTGGCTGCTATTTACGGCAAATCTGTGCATTTCCCTAAGAAGGCTTTGGTGGAAAATAGCAAAGCGGCTAATGATGTGATTTCTGTCGCTATTGAAAGCGATAAGGTAGCGATTTACGCGAGCCGTGTCGTGGAAAATGTGACCGTGGCACCAAGTCCACAATGGTTGCAAAACGTCTTGATGAATGCCGGTATTCGCCCAATCAATAACGTTGTGGATATCACAAACTACGTCCTTCTTTACTTTGGACAGCCAATGCACGCTTTTGACTTTGATAAATTTGAAGGCAATGCTATTGTCGCTCGTGATGCGCGTGACGGTGAGAAATTGGTCACTCTTGACGGTGAAGAGCGTGAATTGACAACTGATGATATCGTCATTACAGTTGTGGATAAGCCAGTGGCACTTGGAGGTGTTATGGGCGGCCAAGCAACTGAAATCGACAATAACTCGAAGACGGTTGTTCTTGAAGCAGCGGTCTTTGATGGCAAATCCATCCGTAAAACATCTGGTCGTTTGAACCTTCGTTCAGAAAGCTCATCACGCTTTGAAAAAGGGATTAACCTTGAAACCGTTACTGAAGCGCTTGATTTTGCAGCAGCGATGCTGACAGAATTAGCAGGGGGTGAGGTCCTTTCTGGTCGTGTTCAAGCTGGAGCAGTTGAGACAAGTCCAGTGGAGGTTTCAACCAGCCTTGACTATGTCAATGTGCGTTTAGGAACTGAGTTGACTTATGCTGACATTGAAGCTGTCTTTGCTAAACTTGGTTTTGGTTTGTCTGGCAATGCAGAGCGCTTCACTGTTGCTGTACCTCGTCGCCGTTGGGACATCAGTATTCAAGCAGACTTGGTGGAAGAAATCGCTCGTATCTATGGTTATGATAACTTACCAACCACTTTGCCAGAAGCTGGGGGAACTGTTGGTGAATTGACAGCTACTCAAAAACTCCGTCGCAAGGTTCGTACGATTGCTGAAGGGGCTGGTTTGACTGAAATCATTTCGTATGCTCTGACAACACCAGAAAAAGCAATTGAATTTACAGCAGAACCAACTCAGGTTACAGAACTCATGTGGCCAATGACGGTTGACCGTTCTGCTCTCCGTCAAAATGTGATTTCAGGGATGCTTGACACGGTAGCCTATAACGTGAATCGTAAAAATACCAATGTGGCTATCTATGAAATCGGAAAAATCTTCCACCAAACAGGCGATGTGAAAACAGAATTGCCACAGGAAGTGAACACCTTTGCCTTTGCGATTTCTGGCTTGGTGTCTGAAAAAGATTTCCAAACACCGACTGCACCAGTTGATTTCTTCTATGCGAAAGGGATTCTTGAAACTCTCTTTGACAAACTTGGTTTAGCCGTTGCTTACACAGCAGACAAGTCAGTTGCTAGCCTGCACCCTGGTCGTACCGCAGCGATTACATTTGGCGATGCTACCCTTGGATTTGTTGGTCAAGTTCACCCGCAAACGGCTAAGGTATATGGCATTCCAGAAACGTATGTGGCAGAAATCAACCTTGATGCGGTTGAAGCTGCTATAACGACTGAACAAGTCTTCCAAGACATCACAAAATTCCCAGCCGTGTCTCGTGACATTGCTCTGCTATTGGACAAACACATCACGCATAAAGCTATTGTAGAAGCCATCAAGAAGGCGGGCGTGAAACGCTTGACAGCCATCAAGCTCTTTGACGTGTATGCCGGTGCAAATCTTGGTGACGATAAGAAATCAATGGCTTATAGCCTTACTTTCCAAAATCCAACCGATAGCCTCACCGACGAAGAAGTCGCAGGTTACATGGAAAAAATCACTAAAGCTCTTGTTGAAAACGTTGGAGCAGAAGTGCGATAAGACACAAAAGCTACTCGAAAGGGTAGTTTTTTTTGAGCGAGGAAATAAAAACTCAAAAATACTCAAAAAAATAATTAACCAGTTAATAGTTTTTGCTTGCAATTTGGAAAATTTACGTTATAATAAAAGAGTATTTTAATTAACTCGTTAATTAAAATGCTAGTATCTATTGATAGCAGAAAAATTTAGAAAGGGAAAAAGATGGCAAAAAAATCAAAAATTGCTAAATTTAAAAAACAGCAGGAACTTGTTGAACGCTATGCTGATTTGCGTAGAGAGCTAAAAGCTGCCGGTGATTATGAAGCACTTCGTCGTTTGCCACGTGATTCAAACCCAAATCGTTTGAAGAATCGTGATTTAATTGATGGACGTCCTCATGCCTATATGCGAAAATTTGGAATGAGTCGTATTAATTTCCGCCAGTTAGCTCATAAGGGACAAATTCCAGGTGTGACAAAAGCAAGTTGGTAGCACATCACTCCTTTTATGCTTATTCTAGTCGTTTTGAGTGTAAGCAAAACGACAGGAAGATTACTCAAGATGTTTTTAGCCATAACATCAGTAATTATTTTCTCTAATCATAGATGCCATAGATTTACCTTAAGAACTCAGTATGCCAAGATACTGAGTTCTTTTTGCTATTTCAAAGTTATAGTGAATGGAATAAAAGTTAGCTATGATTAAACGACTTGTCTTAAGTCGTGTGACAGCCTGTGTAAAAACTATTAAAGTCCAAACTGATATATTAGAAAGCGAGAGTGTAGTCAACGCTTGAAATGTAAAAAAGGGAAATTGATTAGTATCAATTTAATTTCCGGAGTAAGTTCGACCAACCGATAATACAAGGAGAATAAACTACTAAGATGGCTAGATAAATCTTTAAAGTGTTTTCTGTTAAGGTAATTGAAGTGTTGATTGCTAAAAAACTCAGAACTACGTCTGTTGTAAACGTTTTAGTCCTGAGTTTTTTTAGCATGCTTTATTTTCTGAAGAGCTTGTCTTTTTGGTAAATTGGGTCAAAGGTAACATTGATACCGAGTTTACGGAAGACGTTTTTATCTTCTTCTGGCAGGTTTACAGTTGAGTGAACTTCACTGCCTTTTAAGTTGCCAAGTTCCTTCATAGCTTTATTAGCTTCTTCGTTATTCATAGCTGTAATGGCAAGGGCAATCAATAGCTCGCTAGAGTGAAGACGTGGGTTGCGATTTCCTAAATGGCTCAGTTTAAGGTTTTGGATTGGTTTGACATACTCAGGTTCGATTAAATGAGTGTCTTTAGCAATGCCAGCAAGGGCTTTGATACCATTGACAATAACTGCGGCAGATGGTCCAAAGAGTTCTGAGGTTTTACCGGTGACGATTTGTCCATTTGGTAATTCCATAGCCAAAGCAGGTGCACCAGTCAACTCAGCTTTTTCACGCGCAGCTTTTGTCACCAAACGATCCAAAGGAGAAATACCAAGGTCATTCATCAGAAGTTCAATCTTCTTAACAGCAGTTTCACCAACGCGCTCTGCCTTGAATTCAACAAGGGTTTGATAGTAGCGACGGATAATTTCTTGCTTAGAAGCCTCTTTAGCAGCTTCGTTATCAGTAATGGCAAAGCCGACCATATTAACTCCCATATCGGTAGGAGAAGCGTATGGTGAGCTTCCTAGGATACGTTCGAGCATGCGCTTAACCACAGGGAAAATTTCAATATCACGGTTGTAGTTGACAGTTGTTTTACCGTAGGTCTCCAAGTGGAAAGGATCAATCATGTTAACATCATCAAGGTCTGCTGTTGCAGCTTCATAGGCAAGGTTAACAGGGTGGTGTAGTGGTAAGTTCCAAACAGGGAAGGTTTCAAATTTAGCGTAACCAGAAGTGACACCATTGATTTGATCGTGATAAAGTTGGGAAATACATGTTGCTAATTTACCAGAACCTGGACCTGGTGCAGTTACGACAATGAGGTTACGGCTAGTCTGGATATAGTCATTTTTCCCCATTCCTTCAGGTGAAATAATATGATCAATGGCTGTTGGATATCCAGCGATTGGATAATGGAGGTAAGAGGCGATGCCGTGTTTATCAAGTTCTTTACGGAAGGCATCAGCTGCAGGTTGACCAGAGTATTGTGTAATAACGACAGAACCTACAAAGATATCTAGGTCATTGAACTTATCAATGAGACGAAAGACTTCTTGGTCGTAAGAAATACCTAGGTCTCCTCTGGCTTTAGAATGCTCAATGTTACTAGCATTGATAGCAATTACAATTTCAACTTGCTCACGGAGTTCGTGTAGGAGTTTGATTTTATTATCAGGCTCATAGCCGGGTAACACACGGGCTGCATGAAAATCTTCAAGCATCTTACCACCAAATTCCATATAGAGTTTGCCATCAAATTGCGCAATTCTCTCAAGAATATGGTCACGTTGTAGGTTTAAATAGTGTTCAGAGCTAAAAGCTTGTTGAATCATCTTGAAATATCCTCCATAATATAAATAGAAAGTAACTTATCTCGTAGGAGATAAAAGGTGACGACTAAAATGGGAGCTTTTAATAATGTTTAAGACTAAAACGTTGTAAAAAACAAAAATAGCTCCCTAGAAACTAGGGAGCTTTTTTCTGACCTCTGAAGAGGTGCCCAAACAATAATATATCAGAGATTAGGAACTTTGTCAACTTTGAGAAAAATTATTTTAGCTTATTTAGCTATTTTTTAGGATCTATATTTTTAAACGTTAGGTCAGAAACAGAGATTTGAACATCGATGTCTTCTTGATTTTGATTATCTAAATTGAGTAGTTTTTCAAGATTTTCAGCTGCATATTTAGCAACTTTTTCCTGACGTTCACGATCCCTTATAGCCTCTTGGCTAGTTTCATATACTGTTTCTTGGGCTTTTTCTTCTAGAAAATCCATTGCTTTTTTGCTAGCAGTAAGAAGGTCAACAGCCTTATCAACAATTCCAGAAGAGGTGCTAACAATATCAGGAGTACCATCTTGTTGACTATCAACATTGACTGTCAAAGGTGATTTGAAAGTTAGAACATTATCGTTGAGTTCGATATCATCTTGATTTAGTTGTGTTAAATCAAGTTTAAATTCTGTCTTTACTGGAACTTTGACTTCGATATCTCGGCTGATAATTAAATCTTTGAAAAAAGCTGTCCATTTTGGCCACTTCTTTGTAGCCTCAGATTCAAAGTTCTGATTACGAGTTGTTTCCCACTCTGCACCAGCTACGAGTAACTGATTTTCCTTTGTGAATTTTTTGAGGACAAAATTATACTGAGCATTGACAGTTCCATTAAATTTATTTGTTTTCCAAGTAAAAAAACAGCCCAAGCCTACTAAAATGATTAGTAACACTACTACAGTAGCTAATTTGTTAGCTACCATTTTACCAAAAAATTTCATATATTATTCCTCCTAAGCGCATTATATATATAATGTCAATAGGTATTTTGAAATTTTTTAGCATGTTTTAACCAATTGTTATAATCAATGTGTCCTATTTCAAGACAGGATACTTCAGAGTGAGTTAATCTTTTTCTAAAAGAAAAAGAGATAGGATAGTTATTAATACTATCTTATCTCAGTTAATAGCTTATTTCTACTTAAACTGATAATCTTTAGTCACTTCAATTGATTTGATAATCACATCTTCGACAGGCTTGTCAGCTTCTTTGGTTTCAACAGCAGCGATACTATCAACAACGTCCATCCCTTTTATAACTTGACCAAAGACAGTATAGTTACCGTCTCCACCAGATACATTTGGGAAACCGCCTTTTTTATAGGCTTCAATGATTTTTTCTGGGTAGTAACTTGGGTCTAACTGTGTAGACCAATCTTGTTTATTTTGGACGATAAAGAATTGGCTGCCATTAGTGTCTGGTCCAGCATTAGCCATAGAAAGTGCTCCGCGAAGATTATACACATAATCCGAAATTTCATTTTTAAATCCGAAACCACTATCAATCTTACTGTCTTTATCTTTCCAGATTGATTCTCCACCAGTACCATTGCCCTGAGGGTCACCTGCTTGAATCATGAAATCATTGATGACACGGTGGAAAATAACATTGTCGTAGTAACCTTCCTTAGCATGAGTCAAAAAGTTTTCAACAGCTAAAGGCGCTTCTTTGGGAAAGAGTTTGATTGTAAGATCACCCTTGCTAGTATGCATGATAACAGAAGCCTCATCCTTAGCAACTTCTGTGGAAAGTTGTGGAAAAACAACATCTGCTTGATTCAGTTTTTTGATGCGCTCTTCAGATTTTTGTTTATCAAGCTGAGCATCAACATAGTCGTCTCCTTTGATAGCACGGTCGAGTTGTTGGCAGCCTGAAAGGATGGTTAAAGATGCTAGCGCGAGCATAGACACTTTAAAATATTTAGATTTAGTCATATATTCTCCTTAACTATTGAATTACTCTTTATTTTACCATAAAAGTGATCTTATTAGCTTAAAATGATAAGTGAGAGTATTTGATATGTTATAATAGAAAAAAGTTATTAAGGAGAATGGTATGAAAACAAGAGAAGAATGGTGTCAGTTGTTTGAAGTAGTCGTTGGCCGTATGCCAACAGAGATAGAGATTTTAGCAGCTGAGAAGAGTCTTTTTAACCCAAAAGCTATTTTACCGATTTCTGAAGGTAAGATTTTTGAAGAAAGTGCTGTCGCAGATAAAATGGTAACACCTGATGATGACGAAGCGATTTCTGTTCCTTTTTTAGAGGATATTGAGAAATCTGGTAATACATCTTCTAGTCATAAATCAGCTGAAAAAGTTATTCTAGAACCTAGCAAGGAAATCATTGCTTTACCTATTGTGTCATTTGTTATATCTGGCCTGACGATTCTTTTGAGTCTAGTGGTTAAGTCACCTTTGTTACTTTTAATATTATCTCTTGCTTCACTAACATTAGGAATTGTGAGCTTAGCGGTTAATTTTAAGAAGAAAAAGAAAATCCTATCAGTGATTGCTTTGCCATTAGCCATAGGAGCTCTAGTTATCGCGACTAGTGTTGGGCTTTATCATGCCACTTTAGAGAGGTTTGAAAGTATTGCTCAGAGCAGTTTTGATGCAGATTGGGACTATAGCGAGGAGGATATTTTTGAAGGAACATTTGATGGTACTCTTTATGTTGATTCAGAAGCGCCCTTTCATTGGACAGAGGAAAAATTTAAATCCTTAGATTTTGAACCAGATACAATCACTTCAATTATCACAGTAGAAGAGGTTGTTGACAAATATGGAAAAGCTAATGAGGCTACCTATTCAGATGGTTATTTAACTCTCGTTTATAGTGATGAAACTCACAGCAAATATGTTGACCTATCTTTTGTGCGAAATGAATTAGGAGATTGGGTGCTAAACCATGGCTATATGGCAACTGAAGCGAAAGATATTAAAATAGTAGCTGAGGAAGCCTATAAATCTACTTGGACAAAAGAAGATTTTGATAAACTGATAGAAGGGGATTATAGTCGTCCAGAATTGGGGAGCTCATGGAAAGATATCAATTCAAAATATGGGAAACCCACATTTGCAGAATACATATTGTCAAATTATGGTGATGGTTTTACCAGAGAGCTTAATCTTTATTACACTGATTGGTCAGCTGATGCAGGAAAATTATCTGATGTTAACCTTACTTTCACAGAGAAAAATGGGGAATATTTTTTAACCTATAAGTATTCTGAATAATGGATATAAGAGATGAGCGACTTCTTTTAGAAAGCTCGTCTCTTTTTTGGTAAATAATGATCAATGAGTCTTATTCCTCAAAACGAGAAAAACGTGATATAATAATGATATGTCAAATACTCGAAAAAATTCTACAAAACGTTCTACCAAGCGTCAGACTAAGGCAGATTATGAAAAAAGTCAGGCGACTCAACGGTTGATTACAGCTGTTATTGTTGTCCTTTTTTCGATTTTTGCTGTCTTTCGAATTGGTATTTTTGGTGTAACACTCTATAATATAGCTCGATTCTTAGTAGGAAGTTTAGCCTATCTCGTTCTTTTTTGTACCATGATTTATTTGACTGGCTTTAAATTTTTCCGCAAGGTTGAAGGATTAGTTAGTGGCTTTGTTATTTTAATGATTGGTCTTCTGATGGAGTGGCATGCTTGGTTATTCACCATGAAAGCTTTTGCGGGAAAGGATATTTTTAAAACTACAATCGCGCTGCTCGTTAGAGATTTATCATCCTTTGAAGTCAAAAACTTTGTTGGTGGTGGTATGCTGGGCGCTATCCTATATGCTCCAGTGTCTTTTCTTGTCACAAATATAGGTACCTTTATGATTGGGACCTTGTTTATTCTATTAGGTTTATTTTTAATGAGTCCTTGGGATGTCCATGATTTGTCTCAATTTTCTGCGCAAGCTTTTGATAAATGGCAGAGCAAGGCTGAGTTAAGACGTCAAGAGCGTTTTATCCGTCAAGAAGAAAAACGATTGCAGCAAGAGGCAGCCGCTCAAGAACAAGCTAGACTGGAAGAAGAAGCTAGTCTGGCAGAATTAGCCTATGATGAAGAGACGGGAGAGATTTTTGAGACAGAGAACGTTCCCGTAAATCAAGTGGAGGTCGAAAATGATTTTGAACCAGAAATTGTCGGCTACCAACTTGATGATGAGGTTTATGATGTTGATAGCTTATTAGAGGTTCAGCCTCAAGAGCCGTTGCCTTCACCTACTAAAGAAGATGATGACGATCCTGTTACGGTTGATTTCTCACCGAAAAAAGCTATCCTTCTTTATAAATTACCTTCCATTGACCTTTTTGCACCTGATAAGCCAAAAAATCAATCAAAAGAAAAATACATTGTGCGTCAGAATATCAAAACTCTAGAAGAGACCTTTAGAAGTTTTGGGATTGAAGTCAAGGTTGAACGAGCAGAAATTGGACCGTCTGTTACTCGCTATGAATTAAAACCAGCAGTCGGGGTCCGTGTTAATCGTATTTCTAATCTAGCTGATGATTTGGCGCTAGCTCTTGCAGCTAAGGATGTGCGTATTGAGGCACCGATTCCAGGTAAGTCCTTAGTAGGTATTGAAGTGCCTAACTCAGAAATTGCCACTGTTTCTTTCCGTGAATTATGGGAACAATCAGATACCAAACCTGAAAATCTCTTAGAAATTCCACTTGGAAAAGCAGTTAATGGCACAGCTAAATCTTTTGACCTTGCGAAAATGCCTCACCTTTTGGTGGCAGGTTCGACTGGTTCTGGTAAATCGGTTGCCGTTAATGGCATTATCTCATCAATTCTCATGAAAGCCAGACCTGATGAAGTCAAGTTTATGATGATTGATCCTAAGATGGTTGAACTGTCTGTCTATAATGACATTCCCCATCTCTTAATTCCCGTTGTAACCAACCCACGTAAGGCAAGTAAGGCCTTGCAGAAAGTTGTTCAAGAAATGGAAAACCGCTATGAGTTATTTAGTCATATCGGTGTTCGTAATATTGCGGGCTATAATGCTAAAGTAGCTGAACATAGCGCGACTTCTCAAGAAAAACAGGTGCCACTACCACTAATTGTGGTGATCGTCGATGAGTTGGCGGACTTGATGATGGTTGCTAGCAAAGAAGTCGAAGATGCTATTATCCGACTAGGACAAAAGGCGCGTGCGGCAGGTATTCATATGATTTTGGCAACTCAGCGTCCATCCGTGGATGTTATCAGCGGTTTAATCAAGGCTAATGTGCCATCGCGTGTTGCATTTGCCGTAGCATCAGGAACAGATTCACGTACCATTTTGGGTGAAAATGGGGCAGAAAAACTCCTTGGTAGAGGAGACATGCTCTTTCATCCTATCGGTGAGTCTGCACCGATTCGTTTACAGGGATCTTTTATTTCAGATGACGATGTTGAGCGTATTGTCAACTTTGTCAAAAATCAAGCAGAGGCTGACTACGATGAATCATTTGATCCTGGAGAAGTATCAGAAGCTGACGGTGGTTTTGATGGAGAAAGCGGAGCTTCTGAAGGAGACCCTCTCTTTGCAGAAGCAAAAGCTATGGTCATTGAAACACAAAAAGCGAGTGCTTCAATGTTACAACGACGTTTGCAAGTTGGTTTTAACCGTGCCACTCGTCTCATGGAAGAATTAGAAGAAGCAGGCGTTATCGGACCAGCAGAAGGAACGAAACCAAGAAAGGTCTTAGAACAATGACATTAGATATTGTCCACCATGTTGCGATTATTGGAAGTAACTATGAAAAAACACGACAATTTTACGTCGACTATTTGGGATTTGAACAATTGGATGAACATATTCGTCCTGAAAAAAATGACATTCTTTTCAATGTGAAAAAAGGTCAGTTGACCTTAGAAATCTTTATCAAACCAAATGCACCCAAACGCCCTGCTATGCCCAATCCAGAACATACTGGATTACGACATTTAGCTTTTAAAGTTGAAGATGTCGAGGTTTGTTTATCAGAATTTGATCGACTTGGTATCCCACATGAAACCTTGCGCTACGATGATTTTGATGGGAAGAAAATGGCTTTCTTCTTTGATCCAGATGGACTACCATTGGAAATTCATGAATAGTATTCGCTAAAAATAAAAAAAGTCTGTCCAGAAGTAATTCTGGGCAGACTTTTTTTTAAAAAACAAATACAGCAATAACTACCGCTAAATAAAAGAAGAAACTAAAGATAAAGCTCAATCTCCAGAAAAATTTAAAAAAGCGACGGTAAGAAAAATGTTCCCCATCCTTTCGAAACAGCCAATAAACTACTCCAATAGCAACGAGGGCTAAAACAATTAGATAGTGTGGAAGATAAGAATGGACGAAAAACTTTTGAGATACCATGACAATTTCAAACATAAGAACTGGTAAAGCTAAATCGGCAAAATTAATTTTAAACCGTTCCAAACCAAAGAGTTTGACCAAAGCCAGTCCAAAGAGTGGTGTTAAAAAAAGAAAGGCAGCAGCTAAAATTTTATAAAACATCATATTCATATTATTATTCTAACCCTATTTTTAGGACTTGTAAATGAAAAACTGAGAATTTGACCTCACATTCTAATAGAATAGTGTTAGGACTATCAATTTAACGATTAAAAATTGATTAGTCCCCTTCTGATGGCAGAAATAAAGTGCTTGATAATGATTGTATGGCATTAAAATGATTTTAGGTTTGCACTTAAAAACAATAGAGCGAGGCAAATCTAGGAATGGTTTAAGGTGAGTAATTAAAAATAAAAAAGAGTTCAATCACTGGTTCAAAGGCTTACTGCTATAATTAATAGGCTGGAATATTTTTTCAATCCACAGTTGGCAGAAGAAGATTTGGTACACTTTTTTTTGCGAAACTGATATTGACTTTTTTAGAAAATTTGGATTGTTAAAATTCAAAAGATATAGGTTTGCCTAATATATAAAATAGTCAAACCTAAATTATTATTGATTATAAATTTCTGATGTGGTATGATAGGTTTTAAAATGAAGCTTCAACATTTGGCAATTAATTGCTAGTTAAATTAAAGATTAATCAATAGTATCACAATAAATGAAAGGATATAACATGAAAAAACAATCCGTGGCATTGGCAGTAATTGCAATGATGGCTACCGGTATAGCAGCTGAAGAGGTATCTGGCCTGGAAAAAGAGGCGACAGCCTCAAATCAACTGGTTGATACTGATAGTGATTGGTTCGATGATAGAGATGATTCAAGAACGACATCTAAAACGACCTTGGAAAATAGTGAGGTAGCTGAAGAAGTCGACGATTTATTTGGTGATGAGTCATCTAAACCTCAAAATACAGAGCCATTATCAGGACCTTCAGAGGAAGGAGACACTCGTGTGACGCCGAAACAAAATCGAACTGATAAAAGAGAGATTTCTGCTGAGGTAGTTGATTTAGTTGCAGATGTGGTGCCAGAGTCTAAAAAAGAATTGTCGCAAACAGTGGAACCCAATTCGACAACTGAGGATGACTGGTTTGAGGAGAAGGAACCAGAGGTTCCTAGCAGATCGCATCAAGGGGTATCAGAAGAGGCAAAAGATTTCTTAACTGATCATAAAGTGGGAAAGAAAACCGCTGTAGAAAGGGACACAACTCCTTCATCAGAGAAGAAAACACCAGTTGATTCGATTTCGATTTGGAAGAACGGTGATTTTATTACGCATGGTGATTGTCTTGTTGGTCTTTCGGCAGAGGGAGCTAAAAAACTTAGTCATACTGACCACTTGGTATTACCTCAATATGGAACAGATGGTACAGCCCTAAAGCGTGTAGCTAGTTTTGCCTTTGCCCCAGATAAAAAAACAGTCATTGCAGATTATACTAGCCGTATTGGCGAACATGGGAAAATAGATCAGTTAGATGCTGATGGTAATGACATTTTCACGGAGGGGGAATCCATCAATGCCTATATCCTAACGAAAATTACTATTCCAGAAGGGTATACCCATATTGGTGCGGATGCTTTTGCAGATCATAAGAACGTTAGGGAAGTTATGTTGCCAAAAAGCTTAAAACATATTTCAGATTATGCCTTTGCTCACATGGCATTGCGCAGCATTGAACTACCATCAGGAGTGATACATATTGGAGACATGGCATTCTTTGATAATCGTTTATCTGGTGAGTTGGTATTGCCTAATCAGTTGACTTATCTGGGGGAGCGTTCTTTCAAATCGAATCGGTTACAAGAACTGGCGTTTAAAGGAACATCGCTCAAAGTGATTGGCGAAGCTGCTTTTCAGGATAATGATCTGACACAGGTTGTTCTTCCAAATAATCTGGAAACCATTGGACAAGAAGCATTTACAGGAAATCCTGGAGATGATCGCTACGGCAATCACGTGGTGTTACTAACAAGTGATGGTAAGAACCCTAATAAGCTCAAAACAGAAGCCGCTTATGTCAATCCAGGTAAGCACCTTCAGACTCCAGCTGGACAACTTGATTATAGTCGTTGGCAAGTAGAAGATTTCCAGTTTCAAGGTTCAGTCATCCTTGGTTTTTCAGAGCAAGGAAAACAAAAAGTGAAACATTTAAAAAAATTGGAAATTCCAGATCGCTATGGTAATCAAATGGTGACTGAAATCGCTGCAAATGCTTTTCGTAACGTTGATTTTGACCAGCAAAGTCTTCGAAAATACGATTTGGAAGAAGTTGTTTTACCAAATAGTATTCAAAAAATCGGAGAGTTTGCCTTTCAGTCGAACCGGATTGAGTCACTGGCTTTGGGAGAAAGTGTAGTGTCAATCGGTGCAGGGGCTTTCATGAATAATCGTATCTCGATTTTAGATATGCCAGATTCGCTACAAAGTATTGGTGATGCGGCTTTCCATATCAATCATGTATCAGCAATTGTGATTCCACCGGCTGTTAAACAGATTGGTCGCTCTGCTTTTCGTCAAAATGGGGCGCAGGCATTACTCTTCTTAGGTAATCGTGTAGAGGAAATAGGAGAGATGTCATTCTTATCTAATGCTTTGACAAAGATTGATATGAATCATTTAGACAAAATACAGATCTTATCCGTTCAAGTTTTTGCGGATAATCGCTTAGAAGAAGTGATATTACCAACTCATTTACGAGACATCAAAGAAGAAGCTTTTCATGCCAACCAACTGAGCAAATTGCAATTACCTGAAACAGTTGAACGAATTGCCTTCAATGCTTTTACTCAAAACGGTGTCGATGGGAAGCGAGTGAACATTCATATAGTAGGCGATATCGAAAGTCACCTACCAGATGGGGAAGGTCATGTCATCAATCCAGATAGAATGGCGACCAACCGTGATACTTTATCTGACTTGGTAGCAGAGTTGAGAGGTATTGATTTGTTAACCTTACGCGCCTCTACCCAACAGCAATTTAAAGATATCATACGTCAAGGTGACGATTTGCTGACGAAAAAAGAGTTACGTCAAGGAGAACAATGGCAATACATCCAGAACAGTCGCTTTTTCATGGGACGCTTAGCATTAGATCGTCGAATGAAAGAAGCAGAAGCTGCCATAAATGGTTTTGTTATGTCTCCTAATGTGTCATTATTGCAAGAAAAATATGCTTATGCCCTACGTTCTTATAACAATAGTGCCTTATCATTAGAACAAGTATCACGATTGGAGAAAGAACTGTTCCTCTTAACAGGATTAGTAAATGGTAAGGGGATTTTGGCCAACGCAAGTCTCGTTCAAGGTGTCTACCAATTTAAGAGTCCGCTTCCATTGCCTGAATACTATATTGGATTAAATGTCTATTTAGATGCTAAGGGAACTATTATTTATATCTTGGACCGCAGTACTAGCATCGGTCAAGGGCAGTTAGATTCATATGGTAATCCAGTTGTCAATGTTGATGAAGATAATGAAGGGTATCATGTCTTGGCACTAGAAAGTTTACCTGATTATGAAGGTCTTACGGTTGACGATATTCGGACAAAAGCATTAACTGAAATCGTACAAATCCGAACAGTACCAAAAGCAGTCTATCACCGCCAAGCCATATTTGAAGCTGTGAAAGACGCTGCTAAAGAATGGCAAGGAAGTAATAGTCAAGATGATGCAGGAAGAAAAGATGATTCAAAGAAGCAACTATCAACTCCTAAAAAACAAGAATTTTCGCCAGTAGGTGCTATTGAAGCAGGCATGTCATCAAGAAATGCAGTATCTCAAAGTAACCAATCAGAAAAAACATTACCCAAAACGGGTGAAATTGTTTCCCACTATTGGTTATTGCTAGGCACTTTCCTAATAATGATAAGTTCATTCTTTGAAAAAATGATCACTCTTTGGAGACAACGGCACATAAAATAAATTGTCAAAAATATTAAGAGAGTGGAACAAACCAGCACGATGGCGGAGCTCACACCCACAAAACAATGACAACCAATAGGCAGAGCCCTCGCTAAGTGCTATACCCTCAGTGAGGGCTTTTTGAAGTCTTCGTATAAGAAGTCATGATTTCGAAGTCTTGACTTCCCCTCGCTCTCTGATTTCTAAGCTCAGGCTGAAACTGTCCACTGAACACTTTCACCACCTCCGTATAGCTCAAAAGGTTTGGGGAACCTTTTGAGGTGGGGAATAAGGGGAACGAAGTTCGTCTCAATCGTTAAGGTCTGGGAGAACTTTGGAGGTTGGAAATAAGATGAACGACGTTCATCACATTCGTATAGGATGGCCGCTAACGGTTGCGTGGTACTAAAATAGTCCAGTGGACTATTTTAGGTGGACCCTTAAAGTTGCAGACCGCTAATCAACTACTGCGTCAATCTGTTATTACTATACAAAAAGAGAAGGTTGAGATACCAGTAAAGATGTGATCATCTGTTGAAAAAACATTAAAATCTTGTTTTTTTTATGTCTTTTGGTATAATAGAAAAGTATCAAGGGAGTAGCAGACGGGTTTCCCCGTGATTATGTCGTCATTACGAAAGCAATTTCCGGCATAATCTTAAACCGCGAGACTTGTTTGGAGTAAAACAGGTCTTTTTATTTTGAAAAGACCAAAGGAGGAGACACAATGTCTAAGGAACAAAACCGTCAGGCGTATTACACGCAGACAGAAGAAGCTGTTCTGGAAGCTTTGCAAACTACTAAAAAAGGTTTGACAAGCGACGAAGCAGCAAAACGTTTGGCTACTTATGGCCACAATGAACTTGATGAGGGCGAAAAACGCACCATCTGGCAAAAATTCTTGGATCAATTCAAGGATTTGATGATTCTTATTCTTCTTGGTGCGGCAGCTTTATCTGTTGTGACAGAAGGAATGCACGGTTTAACAGATGCCATTATCATCTTGCTCGTAGTAGTCTTAAATGCTGCTTTTGGGGTTTACCAAGAAGGACAAGCAGAAGCCGCGATTGATGCGCTTAAGTCAATGTCTAGTCCGGTAGCGCGTGTTCGTCGTGATGGTCATGTCACAGAGGTTGATTCAAAAGATTTAGTGCCTGGTGATATTGTCATGCTTGAAGCGGGTGATGTGGTACCAGCTGATATGCGTTTGTTAGATGCTGCTTCGCTTAAAATTGAAGAAGCTGCTCTTACAGGTGAATCTGTGCCGGTTGAGAAAAACTTAGATGTGACACTTGCTGAAGATGCAGGTCTCGGTGATCGTGTCAACATGGGTTATCAAAACTCAAACGTTACTTACGGACGAGGTATTGGTGTTGTTACAAACACTGGTATGTACACAGAGGTTGGTCATATTGCTAGCATGCTTGCTAATGCCGAAGAGACGGATACACCGCTCAAACAAAATTTGCACCACTTGTCTAAAGTATTGACCTATGCTGTTCTTGTAATTGCAGCGATTACTTTCGTGGTGGGTATGTTCCGTCGTGACCCAGGTCTTACTTTAGGAGAAGCGGCGCTTGAAAACCTTATGACTGCGGTAGCTCTTGCAGTAGCAGCAATTCCTGAAGGACTCCCAGCCGTAGTTACCATTGTTCTTTCAATGGGAACTCAAGTTCTTGCGAAACGAAACTCCATCATTCGTCAATTACCAGCCGTTGAAACGCTTGGTTCAACAGAAATTATCGCATCAGACAAGACTGGTACGTTGACGATGAACCAAATGACAGTTGAAAAAGTGTACTACAACGGTCAAGTCTTTGAAGCGGCAGATGATATATCGGATGATAATATGACGCTTCGCGTTATGAACTTTGCCAACGATACCAAAGTTGACCAAAATGGCAAGCTAATTGGTGACCCAACAGAGACTGCGCTTGTTCAATTTGGTTTTGACCATGCTTTTGATGTGCGTGATATGCTGAAAGCTGAACCACGTGTGGCAGAATTACCATTTGACTCTGATCGTAAATTGATGTCAACGATTCATAAATTGACTGATGACAAATACCTTGTTGCTGTTAAAGGTGCTCCAGACCAGTTATTGAAACGTGTGACTCAAATTGAAGACAATGGCACAGTTCGTCCAATTACCGCTGCTGATAAAGAAGCTATTCTTGCAACAAATAAATCACTTGCTAAAGAAGCACTTCGTGTGTTGATGATGGCTTATAAATACGAGTCAACCATTCCAACACTTGAAACAGAAGTTGTTGAAAATGGCCTTGTCTTTGCTGGTTTGGTCGGTATGATTGACCCAGAACGTCCAGAAGCTGCGCAAGCCGTTACCGTTGCCAAAGAAGCTGGTATCCGTCCAATCATGATCACAGGTGACCACCAAGACACTGCGGAAGCGATTGCTAAACGTCTTGGAATCATCGATCCAAATGATACAGAAGACCATGTATTTACTGGTGCAGAGTTGAATGAATTATCAGATGAAGAATTCCAAAAAGTTTTCAAACAGTATTCAGTGTATGCGCGTGTGTCTCCAGAGCACAAGGTTCGTATCGTAAAAGCATGGCAAAATGAAGGTAAAGTCGTGGCCATGACTGGTGACGGTGTGAACGATGCGCCATCTCTTAAAACTGCTGATATTGGTATCGGTATGGGGATCACTGGTACAGAAGTATCTAAAGGGGCTTCTGACATGGTCCTTGCTGACGATAACTTTGCAACAATTATCGTTGCGGTTGAAGAAGGACGTAAAGTCTTCTCAAACATCCAAAAAACAGTTCAATATTTGCTTTCAGCTAACATCGCTGAAGTATTGACCATCTTCCTTGCAACCCTATTTGGTTGGGATGTTTTGGAGCCAGTTCATCTTCTTTGGATTAACTTGGTAACAGATACCCTTCCAGCTATCGCTCTTGGTATGGAGCCTGCTGAACCAGGTGTGATGAAACACAAACCTCGTGGACGTAACTCAAGCTTCTTCTCAGGTGGTGTGCTTGGTGCCGTCGCTTACCAAGGATTGATGCAAGGTGCTTTGGTACTTGGCGTGTATGGATATGCCATCGCAAACCCAGTTCACGTTGGTGACTATCATGCCATCCACGCAGATGCCCTTACTATGGCCTATGCAACACTTGGTCTCATCCAATTGGTACATGCCTTTAACGTTAAGTCTGTTTACCAATCTGTCTTTACCGTTGGGCCATTTAAAAACAGGATGTTTAACTGGGCGATTGTTGGTTCTCTCTTACTTCTCGTAGCGACCCTAACAATACCGTTCCTAGAGAAAATCTTCCACGTATCTCATCTTGATGTGAGCCAATGGTTGGTTGTTCTTATTGGAAGCTTCCTTGCCTTTGTCATTGTTGAATTGGTAAAAATTGTTCAGCGCGCTCTTGGGCAAGATAAAAATGCTATCTAGTATCAGGTTGTCACCTACTAGATAATATCCATTACAAAAGTCTCGATGTTATCGAGGCTTTTTGTCGGTTTTATAAATCAACATTTTTCAGAGAAATTTCGGTAAACTATTGTTAATTGTTGAAAAATAAACGGAAACAAGTGAAAATGTTTTATTGTTATAAAATCTCTTGACAAATAGAGAAAGCGCTTGCATAATAGTTGTGTAATATTGAGATTGGAGACACTTATGTCAAAGAATAATAAATTTTTAGATAAAAAAATAAATGGTTTTAGGATGTGGAAATCAGGCAAGAAATGGTTATTTGGTGCTACTATTATTACTGCTACAAGTTTTATAATTGAAACGCAAACGGTTTCTGCCAGTAGTGAAACAAATACAGTTTCTTCAGCAGTCGTTAATTCAAATTCATCCACAGGTGAGAATGGAAGCATAGGAGGAACTCCCTCTACTGGACCTGAAAGTGATGTGGAGGCTGTAACGCCTAAAACCGAAACAATTGCTACAGTTTCAAACGATCCAGCTTCAGAAACAGCTGCTGTACCAATGTCATCAGAAGGAACCCCAGTGGCAGCGAGTCTAACACCTTCGTCGGAGGATAAATCAACACCTGCTCCAAGAAGTGTTCGATCGGCTTCAACTTCTGAACCTGTTGAAGAGACAAAGGAATTTAAGATTGAGCAATTTAGCGAAAAGAAGCCAGTGACAATCCATTTTGAAACGGATGATAATAATGCTAAGTATTATGCTTGGGTTTGGGGAACTGGGATTGCTGAACAAGATGACAAGTTTAATGAATTGACTAATAACAATGGCAAGCATGAAATAACTCTGAATGTTAAGCCTGAAAAAACTTATCTCAATTATATTATTACCAAAGGTCAGGGATGGAATAATGGTGCAGTTAAACAAACAGGTAACATGGTAGCCACAGTTAATGAGTTTGCACCGACTCATGTGTACATTGGAAAAGATAAATCTACTAATTCTGGTAAGAAGAGCTGGTATACACAAACCTCTGCGCAAGAAGAGAATTTTGATAAGATGTTTGCCTATGAAGATAAGGTTGTTGATACCAGCGAACCAGATAATTTTAAAACAGTTGGTTCTCTTGGACGATTGGGAGCGACACTGAATGAAGAGACTGGCGAAGCTCGTCTCAACCTTTGGGCACCTACAGCTAAATCAGTTAAAGTGAACATTTATAAAACGGAAGCTGGATATAATTCTGAACGCATCTTCCAAATTGATATGAAGCGTGGGACAGTAAGTAATCAGGATAATTATCAAAAAAATACAGTAGGTGTTTGGACAGCTGATTTAACTCAAGAAATTTTAAAGAAACATGGTCTATCAACAGCTGAAAAGCTATCCTATGATTATGAATTAGAAATTCCAAATGCGTATTTTATTCAGGCTGAAGATAAGAAGAAAAAAGTAAATGATAATACTTGGGTACACGATTATTATATCTACCGTAATTCAAAAACAGGAAAAGTCCTAAATGGAGTAAAAGACGCTATTCTTGGAGAGCGTGAAGCTAAGTGGGAAGAGGTTGCTTCCTTTTATGCCAGTGATGCTGTAGTGCATAAAGATCAAAGTGATTTAAATAGTGAAATTATTCCTCAAGAACAAGTTTATCAAAAAGTTCAAACTCAAGATCCTTATTCAGTCGCTTTGACACAAAATGGATCTCGTTCAGTTATTTTAAATCCAAGTAAATATGGTAAAGTCACACAAAGTAATGCTAAGCGAGTTTCTTCTTTATCAGAATTAAGTGTGATGGAAATGGATGTGCGTGATTTTTCAATCGATGAAAAATCAGGTGTGTCCGTAAAAAATAGAGGGAATTTCCTAGGAGTTATTGAGGATACGAAAACAGATAAGGGTAAATTAACTGGTTTAAATTACCTTAAATATACGGGTGTCAAATATGTCCAAATCATGCCTGTCAATGACTTTCAATCGGTCCCAGAATTACTTCCGAGCGAAGAGGATAATACTAAATTAGCTGAAAAAGAAAAGGATGGTGTTCATAACAATCAACAAAACTGGGGCTATGATCCTAAAAATTATAATGCACCAGATGGTTCTTATTCGAGTGATCCAAGTAAACCAGAGGTGCGTATTGAAGAGTTGAAAAAAATGGTTCAAGGGCTTCATAATGCGGGAATCAATGTCGTCCTAGACGTTGTTTATAATCATCTTTTTGATGGTCAACGTAACCCATTTGAATGGACGGTTCCGGGGTATTACTATGCTGTCAACGGCGATGGCGCTATGAATAACGATGTTGGTGTTGGAAATGCGGTTCGTTCAAATTCTCGTATGATGCGTCAGTATATTGTAAATTCTGTTGTGTACTGGGCGACTGAATATGGTATTGATGGTTTCCGATTTGATGCTATGAGTGACCTTGATACAAAAACATTATCGGATGTACGCACAGCTCTAAATAAAATTGACCCTAAAATCGTTACCTATGGCGAAGGTTGGGATAGTATGGGAAATTATCTCAAGGGTGATGGTGATGAAGTTAAGGCAAGTATTGGAAACGCTAAAAGATTACCAACTTACGGTTTCTTTGATTCAACTGGTCGTGATGCAATTGCTGGTTCTCAATACAATGAGCATGGTGGAGCACAGGGATTTGTTAATAGACAATCAGATTATAAGTCTAGACTTTTAGATCAAGTGACAAAGAGCTTACTGGGGGGGCTCGATCAGAATTATGCCAACCCTTCTCAACAATTGAACTATGTTGAGGTTCATGATGGAAAAACCTTGTATGATTTGTTGAAAAAATATAACGAAGCAGATAGCGAGGTTCAGCTGAAAAATCGTGTTCAATTGGCAACAGCTATGAGTGCCTTGTCTCAAGGAATCCACTTTTCACAAATGGGGCAAGAATTCGCCCGTACTAAAAATCATGAACATAATACCTATAATGGAGGTGACGAACTTAATAAAATTGATTGGAAACTCGTTGAACAGAACCCTGATATGGTTAACTTCTACAAAGCTTTGGTAGCCTTTAGAACACAAGAACCTCTCATGCACTTAACGGATTATCGAGATGTTAATGGTCAAATTGGAAAACCTAAAATGGTTATTACAAATGCCCAAGAAAATTCCGGAATTATTACTTATGAATTACGTGGAGAAAAAGGAGATAGGTATCTTGTTGTCTTTAATAATAATACCGCTACGGAAAATCAAGGAAGTCTCACATTAGGAGGGGCAAATTCCTGGTATTATGGTGGTAAACTAGACCAACAGCCTTTGAATCATGAAGGTAACCGCGGTAGAATCAATGATAACAATGATTTCACCAACGCCTTTATTGTCCTAAGCAATTCTAAAAATTTATACGATAGGATTGGAAAGACAGTTGGAGAGAAAACAGTCACTCTGGACCATCTATCTGCTACAGTTTTCTATATACCTGCTGAGCCAAAATTGTTAGAAATGAAAACGGTTAAACAGACCATTCATTACGTGAACAAGAAGGGAGATGTAGTAAGTCCTGAAAAAGAACGTAAAGTTTCCTTTGTGACAGTAACTAGGCAAGATCCAAACTTCAAGTTTACTTTTGAAAAATCTGCTATTAATACAACTGAAAAAGATCTTGGTCATAAGCAAAATATTCTGACTGGTTTACGTGATAATGCAGAAGTAACCTATGCTTATTATGCGGTTGATGCTAGTACAGGTAAAGGAATCGAAGTTAAAGAACAACCTCGATTAGATGATAAAGGAGAACCAATTAGTAATGGTAAGGTTATTTGGAAAAAAGTTGAGGGTGCTGGATTAGTCTCAGGTTTTGAAGGTGAACAATTACCAGAAGGTTATACAAGGGATAAGGAAAAATGGTTAAGTAGCGTTCGTTACCATCTTGAAGAAGTTTCTCATCCAAAGGTAGAAGGATATAAAGTGATTGAGGTGACACCACATAATGTTGGTAATACCGAAAAAATTGATTTATCTGCACTATCTATAGGTGGAGATAACGACATTAAGGTTATTTACGCTAAACAGAGTAGGGCTATCATTGTTTCAGATAATGACCCAGAATCTAATTTACAGGATAAAAAGCAACAGCCATCTCAGGGGTACTATGTTGAGGGGTACGAAGATGAGCCAATCCTATTTAATCAATCCCAAATTAAATTAGAACGACTAGGCTATACTTATACTATCAATGGAAAATCGAGTCTCGAAGAAGCTATTAAGGACACTCCTAAATTTGGCGAATTGGATACAGTATTCAATGTCGTATACCTACCAAAAGCCGCCAAGGCTAAGGTTAAATTTATTGATATTGATAATAATAATGATGTTGTCGAAGAAAAAATTATTACTGGTAACACATCTAATGCTTTTGAGGTAGATTTTTCATCTATTGACAAAGATAAATACGATATTTTAGAAGTTAAACCTGATAAAACTGCTGGCTCGTATTATTTTGATAAAATAGATGATACAGATAATATTAGTCAAGTTATTACAGTTTCGTTAAAACATAAGCATGAAATCAGCCAAATTGAGACGGTTAATCGTGTCGTTTATAAAGGTGTTCCAAATCAGCAACCGAAAGAAACAATTGTCACTTGGACGGTCGATAAAGATTTGGTTACCAACCTATCAACATATAAGCCAAATATTGACCAAACGATTATTGATTCACCAGTAGTTGCTGATTATTATACTGATGAGAAATCTGTAACTTTTGAAAATCAAGCAGGTGACGCCCAACCTAATAATCAATTAAAAGAGGTTACATATAGACCAGTCATTCCGTTAACGAAATTGGAGCCAGCACAACCAATTATTCCATTAACGAAATTGGAACCAGCACAACCAGTTATTCCGTTAACGAAATTGGAGCCAGCGCAACCAGTCATTCCGTTAACGAAATTGGAACCAGCGCAACCAGTCATTCCGTTAACGAAATTGGAACCAGCGCAACCAATTATTCCATTAACGAAATTGGAACCAGCGCAACCAGTTATTCCGTTAACGAAATTGGAACCAGCACAACCAGTCATTCCGTTAACGAAATTGGAGCCAGCACAACCAGTCATTCCGCTAACGAAATTGGAGCCAGCGCAACCAGTTATTCCATTAACGAAATTGGAACCAGCGCAACCAGTCATTCCGTTAACGAAATTGGAGCCAGCGCAACCAGTTATTCCATTAACGAAATTGGAACCAGCGCAACCAGTCATTCCGTTAACGAAATTGGAGCCAGCACAACCAACTATTCCATTAACGAAATTGGAACCAGCGCAACCAATTATTCCATTAACGAAATTGGAACCAGCACAACCAGTTATTCCGTTAACGAAATTGGAACCAGCGCAACCAGTCATTTCGTTAACGAAATTGGAGCCAGCACAACCAATTATTCCATTAACGAAATTGGAACCAGCACAACCAGTTATTCCGTTAACGAAATTGGAACCAGCGCAACCAGTCATTCCGTTAACGAAATTGGAACCAGCACAACCAGTCATTCCGTTAACGAAATTGGAGCCAGCTATGACAGTGATGTCACTAGAAGTCACTAATTCAGTTAAAAGTTCCTTGGCTTCAAAAGAAGATACGGGCGTATTGTTACCAAAAACAGGAGAAGAGCAACTTTACCTCACAATGTTGGGTGGTCTCCTTTCTACTCTTGCGATAGCTGGTATTTGGATTTCAGACAAAAACAAAAAAACGAATGATTAGTTAATTGATTTCCTCATTATCTTTAGAAGGTCTGGGTGAGAAGGGGGAGTAGCGGAGCATTATTCTACCTACTCATCTCACATATAAAAAACACCCTAAGGCAAGTAAGATTGCTTTGGGGTGCTTTTATCTTTATGATTCTGACAATGAAAAAATAGTCATCGATTTTTTAAATTCTGATGTTAAATTTTCCCTAAGATATTGTTTGAAATCTTCACGTTTTTTGACAAGATTGTAACGTTTAGAGAGGTTCCAAGTGCCGGTAGGATTGAGGTGAGAATGTTTATTGACAAACTCAATGGTCAAGTCCCATTCACGAATATAACCAAGGGGTCTAGAATGGTATCTAATGCCATCAATAACTTGAGTGCCATAAGAGCGGTGTGCATGGCCGAAGACCACATCAGTGACAGGAAAAGTTGTAAAGATATCATGAAACTGTTGGCTACCTAAAAAGGCGTTGAAGGGCTTAAATGTTTCATGGGTTATGGTAAATAAGCTGTGCGGTACAAAATGCATGGCTAGAATGATGGGTTTGGTTTGTTGAGAGAGGATATCTTTTAAACGTTGATAGATTTGCTCACTCATCTCTTTATCAGACAAGGGCCGTTTTAAACGCCTATCAAACCAAAAAATAGTTTTAAAAGATAGATTTTCTGAGTCTGTTTTATCAGAAGAAAAGGAGTAATCATACCATCCGTGAAAAGTAATGAAAACCTTCTCATCCAAGTCATAAATTTGGAAATCAGTTGCTTCAATTTCTGCCTCTGTTAAATCCAGCATGTCATGATTTCCTAGGTTGTAAGTTATCTTAAAATGCTCTGCCATTTTTTCAATAAAAGGAAGAGAAATCGTATGGTGATGGTTTGAAATATCGCCTGCAAGATGTAACCAAGAGATGTTTTGATTTTTCAGTGTCTGAATGAGTGTATGAACTTCAAAGTCGCTGAATTGATTGAGGTCAATGTGTAAATCACTCATAATAGCTAATTTTGTCATGGCTCAATTGTAGCATAAAAAAGAGAGTGGGACAAACCAGGACGATGGCGGAGCCCACACCCACAAAACAATGACAACCAATAGGCAAAGCCCTCGCTAAGTGCTATACTCTTTGAGGGTTTTTTGAAGTTTTCGTATAAGAAGTCATGATTTCGAAGTCTTGACTTCCCCTCGCTCTCTGATTGCTAAGCTCAGGCTGAAACTGTCCACTGGATCACTCCCACCTCCGCACAGCTCCAAAGGTCTGGGAGACCTTTGGAGGTTGGAAATAAGATGAACGACGTTCATCACATTCCTATAGGATGGCCGCTAACGATTGCTTAGTACTAAAATAGTCCAGTGGATTATTTTAGGTGGACACTTGAAAATGAAAGAAGTATCCAGTTACAGACCTCCAATCAACCACTGCGCCAATCTGTTATTACTATCGAAAAAAAGAAGGTTGAGATATTTTTTATCCCAACCTCTTACGGTCTAATAATAAAGTAATTCTTTTGGTGTTGTGGTAAAGACTTCAAAGCCCGATTTAGTGACATGACCACAGTCTTCAATACGTACGCCAACTTTATCAGGAATGTAGATACCAGGTTCTACTGAGAAGCACATGCCTTCTTGGATAATCATGTCATTGCCAGCCATAATTGATGGGAACTCATGGACATCCATTCCTATTCCATGACCGAGACGGTGGTTAAAGTATTCCCCGTAACCAGCTTTTTCAATAACAGAGCGGGCAGCTGCATCAACTTCGCTAGCTGTAACACCTGGTTTGATAAAGTCTAGAGCTGCAAGCTGTGCTTCTAAGCATAGCTTGTAGATATCTTGTTTGAATTGATCAGGTTTACCAACGGCAACTGTTCGGGTCATATCGCTCATATAGCCATTCGCTGATATACCAAGGTCAAATAATAGTAGAGCATCCTTTTCTAATCGGTTATTAGATGGGATACCATGTGGATTTGCGGCATTGTCACCAGTGAGCACCATGGTTTCAAAACTCATGCCATAACCAAGACGTTTCATGCCAAATTCGATTTCAGCGATAATGTCTGTTTCCGTTTTATCAAGAGAAATAGCTTCAAAACCAAGTTGAACAGCTTTATCAGCTAAATCACCTGCAAAGAACATTTTTTCAATTTCATCGGCAGATTTGATAAGTCGCATCTGTTGGACAACGGGTGTTAAGTCGCTAAAATCACCAGAAAAAACAGATTGAAGTCCCTTGAATTTTGTGACATTGAGGTTATCAAACTCTACAGCGACTTTTGGAAAATCAGTTTTAGGAAGAACAGCTTTGATTTTTTCCCATGGATTTTCTGAGTCCTGATAACCCACAACAGGAAAGTCCACAGTTTGCTCAGCTCTTGTCACATCTAGGGCTGGTAAGAAGAGAAGGGGACTTTTATCAGCAAACAAGAAAAGGTACATATGGCGCTCGTGTGGATCAGCGAAATAACCAGTCAAATAATTGATAGTTACAGGATCAGAAAGTACAGCGGCATAAAGGTCATGAGTTTCTAAGCGCTTAATGAGATCTGTTATTTTAGACATAGTATTCTCCTTTGATTCTAAGTAACTTATCTCTATTCTATGCCAAATTGCTAAAAAATCAAGTCTTTTCTGAAAAAGAGGGCAAATGTTAAGTAGAAAAAGCAGTTTTTAGAACATTTTTTCAAAAAAATTCGTCTTATTGCTTGAAAGTGTTTACAAAAGGTGCTAAAATAAAATGAAAACGATATTTTCATATAGAAAGGACATCCATATGAGTACAGATGATACAATTACGATTTATGACGTTGCCCGTGAAGCAGGTGTTTCCATGGCTACAGTCAGTCGTGTTGTCAATGGAAATAAAAATGTTAAAGAAAATACGCGCCAAAAGGTTTTAGAAGTGATTGACCGTTTGGACTATCGTCCCAATGCAGTTGCTCGAGGTTTAGCAAGTAAAAAAACAACAACTGTTGGTGTTGTTTTACCTAACCTTGCCAATTCCTACTTTTCGATTTTGGCAAAAGGGATTGACGATATTGCTGCGATGTACAAGTACAATATTGTCCTTGCCTCGAGTGATGAAGATGATGAAAAAGAAGTAGCTGTTGTTAACACGCTTTTTGCGAAGCAAGTTGACGGTATTATCTTTATGGGAAATCACCTCACAGATAAGATTAGAGCTGAATTTTCACGTTCACGGACACCAGTTGTATTGGCTGGAACAGTTGATTTAGAGCACCAATTACCTAGTGTTAATATTGACCACAGTGCGGCTATAACAGACGGTGTCAATGTGTTGGCGAAACATCATAAGCAAATCGCATTCATCTCAGGACCACTTATTGATGATATCAATGGCAAAGTGCGTCTTGCTGGCTATAAAGAAGGCCTTTCTAGCAACGGACTAACATTTGATGAAGGCCTTGTCTTTGAAGCTAATTATAGATACCAAGAGGGCTTTGCCCTAGCACAACGTGTCCTTAATGCAGGTGCTACTGCAGCTGTTGTTGCAGAAGATGAATTGGCTGCTGGTCTTTTAAATGGTCTTTTTGAGGCTGGTAAATCAGTGCCAGAAGATTTTGAAATCATCACAAGTAATGATTCGCCAATTGTGCAATACACACGTCCTAATATGACATCCATTAGCCAGCCTATCTATGATTTGGGAGCGGTAGCGATGCGCATGTTGACAAAAATCATGAACAAAGAAGAGTTAAATCAAAAAGAAATCCTTTTAAAACACGGACTTAAAGAACGTGGAACAACAAAAGGTCTTTAAACTGAAAATGATGATATGAAACAGGAGAGAGTGGGCTTAGCCATTATGCTGGTTTATCCCAATCTCTTTTCTTATGGCTCAATAACGTGATAAGCCTAGGGTGATGTTTTACTTTTAATTCAAAAAAAGCTATAATAACAGGTATGAGTGAAAAGTCATTACGTGTTAATATGTTGAGTTCTAGTGAAAAAGTTGCAGGGCAAGGGGTCTCTGGTGCTTATCGCGAATTGTTGCGTCTGCTTAAACGAGATGCTCAAAAAGAACTTGATATTACTGAAAATCAGTTTGTTCAGGCTGATATTACCCATTATCATACCATTGACCCATTATTTTACCTGTCTACTTTTTTCAAAAAAAGAGTCGGGCGTCGGGTGGGTTATGTCCATTTTCTTCCTGAGACATTGGAAGGAAGCCTCAAAATGCCTCGTCTATTTCAGAAGGTCTTGGGGAAGTATGTGACCTCATTTTATAACCGTATGGATCATCTTGTCGTCGTTAATCCAAGTTTTATTGATGACTTAGTTGCTTTTGGCATTGCGCGTGACAAGATTAGTTACATTCCTAACTTTGTGAATAAAGAAAAGTGGTATCTTTCCACCTTGGAAAAAAGGCAGAACACGAGAAAAGAATTCGGAATCACGGATGCTGATTTTGTTGTTTTAGGAGCTGGACAGGTTCAAAAACGTAAAGGAATTGATGATTTTGTTACCTTGGCTGAAAAACTGCCCCATATAACTTTTATCTGGGCAGGTGGTTTTTCGTTTGGTGGCATTACTGATGGTTATGAACATTATAAGACAATCATGGAAAATCCCCCTAAAAATTTGATTTTCACAGGTATTGTTGAAGCGGATAAGATGCGTGACTTGTATGCTGCTACGGATTTGTTTTTATTACCAAGTTACAATGAATTATTTCCAATGACCATATTAGAAGCGGCTAGTTGTGGAGCGCCCATTATGCTACGTGATTTAGAGCTTTATAAGGTGATTCTTGAGGGTTCTTATGTAGCAGCAAAAGACGTTTCTGATATGAATATGATGATTAGTGACTTGGCATGTGATGGTACCGCTTTGTCCAAATTAAAAGAGAAATCTAGGCAAATTTCAATAAATTACTCTGAAGAGAGACTTTTGCAAGTTTGGATTGACTTTTATCGAAATCAGGCGAAAGTGAAGTAGAAATAGGAGAAGTAGATGCGGATAGGTTTATTTACAGATACATATTTTCCACAAGTCTCAGGTGTTGCTACGAGCATTAGGACGCTAAAAGAGGAGTTGGAAAAGTCTGGTCATGAGGTCTATATTTTTACGACCACGGATAAAAATGTCAAGCGCTATGAAGATCCAACCATTATTCGCCTACCTAGTGTCCCTTTTATCTCTTTTACAGACCGACGAATTGCCTACCGTGGTATCATGACGTCGTTGAAAATCGCTAAGAGCTACAAACTAGATATTATTCATACGCAGACGGAGTTTAGTTTAGGGCTTTTGGGAAAAATGATTGGTAGGGCTTTAAAAATTCCAGTTGTACATACCTATCATACCCAATATGAAGACTATGTTGGCTATATTGCCAATGGGAAACTCATTCGTCCTAGCATGGTTAAATACATTGTCAGAGGTTACCTTAGTGATCTTGACGGTGTGATTTGTCCCAGTCGTATTGTTCTGGAACTCCTAGATGATTATGACGTTAAAATTCCGAAACGGATTATTCCAACAGGAATTAATTTAGATCGTTTTGTTCGTGAGGATATCTGTGGAGCAGACTGTTTAGCGCTTAGAGAAAAATTAGGTGTTTCGCAAACAGAAACCATGTTACTGAGTGTGTCACGTGTCTCTTCTGAGAAAAATATTCAAGCTGTACTTCGTAGTCTGCCAGAAGTTTTGTCTGAAAATGCTGCTGTCAAGTTAGTGGTAGCAGGTGATGGACCTTATTTGGAGACTTTGAAAGAACAGGCTGAGGCATTAGAGATTACCGATCATGTGATCTTTACAGGAATGATTAGCCCAGATGAGGTAGCCCTCTATTACAAAGCCTGTGACTTCTTTATTTCAGCTTCTACTAGTGAGACTCAAGGGCTCACTTATTTAGAAAGTTTGGCTAGTGGACGTCCGATTATTGCTCATGGCAATCCTTACTTAGACGATTTGATTGACGACAAAACATTCGGTACACTTTATTATCATGCAGGTGATTTAGCGTCAGCTATTTTAGATGCTATCATTGATACTCCAAAAATAACTGAGCAACAGTTATTGGACAAACGCAGAGCTATTTCAGCGGAACAGTTTGGAAAAGCTATACATGAATTTTACCTTGATGTCATTATTTCAAAAAGTACTCAAACCACCCAAAAACGAGAAAAATTATCGTTGACAGTAGATAAAAACGGTGGTGAAACGAAATTGCTCATAGAGTCAGAAAAACGGTCTTTTCCAGAACGCCTTACTAAGAATACAGCTCAGGTTGTCAAAGCTCCGTTGAAATTAGTCAGAGGTATCCGAAATTTTTTAAATTAAACGGCTTTCAAAAAAATCATTTTAGACTTGAAATTTCATTGAAACTTGCTATAATACTTGTTAGAGACTTATCACTTGTAGGAAATCTTTGAGAGAGCTTGCGGTAGCTGGAAAGCAGGCAGAGGATACAAGCTGACACTACTCGGTATGATTTTATGCAAACATAAAAGGGTGGTCCCCTTATCGCCAAACATGAGGTCTATGACAAGTGTCTTTTTGTCATAGATGAATGAAGGTGGAACCACGTTACGACGTCCTTTTACGGGATGTCGTTTTTGTTTTTGTAGGTAAAGAAAGGATATCCCTATGGTTATTATTAATTTAACTGATGGACAGGTTAAAGAAGTAGAAGAGGCATTGGAATGTTACGATGCTCAGTTCATTCGAACGCCACAAGATGGAAAAATTTCTATTGGCATTTTGGATGATACTGGTCAAGTAATTGCTGGATTGGCTGCCGTGATGACTGCCTTTAATATCCTTTACGTCTCAACCGTTTTTGTCGATGAAAGTCATCGTCGCCAAGGACTAGGTCGCAAGTTGATGGAAGAAATGGAGACACGTGCAAAGTTACTTGGTGCTAACACGATTCGGCTTGATACCTTCGATTGGCAGGGTTATGATTTTTACAAAGCTCTTGATTATCAAGAAGTAGGACATTATGCTCACGAAGCTGATGGTTACTCTGAGCATTTTTTTGTCAAATTTATTTAAAGGTGAAATGGCAGAGTCAACCGTACCAATGGTTGGACGACGTAGTCTCTTAAGAAACAATTTTTGTAGAAACTAAAAGGAGAAACATATGATACACATTACTTTCCCAGATGGCGCGGTGCGCGAATTTGAATCTGGTGTGACTACTTTTGAAGTTGCGCAAACAATCAGCAACTCACTAGCTAAAAAAGCCTTGGCTGGTAAATTTAATGGCAAGTTGATTGACACAACACGTGCGATTACAGAAGATGGCAGTCTTGAAATTGTAACGCCTGACCATGAAGATGCGTTTGACGTACTTCGGCACTCTGCTGCTCACTTGTTTGCACAAGCTGCAAAACGTCTTTTCCCAGATATTCACTTGGGGGTAGGGCCTGCTATCCAAGATGGTTTTTATTACGATACGGACAATGCAGATGGGCAAATTTCAAACGAAGATCTTGAAAAAATTGAAGCCGAAATGGCGAAAATCGTCAAAGAAAACCACCCATGTATCCGTGAAGAAGTAACCAAAGAACAAGCCCTTGAAATCTTTGCGGATGATCCTTATAAGGTGGAATTGATTTCAGAGCATGCTGACGATGAAGCTGGTTTAACCATCTACCGTCAAGGGGAATTTGTTGACCTTTGCCGTGGTCCACACGTCCCATCAACTGGCCGTATTCAAGTCTTTAAATTGTTGAATGTGGCTGGTGCTTACTGGCGTGGAAATTCTGATAATGCTATGATGCAACGTGTCTATGGTACAGCTTGGTTTGACAAAAAAGATCTCAAAGCCTACCTTCAAATGCGTGAAGAAGCTAAAGAGCGTGACCATCGTAAATTGGGTAAAGAACTTGACCTTTTCATGATTTCACAAGAAGTGGGCCAAGGGTTGCCATTCTGGTTGCCAAACGGTGCCACTATCCGTCGTACTTTGGAACGCTATATCACAGATAAAGAACTAGCTTCAGGATACCAACATGTTTATACCCCACCTTTGGCATCAGTTGAGCTATATAAAACTTCTGGTCACTGGGAACATTACTCAGAAGACATGTTCCCAACTATGGACATGGGAGAAGGGGAAGAGTTTGTTCTTCGTCCGATGAATTGCCCACACCACATTCAAGTGTATAAACACAATGTGCGTTCTTACCGTGAACTTCCAGTTCGTATCGCTGAAATCGGAATGATGCACCGCTATGAAAAATCAGGTGCCCTTACAGGATTGCAACGTGTGCGTGAAATGTCATTGAATGATGGCCATATTTTCGTCACACCTGAGCAAATCCAAGAAGAATTTCAACGTGCGCTTCAGTTGATTATTGATGTGTATGAAGATTTCAACTTGACAGACTACCGTTTCCGTCTTTCTTATCGCGATCCAGAAGACAAAGAGAAGTACTATGATAATGATGAGATGTGGGAAAATGCACAAACAATGCTAAAAGCTGCCCTTGATGAAATGGGAGTAGAGTACTTTGAAGCGGAAGGTGAAGCAGCTTTCTACGGTCCTAAATTAGACATCCAAGTGAAAACAGCTCTTGGAAACGAAGAAACCCTTTCAACCATCCAGTTGGACTTCTTGCTTCCAGAACGTTTTGGTCTCAAATACATCGGTGCTGATGGTGAGGAACATCGTCCAGTTATGATTCACCGTGGCGTTATCTCAACCATGGAACGCTTTACAGCTATCCTGATTGAAACGTACAAAGGTGCATTCCCAACTTGGTTGGCACCACATCAGGTAACGGTTATCCCAATCTCAAACGAAGCGCATATTGACTACGCTTGGGAAGTGGCGAAAGAGCTTCGCAATCACGGTATCCGTGCCGATGTTGATGAGCGTAATGAGAAAATGCAATACAAGATTCGTCAAAGCCAAACAAGTAAAATTCCTTACCAATTGATTGTCGGTGACAAGGAAATGGCTGACCGTGCAGTCAACGTTCGTCGCTACGGTAAGAAAGAAACACATACTGAGTCCCTTGACGAATTTGTCCAAACAATCCTTGCAGACATCGCGCGTAAATCACGTCCAGATGAGGAGTAATACTAAAAAAGAAGTCAAATGGCTTCTTTTTAGTATAACTGAAAACGGTTAAAAAATTAAGAGAAATCGCCTATGGTATGTTAGAATAAATAGATATAAGGTCTTTGAAGGAGGTCATTTATGAAAAAACGTGTGCTATTAATTGTCAATCCAAGTTCAGGTGGGGAGAAAGCTAGGTCTTATGAGGATTTGGCTAGAGAGAAATTAGAAACTATTTTTGATGAAGTCATCGTTAAACATACTAAAAAATCAGGAGATGCAACGGCATTTGCTAGAGGAGCATCGGAAGAAAATTATCATAGTGTCTTTGTTATGGGCGGTGATGGTACGGTTAATGAGGGGATTAATGGTTTGGCTGAGTTGGAGAACCGTCCGAATTTTGGCTTTTTCCCACTTGGTACAGTTAATGACTTAGCGCGTGCTCTGGGAATGCCTCTTGATCCAGAAAAATCTATCAATCAGCTGGATATCACGAAAACGAAGCCGCTAGATATTGGGAAAATTAACGATCAGTATTTTATGAATGTTGTTGCTATTGGAACAATCCCTGAATCAATCAATAATGTTGAGTCGGAAGAAAAGACTAAGTGGGGCAAACTAGCTTACTTTATTTCTGGTTTTAAGGAAGTGATGACAACGCAGTTTTACGATTTTCAACTGACCATTGATAGCGAAGATTTAGCTATTAAGAGTAGTACAATAGTCATTGGTTTAACTAATTCTATCGGTGGTTTTGAAAATATGCTACCTGATGCCAAAGTTGATGATGGGATGTTACATCTTATCTATATTAAAGATACGTCGCTAGTAGATACCCTAAAGGCTGTGCCAGAGTTGGTGACAGGTGTATCAAGTGCTAATAAAAATGTGGGCTATTTAACATTTAAGGAAGCTACAATTGCATTAGTGGACATTGCTGCTGACCTTGGTACAAATGTTGATGGAGATGAGGGGGACTCGTTGCCTATCAGCGTTAAAGTGCTTCCATCTCATTTGACAGTATATGCTTAGTTTTTTAGGATGTTGTGACCAACTGTAGTTATATAGGAAATAAAAAGTGTCAAGCATTAAAGCTATCTGATGTCCTCCTGCTTGTGTGATTGGAGTTGCTTGAATCTCTCGCGACTTTAGTCGTGAGAGATTCAAAGAGAAGATATAAGGAGCTCTCGTTAAGAAATGCCTGTACACCAGAAAAAAATAATTGACCTACTAACAAGAATTGCTACATTAAAAGAGCTTTTTAATGCATGTGGTTATAACAAAAAATCTGAGGAGATGTTACTTGAGGAATTCCAGTGTCCAGTAGGTACTTCTGAAAAAATAAAGAAAGCTAGCAAATCATTACAACGTTGGGTGATCTAGTAGACTTTCTTTTGTTAAAACCAGTCATTAGCTCAATTTTAGGGATCTTATGATATTATAAATACGGCTTTTTGACATATCTGTTAATTAGATTTTAGCCAGTAGACGAATAACTTATAGAATTGAACAACAATGAGCAATGTGACATAAAGTGATTGAATGATTAAGAGAATGCGGAACTTTAACATTAAATAATGATATCATACTAAATTAAGCTAAAAGAACAGCTATCTCCATTGGATGATAAGGAGAAAGCTGTTTTTTTGTTTATTTTTTAGCAATGGATCAAGGAGATAAAAAATAGACTAGACATACAAGATAGCTATTTCGTTTTGCTATAATACCTACTGTCTTGGAGAAACAATGGTTTCATCCATAAGTTTTTGAAAATATGAAAGGAGTTACATTCGTATGTTTTCTTACCAAAATAAAAAATATTCAATTCGTAAGGTGAAGAATGGCGTAGCATCAGTTGTTATCGCTTTGTTATTTTCTCTAGGAGGAGTTTCAAAAGTTCATGCTATAGAGCAGAACTGTGGTTCGGAAGACTGGACTCAGGGATTGCTGTCGAGATGTGATCACGGAGAAGTTGAACTAAAATTTGAGTTTGAGAAAGATGGAGGAGAAGGTTCTAGATTCCATGATCATCTTGGTCCACTCAATCACGGCGATAGTTTAGGCTTTGAATTTGAGAAAGATGGAGGACAAGGTCCTAGATTCCATGATCATCTTGGTCCGCTCAATCACGGCGGTAGTTTAGGCTTTGAGTTTGAGAAAGATGGAGGACAAGGTCCTAGATTTCATGATAATTTAGGCCTTCCGATAGGAGGAAATAAGTATCCAAGTGCTATTCTGTGGTCATCTAAGTCTATATAATGGACTAATGATGGGAGTTTTAGCTGAACTACCCACAGTTTCTGCGCTTTGAAGGAGAATGAGGTTTTTATCATCATACAATCTGTAGAGAATCTGGATCTACTCTTTTTTGATGTTTTAAGGCTAAAAATGTATCGTAGAAAATTGCCCCAATAACAAAGGGTAATAGTGATAACATCCGGCTAAAAACAGATTGTACATAAAAAATAAACACTTCGTTTTGTCATAAAATATGAGCTATGGGAGAATTAATTTTTCTATCCATGAGTTTTTGAAAATGTAAAAAGTATAAAAGGAGCTACAGTTATATGTTTTCTTATCAAAATAAAAAATATTCAATCCGTAAGGTAAAAAATGGCGTAGCATCAGTTGTCATCGCTTTGTTGTTTGCTACAAACTCAAGTCCGGCACTTGCTTCAGTTGGGGATACCTATCCTAGTGCGGGGTGTTTTGGTTCTTACCTCTATGGCACCCATAGTGACTGTGAACCACTGAGAGGCGAACAGGGGGAACTTCCAGGGGAACGAGGTGAGGCCGGACCTCCCGCACTACCAGAATTAGGCGGTCGCAACGAAGGCCCGCTGAAAGGTGAGGAAGGTGAGCGTGGCCCAGTTACTCCAGAATTAGGCGGTCGCAACGAAGGCCCATTGAAAGGCGAGGAAGGCGATCGTGGCCCAGTTACTCCAGAATTAGGCGGTCGCAACGAAGGCCCATTGAAAGGCGAGGAAGGTGATCGTGGCCCAGTTACTCCGCAATTAGGTGGACGTAACCAAGGTCCATTGAAAGGTGAAGAAGGTGAACGTGGCCCAGTTACTCCGCAATTAGGTGGACGTAACCAAGGTCCATTGAAAGGCGAAGAAGGTGAACGTGGTCCAGTTACTCCGCAATTAGGTGGACGTAACCAAG
>NZ_JBHSOJ010000016.1:155192-170824 GCF_042656225.1 Streptococcus caledonicus
TGAAGAAGGCGAACGCGGTCCAGTTACTCCGCAATTAGGTGGACGTAACCAAGGTCCATTGAAAGGCGAAGAAGGTGAACGTGGCCCAGTTACTCCGCAATTAGGTGGACGTAACCAAGGTCCATTGAAAGGTGAAGAAGGCGAACGCGGTCCAGTTACTCCAGAATTAGGCGGTCGCAACGAAGGCCCTCTGAAAGGCGAGGAAGGCGATCGTGGTCCAGTTACTCCGCAATTAGGTGGACGTAACCAAGGTCCATTGAAAGGCGAAGAAGGTGAACGTGGTCCAGTTACTCCGCAATTAGGTGGACGTAACCAAGGTCCATTGAAAGGCGAAGAAGGTGATCGTGGCCCAGTTACTCCGCAATTAGGTGGACGTAACCAAGGCCCATTGAAAGGCGAGGAAGGCGATCGTGGCCCAGTTACTCCAGAATTAGGCGGTCGCAACGAAGGCCCGCTGAAAGGTGAGGAAGGCGATCGTGGACCGGCACCATCGCCTCTAACCGATGGTACAAGCATCCAAGCTGGTAATGGCAGCTCAGCTCCTCAAGGTAGAAGTGGTCAAGGTGATAGCCCCCCAACCACTCCTCTAGCCTTTACAGGTGAGTCCGGCTTTACAGGGAATTCTCCACGTACCACACGTGCTAGACGTAGTGTGAGTGCTACTACAAGTACAGGTGGTTCTTCAGTAGGAGGTCAAACGACTAACACTACTGGCAACCAATCAACTAATAATTCACAATCAAACAGCCGGTCGTCGAGTGTTTCTGCATCTTATGGAGCACCCCCTAAAGCGAGGTCTCTTTCAAAGCATAAAGATTCAAAAGAAACGGCTCAAAGTGCAGAAAAAGTGTTACCGTTCGTTTTGATTGCACTGTTGATAATGATTATCACCGGCACAGCTTACCTTATCCCTAAAAAAACACCTAAGGAGTAGAAATTGTGATACAAAGGCAAATTCAGTCAATTAGAGAGGAAGGAAATCGATCAAAATCGTTTCTACTGTTTGCGACAAGTTTAGCACTCATAGCAACAGGAACTTCTACCGTCTATGCTAATGATGCAAGTCATGAAAAGGATAGACACTTAGCTCAAGAGGCAGTAGAGTCTATCCAATCAGAGGCTTCTCAACTAACCACATCCGATACAATAGAGGAAGCCAAAAAAAACATAGAAGAGAAGTTAGATGACATAGACACGATAAAAGAGGAGAAAGAAACGATAGTTTTGGAAGCCTCTCTTTCAGTGGATCCCATTGTTCCCGGAGATACAGTGATTTCTGGTACAACTACTTCAAATGCTATAGTAGATGTTAAAATTGATGAAGTCTCACAAACTTCAGTGGAGGACTTTTTCGTTGCTGATGAAAAAGGTAAGTTTTTGCTTAAGTTAGAGCGTCCCATTTCCTATAATCAAAAAATAGAAATTGTATCTACCCATCAAAAAATCTTTGAAGCAGAGGAAGAAGATGATTTTGAAGGTGGTGAAGCCCAAGTTGTCATCACAACTCCAAGGCATCCCGAGGCTTATCCTATCCCAACCAAACCCCTCCAAAAGGTAGGAAATCAGCATCAGGTATTGGTTGAGCCTCTGTTTGAAGGTGCCAAGAAGATACAGGGGCATACTTCTGTTGAGGGGACCGTTTATGCTATGATTGGCGGAACGATAGTGTCGAAACCAGCTCGAATAAAAGATGGTTATTTTGAAATAGAATTTTCAGATGACATAGAAGCAAGTACCTTTAAAACCACTCAAAATGTGAAGCTATCTTTCATTTCAAATGATGGTCTACCAGTGATGCATGCTGTTCCAGTCTATCCGTTAGGAGAGACTCTCAAAGAAAAACCGAAACCATCCTTCACTTATCAAAACCTAACAGTAGGTAGCACAGAGTTTTCTGGTATGACAGAGCCTTTTGGACGCGTCAAGCTTTACGATGCTGAGACAGGTAATTTTGTCCTAGAAGCATGGGCAAATGAGGAAGGAAAATACTCTGAAAAATTGCCAGCATTAGCTAGTCACCAGCGTTATTATCGTCTCTTTGTCGGTCTTAACAATGACTATCAAATGTTGGTAGAACAGACGGTAGACGGAGCAGATAAGAAGATTCCTCCTTCACAAGTCTTGGAGATTTTGGATCGTATTCTTTTTGATACGACTGATGTTTCTTCCCCCTCTAGTCCACTGCAAGTACCGAATATTCACGATCAAAAAGAATATATAGCTGGACGTAGTAAATATGCGCATCATTTTATCAGGATAACCTCCTCTGTGTCAGATAAGAAATTCCCTACCATTATGACCAATGAACTAGGTTTTTGGGGAATTGACTTTAGAGACTTAGAGATCACACTGGAACAAGGAGAGCAGCTCACCTTTGAAGTGATGGATCCTAAGAGCTTTGCGGTGGTGGCTAAACAAAGCACGATTGTCAAAGGGATCAATGATGGGGTAAAACCAGAAGAACACTCCTTTGTCTTACCTACGATTACAAGCGTTACAGGGTATGTGAAAGGCCAAGTTGCTCCAAATGTTCGGATTTTTGTTCATCAAGGTAATAAGCTCTTAGCCGAAACCAGCTCGACTCCTGAAGGAGATTTCGAGATTGACTTTGGAGAGACCGTACTTGAACCAAATAGTTTATTGACATTTACCGCTTTTAACGAGGAAGGACGACAGGTTCTTTGGAATAAAGTTTCTGTTAAAAAAGGAGAGGGGAAACGCATTAGAAAACCCGAGGAAAAATCAGAAACACAGGAGAAAGCGCCTGATGTTCTTGTCAATACTCAAAAGAAACAAGCAGACAACTCTGAACCAATTCTCCAACCACAGGATAGCCCTTCTATAGACAAAACAGTAGAAAACAAGCGACAGCTTGATTCATCTACAGAGTTCAAGGTTCTTCTTAGAGATGACCAAGAACAGTCTGTACCATTCATTACAGCGAGAGAGCCTCAGCAAGAAGTTGCTCTATCAACTGTAGTTGATTCCAAAGCTAGCGAAGGAAAAGCTGCATTACCGCGCACAAATGCAAAACCTTCTCTTGCTCTGACGTTGGCAGGATTGGTCAGCCTAGGGGCAGTAGCTCTTACGATCTTGAAGAAAAAACAATCAGAAGCCTAATGTCATTAAGTTAAAGAAGTTATTACTCATGTTATGAGTAGTGGCTTCTTTTTATATGAAACTAAACGTGATGTTTAAGATGTTGTTGAACGATGTGTAATTATTGAGATGACGTTATTCAAGATAAGCCATGTAAAACAGACTAGCTTTTCTTTAGTATGGTGGAGAATTAGTCTTTTTGTAATAGCACTAGCTAGTATGGATAGAAGATAGGAGTCTTATGAGAAATACTTGTATTTTAGATCTTATGTTAATACTGAATACTAGAAGAAAAAAAGGAGCAAAGGTTATCTTTGACAAAATAAAAGAGAGTGGGACAAACCATCACGATGGCAGAGCCCACACCTACAAAACAATGAAAAACCAATAGGCAAAGCTCCCGCTAAGTGCATACTCTTAGTGAGGGCTTTTTGAAGTTTTCGTATAAGAAGTCATGATTTAGAAGTCTTGACTTTCCCTCACTCTCTGGTCTCTAAGCTCAGGCTGAAACTGTCCACTGAACACTTTCACCACCTCCGTATAGCTCAAAAGGTTTGGGGAACCTTTTGAGGTGGGGAATAAGGCGAACGAAGTTCGTCTCAATCGTTAAGGTCTGGGAGACCTTTGGAGGTTGGAAATAAGATGAACGATGTTCATCACATTCGTATAGGATGGCAGCTAACGATTGTGTGGTATTCAAATAGTCCAGTAGACTATTTGAGGTGGACACTTGAAAATGAAGAAGTGTCCAGTTGCAGACCTCCAATGAACCACTGTGTCAATCTGTTATTGTTATCAAAAAAAGAAGGTTGAGATATTTTTGTCCCAACCTCTTGTACTTGATTGGATTATCCTTATTTACCAAGGCAGAATTGGCTAAAGAGTTGAGTGATGAGTTCATCAGGAGCAACATCACCTGTTATTTCACCAAGAATTTCCCAAGTTCTTGTCATATCAACTTGAAGGAGGTCTACAGGCATTCCCAGTGTTAATCCTTCATTGACAGCATTTAGGCTTTCTAGAGCTTTTTCAATGAGGCTGATGTGGCGAGCATTTGAGAGGTAAGTCGCGTCTTTTTCAACGAGTCCAGCATTTTCAAAGAAAAGTTGATTGATTTTTTCTTCAATAGCGTCAATATTTTGATTTTCAAGGACAGAGATACGTATCACATCTGCTGGTAATTCATCGGCTTCGATTTGTTCAAGAAGATCTGTTTTATTCAGTAAAAGAACACGGTTGCTATCTTTTGAAATATCAAGTAGATCTCTATCTTGTTGGGTCAATGGTTCCGCTGCATTGAGGACAAGAAGAACCAAATCAGCTTCTTGCAGGGCTTTTTTAGACCGTTCAACACCAATCTTTTCAACCACGTCATCAGTTTCACGAATACCGGCAGTATCAATGAGTTTGAGAGGAATTCCTTTGATATTGACGTATTCTTCGATGACATCACGTGTGGTTCCTGCAATATCTGTTACGATAGCTTTTTCTTCGCGGAGTAAATTGTTCAGAAGACTAGATTTTCCAACATTTGGACGACCGATGATAGCAGTAGAAAGCCCTTCGCGAAGAATTTTTCCACGTTTGGCTGTACGAAGGAGTCTTTCTAAAAGGTCTTGGAATTCTGTTGTTTTTTCCTGCATGAGAGCAGTCGTCATCTCCTCGACATCGTCATATTCTGGGTAATCAATATTGACTTCAACTTGTGCTAGGGTGTTGAGAATTTCTTGTCGAATACTATTGATGAGATTTTTTAGAGATCCATCAAGTTGTGAGAGAGCATTTGACATGGCTTTATCTGTTTTTGCACGGATAAGATCCATAACAGCTTCAGACTGAGTTAGGTCAATGCGGCCATTCAAAAAGGCACGCTTGGTAAATTCACCTGGCTCTGCCATTCTTGCTCCAGAACGAATTAATAACTGTAAGATTTCATTAGTGACAGCAACACCACCGTGAGTATTGATTTCCACGACGTTTTCCCGAGTAAAGGTGCGAGGAGCTAACATGACAGAGACCATGACTTCATCCAGAATGTTTTGAGTTTGCGGATCCATTATATGCCCATAGGTTAGAGTATGACTAGCAATTGTTTCCAAATTTTTTCCCTTGAAGACACGGTTCGCAATAGTCAGAGCTTCTGGGCCAGATAAACGGACGATGCCGATAGCACCTTCTCCCAAGGGGGTTGCAATAGCAGTAATGGTATCAAATTCTTTGGTAATAATCATAAACCTATTTTAGCGTAAAAGCTATTTAGAAGCAAGAAAAGGAGTAAAAGAATAGCGAGGGCCTTCATAAAAACTAGCCTCGGAAGGTGACTTAGAGTGAGAGGTTTGTTTGACTCTATGGTATAATAATCCTGTGAAGTTTTTTGATGTCATTTGCAAGGGCGTATCATTTATATAGTTATTTTTTAAATGTGGTGAGGGTCGCCCCGAGTATCTCCCAGATTGGAAATAAGATGAACAGAGTTCGTCACAATCGTTAAGGTCTGGAAGCTCTTTTGAGATTGGAAATAAAGAGACTGAGAAAAGTCTTAAAAAGAAATAGCTTAGCGTAACGTCATCAAGAAACACTGTTTCAAAGCCATTTTATATTGTTCAATTTTAAAAAAGACAGACTAAAAATTAACTGTTTACTCAGCCTTGTCAAACCTCTTATGAAGTATCATTACTTTTTGGTAAACCTAAACTCCTTGATCTCTTATTTTTAAGATATAATCTCTGGTATTATCTTATTTCTAAATAACAGGTTTTGATTGTTGAATCGGCGATATAGGTTGAAGTGATTATGGTCATGATGTTCCTGTATGTTGCGGAGATCGAAATTGTTGATGCTGTTTTATTAAAAAGCAAAGCACATCTTCATGACAATGCAAGGCATCAAAATACTGGTGCTAAAACGATTACTAGTGTAGCCAAAGGCATTTTTAACGAGAATATCAATCAAATACGGGAAATTTTAGACATGATTTAAAGGGAGGAAATGATAAAATGAGCATTCGCATTCAAGAACTAGCAAATCGGGTGACTATTATGGGAATCCTGAATGTAACGCCAGATTCTTTCTCAGACGGAGGAAACTATGTCGAACTTGATAAAGCTCTGGCTCAAGTTGAGCAAATGCTGGCAGATGGGGCGCTTGTCATTGATGTTGGCGGTGAATCCACTAGACCTGGTGCCACATTTGTCTCCGTTGAGGAAGAGATTGCTCGTGTCGTTCCGATTATCACGGCTATTAAAGAACGCTTTAATTGTTTAGTATCGATAGATAGCTATAAGACAGAAACGGTGCGGGCTGCCCTAGAAGCAGGAGCAGATATCATCAATGATGTCTGGGCAGGACTATACGATGGACAAATGTTGCATTTAGCGGCCACATACGATGTCCCTATCATTCTTATGCACAACCAAAAAGAGGAAAACTATCAAAATATTGCAGAAGAGGTTTGTGATTTTTTATCAGCCCGCGCTCAGGCCGCTTTAGATGCGGGAGTTAAGGCAGATAAGATATGGTTAGATCCAGGCTTTGGCTTTGCTAAAAATGCCCAGCACAATCTGGATCTGCTTAAAGGATTAGAGATGGTTTGTCAACTTGGCTATCCAGTTTTATTTGGAATTTCTCGAAAACGGGTGGTTGACCATTTACTAGGTGGGGGAAGCAGTCCTTTAGATCGCGATCAGGCAACGGCAATCCTATCCGCTTACGCTATTGCTAAGGGGTGTCAGATGGTTCGAGTTCATAATGTTGTAGCCAATCGTGATGTGATAGATATTTTAGAGCAGTTGAGGTGAAAATGGATAAGATTTTTTTAAAAGAGTGTCGATTTTATGGCTATCATGGGGTCCTTGCCGAGGAGCAAGTGCTAGGGCAGATTTTTGTAGTGGATTGCGAGCTAGAAGTTGACTTACAGGCTGCTAGTCTATCAGATCAGTTATCTGATACGGTTCACTATGGGATGGTTTTTGAAACCATAAAAGAGCGGGTAGAAAATGAAAGATACCAATTAATAGAGCGCTTGGCTGGTGCTATTTGCCAGGATATCTTTGACCATTACCCAACAGTGATGGGAATTACTCTAACAATTAAAAAGGAAAATCCGCCGATTGCTGGTCACTACGCACATGTCGGCATCACCTTGGAGCGTCGCAGATGAGTCAGGTATTCTTAAGTTTAGGTAGCAATATGGGTAACCGAGCCAGTTATTTAGACCAGGCGGTTCAAGGTTTGAAAGATTTGCCAGCCACTCAATTGCTAGCTATTTCACCTATATATGAAACCAGTGCTTGGGGAAAGACGGATCAGGCAGACTTTCTCAATCTTTGCCTAGCCATCGACACAGATCTTTCACCACAGGACTTGTTGTATCATACCCAGACTTTGGAATTATCGCTGGGTCGGGAACGTCATGAACATTGGGGACCTCGAACGGTTGATATTGATATCTTGCTCTATGGTCAAGAAGTGGTGCAGGAGAAAAAACTGACGATTCCACATCCTCTGATGCAGGAACGTGCCTTTGTCCTTGTTCCGTTGGCAGATATCGCCCCAACCTTTCAACATCCTATTTTTCTTAAAAGTATTGCAGAGCTGCTAGAAGCAGTACATACTGAAGGAGTTAGAGCTGTCAATCAGTAAAGGAATCATTTCCGTATGAAACAAGAGTATGGGGCAAACAGGCAGGCTGGTTAATCCCACACCCGAAAACAAATGAAAAACAATAGCCAAAGCCCTCGTTAAGTGTTTATACTCTTAGTGAGGGCTTTGTGGTTGATAACTTAATGATCATAACCTATCAAGGCTAAACGATGTTCAGATGTGATTTTCTTACAGTATGGATTAGGTAGTAGGTTTATTTAAGTGCCATAAAGGATTTTTATGGTTCTGTCCAATCGTCTAGAAAAAATGTCATTGTTAGAAAATTTTTCAAAAAATACTTGACTGGTTAATTAATAGGTGGTAGAATAACTTAACCAGTTAATGAAATTTGGAAAGGAATTTAAAAAATGACAACATCTAATAGAATTAAATTATTAACTGCTGCAACTTTAGCAATGGTGACTTTAACAGGGAAAGACACGGAGTCACTGGTTTTTGCCCATACACATACGGCAGTAACTGCTGAGCAGGGAAATTTCAGTTTTACAGCTATCGTTTTAGGTGAAAATGGTAAGACTTTGGCTAACAAGGAAGTCAGTCTGACTCCAACTACTGGAAATGGGCAAAGTCTATCAGCACAAACAGATGATAAAGGAATGGCTGTATTTTCTAGTCTACCTCTCAATACTAACTACAGTGTTAGTGTGAATGGAGTAGAAAAAGGTTACACTATCAGAAGTGGGGTAGCTGATGAAGCGATGGTGGCTCGTTTTACATTACCTGAGGATGGTATAAACACCCCAAGCTACAGTGCACAAAAAATGCTGATAAAGGTAGTAGATGAGGAAGCAGAAGGTTTAGCTGGGCAAACCGTTGAGCTTAAAGATCCTACAGGGCAAGTTATAGGTCGTGCTGTAACGGAAGCAAATGGTCAGGTGACGTTTGCTGACAACCTCGTTGACGGTACTTTCTATGATATTTTGGTTAATGGTAAAGCTAAAACCAAGCTTCGTCCTGGACAAGATGGTGTCGCCTTTTTAGAAAGTAATGAGATTGTTAGGTCTACGGTCACCGATTCAGTTGATGAATTAGAGGTTAAACGTGCTTATGTCGCTAAGGGAGCAGGCGTTGATGTAGAGAAAGTTACGGTATTGGACACCTCTAAAGGTAAAGCCTTGATGTACCCGCATGATGATCATTACCATGTTATTTTAGTGGCGGATATTGATGTCACCAAACCTTTTAACGATGGACATGGTCACCATGAACATGAGCATGAGCATGATGAATCACCTGTGTCTGGTCAGTTCACCTTTGTAGCGACTGTTGTTGATCAATCAGGCAAAGCACTACCTAACCGTGTTGTGAAATTGGTTGATATTACCACTGGGGAAGGTCATGAGGTAGCAACAGCCAAAACAGATGATAAAGGTCGTGCCGTTTTAACAGGTTTGCCTTTGCTGAGAAGTCTCAGTGTGTTAGTTGATGGGAAGTCTCAAGGGCATACCGTTCGAACAGGTCAAGATGGCGATGAACGCTTCGGAGGTTTCATCGTTGATGGAGTAGGAACAAGTAAGCCAGTAGAAAGCAAGCAAGTCTTGACTGTTCATGTGCGTGATGAAGAAGCAGTAGGTTTGGCAGATCAGACAGTTACCCTCAAAGATAAAAATGGTCGCTTGATTGCTGAAACAAGAACTGATAAAGAAGGTCGTGCCGCCTTCAATAGCGATTTAATTGATGGTCTCTTCTATGATGTCTTTGTCAATGGCAAAGCGTTGGCTAGTGCATTTCCAGGACAAGAAATATCCGTAGCTCTATCAGGGGATCAAATTGTAAAACCATCCGTCAAAAAACAAGAGAATACATCGGCTCCTGAAAAGCCAGATACGCTGAAAAAAGCTCCTGTTAATAGTCCTGTCAAAGAAAATGAAAAAAACTCAAATCCAAATCAATCGAATCTGAGTCAAAAAAATAAAGACGTGATGAATTCTGCACAATCTAATGGGGATAAAAAACCAGTGGCAGATCAAAATACAACTCCGAAAGCGACACAATCTGTTGCTACAACAGAGAACAAGAAAACATTGCCTCATACAGGAGAAAAACGAGGCTTCTCATTCCTTATTGCAGGTCTTTTATCCTTCTTAACCTTAATTGGCTTGGCTGTGCGAAAATCTCTACGCTGATGGTGGCAAAATTCTCGCCAAGGGAGTTTATTGAAAAATCGTACTAGGAATCACCAATGTCAAACGGACGAATGAGTTTGGGACAAAAAGATTTTTAGTTTAGAAAATTTATACCAATAAATCTAATTTTCTAATAAACTGTATATAAAAACGAACAAAAATACTCTTTAAATATATAAGAGATAATTTTTGTTCGTTTTTTATTATGGTCTTTTTAAATGATTTTAAATGTTTTTGGGGTGATTTTTTGAATTTTTTTCACAAGAGAGTTCTCTAAAGAAATGTAAGGCAAAATTACTGTTTCCTTGGCACTAAATCTAAGTATCTAGATTGGATAGATAATAGTTAGCGCTATCAAAAGTTCTGAAAAAATGATATAATGTTAAGTATATCAAAGATGGAGGTTAAAATGACAGCTTTCAAAGAATTAGTCGGTATTGAAGCAGCTAAATATGTAAAAAACGGTATGGTTGTCGGCCTAGGAACAGGATCAACAGCCCATTATTTTGTTGAAGAGCTGGGACGCAGGATTAAAGAGGAAGGTTTAGAAATAACAGCAGTGACGACATCGAGTGTGACTAGCGCCCATGCGGAGCATTTAGGCATTCCCCTTAAAAATATCCGAGAGGTAGAATCTGTTGATTTGACTGTTGATGGGGCTGACGAGGTTGATTCTGTATTTAATGGAATCAAAGGTGGTGGCGGTGCCCTTCTTATGGAGAAGGTAGTAGCGACATATACTAAAGACTACATCTGGATTGTGGATGAGAGTAAAATGGTTGAACAGCTAGGTACCTTTAAGCTTCCTGTTGAAGTTGTCCAGTATGGTGCTGAAAATCTTTTGCGTCATTTTACAGTAAAAGGATATCAACCGACTTTCCGTGAACAAGACGGGAAACGCTTTGTGACGGATATGCAAAATTTTATTATTGATCTTGACTTGAAAAAGATTGAAGATCCAAAGGTATTGGCTCAAGAATTAGATGCGACGGTTGGTGTTGTGGAACATGGCCTTTTTAATGGTATGGTCAATAAAGTGATCGTTGCTGGAAAAGATGGTGTGAAAGTTCTTGAGTCTGGTAAATGATATCAATAGAGTTAGCAATTATCTTTTCTACACTAAAAGTTCATTTACCATTTGGCTTAACGTTTGGCCTTTAAACGTCAAATGGGTTAATTTTGTTAATAAGTTTTTCTATAGCTTGTCTTAGGATAAGCTATACAGGTTTTTGGGTGCCAACCGTAACCACCCCTAGATAGGAGAAACATATGTCAACTTTTGATCGCATTCACTTAGTCGTTTTAGACTCAGTCGGAATTGGTGCTGCACCAGATGCTAATAACTTTGTAAATGCTGGTGTTCCCGATGGAGCTTCAGATACTCTTGGTCATATTTCTAAAACCGTTGGCCTTGACGTTCCAAATATGGCTAAAATAGGTCTTGGAAATATTCCTCGACCACAAGCTCTAAAGACTGTTCCTGCTGAAGAAAATCCTACAGGTTATGTGACAAAACTCGAGGAAGTCTCACTCGGTAAAGATACCATGACTGGACACTGGGAAATCATGGGGCTTAACATCACGGAACCATTTGATACCTTCTGGGACGGTTTTCCTGAAGAAATTCTAACTAAGATTGAAGAATTTTCAGGTCGCAAAGTCATTCGTGAAGCCAACAAACCTTACTCAGGTACAGCTGTCATTGATGATTTTGGTCCACGCCAAATGGAAACGGGGGAATTGATTATCTATACCTCTGCTGACCCAGTGCTTCAAATTGCTGCGCATGAAGATATTATTCCACTTGATGAATTGTACCGTATCTGTGAATACGCTCGTTCAATCACTTTAGAGCGCCCAGCCCTACTGGGTCGCATTATCGCTCGTCCTTACGTTGGTGAACCTGGTAATTTCACACGTACTTCTAATCGTCACGATTATGCAGTATCACCATTTGAAGAAACAGTATTGAATAAGCTTGATCAAGCAGGAATAGATACTTATGCGGTTGGTAAAATCAATGATATTTTCAATGGTTCTGGTATCAATCATGATATGGGACACAATAAAAATAACAACCATGGTGTCGATACTCTTTTGAAAACGATGGGATTGTCTGAGTTTGAAAAAGGATTTTCATTTACAAATCTAGTCGATTTTGATGCTAATTTTGGTCACCGTCGTGATGCACATGGTTATCGTGATTGCTTGCATGAATTTGATAATCGTCTTCCAGAAATTATCGCTGCGATGCGTGAGAATGACCTACTCTTGATTACAGCAGACCACGGAAATGACCCAACGTATGCCGGTACAGACCATACGCGTGAATACATCCCGTTGTTGGCTTACAGTCCTTCTTTCAAAGGAAGTGGTGTGATTCCACAAGGACATTTCGCAGACATTTCTGCTACTATTGCTGAAAACTTCGGTGTGGATACTGCTATGATTGGTAAGAGCTTCTTGGATCAATTGGTGTAATCCAATAGAGAAAAATGAGAGAATAAAAGGAAAATTAGAGATGACATTATTAGAAAAAATTTATGAAACACGTGATTTCTTGCAAGAGAAAGGAATCACTGCACCTGAATTTGGTTTAATCTTAGGTTCAGGTTTGGGAGAATTGGCAGAAGAAGTAGAAAACGCTGTTGTCATTGACTACGCAGATATCCCAAACTGGGGGCAATCAACTGTTGTTGGTCACGCAGGTAAATTAGTCTACGGAGATCTAGCTGGTCGTAAGGTTTTAGCGCTCCAAGGACGTTTCCATTTCTATGAAGGCAATCCAATGGAAGTGGTGACTTTCCCAGTGCGTGTGATGAAAGCTTTGGGATGTCACAGTGTGCTTGTAACCAATGCAGCTGGAGGTATTGGTTTTGGACCAGGAACATTGATGCTCATCAATGATCATATCAATATGATTGGAACAAACCCATTGATTGGTGAAAACCTTGAGGAATTCGGACCACGTTTCCCAGACATGTCGAAGGCTTACACGCCAGAATATCGTCAGGTGGCTTACGAAGTTGCGGACAAACTTGGCATCAAACTAAGTGAAGGGGTTTACCTTGGTTGTTCAGGTCCAACTTATGAAACACCAGCTGAAATTCGTGCCTTCAAGACACTAGGAGCTGATGCAGTTGGTATGTCTACAGTTCCAGAAGTGATTGTAGCGGCTCATTCAGGTCTCAAAGTGCTTGGTATTTCATGTATTACCAACCATGCGGCTGGCTTCCAAGAAGAACTTAACCACGAAGAAGTTGTTGAAGTCACCACTCGTATCAAGGAAGATTTCAAAGGATTGGTCAAAGCCATTTTGGCAACTCTATAGGAGTTCTTATGAAACAATAGGATTGATTAGTGGAATGAGTTGGAAAAGTACAGCGACGTACTACAAGCTCATTAATGAAACAATCAAAGAGGAGTTAGGTGGACTTCATTCTGCTAAAATTGTACTGTACAGTGTTGATTTTGCAGAAATTGAGACTTATCAGGCTACAGGAAATTGGGAAAAGAGTGGACAGGTTTTAGCAGAGATTGCTAAAAAATTGGAAAAGGTGGGTGCTGATTTTATTGTTATTTGTACAAATACGATGCATAAAATAGTTGATCAAATTCAACAAGACCTTGTGATTCCGATCTTGCATATTGCCGAAGCGATAGCAGAGGCTTTACTAGAGAGCGGTGTTCGAAAAGTCGGTTTGCTAGGCACAAAATATACGATGACTCAAGCATTTTATAAAGATAAATTGGTTGAAGCTGATTTAGATGTCCTAGTTCCTAGCGCTGACGAGATTGAAGAGGTCAATCGAATGATTTATGATGAACTATGTAAGGGAGAAACCTATTCAAAATCTAGAGCGACGTACCTTACAATCATAAAACGGTTAAAACAAGCTGGTGCTGAAGCGGTGATTTTAGGATGTACAGAAATAGGACTCTTGGTTCAGCAAGATGATACAGAGATACCCCTTTTTGATATGACAACGGTTCATGCGGTAAAAGCAGCTTTGGCGACTTTGTAGTTGATCAATTTTAGTGATGCTATTTTGCATAAAATAGTAGTTTACTCTCTAATTTCCTAAATAAAAACATAAGAAAGAAAACAAGGAGATATAAAGAATGTCAATTCATATTTCAGCAAAACCAGGCGAAATTGCCGATAAAATTTTACTTCCGGGAGACCCGTTACGTGCTAAGTTTATCGCAGAGAATTTTCTTGAAGATGCTGTTTGCTTTAATGAAGTTCGTAACATGTTTGGCTATACAGGGACTTATAAAGGTCATCGCGTTTCAGTCATGGGGACAGGGATGGGAATGCCATCAATCTCTATCTATGCGCGTGAGCTTATTGTGGACTACGGGGTGAAAAAACTCATCCGTGTAGGAACTGCTGGATCAATTGACCCAGATGTACACGTTCGTGAACTTGTTTTGGCACAAGCTGCTGCAACCAACTCTAACATCATTCGCAATGACTGGCCTGAGTACGATTTCCCACAAATAGCAGACTTTGACCTTCTTGACAAGGCTTATCATATCGCAAAAGATTTAGGCATGACAACACACGTTGGTTCTGTCCTATCATCAGATGTCTTCTACTCAAATATGCCTGAGCGTAACATGCAACTTGGAACACTTGGTGTTAAGGCGATTGAAATGGAAGCAGCTGCTCTTTACTACCTTGCTGCACAACACAAGGTCCAAGCCCTTGGTATCATGACTATCTCTGATAGTTTAGTAAATCCAGAGGAAGACACGACAGCAGAGGAACGTCAAAATACTTTCACAGACATGATGAAGGTTGGTTTGGAAACCTTGATTGCCAATGACTAATGAAACGTTGAAAGTTCTTCTAGATCTTTATGCCTATCATCAGGCTTGGAAAATAGCTGAGCGAATAAATCGCTTACCTAGTGAAACCCAATTTCTATTAGAAATGTTAAAAGAGCGAAGAGAACTTAACGTAGCCTATCTCTTTAAACATGAAAATGAACTTCGCCAAATTGAAGAGCGTTATCAGCTCCACCTTTTATCGAATGCCTATGAAGAAGAACTACTAGCCAATTATATTATGGATCTTGAAGCAAAGGTGAAAAATGCGGATATCATTGATTTTGTCCGTGCAGTTAGTCCGATTCTATACCGATTGTTTTTACGATTAGCCCAGCAAAAGGTACCAGAACTAACCCAATTTATTCATGATACTAAATCAGATCAGTACGATAGTTGGAAGTTTAATGAGATGGCTAGATCAGATAATCCTTTTATTCAGGCTTTTGTGGCGGAGCGCCGAGACAGTAAAGTAACATCAAAAAGTTTAGCAGATTTGATTGAGGTGACTGACTTTTCTAGATCTATTAAAGATACTGTTGCACAGTTACGACAGTTGGAAAAAGCTGTGCGAAATCCTCTTGCTCATCTCATCAAACCCTTTGATGAGGAAGAACTGCATCGTACAACCAAATTTTCGTCACAGATTTTTTTAGAAAAAATTATTTATCTAGCACAGCAATTAGGTGTTGTCTATGAGACTAAAGAGTTTTACTATGATAAGGTGAATGAAATCATCAAATCTCAACTTTTACCGGAAGTATAGACTACTAGCAAAAGAGAGTGGGACAAACCAGTACGATGGCAGATCTCACACCCACAAAACAATGACAACCAATAGGCAAAGCCCTCGCTAAGTGCTATACTCTTAGTGAGGGCTTTGTGGTTGATAACTTAATGATAAAATCTATC
>NZ_JBHSOJ010000016.1:170834-310485 GCF_042656225.1 Streptococcus caledonicus
TAAAATATCGCCTAAGAAGCATGAGTATAAGAAGTCATGATTTCGAAGTCTTGACTTCCCTTCGCTCTCTGATTTCTAAGCTCAGGCTGAAACTGTCCACTGGACAGTTTCACTCTCCCCTCTACACAGCTCCAAATGTCTGGGTAACCTTTGGAGGTTGAAAATAAGATGAACGACATTCATCACATTCGTATAGGATGACCGCTAACGATTGCGTGGTACTAAAATAGTACGGTGGACTATTTTAGGTGGACACTTGAAAATGAAGGAAGTATCCACCTACAGACCTCCAATCAACCACTGCGTCAATCTGTTATCACTATCAAAAAAGAAGGTTGAGATATTTTTTTGTCCCAACCTCTTTTTCTATTTTCTAATGATTAGTCAAATTTTACTTCTTCTAGTAGGTAGTCAATAAATTTCTCACCCATTTTTGATAGATTTGCTTTTTCATGTTGGATATAGACTAGTTCAATGTCATCATCTACATCAAGAGGAATTGATGCAATATTATCACCATTAAGATTACTGTTGAGAATACCGGTTGCAATCGTATAGCCATCCAAACCTATAAGGAGGTTGAAGAGGGTTGCACGGTCGGAGACAACAATTGATTTATTGTGTGGAATATGAGCTAAAATTTCTTCTGCAAAGTAGAACGAATTATGAATACCTTGGTCGTAGGAGAAGTAAGGATACTCTTCCAAATCTTCTATGCTAACCAAGTCTTTTTTAGCCAAAGGGTGAGTTTTTGAGACAAAGATATGTGGTTTAGCTGTAAAAAGAGGAGTAGAGATAAGACGATTGTCATCGAATAACTTAGTCAGAACATCTCGATTATAATTATTGAGGAACAGTACCCCAATCTCAGAACGGAAGTTCTTGACATCATCGATGATTTCCCAAGTTCTGGTTTCACGAAGAAAAAGCTCATAACGACTCATATCAGTTCCTTTTAACAAGGAAACAAAAGCATTAACGACAAAGGCGTAGTGCTGTGAAGATACAGAGAAGAGTTCTCGATTAGCAGTTGGATTTTTATAGCGTTCTTCTAAAAGGGATGTTTGTTCCACGACTTGACGGGCGTAGGAGAGAAATTCCACCCCATCTTTAGTCAATGTAATACCCTTGGGATTACGAATAAAAATATCAATTCCCATCTCACGTTCAAGGTCACGAACAGCATTTGAGAGGCTGGGTTGCGTGATATAGAGCTGTTTAGCAGCTTCATTCATCGAACCAGTTTCAACGATTTTGATAATATAGTGTAATTGTTGGATTCGCATTTAGTTTAACCTCATGCTTTGAATTTTTTCTTCGGTAGGGGTCACACGTAAGGTTTTTTGTCCTGTATAAGTTACAAAACCAGGTTTTCCCCCCGTAGGTTTATTGAGTTTTTTGGCCTCAATCATATCTACTTGGACAAGATTGGAGAGTCTTGCTTTAGAATAGTAGGCAGCAAGCTCAGCAGCATCCGTCTTAACTTCATCAGAGGGATCAAGATTATCTTTGATAATGACATGAGAACCAGGAATGTCTTTAGCGTGGAACCACAGTTCACCTTTTTTAGCCATTTTAAAGGTTAGTTCTTCATTTTGAAGGTTGTTCCGTCCCACCATAATAATGGTTGTTCCGTCAGAAGCTAGATATTGCTCAGGGTTCTTGCGCTTATGGCGTTTATCAGTAGTACGGCGTTTCATAAGACCAGCCTGAACCAATTCTTCACGGATATCTTCAATCTCATCCATGTTAGCCTGTGAGAGATTATAATCAACGGATTCAAAATACTCAATGGTTTGTTTAGTATCTTCAATGAGACCAGTTAAGTGTTTCACAGCCTCTTTCAATTTTTGGTATTTTTTAAAATAGCGCTGGGCATTTTGATTGGGTGTGAGCGCGACATCAAGCGCAATGGTGATTTTTTCACCAGTATAGTAGTTATCAAGCTCAACAGAGTCTTTATTGTTTGGTACCAAGCTGAGATATGTTGTCAAAAGTTCCCCTTTTTGGCGGAATTCTTCAGCATTTTCAGTTGCTAAAAGTTCAGTCTCTTGCTTGCCTAATTTTTTACGATTCTTTTCTAGTTCATTTTGAACACGATGGAGCAAATCACTCGCTTGCTGGGCAATTCTGTCCCTCTCCGCCTTTTTCCCATAGAAAAAGTCCAAGAGCTCTGATAGTGTCTCAAAGGTTTGATTACTATCGGAAAATAGCAGAGCTGCAAAGCTTTTTTCTGTTAAATTAGGCTGGGTTTCTTGGGAAAAGAAAGCACGAAACTGTTTAAGTTTATCCGTTCTAAGCTGCGCAGCTAATTGACTTGCTGTATCGCGACCTAGTCCTTGAAAAAGCTTCTGAAGATTTTTAGGAGATAAGTCCTCAGTTTGTAAGATTTCAAAGAGCTTAGTATCAGAGATGTCAAAGGGATTTAGCGCGTTTGTTTTTGGCGGAGCAATATAAGTGGACCCTGGTAAAATAGTGCGGTAAGAGTTTTGAGAAAAACCAACATGCTTGATTGATTCAATGATCTTACTTTCGTTTTTATCAATCAAGATAATGTTAGAATGTTTTCCCATTATTTCGACAACAAGAGTAACTTTGATAGCATCTCCAATCTCATTTTTGTTAGAAACTGAGATTTCAAGAATACGATCGTTTTCAATCTGTTGAATACCCTCGATGACAGCACCCTGAAGATATTTTCGCATAATCATGGTATAGGTATTGGGATTTTGTGGATTTTGAAAATCTGCAGTTGTTGTTTGAATACGTCCAAAAACAGGATGCGCTGATAATAACAGTTTATAATTCTGTCGATTATTGCGAATCGTTAAGACTAATTCTTGTTCAAATGGCTGATTAACCTTTTGAATGCGCCCGTATAGAACCTGATCTCGCAATTCATTGGTCAAATGATGGAGAAAAAAACCGTCGAAAGACATGCAGTCTCCTTTCTTTTTTATGAAGTATCGTTCAATTTATCATAGGTGATATTATACCAAAAATTATCTTAAAATTCTGCTTTGACAAGTGCCTATAATTAAGGTATAATACCCGAAAACGTCAATAAACCTTTAAGACGTCCAGAGAGGCGACAAGGTAGGAAAAAAGCACTAGGACTGTAGTGTGTCTTTTTGTGAACAGCCGACCTTGCCTCAGTTATGGACAGGGTCTTTTTGCATATAGAAAGTGAGAACATTATGGGCTTGGGTTGTGGTAAAAAAGCGATTTTAAAAGAAGTGATGACCATTGTTAGTCAGCGTGAAATCGCACCATCTATTTTTGAAATGGTTTTAACAGGTGATTTGGTTCAACAGATGGAAGCAGGACAGTTTTTGCACATACGTGTTCCTGACGCGTCTAAACTCTTACGTCGTCCCATTTCTATTTCTGAAATTGATAAGGACAAAGAACAAGTGACCATTGTTTATCGTGTTGAGCGCGCTGGTACAGCTATTCTCTCTCAGTTAAAGGTAGGAGATAGACTTGATGTCATGGGTCCTCAAGGAAATGGCTTTGATTTATCGGTGGTAGGAAATGGTCAAACAGCTCTCCTTATTGGAGGAGGAATTGGTGTACCTCCACTTGTTGAAACAGCTAAACAATTATATGAGAAAGGTGTAAAAGTTATTTCTGTGATTGGTTTTGCCAATAAAGATGCTGCTATTTTAGAAGAAAAACTGTGCCAGTATGGTGATGTTTACGTAACGACAGATGATGGTAGCTATGGTATCAAGGGCTATGTATCAACTGTTATTGATGGCTTTGATTGGATAGCAGATGCTATTTATAGCTGCGGTGCACCCGGCATGCTTAAGTATGTTGATAAGCGCTTTGAGAACCATCCACATGCCTTTATCTCAATGGAAGAACGCATGGCTTGTGGCATGGGAGCTTGTTACGCATGTGTGGTTCACTTGAAAAATGAATCAGAAGTTGCCAATAAACGTGTTTGTGAAGATGGTCCAATCTTTCCAACGGGAACAATCGTTTTATAGGAGGATTCTATGTCTAAACGTTTACAGATTGCATTACCAGGTCTTGACTTGAAAAATCCTATTATTCCAGCTTCTGGTTGTTTCGGTTTCGGTCAAGAATACGCTAAATATTATGACCTTAATCAATTGGGGTCTATCATGATTAAAGCTACCACAGCAATGCCTCGTTTTGGAAATCCAACACCCCGTGTTGCTGAAACACCGTCTGGTATGCTTAATGCGATTGGACTTCAAAATCCAGGAGTCGATGCCGTTTTAGCTGAAAAATTACCATGGTTAGCACAGCACTTTCCAGACTTACCCATTATTGCAAATGTAGCAGGCTTTTCTAATGAGGAATATGCCTATGTTTCTGGAAAAATCTCTAAAGCACCAAATGTTAAGGCCATTGAACTGAATATCTCATGTCCTAATGTTGACCACGGAAACAATGGCTTGTTAATTGGTCAGGTTCCAGAATTAGCCTATGCAGCAGTAAAAGCTAGTGTTGAACAGTCTGACGTTCCAGTTTATGTCAAATTAACCCCAAGTGTTTCTGATATTATAACTGTTGCTAAAGCAGTCGAAGCTGCGGGAGCAACGGGTTTTACTATGATTAATACTTTGGTTGGAACGAGATATGATTTAAAAACGAGAAAACCAATCATAACCAATGGTCAAGGTGGCATGTCAGGACCTGCTATTTTTCCAGTTGCTCTAAAGCTCATTCGTCAAGTGGCACAGATGACAGATTTACCAATTATTGGTATGGGTGGTGTGGACTCTGCAGAAGCAGCTCTCGAAATGATGATTGCTGGTGCCTCAGCAATCGGAGTAGGGACGGCCAACTTTACTGACCCCTATGCCTGTCCAAATATCATCACAGACTTGCCAAAAGTTATGGACAAGTATGGAATTTCTAATTTAGAAACACTCAGAAAAGAAGTGCGAGAGGAACTGAGAGGATAAAGGTGATAAAGAGATAATTGATAGGAATTGACAATATGCCACTAAAAAATCTGTTAAAAAATTTAGAAAATTTTATAAAAAGTCTTGCAATTTTTAAAATTTAAGTTATAATTAAGGAAATTAAACGAGAGGAGTCTTTGACATGAAATCATTCACATCTACAAACTGGCAAAGCTGGCGTCTATAGAGTTGTGTTTATGTTTTGGCATAGATACGACTTTTTGGAGTACTTCAAAAAAGTATCTGTGCCGCTTGTCTTAGATTTCAAAAAGAAAAGCGTCATAGGAAACTAGGCGCTTTTTTGCATACCTCCAAGACAAATTATTGTTCAATAGCCTAGTTTTCAAAACAGAAAGTAGGAAATGATATGACACAAAAAGGATTTTATGGTGATTTTGGTGGTTCATTTGTTCCAAAAGAAATCCAAACATTACTAAATGAGTTAGAAGATATTTTTGAAAAATACCGTAAAGACGATGAATTTTTAAAAGAATATCACTATTATTTGACAGATTATGCAGGGCGTGAAACTCCACTCTATTTTGCAGAGAGTTTAACAAACTATCTTGGAGGAGCCAAAATTTACTTAAAGCGTGAAGATTTAAATCATCTGGGCTCCCATAAATTAAATAATGTCTTGGGACAAATTCTTCTGGCAAAACGGATGGGCAAGACCCGTGTGATTGCTGAGACAGGTGCAGGTCAACACGGTGTGGCTACAGCGGCAGCAGCAGCCAAATTCGGCATGGCCTGTGATGTCTACATGGGTGCTGAAGATGTAAAACGCCAACGCCTCAACGTTTTCCGTATGGAAATGATGGGAGCTAGAGTACACGCGGTTGAAGCTGGTACCGCTACTCTAAAAGAAGCAGTAGACGCTGCTTTTGCGGCATGGATGGCTGATTTGGACGCCTTCTATGTACTTGGTTCTGCTGTTGGACCGCACCCTTACCCAAGTATCGTGCATGAATTCCAAAAAATCATTTCTGAAGAATCCCGTCAACAGATTTTGGACAAAGAAGGCCGTCTTCCAGATGCCGTCATTGCCTGTGTTGGTGGTGGATCTAATGCTATTGGCGCTTTTTCGGAATATATAACAGATAATTCAGTGACTTTGATCGGTGTTGAAGCGGCTGGACATGGTGTTGATACAGAGAAACACGCTGCAACCATGACCAAGGGAAGTGTTGGTATCATCGATGGCATGAAGACTTTTGCACTTTTTGAAAAAGATGGATCGGTAGCCCCTGTTTATTCAATTTCAGCGGGACTAGATTATCCAGGAGTAGGTCCAGAACATGCTTTCTTAAAGGAAAATGGCCGCGTTGAATATGTTTCTGCAACAGATGATGAGGCTGTCCAAGCATTACTCTTACTTTCAAAAATGGAAGGAATAATTCCAGCAATTGAAAGTTCACATGCTTTAGCTGAAGCAATCAAAAGAGCACCGTATATGTCTAAAGACCAGATTATTATCGTCAATCTTTCAGGTCGTGGAGACAAAGATGTTGCATCTATTGCTGATTATTTGGAAAATAAATAGTCTATCAATCATTTATTAGAGACTTAATGCTAGATTAGAAAATGTAAGAAGCTATTTTGCTGTTGTTAATAACAGGCTTCTAATTCGATAGTTATAAAAGAAGGAAAACTTATGAAACACAAAGGACTTATTGCCACACTTACTGCTATTACACTCTTAACTTTGTTCGCGATTTTTGCTAGAGAAAATGGCAGAGCGCCAAAATCTTCTGAAAATCAGGTTGTTAAAATCGGAATCTTACAGTTTGTTACCCATGAAGCCCTTGATGCTATTAATCAAGGAATCGTTGATGGTTTAGCTGATGCAGGTTACGATAGAACAACGGTTCAATTAACACAACTGAATGCGGAAGCTGATCAGAGCAAAATCAAAACCATGTCAGATCAGCTAGTTAAATCTAATGATTTAGTCATTGGAATTGCCACCCCAGCAGCACAAGGTTTAGCAAATGCAACAACAGATATTCCAGTCGTTATGGGAGCTATATCAGATCCTGTTGGTGCAAAATTAGTTACTGATTTACAAAAACCTGAAGGAAATGTTACCGGAACATCAAATATCGTTCCTGTCAAACAAACAGTGGATTTGATTGGTAAACTTACTCCTAATGTCAAGAAAATTGGTGTACTCTACGCAAGCAGTGAAGATAACTCCATTTCACAAGTAAAAGAGTTCCGTAAATCAGCACAAGAGCAAGGGTTTGAAATTATTGAGTTTGCCGTTCCTTCAAGTAATGACATTACAGCTACAATGGGAATCGTTGTTGATAAGGTAGATGCCATTTTTGTCCCTCAAGACAATACCATCGCATCAGCTTTTCCAACCGTTATCGGAGTAGCCAATGAAGCTAAGTTGCCAGTGTACTCAAGTGTTGACACCATGGTAGCTCAAGGAAGTCTGGCAGCGATTTCTCAAAGTCAGTACGAATTAGGACGAGAGACGGCCAAGATTGCTGCTAAACTCTTAGCAGGGCAAGAAGTGAAAAATGTTCCTGTAGCTATTATTGATACTGGTAAACCGCTTGTTAACCCTAAAGCAGCAGAGCTTCTTGGCATCACACTTCCAAAAGAGATATTAGAAGAAGCAGATGTCGTCAAAATACAAGAATAGATAGAACAATATAAGGATAGAAACATGATTATTTCAGCAGTGTCACAGGGATTCCTGTATGGTATTTTAGGGTTAGGAATTTACCTCACCTTTAGAATTTTAAATTTTCCAGATATGACGACAGAGGGCTCTTTTCCATTAGGAGCGGCAGTAGCAGTCACTTTAATCAATCATCATATCAATCCACTTTTTGCAACTTTATTAGGAATGTTAGCAGGTTGTTTGGCAGGATTGGTGACTGGACTTCTGTATACAAAGGGGAAAATTCCAACTATTTTAGCAGGGATTTTAGTCATGACATCAGCTAACTCAATTATGCTTATGATTATGGGAAGGGCTAATTTAGGTCTTCTTGGACGAAAAACTTTAATTGATTTCTTACCCTTTAGTAAGGATGTCAATGTTTTATTGCTAGGGCTGATTTCAGTTACGATAGTGATTGCTTCTTTAATTTTCTTCTTACATACACAGTTGGGGCAGGCTTATATTGCTACGGGAGATAATAGAGATATGGCCAAGAGCTTTGGTATCAATACTGACCGTATGGAAGTAATGGGCTTGGTTGTTTCCAATGGAATTATTGCTCTTGCAGGTGCTCTTATTGCTCAACAAGATGGATATGCAGATGTGCAAAAAGGTATTGGGATTATCGTTGTTGGTCTGGCCAGTATTATTATTGGTGAAGTTCTTTATAGCAATTTAACCCTACTAGAGCGCTTGATTGCTATAGTCGTTGGCAGTATTCTTTACTGGGCTTTAATTACGACTATTCTTGCTCTAGGCTTTAATAGTAATTATCTTAAAATATATAGTGCTATTGTTCTTGCCCTCTGCCTTGTTTTCCCAACAGTAAAAGAAAAAGTATTGAAAGGAGTGACCCTATCAAGATGACCAAAATTGTAGAATTAAAAAATGCCACAGTCCGTGTTAACAACGGTTTTGATGAGGTCAAGGTCATTTTAGACGATGTTAATTTGACTATTTATGAGCATGATTTTTTAACCATTCTAGGTGGTAACGGTGCAGGAAAATCTACGCTTTTCAATGTCATTGCAGGGACACTCATGTTGACTAGCGGTAACATTTTTATCATGGGGGAAGATGTGACGCATCTACCAGCTGAAAAACGTGCTAATTATTTGTCTCGTGTCTTTCAAGACCCAAAGATGGGAACTGCTCCTCGTATGACGGTTGCTGAGAATTTACTTATTGCTAAGTATCGTGGAGAAAAGCGCCGACTTTTACCAAGAAAACTTCAGGAATTTTCAGATGAGTTTTTGACACTTTTAGCAAAAACTGAAAATGGATTAGAACGCCATTTAATGACACCAGCTGGTCTTTTATCTGGTGGGCAAAGGCAGGCGCTAAGCCTTTTAATGGCAACGCTAAAACGTCCAAAGCTCTTACTATTGGATGAACATACCGCCGCTCTTGACCCTAAAACCTCAACTTCATTGATGACTTTAACGGATCATTTTGTTAAAGAAGACCATCTGACAGCACTGATGATTACGCATCGTATGGAAGATGCTCTTACCTATGGTAATCGTGTTCTAGTCATGAAAAATGGTAAAATTGTAAAAGACGTATCTACAGCAGAAAAAGCTCAGATGACCATCAGTGATTATTATCAAATTTTTGAATGAAAAGCTCTGCCTCGTGCAGACTTTTTAATTGTCTTTTCAGAAAAATATTTTCAAATATGGTATAATACAAGGGACTGTAATTCGACTTACCAACCTTAGCAAATACTTGTATGAAGGACGTAAGGAACGTTTGTAATAATTTATAATTAGAGAAAAGTTTTATGATTTTCTCAATAGATAAGACATAAGAAAGGAGTGCCTAGTCAGTTTATCTAGGCTGGGGTTAAGATAAGTAAAGTCTTGACCCAAGGATTTTCAAAAATGAGTGATATAAAAATCATTGCCTTAGGTGGCGTGCGTGAAAATGGTAAGAATTTTTACTTAGTGGAAGTTAATGAAGCTATTTTCATTTTAGATGCGGGATTAAAATATCCTGAAAATGAACAACTGGGGGTAGATGTTGTTATTCCCAACTTAGAGTATTTGGCTGAAAATAAAGATCGTGTTCAAGGTGTTTTTTTGACCCATGGACATGCTGACGCCATTGGAGCTTTGCCATATCTTTTACAAGAAGTTAAGGTGCCTGTATTTGGTTCAGAATTAACGATTGAATTAGCCAAATTGATGGTTAAAAAAAATAATAGCACTAAGAAATTTAACAATTTTCACGTTGTTGATAGTGCTACTGAGATTGATTTTAAAGAAGCGACAATTTCTTTTTTCAAAACAACTCACTCTATTCCAGAAAGTTTGGGAGTTGTAATCGGAACGGAGAAAGGCAATATTGTCTATACTGGTGACTTTAAGTTTGACCAAGCAGCCAGTCGCTTCTATGAAACAGATTTAGGGCGTTTAGCTGAAATTGGCCGTGAAGGCGTTCTTGCCCTCTTATCAGATTCAGCTAATGCGACGAGTAATGTTCAAATTGCCAGTGAAGCAGAAGTTGGTGTCGAGATGAACAATGTTATTGAAGAAGCGCACGGGCGCGTGATTGTCGCTGCTGTAGCTTCAAACCTTGTTCGTATTCAGCAGGTATTTGATGCAGCAGCACGCTTTGGTCGCCGTGTGGTTCTGACAGGTTTTGACGTTGAAAATATTGTCCGCACAGCTATTAAACTTAATAAACTATCGGTCTTTAACGATCGATTGATTATCAAAGCAAAAGATATGGACAAATATGAAGATCATGAATTAATTATTCTTGAAGCTGGTCGAATGGGAGAGCCGATCAATGGTTTGCAAAAAATGGCAATTGGACGTCATCGCTATGTTCAGATTAAAGATGGTGATTTAGTTTATATTGTTACTACGCCAAGCATTGCTAAGGAAGCAGTCGTAGCTCGTGTCAACAATATGATTTACAAGGCTGGTGGTTCTGTTAAGATGATTACACAAAATCTGCGCGTGTCTGGACACGCTAACGGGCGTGATTTACAGTTGATGTTGAATCTTATGAAACCTAAATACCTTTTCCCAATTCAAGGGGAATACCGTGATTTAGCAGCCCATGCAAATCTTGCTGAAGAAATTGGAATATTGCCAGAAAATATTTATATCGTGAAGCGCGGAGATGTGATGCACCTGTCTGACCAAGGTTTCCTTCATGAAGGTGGTATTCCAGCTAGTGATGTCATGATTGATGGAAATGCTATGGGTGATGTTGGTAATATTGTTCTTCGTGACCGTAAAATTTTGTCAGAAGATGGTATTTTCATCGTTGCTTTGACCGTCAATAGACGTCAAAAGAAGATTATTTCAAAAGCAAAAGTCCACACACGTGGTTTTGTTTACGTCAAGAAGAGCCGTGATATCATGCGCGAATCTGCTGATCTAGTTAATACAACGGTTGAAAATTATTTTGCTAAAGATGGTTTTGATTGGTCAGAGCTAAAATCAGTTGTACGAGATGAGTTAAGCAAATTCCTTTTTGATCAAACAAAATGCCGCCCAGCGGTTCTACCAGTTATTATGGAAGTTCGTTGATTTGAAAATCAATCCTACCTCAGTTGAGGTGGGATTTCTTCATATTATATATACCTATATATAGGTATAGGTATAGCAAATTTTGGAGTTGCAAATTTCTTGTGATATAATGGAAAAATGGATGGGAGAGGGTGTATATGGCATTTTTACAAATTGAATACAATTCAGAAGTTCTTAAACAACGTCGTCAGGTTAATGTCATTTATCCTGATTTGGGAATTGGCAATCGTAAAGAGATTCCGGTTCTTTATTTGCTTCATGGAATGAATGGTAATGAAAATTCTTGGAATAATCACACAAATCTTCAGCGGTTAGTAAGGCACACAAATTTAATTATTATCATGCCAAATAGTGATAACGGTTGGTATACCAATACAGCTAGTGGAGTCAATTACTATGATGCCATTGCAGTAGAATTACCTAAGGTGATGCGTGACTTTTTGCCTAATATGACAACTAAACGTGATAAAACCTTTATTGCAGGTCTTTCTATGGGTGGCTATGGAGCTTTTAAAATTGCTTTAACGAGTAACCAATTCAGTTGGGCCGGTTCATTTTCTGGAGCCTTATTTACTGATGAGAAGATATTAGAGCATACAACAGAAAATGAAATTCCCTATTGGACAGGTATTTTTGGACCACTCACAGCTGAAAATCTTTCTAAGCACACCTTGTCTTATCATGCAAAGGATTTTGATGGAAAAACAAACCTCTATGCTTGGTGTGGACAAGAAGATTTTCTTTTTGCAACTAATGAAAAAGCTATCGCTGACCTTAAAGAAATGGGGATAGCAATTGATTATCGTAAAGCTCATGGTACACATGATTGGTATTATTGGGAAAAACAAATTGAAGCCTTTTTAGAAATGTTGCCAATTGATTATGTGACAGAAGAACGATTGAGTTAATATTAAACAGACTAAGATTAGTAGTGAGGAACTAGAGTGGGATCAGCATCGTTCTGGTTTGTCCCAGACTCATTTATCTACTGTTATTGATATAGGAAAAGCACCTCTTATTGAAGTGCTTTTTGGTAATTTTATTTTTTTAGAAGATCACGGATTTCTGCAAGAAGTTCTTCTTGAGTTGGTCCAGCTGCTTCAGCGGCTTCCTCTTCAGCTTTTTTAGTAAGAGCAGTTGCTTTTTCAGCAGCTTTTACAACAAAGAAGAGAGAAGTACCAACGATAAGGAAGTTGATAATAGCACTTAAGAAGCTACCATATTTAACACCATTCCAAGTCAGTTGTGCAATATTTTCAACATTTGCTGCTTTTAAAGCTGGGTTCAAAATAAGTGGTGTAATGATGTCACTGACAAATGATGTGATGATTGCACCGAAAGCGCCACCGATGATGACAGCGACAGCAAGATCAAGAATGTTCCCACGGAACAAGAAGTTTTTCAAATCTTTAATCATATAATTAAAAATCCCCTTTAAATTTATTACTGTATAAGTATAACGAATATCAAATGGAAAGGCAAATGAAATGACTGATTTTTTTCATTTACACTATTTTCTTAACATGTTATAATAAAACATAAATCTAAAATGGGCTTTTTGTGTGGAGGTGATGATTTGGCGATTAGTAAAGATCAGATTGCTGACATCAAAAATGCTATTAATATTGTCGATATCATTGGTGAAGTTGTTTCGCTTACAAAAGCCGGCAGGAATTTTTTGGGACTTTGCCCATTCCATAATGAAAAAACTCCTTCCTTTAATGTTATTGAAGATAAACAATTTTATCACTGTTTTGGTTGTGGAAAATCAGGAGATGTCTTTAAGTTTCTTGAAGAGTATCGTCAAATTACCTTTATGGAAAGTGTTCAGATTTTGGCTGAACGAGCTGGTATTAGCATTGCTGTTCAAGAGCCACAAGTTAAACGAACGCAGGTACATCCCCATCAGAAAATTTTTTTGCTTAACCAAGATGCAAGTAAGTTTTACCATGCAGTTCTGATGACAACAACGCAAGGACAAGAAGCTAAAAATTACCTTTATAGTCGTGGTCTGACAGATGAAATCATTTCATATTTTAATATCGGACTTTCTCCAAGTGAACCTGACTATCTGTACCAAGCAATGTCAAAAAAATATGATGAAGACACTTTGATGCAAGCAGGTTTGTTCAATCTTTCAGAAAACAATCGTATTTTTGATGCGTTCCAAAATCGTATTATGTTTCCATTAACTGATGATGGTGGACATATTTTAGGTTTTTCGGGGCGTATTTGGACAGAAGAGGACAAAGAAAAAGGGCAAGCGAAATATAAAAATACGCGTACAACCCCAGTTTTTAATAAATCTTACGAATTATATCATATGGATAGAGCAAAAGCGGTGGCTAAAAAAACGCATGAAATCTATCTGATGGAAGGTTTTATGGATGTTATTGCAGCTTACCGCTCAGGTATAACCAATGCGGTGGCTTCTATGGGAACTGCTCTGACACCTGAACATGTTCGTCATCTAAAACAGTATACTAAAAAGGTTATACTGACTTATGATGGTGATTCAGCTGGACAAAATGCTATTGCGAAATCTCTAGAAATTTTGAGGGAGATGACTGTTGAAATTGTCCGTATGCCAAATCAATTGGATCCTGATGAGTTTTTACAAAGACATTCTGAAGAAGCACTAGCAAAGCTTTTAACGCAATCACGGCTATCATCTACAGAGTTTTGGATTTATTATCTAAAACCTGTGAATACTGATAACCTTCAAGCGCAAATTGCTTATGTTGAGAAGATTTCTGAATTGATTGCTCAAGTGCCGTCCCTTACAGCGCAAAATACCTATATTAATTTGGTGGCGGATTTATTACCTGACTTTGATTATATGCAGGTTGAACAAGCTGTTAACAATCATCGATTGATTGACCGCAAAGAACGCCAAGAGAAAACTTACCAAGAACGGCAAGTCATAAAAAACCTTCCTTTAAGTAAGGCACTCACAGCTCTTCACAAAGCAGAAAATCAACTGTTTCACAGGATTTTACACCATCCTTATCTACTTAATGAGTTTAAAAATCGTTCAGATTTTTCATTTAAAATTCCAGAACTTCAATCACTTTATTTGCTTTTGAAGAAATCTGGTGAGATTAGTGCCCTAGATTTAAGTTTATTATCGGAAGAAGAAAACCGGGCCTATTATCAGGTTCTTGAGGAAATATTGCCTCCTGAAGTTGCTGAAGGAGAAATTGTACAAATAGAAGAAAGGATTTATCGACTTTTAGAAGAGCAGAAATTTCGCCACACGGCTAAATCCATTCGTGAATCCAGTAATCATGGAGATATTGACCGAGCTGTTGAGGAATTGCAAGCCCTCATTTCCCAAAAAAGAAAGTTGGAATAAAATATATGGCAACTAAAAAAACAAACACTACATTTAATGTTCAAGTAGCAGATTTCATTCGTAATCATAAAAAAAATGGAACAGCTATTGATGAAGAAGTGACTGAAAAACTAGTCATTCCTTTTGTTCTTGATGCAGATCAAATTGATGACTTATTAGAGCGTTTAACAGATGGTGGAATTGCGATTACAGACAAAGAGGGTAATCCATCAACAAAATATGTGGTTGAAGAGATTCGGCCTGAAGAATTGACAGATGAGGAGTTACTAGGATCAAATTCGGCTAAAGTCAACGATCCAGTTCGTATGTATCTTAAAGAAATTGGGACAGTTCCATTATTGACAAATGATGAAGAAAAAGAACTGGCTGTTGCAGTTGCTGCTGGTGATCTACAAGCTAAGCAACGTTTGGCAGAAGCCAATCTGCGTTTGGTTGTCTCTATTGCAAAACGTTATGTTGGGCGTGGGATGCAATTCCTCGATCTTATTCAAGAGGGAAATATGGGGTTAATGAAAGCTGTTGATAAGTTTGACTATGAAAAAGGCTTCAAATTTTCAACTTATGCCACTTGGTGGATCCGTCAGGCTATCACACGTGCAATCGCGGACCAAGCTAGAACAATTCGTATACCTGTTCACATGGTTGAAACGATTAATAAATTAGTCCGTGAGCAACGTAATCTTTTACAAGAATTAGGTCAGGATCCGACGCCAGAGCAAATTGCAAAACGTATGGATATGACGCCGGATAAGGTACGTGAAATTCTAAAAATTGCTCAAGAACCGGTATCGTTAGAAACACCCATTGGTGAAGAAGATGATAGTCATTTAGGTGATTTTATCGAAGATGAAGTGATTGAAAATCCAGTTGATTATACGACGCGCGTTGTTTTACGTGAGCAGCTAGATGAAGTTTTAGACACTCTTACAGACCGTGAAGAAAATGTACTTCGTCTTCGTTTCGGTCTTGATGATGGTAAAATGCGTACACTTGAAGATGTTGGTAAAGTCTTTAATGTTACTCGTGAACGTATTCGTCAAATTGAAGCTAAAGCGCTCCGCAAATTACGCCATCCAAGTCGTAGTAAACAATTGAAGGACTTTATGGATGAGTAACAGCTAACCATTCAGACAAAATGATGTTTTACAGTTAATCATTTTTGTAGCTGATTAGTAATTGTTGATAGCAATTTATCAACTAGAAAGAATAATATGTCAGATAAAAAATATACCGATGAAGAGATTCTAGCCATTAAAGATAATATTCTTCAAGGGTTAGAAGAAGTTATCGATCCGGAGCTTGGCATTGATATTGTTAATCTCGGTTTAATTTATGAAATCCGTTTTGAACAAGATGGTTCTGCTGAGATTGATATGACTTTGACGACGATGGGGTGCCCCTTGGCTGATTTAATCACGGATCAAATTCATGATGCCATGAAGTCAGTTCCAGAAGTCACTAAAGTGGATGTTAAATTAGTATGGTACCCAGCCTGGACAGTTGATCGTCTAAGTCGTTATGCACGGATTGCTCTCGGAATACGTTAATATGAAGAATCTTTCCCGTTGTTCTTCCTCCCGGTCCTATCAAGCGATTGGAAGACTATAAAAATAAAAATCGCCACATGATATTAACGTTTTAACTTATCAACTTATAGAAGAACATCCATTTTTCAACATTATCGCCACAAAGTTTTGGCGTTTTCAGATATAAAGGTAATTGAAATTGTTGGTGTAAGGACAGTTGGATCGCGCATAATATGGGTTATTTGATTGTATTTTCAAAAAATTGACTTTTCTATCCTGAAATCACTCATTGACATTAGCAACTACGGGAATGATTCATGAAAATTAAAAGGGTGCTTTATCACCCTTTTTTTGGTACAATAGAGAAAATACAATCTAAGGAGAATCATATGATTTTAGTAACGGGTGCTAATGGACAGCTTGGGACAGAGCTCCGCTATTTGCTTGATGAAAGAAATGAAGAATATGTTGCAGTTGATGTTGCTGAAATGGATATCACAAACGCTGAAAAAGTCGATGAGGTCTTTAGGCAAGTGAAACCAACTTTAGTCTACCACTGTGCTGCCTATACAGCGGTTGACGCAGCAGAAGATGAAGGAAAAGAATTAAACCATGCGATCAATGTGATTGGTACAGAAAATGTTGCTAAAGCAGCTGCTAAATATGATGCAACGTTAGTTTATATTTCAACAGATTATGTTTTTGATGGTGAAAAACCAGTTGGTCAAGAATGGTTAGAGACCGATAAAACAGATCCTAAGACAGAATATGGGCGCACTAAACGCTTAGGAGAAGAAGCGGTTGAAAAATATGCTGATAAGTTTTATATTATTCGAACGGCTTGGGTATTTGGAAATTACGGTAAAAACTTTGTCTTTACTATGCAAAATTTGGCAAAGCAACACTCTCGTTTAACGGTTGTTAATGATCAACACGGCCGTCCGACATGGACACGTACACTTGCAGAATTTATGTGCTACTTAGCAGAAAATCAAAAAGAATTTGGATATTATCACTTGTCAAATGATGCCAAAGAAGATACTACATGGTATGATTTTGCGGTGGAAATTCTAAAAGATACCGATGTGGAAGTTGTACCTGTTGATTCATCAGCCTTTCCAGCTAAAGCTAAGCGTCCACTTAACTCAACGATGAATTTAGACAAGGCAAAATCAACTGGCTTTGTTATTCCAACATGGCAAGATGCATTAAAAGAATTTTTTAAACAAACCAAGAGATAAAAAAGGGGGCATCGTCCCTCTTTTTTTGATGCGTGGCTAAATATGGGTCGTTAATAGCAGAATTTTCTAGAATGTGCTATAATTAATAAGATTACCATGAAAGTGAAAGGCTTAATATGCAACACGTTTTTATTATAGGGAGCCGTGGCTTACCGGCTCAATACGGTGGTTTTGAAACGTTTGTTGAAGAACTGGTAAAACATCAGAAGAGTGCTAAAATTAAGTACCATGTTGCTTGCCTAAGTGATCAAAAGCAAGGGATTCACTTTGATGTGTTTGGTGCAGATTGCTTTACTATAAATCCTCCGAAGCTTGGTCCAGCAAGAGTTATTGCTTATGATATTCAAGCTATAAGGTATGCTTTGAGAATGATTCAAAAAGAAAATATTGAGAATCCTATCTTTTATGTGCTTGGTAACACTATTGGTGCCTTTATGTCACCTTTGGCTCGAAAAATTAAACGTCTAGGCGGGAAATTTTTGATTAATCCAGATGGCTTAGAGTGGAAACGTAGTAAGTGGTCTCATCCAGTTCAATCCTATCTAAAATTTGCGGAAAAGATGATGACAAAGAGTGCGGACCTTGTCATTTCTGATAATGAAGGGATTGAGGATTATATTAAAGCCTCTTATCCTTGGTCAAAAACACGTTTTATTGCATATGGAACAGAGTTAACAGCTTCTGGATTGACCGAAAAAAGTCCTTCAGTTCGTGGTTTTTTTGGAAAATGGCAGAGCAAAGAAAAAGAGTACTATCTTATTGTTGGCCGTTTTGTTCCTGAAAATAATTATGAAACAGCTATTCGAGAATTCATGAAATCTGATACCAATCGAGATCTTTTGATTATTTGCAATCATGAAGGAAATGCTTATTTTGAAACTTTGCGCAAAGTAACTGGTTTTGCTAACGATTCTCGTATTAAATTTGTAGGCACTGTCTATGATAGGGACCTTTTGACTTACGTACGTGCTCATGCTCATGCTTATATTCACGGACATGAGGTTGGAGGGACAAATCCAGGTCTCCTCGAAGCATTGGCACATACGGATCTTAATTTGATATTAGATGTTGATTTTAACCGCTCAGTTGCTGAAAACACAGCATATTACTGGTCGAAAAATATTGGAAATCTATCAGAGCTAATTAATCAAGTTGATCAAGAAAGAAATTTTGCAGAATTGGGAAATATTGCTAAAAAACGAATGGCAAACCATTACAGTTGGGACAAAATTGTAGGAGAGTACGAGGAGTTGTTTTTGAATGAAAGTTAATATTCTGATGGCTACTTACAATGGTGAGCGTTTTTTGGCAGAACAAATTGAAAGTATTCAGGCGCAGACGTTTACGGAGTGGAATCTTTTTATCCGTGATGACGGTTCAACTGATGGTACACGTCAAATTATTAAGCAGTATGCGGATACGGATTCACGGATTACTTTTATCAATTCAGCTGAGACGGAAAACGTCGGTGTTATTAAATCTTTTTTTATGTTGGTCAAACATAGAGAAGCAGATTATTATTTTTTCAGTGATCAGGATGATATTTGGCTACCTGAAAAAATTGAATTAACACTTGCAGAAGCGCAAAATCACGTACAAACGGATCCTCTGATGGTCTATACTGACTTAAAAGTGGTCAACCAACAGTTGGAAGTCATAAATGACAGTATGATTCGTAGCCAATCTCACCATGCCAATACAGAGTTGCTTCAAGAGTTAACGGAAAATACGGTGACTGGTGGGACAGCGATGATCAACCATGCGCTTGCAGAATATTGGACGGTAACAGAGAATTTGTTAATGCATGATTGGTATTTGGCTTTATTAGCGACAGCTCTTGGCAAGTTGGTTTATATCGACCAGCCGACAGAGCTTTACCGTCAACATGACAATAATGTTCTTGGTGCAAGGACATGGTCTAAGCGATTGTATAAATGGATGCGTCCGCACTTATTATTCAGCAAGTACTGGGAACTTATTATAGCTAGCCAATTACAGGCTAAGCATCTACTTGATTTAAATATAGCAACCGAAAAAAAGGATATCATTGAAAAATTTATCAATCTACAGAGGTATGATTTTCTTGAGCGGATTTCTGTATTAAAAAATTATGGATTTAGAAAAAATCGTATGTTCCATACAATCGTCTTTAGAACATTACTGATTACAAAATTTGCTTATAAGGAGTAACAAATGAATATATTTGCCAAGGAGAATCGTATTCTTCTTCGAGAAATGATTAAAACAGATTTTAAACTTCGTTATCAAGGAAGTGTTATTGGACATGTGTGGTCTATTTTAAAACCAATGATGCTTTTCACTATTATGTATCTGGTATTTGTTCGATTTTTGCGATTTGATGATGGAACTCCTCATTATGCAATTGGTTTATTAATAGGTATGGTAACCTGGAACTTTTTTTCTGAGGCGACCAATATGGGGATGATGTCAATTGTTTCAAGAGGGGATTTACTTCGGAAGTTAAATTTTTCTAAAGAAATTATTGTCATCTCATCGGTAGTAGGTGCAACCATTAACTATGCCATTAATCTTCTAGTTGTTTTTATCTTTGCTGTCATAAACGGAGTAAATATGTCTTTAGGGTGGTTGGTGATTTTTCCACTATTTATTGAACTCTTCTTAATGACAACTGGCATTGCGTTTATTTTAGCAACACTTTTTGTGAAATATAGGGATATTGGTCCAATTTGGGAAGTTGTTATGCAGGCTGGAATGTACGGGACACCTATCATTTACTCTCTGACGTTTATTTTACAAAAAGGCCAAGTGGCCATTGCGAAAGTAATGATGTTGAACCCTTTAGCGCAGATTATTCAAGATTTACGTCACTTTATTGTTTTTTCAGGAAGTTTACGAGGCTGGGATTTGATTGAGAATAAGGCAATTGCTATAGTACCCTACATCTTACCAATTTTAATTTTTGGAATAGGCTACGCTATTTTCCAGAAAAGTGCTAAGAAATTTGCGGAGATTCTTTAATGACAAAAAATATTGCAGTAAAAGTTGAACACGTTTCAAAATATTTTAAATTACCGACAGAAAGCACTCAGAGTTTAAGAACTGCTCTTGTGAATCGCTTCAAAGGTATCAAAGGATATAAAGAACAACATGTTCTCAAAGATATTAATTTTGAAGTAGAAGAAGGAGACTTTTTTGGTATTGTTGGGCGAAATGGTTCAGGAAAATCAACTCTTCTTAAAATTATTTCACAAATCTATGTTCCAGAACAAGGAAAAGTAACGGTCAATGGCAAACTAGTTTCCTTTATTGAACTTGGTGTTGGTTTTAATCCAGAATTGACAGGTAAAGAAAATGTTTATATGAATGGAGCAATGCTTGGTTTTACGACTGAGGAAATTGATGCCATGTATGATGATATTGTTGACTTTGCTGAACTTGGCGAGTTCATGAATCAAAAACTTAAAAACTATTCATCAGGTATGCAAGTAAGACTAGCATTTTCAGTCGCAATTAAAGCTCAAGGAGATATTCTTATCCTTGATGAAGTTCTTGCTGTAGGGGATGAAGCATTTCAGCGAAAATGTAATGATTACTTTATGGAGCGTAAAAACAGTGGTAAGACTACTATCCTAGTAACTCATGATATGGGAGCTGTCAAAAAGTACTGTAATAAAGCGGTGTTGATTGAACATGGTTTAGTGAAAGCATATGGGAACCCTGATGAAGTTGCCAACCAGTACAGTTTTGATAATGTTATTAATGCTGAAAAAATTTCGGAAAAAAATGAAGAAAAAGTGAGTCAAGTCATCCAAGATTTTGATGTTAAATTGCTAACACCCGCTCAGATTCGACCAGATGAAGATATTATCCTTGAATTTACATATAATGTTTTACAAGATATTGATACTCATATCGCTCTATCGTTTTTAGATATAGACACTAGTTTTGGATTATATAATGATAATTCTATTGATTTAAAAACGACAGGTACTGGTAGAAAAGTTGTAACATTTACTTGTAAATTAGATTATCTAAATCATGCAAAATTAAAATTAGCAGCGACTGTTCGTGATTCTGAAAAACATCCACTAGCCTTTTCGCCAGCTACAACAGCTCCGATTATTGTAATTGATAGAATAGTAGACTCTGTTTTTGAAAGTGAGTGGGATGCTAATACTGGAATGATGAGACGTAGTGGCTCTTGGAAATAGTCGATTGGTGGCTCTATGAAAAATATCCTTTTTATCTCACCTACAGGTACATTAGATAATGGTGCAGAAATTTCTATTACTAATTTAATGGGGTTTCTGATAGAGGAGAAAAGATATAATATTTTTAATATTTACCCAGTAAGTCCTCATCCTTCGCAAGTTAATTATGTTGAAAAATTAAAAGATTTTGGGGTTCAAAACATTCCATTAGCCACTCCAGAGTGGTGGTGGATGGAGGCGCCAGAACCTTCTGATTTTGAAGAATCTACTAAGCTTGCTTTTTATCGTGAAAACCTTTATCAAATCAGAAAAGTCATAAGAGAATCTGATATTGATTTAGTTATTACTAATACTGTTAATACTTTTTATGGAGCGATTGCAGCTGCGTGTGAAGGTGTGGCACATTATTGGTTAATTCATGAATTTCCTAATGCAGAATTTGAGTACTATAAAGATAAATTACCATTTATTATTGAAAATTCTGACAAAGTTTTTGCGGTTAGGGGAAATTTAGCAAATGAATTGAATAGATTGACTAGCACATTTTCATCATGTAAAATGGGGACTTTTATTCCCTATTCAGAGATAAAAAACCACCAAGATTTTCTAGATGAACAAGGAGATGAGATTCGTTTAATTTCAGTTGGGAAAATTAATGAAAATAAAAATCAGCTTGAAATTATAAAAGCATATAGCCAATTAGGTATTTCAAATCCTTTAATTTTTATAGGTGGCTGGGATGATGAATATAAGAAGCAGTGCGATCGTTTCATTAAAGAACATCGTTTAAAATCTGTTGTTTTTATGGGGCACAAAGATAATCCGTGGGAACATATTTCAGAAAAAGATATAGCGATTTTTTCATCAAAAATGGAAACCTTTGGGCTTGTCTATGTTGAGGCAATTTTAAATGGAATCCCAACTATAGTTTCAGATAATCCTGGATTTTTAACAGTACATGACTTTTTTAATGTAGGAAGATTATATCCATTGGGGAATTTGGATCGATTAGTTTCTACGATTCAGCAAATGATAGCCAATTTTGATATTGAGAAATATGAACTTATTAAGAGAAAATCGGAACTCGCTAATCAATTTACGCTAAGGACATGTTTTAAAGAGGTTATTGAAAGCATTGATCAAATGGCAATGCCGTCTCCAAAATCAATAAGGGCATTAGAGAGCCTATTTGGCCGATTCAAAGAAGACCTAGATATTCTTCAATTAATGAATCAAGAGGTAAGAATTTTTTACCAATATGAAAATGAAGGATTTTCTATAAATAATAGCATGGCATTTTGCTTAAAAAATAAAGACATCCTTGAATTTCAAATCCCTCAAGGAGTGAAAGTTTTAAGAATTGATTTGGGAGAAGTACCCATGATTTTTCAAAATGTTTGTCTAAGTTCTTTCAATTTTAAAACTGAGATTTTACCTCATTCCTCAAATGGGTTGAGATATACTAATGGTGTCATTTTTGGTAATTCAGATCCTCAACTCATATATAATATCGCTCATTTTGGGGAAAAGTTTGTTTTATCATATGAAAAGTTGAACATGATTGAAGATACAGGAATATCTTTTTATCAGGAGTTGACTCAAAAATTTGTAGATTTAGAAGCTAAGAATAAAGATTTATCTGATGAAATAAAAGTAGTTAGCAATCAATATCGTGCAGTAATTGGTTCAAAACGATGGACCATACCTACAAAAATTATTAATATCATTAGGAGAAAATAATGCGACGTTTACTATTGTATGTCCATTTTAATAAAAATAATAAGATTAGCGATCATGTTTATTACCAATTAGAGAAAATGCGACCTCTGTTTTCAACGGTTGTGTTCATTTCAAATAGTCAGTTGACTCACGAAATTGAGGAAAAGTTAAAAGAGAAACAATTAATTGAGTTTTTTATTCAAAGACAAAACTTAGGATATGATTTTGCGGCTTGGCATGATGGGATGCAATTAATTGGTTTTGATAGCTTAAAAAATTATGATTCAATTACTTGTATGAATGATACTTGTTTTGGTCCGCTTTGGGATATGCAATCTTATTATGATTCCTTTGAATCAACTGATGACATTGACTTTTGGGGAATGACAAATCATGCTAAGGTTGATGTGCGTCATATATTTATTAATGAGCATCTTCAATCCTATTTTATGTCTTTTAAAAAATCAATTATTCAATCGGATGTATTCCAAAATTTTTGGGAACATGTTGAATCCTATTCAGATGTTCAAAAAGTTATTGACAATTACGAAACTCAATATACAAAATTATTTACAGATGCGGGATTTAAGTATAAGCCTGTATTAGACACAGTACCATTAGCAGATGATTTTTTCCATTCCAACTTTACGATTCATTATCCACATGTTTTATTGGATCATAAGGTACCGTTTATTAAAATAAAAACATTTGATTTGTCACAACATTTATCGCCGTATTTGTTACAAGCTATTGAGGAGAAGACAAAGTACCCGATTAAGCATATTCTAGATCATATGTCAGATGTTAGTCTGCCAACGCCACCGTATTTGTTAGATCGAAAAGTATTGGAAAAGGCACCTAAGGTTTATTCAAATACTAAAAAAGTTGCTGTTCATTTGCATACATTTTATGTTGATTTACTCGAGGAGTTTTTAACACAGTTTGAACATTTCCATTTTGACTATGATTTGTTTTTGACGACGGATACAGAGGAGAAAAAAGAACAAATCCAAGTTATTCTAGATAAAAATGGTAAAAGAGCTCAGGTATTCTTAACTGGGAATAAAGGGCGTGATATTATACCGATGTTAAAGCTGAAAAAAGAATTGGAAAGTTATGATTACATTGGTCATTTTCATACTAAAAAATCACCGGAATATCCATATTGGGTAGGTGATTCATGGCGAAGAGAATTATATCAGATGCTTCTTGAACCTGCTGATAATATTTTAGCCAATTTAGAGACAAATGAAAATCTCGGCCTAGTTATTGCTGACATTCCTTCATTCTTTCGATATACCAAAATTGTTGACCCTTGGAATGAAAACAGATTTGCGGATGATATGAATGTCTTATGGAAACGAATGAATATGCCACGCCAGATTGATTTTTCACAATTGGATACTTTTATAATGAGCTACGGCACTTTTATCTGGTTTAAAAATAAAACATTACAACCATTATTTGAACTTGAACTAGCTGATAACGAAATCCCATCAGAACCAATTCCACAGCATACAATTTTACATTCAATTGAGCGTATTTTGGTTTATTTAGCTTGGGCAAATGATTATGACTATGCCATTTCAAAAAATAATATTTATATTACACCGTTTGTGGATAATAAAGTTTTAAATATTAGACCTGAGTCACTTCCAAATACTTTTATAAATTTTGATAACATTGGAGGAATAAAAGGAGCTCTGCATTATATTTATCGTGGACCAGGTAGTGCGATTAAATATATTATTAAGCGACTCTTACGAAAAGGAAAATGAATTTAAAAAAAATAGTATCACCGAAAGCATTGACAGTTATTAAATATGCTTTTTCAATTGCAATTACTTTTTGGGCTTTTAAGCTAACAGAAAATTGGGAAGATTTATTAATAAGTTTTACGGAATTAAGTATTATTGTCTTTATCAGTAATTTTTTAGTAGTACGCAATAGATGGTTAGGTTTTTTATTCAACAGTCTCTTTATGTTTCTGTACTATGTTGAAAAAATGGTTCAAATTTTTGGTGGTACATACTTGACATTGGTTATGCTAACCAATATAGATTCACTCTCCACTCTTTCTGGAAATGCAGGGCTCTATATATCGGCAACACTATTTGTTATTATTTTGGCAATATTGCCTATTTCTGAGATAACATTTCCTAGATTTGTAAATGCCTCATTGTTGTTAGTTTTTCTGATGATCGAAATGAGTGTTTTAGCAACTCACCTTGTTTCAATAACACCATTTGTAAATTATTATCAAGTTTTTAAAGAATATCAATATCAACAAAAATTAATAGCTGAAGTATCAACAGCTACTGATGTAACAGGTGAGTTTTACAGAGATGGAATAGATGACTATTATTCGAAGGACGATTCCCTGGTAAAGCAGCCTAATGTCGTTATCGTTTTTGTTGAAGGATTATCACAATCAGTGATTGATAGTCAAGAAAATCTGATGCCTAATGTGAAAAGGCTTCAAGAAGAGTCTATAGATTTTGTTAATTATTATAATCATACTTTTGCTACTTATCGTGGTTTAAGTGGGCAACTGTATTCAGGTTATCAATTACAAAATTATGATAGTAATTCTTTAATTGGGTTGCAAGATATTTTTAGAAACCAAGGTTATCGAACTACTTTTATTAATACAGAACCACATAATAGTGATTTTAAAAATTATTTAGAAAACTTTAATTTTGACAATGTCATAAGTTCAAAAATAAATAAGGGAATGGATGGTTCAACAACCGATAGAGAAGCTTACCGTTTTTTATATGATGAGATGGTTAGACAGGATAAGTTTACTAAGCCCTTCTTTATTTCGATGTATACCTTTGGAACTCACTTATCGTTAGATTCTACAGATAAAGTTTATAAAGATGGTAAAAATAGTCTTTTTAATAAATTTTTTGATTCTGATTATCAAATTGGGAAATTTTTAGAAAAATTTAATTCATCTGAGCTAGCTAAAAATACTATTTTGATTTTTACAACAGATCATGCAACTTATACTGATGCAGCATATATTGAAGCTTGGAAATCAAGAGCGTACCCTAGTTTTGATAAAGTTCCTTTCATCCTTTATCACAAAGGAGTTCAGTCTAAAAAAGTGGATGCTAGAGGAAGAAATTCTTTAGATTTTGCTCCGACGATATTAGATTTTCTGGATATCACTGCTCCGAATTATTTCTTAGGAAATAGCTTGTTTAGTGATGAACCATATAGTAAATTAAGCTATTTATATGTTTCCGAGGGAAACTATATGACCAGTCAAGATAATGTTATTAATTTTTTAACAGAAGATGAGACGGCTGATTATGAGAAAATTGTTAAGGATTATTATACTGCTAAATTGCAACAACCTAATTTACCAAAACCATAAAGGAGTTATTTTGTGAAAACTAATGAAGAGAAGTATCAAAAGTTAATTTTTCTAATTTCTATGGTGACGGTACTCTTGTTTGTTTTGTGTTTTATCTTTTTAAGAAAACATGAAGTAGCGGTGGCTAGTTATAAATTTGATAAGTCTAAGGTAGTGAATGATGGGTATCAGTTTTGGATTGATGATGTTACTGCTAATGACGGCTATGCGATAAGTGGTTGGTTAATTAAAGAAGGTGTTGATATAGGAGTTATTGAGCGTACAGTAGTTCTGAAAGACAAAACTTCAAAAAAGTATATTGAAATTGCTACCGAGATTGTTAATCGGCCAGATTTAGAAACATATCTTGGAGATGGTGTCAATTATTCAGATAGTGGTTTTTATGCTGTCATATCAGCAAGTGATATGATTAAAAAACATGACTATGAAGTATTTATAGTTGACAACTCTGATGGAGAGAAGAATATTATAAAAATAAGTAATAGTATAAAAGAGGAATTGACGAAGTGAAGGCATTAATAAACAATAGATTACGAAAAGAAAATATACCATTTTTATTGCTTTTTATTGCATACCTCGTGATTTTCTTTTCAGTAAAAATCGCTAATGATGATGCAGCTTTAATGGGAGAATATCAAAATTTGACTTGGGCGGATCATTGGGAACTCATCTTAAAAGATTATTATTTGTGGTCATCTAGGGTTTTGGTAAATTTTGTCATTCACTATCTATTAGGGAAACCGACTATAGTATTTACAATGATAAATGCCTTTGTTGGATTGGCCTTAGCGAAAGCTTTTTCAAAATTATTTGGATATGATAATGTTTTTATAAATATTTTTATTATTGGAATGATTTTGATTTATCCTATTGAGTATTTAGGATCGGCTGGATGGTTGGTGACGTTTATGACTTACTTTTGGCCAATGGCAGCAGGTTTTATTGCACTTGTTCCAATTCGTAAAATCCAAGATGTTGAAAGGTTTAAATGGTGGCAATTCTTCATCTATGGTATCACTCTTATTTATGCAGCTAATGAAGAATTAGAATTAGTCGTACTGCTTTTTGTTTATTTAGTTTTTCTCATTTATTTCCTACTATCTAAAAAAAATCACCTTTTTATGTGGGTACAGTTAGCCTTATTAGTTTTGAGTCTTATTTTTACAGTAACTGCTCCGGGGAATGGTAATCGAAGCGGTTCGGAGACATTTCATTGGTTTCCCACTTATAATATGCTAGATACGGTGGATAAGCTTGATATTGGCTTTTTCTCAACGATGCAAAATGTTATTTTTGAAAATCATTTGTTTATGCTAGTGATAACTAGCATGATGTTCTATATCGTTTATAAAAAATACACGAGTATTTTTTTAAAGGGATTTGCTACTATTCCATTCGTTATGATTTTATTTTTTGGCTTATTGAAAAATGTGATTTTAATATTTTTTAGTAACCTAAACTTGCTGACAGTAGAAATTGCCCCAAATGGTTTGTTTAGTATTACTACCAATAGTTTATTTTCACTTGCCAAATATAGTTTAGTTGCTCTTTTTGCTTTTTGTTTTATGGTAACAGTGTTTCTTTGTTTAGAAAAGCTATATCCTAATTTACTTGCATTTTCTCTTTTAATTTCTGGAGTAGCCTCTAGGGTAGCTATGGGATTTTCTCCAACGATATATGCTTCGGGTTTTAGAACGGCGACACCGTTATATTTTTCTTTAATTGGAATTGGTATTTTAATTTACAGCTATGCTCTTAAGGAAAAGGTTATTACTAACAAAGAGGCAAAATTAATCACAATTACAATGTTAGTGATTTCGACACTAGCAGGTATCTCTTCACTTTTATTAACACATACGTAAGGATATGAATCATATAATGAATTATTTAGTACTAGGAGCGTCAGGTTTTATAGGAAAACATCTGACACGTACTTTGCTGGAGTCGGGGCAAAGAGTGACAGCTTTTGACATCAAACATGCAGACGAATTTGAAAGCGGTAGGATAAAATTTGTTGAAGGAAAGTTTTCGCCAGATTATCCATTTGATAATTTAGTAAGGGGGCACGATGTTATTTTTCATCTAATAAGTACTACTTTGCCAAGTACAAATCAATCCTTAACTCAAGAAATAACGGATAATGTTTTTAGTACCTTATCACTCCTAGAGGCTTGCGTAAAAGAAAATGTTAAGCGTATTGTCTTTATCTCTTCAGGAGGCACAGTATATGGAAAATCTAATAGGAGGCCATTTAAAGAAAGTGCTGTTACAAATCCAATCGCCTCATATGGTATCCAAAAATTAATGATTGAAAAGTATCTGAATCTTTATAAGCATAAATTTAATTTAGATTTTCGAGTTGTTCGTTTGGCAAATCCTTATGGACCTGGTCAAAATCCAAATGGTGCGGTAGGTGCAGTAACAGTCTTCATGGATCGTGCTCTTTCAGGAAAAGAAATTTCTATTTTTGGCGATGGATCATCTGTTAGAGATTATATATATATTTCTGATGCTATCCAAGGTATTATTAACATTGCTCATTCTGAGAACAATGAAGAAGTTTATAATTTGGGTTCAGGCATTGGAACTTCTTTAAATGATATTTTAGAACAAATTTATCTTCTTAATGGGAAAAAAGTTGATGTGAATTATTTTCCACAAAGAGATTCTGACTTAGACTATAGTGTTTTAGATATAAAACGTTATCAGAATGAATTTCCAAGTCATCAAATGCTTTCACTAAGTGAAGGAATGAAAAAACTTTATACAGTAATGAAAAAGGAAAATAAATAATACCATGAAACCAAAAAAACATACATTTGCTATTTGTGCCTACAAAGAGTCGCCACATTTAGAAACTTGTATACAGTCTGTTGTTAAGCAAAATGCCTATAGTAATATTATTATGTGTACTTCTACACCAAGCGATTTTTTATCTAATCTCGCCAACGCTTATGATATCCCTCTTTTTATACGAGAAGGGAAAAGTGATATACAGGATGATTGGAATTTTTGTTGTGAGAAAGCCCAGACTGAGTGGGTTACTGTCACTCATCAGGATGACATTTATGATGAGAATTATGCTAAAGAGCTTCTTTTAGAAATTTCTAAAGAACCTAACGCTATAATGGCATTTACAGATTATTTACCGATAAAAAATGGGAGAATTGGAACTGACTTAAATTCTCGAATGAAGCGCCTTTTTAGAACCCCAATGCGCTTTAAAGTGTTACGTCATAATAAGTTCTTTAAGAAATATTTTCAAGGCTTTGGAAATGCTATTTCTTGTCCATCTGTTGCATATAATAAATCTTTAATTAATGGTAAAGTTTTTACTTCTCCGTTGAAATTTGCGTTGGATTGGGACACTTTTGTGAAGTTTGCAGGATATAATGAACCTTTTATTTATATTCATAAAAAATTATTTTATTATCGTATCCATGAAGAAGCAACAAGTAAATCCTTCACTGAAAATAATATCCGTGTTAATGATGAAATGTATATGTTCCGTCAGTTTTGGCCGAATTGGTTGATAAAAATTGGGTTTAAACTTTATCAAAGAAGTTATAAGACGTATGATTGAGGTGGTCTATGGACAAAAAAAAATTATCTTTCGTGATTCCATGCTATTTTTCAGAGCAAACTCTAGCAGATGTTGTTGAAACTGTTATAGCTGAATTTCACACAAAATATGATATTGAATTAGTTTTAGTAAATGATGGTTCAACTGATAATACTTTTAGAGTTATTCAAGACTTGTGTCAGAAGTATTCATTCATCAAAGGGATTAACTTGGCAAAGAATTTTGGACAAGATGGAGCGAGAATGGCAGGTTATCGTTATTGTACAGGAGATTATATTATCTCACTAGATGATGATGGACAGAATCCTCCAGCTGAGGCGCATAAATTGATTGCAAAATTAGAAGAAGGTTACGATGTTGTCTTTGGTGAATATCTAGTTAAGAAACACAGTTGGTTTAAGAACTTTGGTAGCAAAGTCAATGATAAAATGGCTAATGTTGTAATCGGTAAACCACAAGATCTTCGTTTGTGTAGCTATTTTATCATGACCTCTTTTGTTGCTAAAGAGATTGTCAAATATGATGGAGCTTTTCCATATGTTTGGGGATTAATTTTGCGCTCTACGAATCGTATTGCTAACCAAATTATCGAGCACAGAGAACGAGAGGTTGGAGAAACGACCTATACTTTTGCTAAATTGTTAGGACTTTGGCTCAATGGTTTCACAGCATTTTCTGTTATTCCATTACGGTTTGCCTCCTTGTTAGGTGCTGTATTTGCTTTGCTTGGATTCTTATTTGTAACTTACATCTTAATTTCGATGCTTTTCTTTGGAATCAGTACCCAAGGATGGGCTTCACTGATGTCTGTCTTACTGATTACTGGTGGTGTGCTAATGATGATGATTGGTCTACTGGGAGAATATGTTGGACGGATTTATCTAAATGGTAACAAGGCACCGCAATTTGTTATCAGAGAGTATATCTCAAACGAGGAGTAGGATGATAGTTATTGAAAAGTTGTTAAAATCTTTTATTCGTAAGGGATTAGAAATTTTAACAAAATTGACTAGACGAAAAATAAGTGACCATTGGGTTGAAACAGTCTATGAATTTTTTAAATTTGGAATTGTAGGTCTTAGCAATACATTATTATCGTATATGATTTACTTAGTTTCATGGTCCGGCATAAAATGGTTAGGAATATCAGGTGAGTTTCGTTATTTGAGCGCTCAAACAATAGCTTTTATTGTAGGAGTATTATGGTCTTTTTATTGGAACAACAAATTGGTTTTTACTGAGTCAAGAGAGGAGCGTCATATCTGGAAGGCTCTATTGAAAACTTTTGCTTCGTATTCTATAACAGGACTTTTTTTGAATAGTCTATTATTAATTATATGGATTAAATTTTTTAATCTTTCTGAACTGATTGCACCTATTCTTAATTTAATTATTAGTGTTCCGATTAATTTTTTATTAAATAAATTTTGGGCCTTCAAGTAGAGGTATGTTACATTTTAGAAGTAAATATCAATTATTTAAGAGAGTTATAATTTCTTTAGTAGCTAATACTATTTAGATAGTACAGGCTTTTTGAGTTAATAAAAGTAAGTGTCCAATAACAGACTATATTGAAACTTCCAAAGTCTTTGTTGACTCTGGAAGTTTTTTTCTTTCTACAATTTTTTGAATCGTTTCATTCCATGGTAAATAAGCCTCTAGCACCTCCTTTTTTGCGAGTGTCTTCTCATTTGGAAGATGTTCTAGAAGATAGGTGATGTATTTTTCAGTATTCAAGTAGTGTCTCTTGGCCTCTCAAGTAAACTCATGATGATGGGTATTGACTAACTTCTTGAGAGATTTGCGAAAATATCTAATTTTTCGTACTGATTTGCTACCTGTTAGAAAAGACTAGGTTATTATTTGAGAGAATAATTTTGAAGTCTATTTTTTCTTCTCATTCTTCCCAGCAAAATATTATTTTTTAAATCCTTAATTTTTTCTTCTCCTTGCGAATAATTAGGTACAGGCCTGAAAGATTAAGTTTACAAGGAGTTAATGAATGCAAAAAGGTATGCAAACTGTTCAACGTTTTTCAATTCGTAAGTGTGGTGTTGGAGCTGCGTCGGTTCTGTTGGGAACATTTCTAATGACAGGTAGTGTTCTGGCGGAAGAGGTTTCAACCACCTCTGAGATTACCTCTCAGTTAGTAACGCAAGTTACTTCTTCAGAGATGACAAATGCTACTAGTACCACGACTCAAGAAAACAGAGATGCTATTCCTTCAGAAATGACTGAACAGAAAGTTGAGGAGCCAGTGGTTACAGTTCCAAAAGTAACTATACCTGAAGCTAAAAAGGAAACTCCTAAAGTTACTATTCCTAATAAAGAAGTAGCACCTAAGAAGACGATTCCCCCAATAGTGGAAGTGTCCAAAGTAAAAAAGGCTCAAGAGATGCCTAAGTTGAATTTTTTACATCTGGGAGATGACTACCCTGCTTATCTCAAAAATGCAGCAGCAGATAGCCTTATTGACCCTTGGCGTCTGTTTAATCGAGAGTGTGTATCATTTGTGGCTTATAGACTATCCTCAGTTAATGGCTTTACCATTCCAGGAGCTTATGGTAATGCTAATGAATGGGGGCCGCGTGCAAGACGTGAGGGTTACCTAGTTAATAAACAGCCAGCTGTTGGAGCTGTGGCTTGGTGGAATAGTTGTCATGTGGCCTGGGTCTCAGAAGTATCGGGTGATTACGTGACTATTGAAGAATACAATTATGACTATACTCATCGATATCATAAGCGAACCATTCATAGAAGCAAAGTTGACGGCTTTATTCATTTTAAAGATTTGTCCGCTTCATCTAGTATTCAAACGTCATCACCAGTATCGGTCAATCAGTCAGGTCTGTCTTCAAGTGGTACCTATACATTTTCTAAGAAGTCTGTGATTAGAGCAGAAGCAAAAACGTCTAGTCCTGAATTAGATTATTATGAAGTAGGGCAGTCTGTTCATTATGATAAAGTTGTTGAAGCTGAAGGCTATAAATGGTTGTCTTATCTTTCTTATAGTGGAAACAGACGCTATATTGCAATTGAGGCACTTTCGGTACCAACTAAAGGAAAACTTACGATTAAAAATCAGAATGATGCCAAAGGAACTTTTGATGTTGTTATTTCAAATGTGAGTCATAACCAATTGAAAGAGGTACAAGTTCCAATTTGGTCAGATAAAGGAGGGCAAGATGATATCGCTTGGTATGTTGCCACGAAGCAATCAGATGGCACCTATAAAGTGACTGTGGATATTTCCAACCACAAAAATGATCGTGGAATCTATCATGTTCACCTATATTATCAATCTAACGATGGCAAACAAACTTTTGTAGCACAGACAACAACTGTTCCAGTTGTAACAACTCGTGTTCAACAACCAACGACAGGAAATATCAAGATTGTGAATAAAAACAATCATAAAGGTACCTTCGATATTGTTGTATCTGATGTTAGTCACGCAGAATTAAAAGAAGTGTATGTTCCTGTTTGGTCAGAAAACGCTGGACAAGATGACATTGCTTGGTATATTGCAAGTAAGCAGTCAGATGGCACTTATAAAGTGACTGTTGATAGTTCGAATCATAAAAACGATCGTGGAACGTATCACGCACACCTGTATTATCAAGATAACGGTGGTAATCAAACCTATATTTCTCAAATAACGACTCAGCTACCAGTACAAATAAAAGCACAGATTACACTGCCATCAAAAGGGATATATGTTTTTAAAAAATCATCACCAATTAAAGCAGAAGCAAAATCAGTAAGCCCAACTCTTGCAACTTACGATAAGGGAGAAAAGGTCAACTATGATAGGGTACTTATCGCTGAAGGAAAACAGTGGATTTCTTACTTATCTTATTCAGGAGCGCGTCGATATATTCAAGTAGACTGATACCTTCTAGAGTTCTCAATTCATTGTTTATGGCTACGATGGATTGAAAACGGAGTAAGACAACATATCTGATAGAACTTAATTTGGAGTGAAACTGTCTAGTGGATAGTTTCAGCTTAAGCTTAGAAATGAGAGAGCTTGGATGCTACTCTTGAGAAGAACGAACTTTCTAAGAAAGAAGCAAAAAGTAATTTTTGAATTTTAGCAAGTATCAATTGTTGCTATAATAAAAAAACGCCTAGGCCCGAAATATGATGATACGGGTCTAGGTGTTTTTTTATTTTTTCTTACCAAGTGGGAGTTTGACTTTTTTGAGGGAATCAAGTTGTTGATTAACATTTTTTTGAAGCATTGCCAGATAATTTGCAGTTTGTTTTTTGAGCATCTGACTTTGTTCAATGATTTCGTCGTTGACAAAGTAGAGTTTGACGAGGGTGTTTGGCTGATGTTTACCGGGACGTGGTTGCATTGCAACGACTTCTAAAGCTCGTTTGTTGGCGTACTTTGTATGGGCCTTGGCTAAGATGGGTAAAACAGTAAACCCGCGACTTTCCAAGAGTGTTTGGGCATAATCTAGTGGCACATTATGAACATCATCGAGTTGAATGAGTGATTGTTTATGTTCGTATCTGCGGTCTAATTCTTTTTCAATGATGGGTGTTGTTTTATCGGTTACATGCTTGATAGCATCAATAGTGTCTGGGATAGCTAAGAGATTACCAACAGCACCGAATAATTTTCCAAGTTTTTTTGCCATAATAAGTCCTCGTGCTAATTTTCTAGAGTTTTTTTCCATTATATCAAAGCCTTACAAATTTGTAAGGTTTAAGCACTTTATTGTAAGATTCGCTCTGCTATTTTCTAGTAAAATAGGAGTATCAAAAGAAAGGAAGAAAACGATGTCACTAGAAGCAATTAAAAGGAACCTCTGACTGTTACCGTGGGAGTTAGGTGTTTTGGCAGGAACTATTTTGTTAGGAAATGTGACCATCAAGAAATGGAAGTGAGTGAAATGAATAAATTAGGTTATACTATCATGATATTGGGTTTGATCGTCGTATCGGTCTGCACCGCTTGTTTTAGGAAAAAATGCAGGGCTGAAAGATGTAGGAAGTGAGAACTTTCTGATATAGTAGTAGAGAAAGTATAGCTATCAGTTAGAAAGTATGGACAGTAAGGAAGGAATCGTATTATGTTTTTACAAATCAATCATTTAGAAAAAGTTTATCGTACACGTTTTTCAAAGGAAGAAACACGCGCTTTGCAAGATGTGGATTTTAAGGTTGAAAAAGGTGAGTTTATTGCCATTATGGGTGAGTCTGGTTCTGGTAAGACAACCTTGCTCAACATTCTAGCGACTCTTGATAAACCTAGTAAGGGACAGGTTATTTTAAATGGTGAGGATATTACCAAAATCAAGGAGAGTAAACTTGCTAGTTATCGTCTGAAAAATCTAGGGTTTGTCTTCCAAGATTTTAACCTTTTAGATACTCTATCTATTAAAGACAACATTTTCTTGCCACTTGTACTGGATAAAAAATCTTACAAGGAGATGGAGATGCGCTTGCAGGGATTGGCTAGTAGTCTGAGAATTGACACTCTGTTAAATAAACGTCCCTTTGAACTTTCTGGTGGTCAAAAACAACGCGTGGCCATTGCGCGTGCGCTTATTACGCGACCTCAGCTTTTATTGGCAGATGAACCAACCGCTGCTTTGGATTATAAAAACTCAGAAGATTTATTGAAGCTTTTTGAAGGAATCAACGAAACAGGTCAAACCATTTTGATGGTAACTCACTCTGCCAATGCGGCTAGTCATGCTAAACGTGTTCTCTTTATCAAAGATGGTCGTATTTTTCACCAGCTTTATCGTGGTGATAAGACCTCAACAGATTTTAACCGTGAGATTTCGCTTGCCATGTCAGCTCTTTTAGGAGGTGAATAATATGTTTTATTTAAAACTGGCTTGGAATAACATCAAGTCATCGAAAAAGGCCTATGCTCCGTTTCTCTTAGCAAGTTTTGTCCTTTATAGTCTGACGTGTTCCATTTTGCTTATCATGACCAGTCCGATGAGAGAAGGAATGGATACGGCTGCCATTATCTTACCTCTTGGTGTGGTGGTGTTAACCATTTTATCCATTGCCATGGAGATTTACAGTTATAATATTCTCCTTAAACAGCGAAGCAAGGAATTTGGACTTTATAATATTCTAGGGATGAACAAGCGTCAAGTGGGCTGGGTATCAACCTTAGAATTGGGAATCATTTTCATCTTTTTAGTGATTTTAGGATCAATATTCTCTGGAATTTTTGCCAATTTTCTTTATCTGATTTTTGTTAATATCATCAATTATGACAAGCTGATTTTGACCTTGTCACCGTTAGCGTTTATCTTGAATGCATCGCTTTTTGTGGGGATTTTCTTTATTCTTATGCTAGTTGGGTTGCGTCGTATTGGTAAAACCTCTCCGCTCAGCTTGTTCAAAAGTAGCGAGCAGGGTGAAAAAGAACCACGTGGCAATATGTTTCTAGCTTTTCTCAGTGTCCTATTTATTGGTTCTGGCTACGGGATTTCCCTTTATTCTAAGGATTTGGCAGCCCTCTTGGTCATTCTCTACTTCTTTGTAGCGGTGGTGCTAGTTATCTTAGGAACCTATCTCTTCTATATTAGCTTTATGGCTTGGTATTTGAAGAAAAAGCGGAGCAACAAAGCTTATTTCTATCAACCGAAGCACTTTATTACAACCAGTCAGATGATTTTCCGTATGAAGGCTAACGCAGCTGGTCTGGCAAGTATCACACTTTTATCTGTTATGGCTTTTGTTTCAATTGGGACAACAGCTGCGCTTTATGCTAACACACAAACCCAAATCAGTAAACTGTTTATCAATGATGCCAAGATTTCATTGACTGTTGATGGTTTTTCAGATGAAGGTCAGGCTTTACTAGATAAGTATGTCTTGAGTAAACTTGATTCGCAGAAAAAAGTAGTTGGTTACACATCATCCCTCATTAGTTTTCCACTAGAAAATCGCGACCATATCTCCTATGTAAACATAGAAGAAATAAAGCAAGCAGCCGCTGAGACTGGATTTATCTTTGTTGTTACCCAAGATGATTTTAAGAAGTTAGGTAATGATGTTCCTAACTTGTCTGCCAATCAAGTCGCCTTCTTTAAACAACAAGGAAACAGTCATTACAAGACCATAAACTTGTTAGGTAATCAATTTAATGTCGTTAAAAATTATCAAACAGCTATTATCCCTGAAGTTTATAACACTTATAATGGTGCAGTGATGATTGTTACCAATGAAGAAGTTGCGACTAAACTAAAAACATCTTTTAAAGAGATTATGGATTATGCAGTGACTTTTCCACCAAATACCTACACGGCTCATCTCAATTTAACGAAAGAGGAGGCTGAGAAACTAAACTTAGCTAGTGGTGTTGGTATTGTCGATGATGCTGGAAATGGCATTGGTGACATTCAATTCAAACAAGATGTTCTGGATGAAGGCTACACATTATTTGGTGGTATGCTCTTTACAGGTGTGGTTCTAGGTCTTTCATTCCTACTTGGTGCAGCTTTGATTATTTACTATAAACAATATTCAGAAGGTCAAGAAGATAAGAAATCGTATAAGATTCTCCAAGAAGTTGGGATGTCAAAAGAAGAGGTTAAGAAAACGATTTCGTCTCAAACCATTTTAGTCTTCTTTATGCCACTGGGAATTGCGGCGCTGCATTATGTAGTGGCTATTCCGATGTTAAAACAAATGCTTCTTTTCTTTGGGGTTGCTAGCAGTAATTTAGTTTACCTAGTGGCTGGGATTACCATGCTTGTGGTTGGTATTCTCTATTTCATCAGTTACAAAGTTACCAGCAGAACCTACTACAAATTGGTAGAAAGATAATGATTGGAAGTACTTGTTTTTAAATGAGCAGGTGCTTTCTTGATTTTTAATATCAAAAGTAATACAATGGTGTTACTAATCTAAAGGAGTTTGATATGCCAACAATAACCTTAAAAGTCTCTGAAGCTGATAAAAATTTTATGAAGGCAATGGCGAAATTTGAAGGAGTTTCTCTTTCTGAGTTGATTCGTACCAAAACCTTAGAAGCTTTGGAAGATGAATATGATGCTAGGGTAGGTGAACTAGCCTATGAGGAATATTTAGATGATTTAGCTAATGGACTTGAGCCAATGACATTGGAGGAGATGGCAGAGGAGCTTGGAATTGAGTTATAAAGTTATTTTATCACCACGAGCTCAAAAGCAACTTCGAAAATTAGACAAGGGAATTTCGAGTTTAATTATAAAATATCTATATAAGAATATTGATGGAATAGAAAATCCCAGGTCAAAAGGTAAAGGATTGACGGTAAATCGTTCTGGGCAATGGCGCTATCGTGTTGGTGATTATCGTGTGATTTGTGACATTATAGATAATGAGTTAGTAGTTCTTGCAGTTACGATTGGTTACCGCAGAGATAATTATTGAGAAAGCAATGATGACTAAAGATAAAATTTTTATTGTTGAAGATGATGAGACCATTGTATCGTTGTTGAAAGGGCATTTGGGACAGCAGTATCAGGTGTTTAGTGCGTCTAATTTTCGTGCAGTTAAGCAGGAGATTGAGGAAGTTAAGCCAGACCTGATTTTACTTGATATTACCCTTCCTTATTTTAATGGATTTTATTGGACGGCAGAGATTCGAAAAACGTTAATGGTACCTATTATTTTTATTTCGTCTAGCAATGATGAGATGAATATGGTTATGGCATTAAATATGGGAGGCGATGATTACATTGCTAAACCATTTTCGATTGGTCTTCTGGATGCTAAGATTGGAGCTTTTTTACGTCGTTCGCATCAGTTTACCAGTGAAGAATTAACATTTAAGGATTTTTCGCTCAGCCGTGACGGTGCTCTTTCTATTGGTTCTGAACACATCCAGCTGTCACCCACGGAAAATAAAATACTAGCTTTGCTATTTTCTCATAAGGAAGAAGTGGTGAGTAAGGAGACGATTTTAGAGAAATTGTGGGAGAGTGATGAGTTCATTGATCAGAATACCCTCAATGTTAATATAGCACGACTGCGCAAGAAGGTAGCTGGGCTTGGGTTTGACCATATTCATACAGTAAGAGGAGTCGGATATTTACTAAGATGATGATGAAATATATAAAGCAACATGGGATTTGGTACCTTGTGATAAGCTTTTTATCAGTAGGATTTTTAGTATCCTTTGCTCTCTACCATCTACCAATGATTTATTTTGGCATGACGCTTCTTTTTAATTTAATAGTGTTAATTCCCTTTAGTATCTGGCATTTTCTGAGCTTTCGGCGTCAGTTGAGACTCTTAGCGAATTTTAGGGATTTGTGGGAAATAGCAGAGCTGTCAAGTCCATTGGATGAGAGTTATCAAAAAGCCTTATCTGCACATAATGATAAGGCTCAACAGGAAGTTTTTCGAGCTCAAAGCCAGGCTTCTCGTCAACAAGATTTAATCAAAATGTGGGTTCATCAGATGAAGGTTCCCTTATCAGCCGTTTCACTAATGGCACAAACTAATCAACTTCAATCGGATGATGTTAATCAACAGGTCATACGATTAGAACATTATTTGGAGAATCTCTTGACTTATTTGAAGTTCAGTGAAAGACAAGATGACTTTCGTTTTGAGCAGATTTCAGTTAATGAACTAATCAAGAAAGTAATTAAAAAAAATCGAATTCTCTTCTTCCACAAACAATTATCTGTAGAGGTGACAGGTGATTGGCAGTTAAAAACAGATAAAAAGTGGTTGAGCTTTGCTTTGTCTCAAATTTTGGATAATGCGATTAAGTATAGTACCGCAGGTGGAAAAATTACGATTACCTTAACAAAAAATAGCATCACAATCGCTGATCAGGGGATCGGTATCTTGCCAGAAGATCTCCCGCGTCTTTTTGAGGAAGGCTTCACAGGTTATAATGGACACGAACACCAAAAGGCTTCAGGATTTGGACTTTACATGACCAAACAGGTTTTAAATCAGCTAGATCTAGCAATTGAAGTGACCAGTCAGATTGATATCGGAACAGAAGTGGTTGTTTCAAAGAGAAAAAATGAGGCGTTCTAAAAGAGTAATTGCAAAGTAGATTTTAAAACTGAGCAGATAATGTCACTCTTTGGAAGAAACAGTCATAGTTCTGTTTATGTCAATCAAAAATTAATGTTTTTGTTAATGTCTAATTGTGATTCTTAATGAGTATTAATTGTAAAAAAACGAATGAAGGATATCTAGCTTTTTACTAGGTATCAACATTCGTTTTTTATCTTTGTAAACTTTTCTTTCAGTAGTATTAATGTGGAAGAAGATCATCATTTAACAAAAATTAACTTAGCAATTGTCAAGGGAATCGTTAAATTCTTGTTACCAAAATGGATCTGATAAGTTTGAGCGTAAGAATCGATTTCAGTTAAAGTAAACTCAGTCCCCAGATGAAAATTATGACGTTGTAAATAGTCTAATAGTTCAATTTCGTCATGCACACGAACCAGTTGATAGTTCCCTTCTTGAGCAATTTGAGCAAGAGTCTGGTGATTTTTCTCTTTTAAAGGAGCATTTTTTTTAGGAATCGTACCACCATGTGGACAAAATTCTGGAAAATTTAGGCTTTCTTCCAAGCGATCAATAAACATCGTAGAGACAGCATGCTCTAAAATTTCAGCTTCTTGGTGTGTCTCCTCGGTTGTATAGTGAAGGTGATTTTGTAAGAAAACTTCTAGCAATCGATGTTTACGATAGAGTTCGGTGACAATAAGTTCCGCTTTTTCGGTTAAGGCATATCCAAAAAACTTATCCTTAACCACCCAGTCTTCAGCCTGCATTTTTTTTAGCATTTCTGAGACAGAAGGAGTGGAAACTTGGATATAGTCCGCAATCATTTTATTGGAAATTTTATCACCACGTTCCCTTAGGTCGTGGATACATTTTAAATAATCTTCTTTGTTAGGTGTCATATTAAACCTCATCTATTTTTCACTCCTTAATTATAACAAAATTGTAGGTAAATGGTTGACAAAAAGTCTTATATCGGTTATCCTTTTTATAAAGTTAGGATTGCCTAACTATGTAAATAATAAAACCTAGGAGTCTTTAAAGATGAAAAAATTAAATACTATTATATTAACTTCTGTTGCCTTATTAGCTTTGGCAGCTTGTCAAAATCAATCTACAGATGTTAAAAACGAAAAAGAAAAGCCCGTTGTTACTGTGACCACTTCTTTCTTAGATGACATGGTTAGTGAATTAGCCGGAGATTTAGTTGAACGTCAGCTCATTATTCCAGCTGGAGAAGACCCACACCTTTATACTGCCAAATCAAGTGATTTAAAGAAATTACAAGAAGCGGATTTAGTCCTTTATCATGGTCTGCATTTTGAAGGTAAGATGATTGAAGCTTTGGAAAAAACAGGTTCTGCTGTTACTCGTGATTTTACTAAAACTGAAATTGGAACCATGGAAGAAGACGGGGAAGATGTCGTTGATCCACATTTTTGGTTTGATATAGATCTTTACCAAAAAGCAGTAGAGGCAGCTTCAGACGATTTGCAAGAACTTTTGCCTGATAAAAAAGAAACAATTGAAAAAAATGAGAAGGCTTATTTAAATGAATTAGATGAGCTAGATAAATGGAACAAGGAGCAATTGTCACTTATTCCAGAACAAAGCCGTTACCTTGTGACACCACACGATGCATTTAACTATTTTGCAAATCGCTACGGATTTACACTTTATGCACCACAAGGCGTTAGCACAGAGTCAGAAGTTGCTAATAGTGATATGATTAAAACCGTTGATTTGATCATTGATCACAATATTAAAGCTATTTTCACTGAGTCAACAACAAATCCAGATCGTATGAAGAAACTGCAAGAAGCGGTCAAAGCTAAGGGTGGTTCAGTTAGCGTTGTTACTGGAGAGCATAAAGAACTCTTCTCAGACTCACTAGCCCCAGCAGGTGAAGAGGGAGATAATTATGTCGACATGTATAAACATAATATTAAATTAATTGTTGACTATCTTAAATAAAAGGAGGAAATCATGAATCCAGCTATCCAAGTCTCTGAACTAACGGTAGCCTATCAACAAGTCTCAGCATTAGAGAATATGAATCTTATCATTCCACAAGGGAGTCGCTGTGCTATTGTAGGCCCTAATGGAGCCGGAAAGTCAACTTTATTCAAGAGTCTTTTAGGCTTTGAAAAAGCTAGAAGTGGTCAAATTAAACTTCTAGGACAATCAGATCATTTGTCGCAAATGATAGCGACTAGGGTAGCTTATATTCCACAAGCAAGTCAAGTGAACTGGCAGTATCCTGCAACTGTTTATGACATCGTCCTTATGGGACGCTACCCCCACATTAAAAATTGGTTAAAACGACCTACAGCAAAAGATAAAGAAATTGTTTTTGCGTCTTTAGAAAAAATGAATTTGTTAGATTTAAAAAATCGGCAAATTAGTGAGTTATCAGGCGGACAAAGACAACGTGTGTTTATTGCACGTGCCCTTGCTCAAGAAGCGGAGCTTTATTTAATGGACGAGCCCTTAGCTGGTATTGATATCAAGACTGAAGAAATCATTATGTCCATTTTGAGAGAGTTTCAAGAAGAAGGAAAAACATCGGTGGTTATCCATCATGATTTGAACACAATAGAAAATTACTTTGATTATTTGGTTTGGCTGAATAAAACCGTAGTAGCTAGTGGGGAGCTAGCAGAAGTTTTAACTTTTGAAAATTATCAAAAAGCTTATCAAAGTTCAGCTCAGTTACTTTTCAAGGAAAAGGAACAAGGAGGTTGGCGCCATGCTTAAGGTTTTAACCGATTATTCCTTTTTAACAGTAGCGGTAGGAATTACGCTATTTGCCTTAGCGACTGGTTTAATTGGTACAATTAGTGTTTTAACAAAGCAAAGCTTGGTTGGAGATACCTTGGGACATGCTTCTTACCCTGGTGTTATTTTAGCTTTCATTGTGTTTCACTCTCGAAATCCATTACTCCTTATGATTGGTGCGGTGTTTTCAGGGTATTTTTCCTATACGTTAGTTTACTGGATAAAAAAGCAGAGCGGGCAGCCGTTATTAAATGTGTTATCCCTTGTTTCGGTTTCCTTTTTTGGAGTTGGGATGGTACTAAAACAATTGTTACAAGGTAATGAGTATTTTTCAAAAAGTTCGCAGGCAGGTTTACAAAATTATCTTTTTGGGCAAGCAGCTTTTATTCAGTTTGAAGATATCTTGTTGATCGCAGGCGTATCTGGCATTGCTCTTTTGCTATTTGGAATAATTTATCCAGCACTGAAGCTTTATCTTTTTGATCAAGGTTTTGCTAAAAGTATCGGGATTTCAAGTATTTTTTTAGAGCAACTTATTGTTTTGTTGATGATTAGTCTTATTTCGGTTGGTTTAAAAGTTGTAGGTGCTGTTCTTATTTCTGCCTTCTTAATTGCTCCAGCAACCATTGGTCTTTTTTGGGCAAGGCATTATAAAACAACCTTGATTTTAGCAGGAGGCTCAGCTATTTTTTCAACCTTAATAGGAACCTACTTGAGTTCTATTATTTCAGGTTTATCAACTGGTCCAACCATTATTTTAGTTATGAGTGTATTGGCATTGATATCCTATGTAGTGACTAAGGCACGGAGGTTGGGTCACCATGTTTGAAGTTTTAATTATTTTGCTTTTAACAGGGCTTTCTTGCGGTCTTCTTGGAAGTCTTCTAGTGCTACGTAACCAATCAATGTTAGCAGATGCTTTAGCTCATTCGGTACTTTTAGGAATTGTTCTAGGCTTTTTCCTTGTGAGAAGTTTAGATAGCCCTATTTTGATATTAGGAGCTACTTTATTTGGCGTTTTAGCTGTTTTGGCTATTGAAGGACTTAGCTCTGTTAAATTGACTCATGATGCAGCAACTGGTTTAGTTTTTACAACTTTTTTTGCTACGGCAGTCATTTTGATTTCAATTTTTGCTAGAAATGTACATTTGGACCTAGATATGGTGTTAATGGGTGAGGTCTTGTTTACACCCTTGAATAGAGTTGAATTGCTAGGGATATCTTTACCGGTTGCTTTGGTAAAGTCAGGTGGGTTACTTTTAGCGATTGTACTTTTTTTGGGACTGACTTATCAACATCTAAAAATCTTCTTATTTGATAAGAATCATGCACAGCTGTCGGGATTATCAGTCAGAAGGTTGCAGATAATAATTGTCTTTTTAGTATCGCTGACAGTGGTCCTTGCATTTGATATCGCAGGCTCTATAGCTGTTATCGGATTTCTAGTTGCTCCAGCAATGGCTGCACAGCTTTGGGCAAGGCATTTTCATAGTTTTCTGGGAATGGTTGCTTTTTTTAGCTGTTTGATGGTTGTTATTGGATATGCTTTAGGAATGCACTTTGATCTTAGTTTATCAGGAATTTGTGCGGTAACTGGTTTAGGACTGTATGTCACATCTTTACTTATTAAAAAAATAAAGGTATAGTTTGAAACTATACCTTTTTTCATAGAATAAGTATTGGTCAGCTCTGCTTTTTTTCGTTAAAATAAGAAAAAACGAAAGCGAGAATTGATATGATAAGAGAATTTTCATTTGAAACTTTACAATTGCATGCTGGGCAAAAAACTGATGCTGAGACAAAATCACGTGCAGTGCCTATTTATCAAACGACTTCTTATGTTTTTGATGATGTTCAAGAAGGTGAAGATCTTTTTGCCTTGAGAAAGCCTGGAAATATTTATACGCGTATTGGTAATCCTACGGTGGCAGTTTTTGAAGACCGGGTGGCTGCGCTTGAAAAGGGTGTAGGAGCTTTAGCGACAGCATCAGGAATGGCTGCTCTGACTTACACCATACTAGGATTAGCACATGCAGGAGACCATGTGGTGGCGGCTACAACGATTTACGGTGGCACTTTTAATCTTCTGAAAGAAACCTTGCCACGTTACGGGATTACGACAACCTTTGTCAATATTGAAAATCTAGAAGAAGTGGAAGCTGCTATTCAAGACAATACAAAATTGGTGTTGATTGAAACCTTAGGTAATCCATTGATTAACATTCCAGATATTGAAAAAGTGGCAGAGTTAACACATGCTCACAAGATTCCGCTGGTTGCTGATAATACCTTCGGTACCCCTTATCTTATCAATGTATTTGAACATGGAGTTGATATCTCAGTTCATTCAGCAACGAAATTTATTGGTGGACATGGTACGACGATTGGTGGCATTATTGTTGATAGTGGTAGATTCGACTGGGAAGATTCTGGTAAATTCCCACAATTTGTAGAAGAAGATGCCTCTTATCACAATATTTCTTATACTCGTGATATTGGGGCTGCCGCTTTTATTACAGCTTTGCGCGTGCAACTCTTACGTGATACGGGAGCAGCTATTTCACCATTTAATGCTTTTCTTCTGTTACAAGGGTTGGAAACCTTGTCGTTGCGTGTTGAACGTCATGTTGAGAATGCGAAAAAAATTGCAGCCTTTCTCGAAAACCATCCCAAAATTGAAAAGGTTAATTACCCAAGTTTGCCATCTAGTCCCTACTATGACTTGGCGCAAAAATACTTACCGAAAGGTGCTGGTTCTATTTTTACCTTCCATGTTAAGGGAGATGATAAGGCTGCTGCGACGGTTATCGATAACCTTGAAATATTTTCCAACCTTGCCAATGTTGCTGATGCCAAATCATTAGTCGTGCACCCTTATACAACAACGCATGCACAGCTTTCTTCAGAAGATTTAGCGGCATGTGGTGTGACACCAAATCAAATCCGTATTTCTGTTGGTCTTGAAAATGTTGATGATTTGATTGAAGATTTGAATTTAGCCTTGGAAAAGATTTGAGTGATTATTAAAGAGAAAGAATTGGAGTGCTTATGATAAAGTTATTAGACGCCTTTCAGGTTTTTAAATCAGCAAGATTAGTGAATTTAACTCACAAAATTGATGAAAATAGTCCACATTTTCCAGCTCTGCCTAGTCTTGAGAAAGAGGATATTTTCACCTTAAAAGATGGTTTTCATGTGCAACAATTTACAGTAGTTGGGCAATATGGAACGCATATTGATGCCCCAATTCACTTCGTAGAAGGCGGAAAATGGCTAGACCAAATCGCTTTGGAAGACCTTCTGTTACCTCTTTATGTGATTGATAAGTCACAAGCGGTGGCAGAAAACCCTAATTATGAATTAACAAAACAGGATATCTTGGATTTTGAAACAGAGTATGGCAAAATTGAATCAGGTGCTTTTGTTGCTTTTCGTAGCGACTGGCATAAACGTTGGCCTGACCAGGGTGCTATCCGTAATTTAGATGAAAATGGTGCCCAACAAACACCAGGCTGGACTCACGAAGCTTTAGAATTTTTAATTCATGAACGAGGCGTTAAGGCGGTCGGCCATGAAACCCTAGATACAGACAGCGGTAAGTCTGCATTTGATAATGGCGGAGCTTTGAAACAAGAATACTATCTTCTCGAACAAGGGATCTATCAAGTCGAAGTGCTAGCAAACTTAGATCAAGTACCAGCGACTGGAAGTATCATTTCAATTGCCTATCCTAATTGGAAAGAGGCAACAGGTTCACCAGTTCGTGCAGTTGCTTATGTGAATAAATGATAACCTATCGAAAACTCGTTCTTATAGCGAGTTTTTTTGGTATAATAAAAAGGATTAAACAAGTAGAAAGAATAATTATGGATACGATTTTATCAAGTCGCCTAACTGAGGTAGCAACATTTGTTCCCAAAGGTAGCAAACTGTTAGATGTGGGAAGTGACCACGCTTATTTACCAATTGCTCTAATCCAATCTGGTCACATTTCTTCGGCAATTGCAGGGGAGGTTGCTCAAGGTCCCTATGACTCTGCGGTGAAAAATGTTGCTGAATATGGTTTATCGGATAAGATTGAGGTACGCTTAGCTAATGGGCTAGCTGCTTTTCAGCAGAATGACGGTGTCACAACAATTACTATCTGTGGTATGGGAGGACGCCTTATTGCTGATATCTTAGAAGCAGGAAAAGAAAAACTGGCGCAAGTAGAACGTTTGATTTTACAACCGAATAACCGTGAGGATGATTTACGGACTTGGCTCGTTCAAAATCATTTTACAATCGTCACAGAAAAAATCATGACTGAAAATCGCAAGTTTTACGAAATTTTAGTTGCTGAGCACGGTGAAGAAAAGTTGACGACAACTGAACTGCGTTTTGGCAAACATTTGTTAGCTGAAAAATCAGAAGTTTTCCTAGCAAAATGGGCGCGTGAAATTGGTAAACTAGAAGTAGCTTTGTCACAAATTCCTGAAAGTAATGACGGTGACCGCTCTGCTATTTCCCAAAAAATCAAAACAATTCAGGAGGTACTCGATGGTTCTGGCAAGTGATGTGATTGCAAGATATGAAGCTTTTTGCCCTAAGGAATTGACGATGGAGGGTGATGTTGTAGGGCTTCAAATAGGAACCTTAGATAAAAACATCAAGCGTGTCATGGTTACTTTAGATGTCCGTGAAAATGTCGTGGCAGAAGCTGTTGCAAATAAGGTAGACCTCATTATCACTAAACATGCTCCGATTTTTAAAGGGATTAAAGATCTAGTGTCCAGTCCACAGCGTGATATTTTACTGGATTTGGTTAAGCATGATATAGCAGTTTATGTTAGTCACACTAATATTGATGTCGTTCCTGGTGGTTTAAACGATTGGTTTTGTGAGCTGTTAGAAATCCATGAAGCAGAAGTTTTATCGCCAATAGCTACTGGTTATGGACTTGGCCGTGTCGGAACAATAGCAGAGCAAAGATTTGAAAACTTTGCCCTAAAAGTTAAAGCAGTATTTGGACTTGACAGTGTTCGCTTAATTTCTTATGACAAAGAAAATCCTGTCATTTCTCGAGTAGCTATTTGTGGTGGTTCAGGCGATGAATTTTACCAACAGGCACTTGCTAAAGGTGCAGATGTTTATGTGACGGGAGATATTTATTATCACACTGCGCAGGAGATGCTTACAGAAGGACTATTAGGAATTGATCCTGGTCATCATATTGAAGTGCTTTTTATTGAAAAAATAGCAGAGCTGTTAAGGCATTGGACCCTAGAAAATCATTGGGGCATTGAAGTTTTGGGAGCTTCTAGCAATACCAATCCTTTTTATCATCTTTGAGATTAGAAAGTGTTTGACTAACGATGATTAATTTATTGTCTTTAAATCCGATTTTATTGGCTTTTTTAGCTGGACTCTTTACATGGGGGTGTACTATTTTAGGAGCTGCCATTGTTATCTTTTTTAAAATGATTAATCGAAAATTACTGGACACCATGAATGGCTTTGCAGCAGGTGTGATGATTGCAGCTTCTTTCTGGTCACTTTTAGCACCAGCCTTAGAATACGCAGAACCTGCTTATGGTAAGTGGGCATGGGGACCAGTAGCAATAGGATTTTTAGCAGGTGGTTTTAGTCTGCGGTTGATTGATGCTGTTGTCCCACATTTACATCTTGGGAAAAATAAATCTGAGGCTGAAGGAATTGAACCAGAAAAATTATCAAAGACAGCTTTACTTTTTTTGGCGATTACAATTCATAATTTTCCAGAGGGCTTAGCAATTGGGGTGACTTTTGGGTCACTTGCTAATGGTAGTATGTCTCAAGCGGCTATTGCAGGGGCAATGGGCTTGGCTTTGGGAATTGGACTTCAAAATATTCCAGAAGGAGCAGCTTTATCTATTCCTATTCGTGCAGAAGGAAAATCACGTAAGCATGCGTTTTATTGGGGAGCTATGTCAGCAATTGTTGAACCGTTCGGAGCAGTATTAGGGGCAGCGCTTGTGATGTGGATGTTAGCGATTATTCCTTATGCGTTAGCATTTGCAGCAGGAGCTATGATTTTTGTTGTTGTTGAAGAATTAATTCCTGAATCTCAAACGAACGGGAATACTGATTTGGCAACACTTGGACTGATGCTTGGCTTTGTGATTATGATGGTGATGGATGTAGCATTGGGGTAAATCATGAAAAAAATTGCAATTATTGGAGCAGGAATTGTAGGCTCAACAGTAGCTTATTATCTCTCAAAGAGTGACATGACTGTAACAATTTTTGACGAAGGTCACGGACAAGCTACAAAAGCTGCGGCAGGTATTATTTGTCCTTGGTTTTCTCGTCGCCGTCATAAAGCTTGGTATCGTCTGGCACGTTCAGGAGCAGATTTTTATCAGGAACTCTTGTCGGATTTAAAAAATGATGGCATCGCTACAGATTTTTATGATCAATCGGGAGCTCTTCTCTTGAAATCTCGTCCAGAATATTTGGAAGAACTACGTGAGTTGGCTGAGTCACGATTGGTGGAATCCCCACTAATTGGTTCCCTCTCTGTCCAAACGTTAGCAGAAGCTCAAAAAAGTTTTCCAGATTTAGCTGGCTTTGACAAAGGGATTTTAGCGAGTGGTGCAGCACGAGTTGAAGGTTCACAACTGACTGAAACGTTAATTGAGGCATCTGGCTTTTCTCTTTTAAAGGAAAAAGCGGAGCTAAAACGTTTGTCAGATGGTACTTACGACGTTAATGGTCAGGTATTTGATTCAGTTCTTTTAGCCTGCGGTGCTTGGTTGCCAGATATTTTAGAACCGTTAGGGTATCAAGTTGATGTTAGTCCACAAAAAGGACAATTAAGAGATTATTATTTTGATGACTTAGAAACAGGACACAATCCTGTGATTATTCCAGAGGGGGAGATTGATGTTATCCCGTTTGCTGGTGGAAAAGTTTCTGTAGGTGCTAGTCATGAAAAAAATATGGGATTTGACTTAACTGTTAATGAAAGGATTTTGGCAGATTTTGAAGTAAGAGCGCAAGACTTTTTCCCTAAAATAACAGAAGCGATAAAAACGCGTGATCGTGTGGGAATTAGGGCTTATACGGAAGATTTTTGTCCCTTTATAGGTGAAGTTCCAGGCCTCAAAGGTGTTTATGCTGTTAGTGGACTTGGGTCATCAGGACTCACGACGGGGCCACTCTTAGGAAAAATGCTTAGTCAATTAGTGATGGGGCAACAAACAGCTCTTTCTGCTAGTGATTATCTAATTAGTCGCTATATTAAGAAATGACACACTATACAAAATATGATAAAATAAAGTGATTATATATTTAAGGAGAGAACCATGAAAGGTATTATTCTAGCTGGTGGATCAGGAACACGTTTATACCCATTGACTCGTGCTGCATCAAAACAATTGATGCCGATTTATGATAAACCAATGATTTACTATCCATTATCAGTTTTGATGTTGGCTGGTATTAAGGAAATTCTGATTATCTCAACGCCACAAGATTTGCCACGTTTTGAGGAACTACTTGGGAACGGTGCGGAATTTGGTATTTCGCTCTCTTATGCGGAACAACCAAGTCCAGATGGTTTGGCGCAAGCCTTTATCATTGGTGAAGAATTTATTGGTGATGATAATGTTGCTCTTATTTTAGGGGATAACATTTATCATGGTCCAGGCTTATCAGCAATGTTGCAGCGTGCTGCGGCTAAAGAGTTAGGTGCGACTGTTTTTGGCTACCAAGTTAAAGATCCAGAGCGTTTTGGTGTCGTTGAATTTGACGCGGATATGAATGCTATTTCTATCGAAGAAAAACCAGAACAACCGAAATCAAATTACGCAGTTACAGGTCTTTATTTCTATGATAATGATGTTGTAGAGATTGCCAAAAACATCAAACCATCTCCTCGTGGTGAATTGGAAATCACAGATGTTAATAAGGTTTACCTTGAGCGTGGTGACTTGTCAGTTGAAGTCATGGGACGTGGTTTTGCGTGGCTCGATACAGGTACCCATGAAAGTCTGCTTGAAGCAGCGCAGTATATTGAAACTGTTCAACGTATGCAAAATGTTCAAGTGGCAAATCTTGAAGAAATTGCCTATCGCATGGGCTATATTACTAAAGAGCAGGTGCTCGAATTGGCACAGCCATTGAAGAAAAATGAGTACGGGCAATACTTGCTACGTTTGATTGGAGAGGCCTAATGACAGAACAGTTTTTTGACAAAGAACTAGCTTGTCGCGAAGTTCCAGGTATTCCAGGGATGTTAGAATTTGATATTCCAGTTCGTGGTGATAACCGTGGGTGGTTTAAAGAAAACTTCCAAAAAGAAAAAATGGTACCCCTTGGTTTTCCAGAAAGTTTCTTTGCAGAAGGCAAGTTACAAAACAACATTTCATTCAATAAGAAACATACTCTTCGTGGTCTCCATGCTGAGCCTTGGGATAAATACGTTTCTATAGCGGATGAAGGGCGAGTGATCGGTTCTTGGGTTGACCTTCGTGAAGGTGAAACTTTTGGAAATACCTACCAAACGGTCATTGATGCGTCAAAAGGTATTTTCGTACCACGTGGTGTTGCCAATGGGTTCCAAGTGTTGTCAGATACAGCAGCTTATACTTACTTGGTCAATGATTATTGGGCGTTGGAACTTAAACCGAAATATGCCTTTGTCAATTACGCTGATCCAACTTTAGGGATCAAGTGGGAAAATCTTGAAGCAGCAGAAGTGTCAGAAGCGGATAAAAACCATCCGCTACTCAAGGACGTCAAACCTTTGAGAGCTGAGGATTTGTAAGATGTATCAAGAATTTTTAACGATTGCCAGAGAATTAAACCAGATTGGCATCGTTCCGCTCTTGATGGGATCTGTCGGATTAGAAGTGCGAACAGGTCAATCTTGGCAGGCAAGAGATTTGGACATCCATGTTCCTAGCGACCCTCGTGGCTGGGCAGCGCCTGATGAAGGGCGGATTTACCGATTTGATGAACTTAATGCTATCATGGAAAAGCTAGGTTATCATTTGGTCAATCGCCATGAACACGAGTTTCAAAAGGAGGGACATTCCGTTGAATTTGGCGGACTGCATTCTCTGCCGAGTTTTGCTGGTGTAGAACTGGAAGACCTAGAAGAGGTAGAAGATGAAGATGTTCATTACTACCTGCCAAATTTGGAACAATACCTCAAAATTTACCAGGCTTCATCAAAGGATAGCTATCGTGCTGAGAATAATAACCGCAAAGATTTCGCAAAAATTGATTACTTAAAACAAGCATTAAGAAAATAAGCAAGAAAGGATTGTTCAGTTTTCTTCGTAAAACTGAACACGGGACTAGCTTCCTAAGGAAAAAGAGGCTCTACCCTTTTAGTGGGTATAAAATTACTTAGACGCAGACGTCTGCACGAATTTTCCTATTTTCCTACGGAGTATTTCGCAAGCGAATCGTCCCTTTGTATCTTAAAATATGTCAGAATTTAAAAATATTATCGTCACAGGTGGAGCAGGTTTTATTGGTTCTAACTTTGTGCACTACGTTTACAACAATCATCCAGACGTTCACGTAACCGTCTTGGATAAATTGACTTACGCTGGTAACCGTGCGAACTTGGAAGCTATCTTAGGCGATCGTGTGGAGTTGGTTGTCGGTGACATCGCTGACGCTGAGTTAGTAAACCAATTAGCAGCGAAAGCAGATGCTATTGTTCACTATGCAGCTGAAAGTCACAATGATAACTCATTGAACGACCCAAGTCCGTTCATCCACACGAACTTTATCGGTACTTACACACTTTTGGAAGCAGCTCGTAAATACGATATTCGTTTCCACCACGTGTCAACTGATGAAGTTTACGGCGATCTTCCCCTTCGTGAAGATTTGCCAGGTCACGGAGAAGGACCAGGTGAGAAATTTACCGCTGAAACCAACTATAATCCATCATCACCTTACTCATCAACTAAGGCAGCTTCTGATTTGATTGTTAAAGCATGGGTTCGTTCATTTGGTGTCAAGGCAACCATTTCAAACTGTTCAAATAACTACGGACCATACCAACACATTGAGAAATTTATTCCGCGTCAGATTACAAATATCTTGGCAGGGATTAAACCAAAACTCTATGGTGAAGGTAAAAACGTTCGTGACTGGATTCACACCAATGACCACTCAACAGGTGTCTGGGCTATCTTGACGCAGGGTCGTATCGGTGAGACTTATCTTATCGGAGCCGATGGTGAGAAAAATAACAAAGAAGTGCTTGAGTTGATTCTTGAGAAAATGGGACAACCAAAAGATGCTTATGATCATGTCACTGACCGTGCCGGTCATGACCTTCGTTATGCGATTGATTCTACAAAACTCCGTGAAGAACTTGGTTGGGAACCACAATTCACCAACTTCTCAGAAGGTTTGGAAGAAACCATCGCTTGGTACACAGAAAACCAAGATTGGTGGAAAGCCGAAAAAGAAGCCGTCGAGGCTAATTACGCTAAGACACAAGAAGTTATCAAATAAAAATCAAAAAAACTTGTCATATCAACCTTTGTTGAGGATGGCAAGGTTTTTTGATAAAAATAACATTTTTTCTTGACAGAGATAGTTTAGCATGGTACAATAATTGAGGTTTTGAATAAAACTGACCTAAGACAGTAGGGGAGCTGGACTCATAAACATCCTACCGAGGACAAAAACCATATTTTTTATGTGTATTTTGTACTTTCGTGTCTAGGTTTAGGTGCGATTTTTTTGTGCCTAGCCCAAAATAAAAACGGAGGTAAACTTAAATGTCAGAAGCTATTATTGCTAAAAAAGCGGAACTTGTGGACGCTGTTGCTGAGCAAATGAAAGCAGCTACTTCAATCGTTGTAGTTGACGCACGTGGTTTGACTGTAGAACAAGATACTGTTCTTCGTCGTAATCTTCGTGGTGAAGGCGTTGAGTATAAAGTTATCAAAAACTCTATCTTACGTCGTGCTGCTGAAAAAGCTGGTCTTGAAGGAATGGCTGAACTGTTCGTAGGACCATCAGCTGTTGCATTTTCAGATGATGCTGTTGCTCCAGCTAAAATCGTTTACGATTTTGCAAAAACTGCTGACGCTCTTGAAATCAAGGGTGGTGCTGTAGAAGGTAAAGTTTCAACTAAAGCTGAAATCGAAGCACTTGCTACATTGCCAAACCGTGAAGGTATGCTTTCTATGCTCCTTTCTGTACTTCAAGCGCCAGTTCGCAACGTTGCATATGCTGTCAAAGCAGTTGCAGAAAAAGAAGACGCAGCTTAATCAAATGGCGTCAGCAAGTAGCGGCTTAAAGCTACAATTAATATTATAAAATACCTATTTGGAGGAAATTCACAATGGCATTGAACATTGAAAACATTATTGCTGAAATTAAAGAAGCTACAATCCTTGAACTTAACGACCTTGTTAAAGCAATCGAAGAAGAGTTTGGCGTAACTGCTGCTGCTCCAGTTGCTGTTGCTGCTGCTGGTGGTGCTGCTGAAGAAGCTAAAGATTCATTCGATGTTGAATTGACAGCTGCTGGCGACAAAAAAGTTGGCGTTATCAAAGTTGTTCGCGAAATCACAGGTCTTGGTCTTAAAGAAGCTAAAGAACTTGTTGATGGTGCGCCAGCTATGGTTAAAGAAGGCGTTGCAACTGCAGAAGCTGAAGAAATCAAAGCTAAACTTGAAGAAGCTGGAGCTTCAGTTACTCTTAAATAATAGAGCGACTACTCAAGTAGCCTAAAAACATGATTAAACCGCTATTCTTTGGAGTAGCGGTTTTTTTTGCCTAAAAATAAAGATGTTCTGAACAAATTCTGAATTTTTCTTGATACACTTATCTTAAAATGAGATAACCATCCCAAAAAACACTTTTTAGTTCATCGATATAGTTATGGAAATAGTGTAAAATAATAATATAACAATGGGGGATAGTATGTATAAACTATTAGTTGTAGATGATGATTTTGAGATTTTAAAATTGATGAGAAATATTTTAGAAATGAAAAATTATGATGTGACGGTTTTCCAGAAGGTTAGGACGCCAATCGTTATTGATGATTTTAAAGGTTTTGATCTGATATTACTTGATGTGATGATGCCCAATATTGATGGGTTACAATTGTGTCGTCAGATTAGAGATAAGGTGCCAACTCCGATTATTTTTGTCAGTGCTAAGGATACTGAAGAAGATATTATTGATGCCTTAAACTTAGGTGGAGATGATTACATTACAAAGCCGTTTAGCGTTAAGCAGCTTGTTGCCAAAGTAACTGCGCATTTGAAGCGTGAAGAACGTCGCAACCATTTTGAGCACACAGAACAGGTTGTTCGAGAATTATTACCAATCACATTTTATTTACAGGAAAGACGTGTCTGTATCAATGGAGAAACAATTGCTTTAACTAGTCGTGAATACAATATCCTAGAATTGCTATCTAGGAAAACCAATAAGGTATTTACAAGAGAGGACATCTATGAACAGGTTTATGATGAGGATTCCGATACCCTATTTCGCTCTATTTCTGAATATGTTTATCAGATTAGAAATAAGTTTTCACCCTATGATATTAATCCAATCAAAACCGTAAGAGGTGTGGGGTACCAATGGCATGATTAAACACTATTCCATTAAAAAACGAGTTTTTAGGACAGTGTGGGAAATTGTTTTAGGAACCCTGGCTATTTTACTTATATTTTTTGCAGTCAGTTATGCATTGGTGGTCTCAGGACAGTTGAATACCTATGATTTGACTGTTAAGATACCTATTGAGTCACTTTCTAAGTCTGATACCATATCATTGATGGAAACATCCACATTTGATTATCTTTTGATTGATCGTGAAAAAAATAACGAGATTGCTGGAAATTACCAAAAATCAGATTGGGCTTATTATGAACAGGTCATTAAACAGAACAACTCTGTCCAAATAGGTTCTGTTAGATATACTGAGTATAAAAATTCAGAAGCATTGCTTATTGTGAGACAGCCTATCCTTCCTGAGTTTGTTAATCCTAAATTACGTCAGATTCCCTATAATACATTTTCATATTTCCTAATCTCAGGATTAGAACTGATATTACTGATTTGGTCAGTTGCTAAATTGTTGAGAGAATTTACAAGAAATTTCCGATTGATTGAAGTCATATCCTTAAATATGGGAAGTAAAGATGTGAGCATTGATCGAAGAGAAACTGAGATGATTGAGTTCAATACCATTTTAAACATGCTTTACCAGAAAGATGATGAATTGGTAGCACTTTTAGAAGCTGAAAGGCAAGATAGAAAAGACTTATCCTTTCAAGTTGCAGCGCTAGCGCATGATGTCAAAACGCCTTTAACGGTGCTAAAAGGAAATCTTGAACTTCTTGAAATGACTGATTTGGATGAAAAACAAGTAGATTTTGTGAGCTCAATGACTAATAGTGTCATAACTTTTGAAAAATATTTTAATTCAATGGTGAACTATTCAAGATTGTTGATTGAAGATAAGGATTATCAAGAAAAAATTGAGTTGACAAAGTTTCTTAGGGAATTGACAGGTGAAGCAAAGGAGATGATGGCAGCAGAACAAGTGACTCTAGTTGTAGATAACTTAACTGAAAGACAGTTTTTAAGAGGGAATAAATTAAATCTTAATCGTGCTCTCATTAATATATTAGCTAACGCAGTCAGATATAGTTCCGGAGAAAGAATGGTTACCCTATCCGTGAAAGATGATAACGATTTTTTAGTATTTGAAGTATGGAATAATGGGCAACCTTTTACAGAAGAAGCCTTAACTCATGCTAGTGGGCTATTTTATACGGATAATAAAGGCAGAGATAAGAACCATTACGGTATTGGGTTATCTTTTGCTCACAAAGTTGCACAGAGATACCAAGGACAGTTGGTGTTATCAAATCCTTCCAAAGGAGGTGCACTGGTGACCCTTTTAATCAAAAATGATATTTAATACTTATTAAAAATTGATAGGGAAGTTGAGAATTTTGTCTTAACTTCTTTTTTCTGAATAAATTCTGACAAATCCTTAGTATAGTGTTCTATATGGAAAGGAAGGTACTGATAATGGAAGTACAGATTAATCATTTACGAAAAGCTTATAAGGATAGAGAGATTTTAAAAGGTGTCACTTTTAGGATTGAAGAAGGAACGATTTGTAGTCTTTTAGGTGTGAATGGTGCAGGGAAATCTACTATTATGAAAATTATCTTTGGCTTAGAGGCTATAGATAGTGGAACAATTAGTTATTCTGGTAAAAAGAAGGCACCCCATGGTGATTATGAAATGGGAGCTTTAATTGAAGCACCTGCTATTTACATGAACCTCTCTGCTTTTGATAATTTGAAAACGAGAGCTCTGTTATATGATATTTCTAATGAACGTATTCATCAAGTGTTAGAACTTATAGGATTATCACATACCGGTAAAAAGAAGGCAGGTCATTTTTCTTTAGGAATGAAACAACGCCTTGGTCTGGGAATGGCCATTATTACAAATCCAGATTTGCTCATTTTAGATGAACCGACGAACGGTCTTGACCCAGATGGCATTAAAGAATTACTTGACTTGATGATAACCTTAAAAGAATCAGGAATGACGATTCTCTTATCAAGTCATCAATTACATGAGGTGAGCAAGGTTGCAGACCGTATTATCATATTGCATGATGGAGAGATTTTTTATAATCAGATTAATTCACATGACGACGATTTAGAGCAATTGTTCTTTAACATTGTACACGGTGGTATTTAGTATGATTAAAATTTTACAATCAGAGTGGCTCAAACAAAAAGCTAGTGCCGATAAAAAACAATTAGTTTTTGTACCGTTTTTAGCTATTTTTGTGGCCTTTTTATTGGTGGGACCAACATTAATCGAAAGCTTTTCCATTTATTGGTGGGAAGCTATCTTTTTAGTCACACTTATTGGTTTACTCTTTTTACATGATTACAAAGTAGAAGAAAAAGCAGGGCATTTTCAAAACATTTCTCTAGGAAAAGATACCATTAAGGTTTATATCGCTAAAATGTTATTAAAAATTAAAGATATGGTTATTGCTAGTCTATGTTTTTTAGGAATTTTTTACTTAGAAATCCACTTATTTGAAGGTATGATAGATGTCAATCTGTTCAATGATTTGGTATGTCTTTTGCTTATGTTATTAGCGTCTATTTGGGTATTACCATTTTTGTATGTATTATCTACCTGGTTGAATCCTTATCTTCTTTTAGTCGTGAATTCACTAGTTTGTTTATTGGTAGCGCCTTTTATTGCTCAAACTAATGTTTGGTATCTCTTTCCTTATACCTATCATTACAAAGTAGCTCAAGGCCTACTTCATTTAAAACCTTCCGGTGATTTAGAGTCAGTGATTCGTGGAGTTGATATGGCAACACCAATACTAGCTGTGGTACTATCAGTCATTGTATTTATAGTTTTTTTAGCTTTATTGAAATGGAGATTGTCTCATGAGCAAGTATTTAAAAAGTGAACTCTTGAAATGGAAAGGGTCTTATAGTTTTTATCTCATTATTACCATATCTCTGTTACAGCTAATAACCATAGTCCCATATATCTTGGTTATTAGCCATAATCCTATTATATTGGAAAATATGATCTTTTTATCAATGCTTGGTTATTGTGTATTTGTGGCTATTATTTCCATTCTTGTTCAGGAACAAGAAGAACAAGCCAATCATTTTCAACATATCAAGAGTGATAAAAATCGAGTTGTCATCTGGGGAATGAAAATCATTTCAGCTGATTTGTTGTTAGCCTTACCAAGTTTGATTGTTTGGCTAATCATTGGGCTAGAATTACATAAGGTGCCCTATTATATGTTTGTAGGCGTTGTCACATGGTTATTGGCCATATTCTTGAACCATTTCCACATGTTTTTGATCCTTTTTATAGGTAAAGGAGGAAATCTTCTCCTATCATTTGTTGAGTGTTTATTCATTATTTTTGCGACCAATAAAACCTTTTTAGATGTCATTTGGATGCCAATTGCTTTGCCGGTAAATGCTATTTTATTATATGGAAATGAAAAGTATATTATAGCATTGGTTTGTTTTATTATTTTATCACTAATTGGTCAGTTGATAGTGATTAGCAAATCAAACATCAAGCGCTATTGAAATTACTAGCAGAGAATTGTCCATATATCAGAGTAAAATAATAACTATAGTGATAATTTTTACTTGAATAGTAAATAAAGTCGTGTTAGAATCTCTACTATGAAAAGATATTTGGAAGGTGACAAATGACATTATTACCAACTCGTTTAAGAGCTAGAAGGTTAGAATTAAATTTATCTTAGGCTGAATTAGCAGAAGGAATTTGTGAGCAAGGCCAAATTAGTAGAATTGAAAAAGGGAAATATAATCCAGGGGCAGAATTATTGTATAAATTGTCACTGAAATTGAATGTTCCTATGAATTATTTTTTTGATGAGAGTGTTATAAAAGAAGATAGTACGATTCAGAATTTCAAGATACTCTCCAATAAATTATTAGCTGATAGGGACTACGAATCGTTAAAGTATCTATATGAATTAGAAATTGAGAAAAAACAAAAACTCCCTCTTTCTGATCAATTGTACTTGTCATGGATTGTTATTATACAACTATTTATAATTCAAAGTCAGAATATGATAATGCATCTTTTATTGGTTGTTCCAAGTGGAGTACCTAATCCGCATATTGGTAGCCCTAAACAACCTGATAGTATAGTGATTGGCCAGGGAGAGGATGCTGATTGACATCCATTTTTTATAAATTAGTTATTAAAAAATAATATAATCATTAATAATTAGTTAGAAAAATATCATAAAAATCGAATAATAATATGAAGCTGAGAAAGAGAATCTCAGCTTTATACTTATATCATTATTAAATGGCAGAGTAGTGTTTGATTACTTAAAAAACGATCCAGTTTGAGTTTGTGTTTAATTAATTATCTATTCTAGAGTATTTTAGTTTCTTTATAGTTACCAATGTTACAAATAAATGACAAAAATTACAATTATGTGTTGATGATGGAAATATAAAGGATTATAATGAAGGTGAAAAAAAGAATAGTGAGGAAGTAGTCATGAAACAAGAACTTTTTGGACATCAAAAACAACGTTTTTCTATTCGAAAATATTCCTTTGGAGCTGCTTCGGTATTACTTGGTAGTATGTTAATATTTGGTCATAAGGTTGCTATGGCAGATGAGGTGTCTCATTGTTGCTGTGGGTGTCAACCGAAAAATCAAGTGGTTGCAGAAACAAGTCCAACAACTCCAGTAGATCAATCGCTAGAGAAAACTGGCAGTGGGGGAGAAATTTCTATATCAGAAGAAGCTACACAAGCGAATGAAGGTAATGAAGTTAATTCAGAACTGCTGGTGGATAATGCTTTGACATCTTCTGAAAATATTACAACAGGACAACTTACACCTGAAAAAGAACCAGCGCCAGTAGTCAATAATGCTACTGTAATGGCAGATGTTAAAATAGTTGAAGCACAGGCTTCAGAAGATAAAATTGAAGTTCAACCAGTTGTTCCAACACTAGCTCCTCAAGGTAGTTACACCTTCACAGAAAACACGGATGTCAAAAACGAAGCCAAAGTTTCAGCACCAGTAGAATTCTATTATCCAAAAGGTGACAAGGTTAATTATGATAAAGTCTTGGTAAACGATGGTCACCAATGGCTATCTTACATCAGCTACAACGGCATGCGTCGCTACGCAGATTTGGGGAAGGTTGAAACAAAAACGACAGCTCAGGATACTTCAAAGACAGAAATCAAATCAGTTGTAAAAGAGACTGTCAAATTAAATATTCCTGAAAAAGGAACATATCATTTTGACAAGGCAGCAGATGTTAGAAATGAAGCTAGTATGGGGGCGCCTGTTCAGTTTAATTTCGATAAGGGGGAGAGTGTCAACTACGATAAGGTTTTAACCAATGATAATCATAACTGGATTTCTTATATCAGTTATAGTGGTATTCGACGCTATGTAGATTTAGGTCAGGTTGTGACAAAGGAAGTTGTCAAGAATGATTCGTCAACTCAGGTAAAAGAAACTGACAAACCTGTATCTGAGACAAAAGAGATTACAGTTTCTGGGCACATGCAAATTGAAAATAAATCTGACAAGGGATTTGATGTTATCATTAATGATGTTAAGAGTTCTGAAAAAATTTCAGCAGTTAGGCTTCCTATCTGGTCAGATAAGGAAGGACAGGATGATCTTATCTGGTATAGTGCTGAAAAACAACTAGATGGTAGTTATAAGACGAGAGTAGATATTAAACAGCACAAAAATGATTTTGATGATTATCATATTCATCTTTATTACACCTTATTAGATGGAACTCAGAAGTTTGTCGCTAAAGAAAAAGTGACAGTAGAAATGCCACAGGAAGATGTTGTCACAGGAAATCTTACCGTTGAACATATGACTACAGAAGGATTCGATGTGGTTATTTCTAATGTAGGGATTTCGCAAGGCATCAAGGAAGTGTTAGTTCCTATATGGTCTACTTCAGCTGGTCAAGATGATATTCAGTGGTATCAAGCTGTTAAACAAACTCAGGGCAATTACAAGGTTTCTGTGAAGGTTAGCAACCATAAAAATAATAGTGGTGAATACAATATTCATTTATACTATCGTCAAAATGATGGTCAGTTAAAATTTGTTAGCCAAACGACAGCAGATGTGAAAGCTACAGATTCTATAGCTACTAGGGAAGTGACCTACAACGGTTCATATTATAGCATTCAAGGGAAATATGATGAGATTATCATTGCCAATAAAAAGTATCCTTTGGCATCAACTTATAACCCTGGCGAGCAACCAGAAGCTAGGGAAGCATTTATCCGCTTGCGCAACGATATGATTAATCAAGGATTCAATGTTGGGAAAACCTATAGCGGATTTAGAAGTTATGAGACGCAACGCTCACTCTATCAAACGTATGCCAATAGTGATGGTCACGCAGCTGCGGATCGTTATTCTGCACGTGCTGGGCATAGTGAACATCAGACAGGTTTAGCTTATGATTTTACAGATAAATCTGGACGTTTACTTGAGGATAAAGCAGCGGCAGATTGGTTGTCTCACAATGCTCATAAATATGGTTTTGTGATTAGATATTTACCAGGAAAAGAAGCTGTGACAGGTTATATGGATGAACCTTGGCATGTGAGGTATATTGGTAAAGAAGCTGAGGAAATCTATGCTTCTAGAAAGACCTTAGAAGAGTATTATGGATTTGATGGCGGAGATTATGAGAAATTAGCAACCACATTACAGCCAAGTCCCACTTCAATCGCTCCAAAGGGTGTTTATACCTTTACCAAACGTTCTTCAATCAAAGCAGAGCCAAAGATGTCCAGTTTAGAATTAGCTTACTATGATGCTGGAGAAACCGTTAATTATGATAGCGTGTTAACCTCTGAAGGGCGTCGATGGATTTCTTACATCAGTTACAGCGGCAATAGAAGATACATCGCAATTAGTTAGCAAGCTTGAGTTAGAGAGTGAACGAGAAGCTATTTCTATGAAATATTGACTTCTTTGTTCACTCTTTTTATATTTGGGTGTTCTTAATGCTTCTATAAACCGCTTTCTTATCTTTTGATAAAATGTTATAATGGTCGCAAAGGAGGACCAAGAATGGATAAAAGACACGTAGAGAGACAACGAAAAAAAGATCGTCGTTTGGGCTTGCTAGTTAGTCTGCTGGTATTAGTGCTTTTTTTAGCATTTTTACTCGAAAGACGTCTAAGCACGGGTGACTTTGTTTTAAACAATACGATTAAAACAAGTTTAGAACAGGAAAAAACTAAGGAACATAAGGTTCAAACTGCACGTGTAGTCGCTAATGGTGATATTTTGATTCACGACATTCTTTACACCTCAGCTGCTCAAGAGGATGGTTCTTACCATTTTGATCCTTATTTTACTTATGTTAAGGAGTGGATTCAGTCTGCTGACTTAGCAATTGGTGACTACGAGGGGACGATAAGCCCAGATTTTCCATTAGCTGGTTATCCTTTGTTCAATGCGCCGTCAGAAATTGCACAAACCATTAAAAAGACAGGATATGACGTTGTTGATTTGGCACACAATCATATTTTAGATTCACATTTATCTGGAGCTTTAAATACGGTTGAAACTTTCAATGCCCTTGGGATTGATACCATTGGTATTTATACCAAAAATCGGGAAAAACAAGATTTTCTTATCAAAGAAGTCAATGGGATTAAAATTGCTATTTTAGGATATTCTTATGGTTACAATGGCATGGAGACTACCCTTACCGATGAAGAGTACCAGAAGCATATGTCTGATTTGGATGAAGCTAAGATTAAAAAGGAGCTTAAAAAAGCTGAGAAATTGGCGGATGTGACGCTTGTCATGCCTCAGATGGGGGTTGAGTATGCCTTGGAGCCAACAGCAGAGCAGGTAGACTTATATCATAAGATGATTGATTGGGGGGCAGACGTTGTGTTTGGGGGACATCCTCATGTGGCAGAGCCGTCAGAAATTGTTGAACATAAAGGTGACAAAAAGTTGATTATCTACTCAATGGGAAACTTTATTTCTAATCAGACCTATGAAATGCTGGGAAATTATTGGACAGAGAGAGGTCTTCTCATGGATGTTACTTTTGAGAAAAAAGGAGATAAGACGGTTATTAAAACAGCCGAGGCACATCCAACAATGGTCTGGGCTTGGAATAAAGGAACTTATAATCTTGACTATAATTACCCTAATTTTGATTACCGAGTGATGATTTTGGAAGATTTTCTTGAAGGTGGTAAATACCGCTCTGAAATACCAGTTAATATTCAAGAGAAAGTTGATATTGCTTACACTGAAATGAATGAGTTGGTCGGATTGCATTGGAAATGATTTAGAGAGTGATACAGAAGTCACTGTTTTAAGTTCAATACTTTCTTTGGCAATTTAATTGTAAGCTCTGGATGAAATAATCCACTAAATACCTCTGCACTACTCAAAGAGTCTTGGAGAAAATTCTTGGCACTGAAACCGAACAAAGGTTGTATCTTATATATTTAAAGAGCATCTTTGTTCGGTTTTATATACATTTTATAAGAAAATTATATTTAATGATATAGATTTTTCTAAACTAAAAATTTTTGTCTCAGTTTTTTTTTTTTTTTTTGAAGTGATAAAGCCAGCATCAATGAGACTTGAGTTCATGGCACTAGGATAAGCAAACCATTAATTACACGTGGTACTAAAATCGTGTGCGGACTGTTTTAGGTTCGGGTTTGAAAACTAAAGAGGGAGGATAGTTAAGAGGATTATTTAATATGGATGTTTAAAAATGAAGAAGTGTTCAGTGATAGGCTTCTGGCTATTCGTTGGATAGAATTGTTGTTACTTTATATTTTAAGGAGTGGGACATATTTTGCAGCCTATTTTATTTATTAATATGCTATAATTATTCATTTCTCAATTGATTATTGGTATTTATTCTTATTGTGTATGGGACACTATAAGGAGTCAAAGAACTTTTTAAGTGTGTGATGAGGTTAAAAAGTAGTACTATCCTTTCTATAGATTTTGGAAAGCTGCTGTTTTACTAAGCTCTAAAAGCTATAACCATAGGAAATTATGATTTTTTTACCTTTTTAAATTTCGTATTAATTGACAATAAAATATAAAATTATTATAATAGTCAGATAATTATTTAGAAATATAAGGAAATGTTGGTTATGATAACGATTTGGAAAAAAATAGATTTGATTAAAAAGATATTTTTAGGCATTGTTTTGGGGGGGATTTTAGGTATTGTTATGCCTAATGTAAAGGTAATTGGTCTTTTGGGAACATTATTTGTGGGTGCTTTAAAAGCAGTTGCTCCGCTTCTAGTTTTTTCCTTAGTAGCGCATGCTTTATCTCAAACCCAAAAAGGTCAAAAAACTAATATGAAAATGATTGTTTTTTTATACCTGTTAGGAACCTTTGCGGCAGCACTTGTAGCGGTTATGGCAAGCTACCTTTTCCCAATCAATTTGATATTATCAGACGTTACAGCAAAGACAGACATTACACCTCCTCAGGGTGTGGGGCAAGTCTTTCAAACCCTTCTTTTGAATGTCGTGGATAATCCGATTAACGCTCTTGCAACGGCTAACTATATTGGTGTTTTATCTTGGGCTGTTATTTTTGGATTAGCTCTTCGACATGTTAGTAATTCAACAAAAGATTTGCTGAAATCAGCGGCAGAAGTTACCTCGAAGGTGGTGACTTGGGTTATTGGCATGGCTCCGTTTGGAATTATGGGACTTGTTTTTTCAACAGTGTCAGACAATGGCCTTTCTGCGTTAAAAAATTACGGCTTGCTTTTGTTTGTTTTGGTAGGAAGTATGGCTTTTGTTGCCCTAGTTATTAATCCTATTATCGCTTTGCTGGTGATGAGAACAAATCCTTACCCATTAGTTTTTCAATGTTTGCGTGAAAGTGGAGTAACTGCCTTCTTCACTCGAAGTTCGGCTGCAAATATTCCAGTTAATATGAAATTGTGTGAAAAGCTAGGGCTGGATTCAGATACTTATTCAGTATCTATTCCACTTGGAGCTACTATTAATATGGCAGGTGCAGCAATTACGATAAATGTGCTGACAATGGCAGCAGTTCATACTTTAGGAGTTCAGGTTGATTTTGGGTCAGCTTTTCTTCTATCAATTGTAGCAGCTCTGTCAGCGGCAGGAGCTTCAGGTGTAGCTGGTGGGTCACTTCTTTTGATTCCTGTAGCATGTAGCCTCTTTGGAATTCCGAATGATATTGCAATGCAGGTTGTAGGAGTAGGGTTTGTTGTTGGTGTTGTTCAAGATTCTTGTGAGACAGCCCTTAACTCTTCAACCGATGTTTTATTTACAGCAGTCGCAGAAAAATCGGCTTGGAAGAAATAAAAGAAGCTCACCTCAGGTTCGAGGTGAGTTTGTGTTTATAAAAAAAAACGAACATCTCACTTAGAAATTCGTTTCTATGGTTGAGAGAGTTCTGTTTTTTAATTTTTTTGAATCAACGTTTTTTAATGTCAATTACTTCGTGGTAAGGAGTGAGAGTGAGACAGAAGTTATGATTTCGAAGTCTTGACTTTCCCTCGCTCTCTGGTCTCTAAGCTCAGTCTGAAACTGTCCACTGGACACTTTCACTCCCACCTCCGCACAGCTCCAAAGGTCTGGAAGACTTTTGGAGGTTGGAAATAAGATGAACGACGTTCATCACATTCGTATAGGATGGCCGCTAATGATTGCGTAGTACTAAAATAGTCTAGTGGATGTTTTAGGTGGACACTTGAAAACGAAGAGGTGTCCAGTTGGAGACCTCCAATCAACCGCTGCGTCAATCTGTTATTGCTATCAAAAAAAGGTTGAGATATTTTTGTCCCAACCTCAGCCACTCGCTTGAAAACACAAGAGTGAGTGGAGCACACTGTGAAGTAGATACGAGCAAATCAGTCCAACTTATTTTATCGTATGGAGTGAAACAGTACAGTGCACTGTTTCAGCCTATGGCTTGAAAACAAGAGAGCCATGGTTTATACGTGAATCCTTCAGCAAGATGTTAGCTCATTCTTACTTCATAGTAGGGAAAAGCAGCACATCACGAATAGTTGTAGTATCAGTTAGGAGCATGCAGAGGCGGTCGATACCGATACCAAGTCCACCTGTTGGTGGCATACCGTATTCGAGGGCTTCAACGTAGTCGTAGTCAATACCTGTGGCTTCATCGTCACCGAGTTCTTTAGCTGCTGCTTGTGCTTCAAAGCGTGACAATTGGTCTATTGGATCATTCAACTCAGAATATGCATTACCGTATTCTTTAGTCATGATAAAGAGTTCAAAGCGATCTGTGAAGCGTGGGTCTTTATCATTTTTCTTAGCGAGTGGTGAGACTTCAACAGGATGCCCGTAGACGAAAGTTGGTTGGATTAGAGTTTCTTCAACGAATTCTTCAAAGAAAGCGTTGATAATATGGCCAACAGAAGTGAAGTGTTTTTCAACTGGAACATGTTTTTCTTTGGCAATAGCGATAGCTTCTTCAACAGTCATTTCTTGCCAGAAGTCAACACCTGCGATTTCTTTAACTGCATCGACCATGTGAACGCGTTTGAATGGTTCGTGGATGTTGATTTTAGTTCCTTGATAGATAACTGGTTCATCTCCCTTAACTGCTTTAGCAACATGTTGAATGACACCTTCAGTTAAGTTCATAATATCTTGGAAATCAGCATAGGCTTGATAAAGTTCAATCATGGTAAACTCAGGATTATGAGTTGCATCCATTCCTTCGTTACGGAAGATACGTCCGATTTCATAGACGCGTTCCATACCACCAACGATTAGGCGTTTCAAGTGCAATTCAAGTGCAATACGAAGCACCATGTCAATATTTTGAGCATTGTGGTGAGTGATAAATGGACGAGCAGCAGCACCACCAGCTTCATTGTGAAGGACAGGTGTTTCCACTTCTAGGAAACCAAGTCCGTCAAGGTAACGACGCATTTCAGAAATCACTTTTGAACGAGTTACAAAACGTTCAAAGCTTTCACGATTTGAAATTAAGTCAAGATGACGTTTACGGTAAATGGTTTCAACGTCAGTTAAACCGTGGAATTTTTCAGGAAGTGGGCGAAGAGCTTTAGACAAGTGGGTGAGTTTTGTCGCTTTGATAGAAAGCTCACCCATATCGGTACGCATCACTTCACCTTCAACACCAAGGAAGTCCCCAAGATCTGCTTTTTTGAAGATTTCGTAATTTTCTTCACCAACAGCGTCTTTACGCACGTAAATTTGAATTTGGCCTTCGCGGTCTTGGATGTGGGCAAAACCAACTTTCCCCTTACCACGCTTGGTCATTATACGACCAGCAATCGTAGCCGTTTCACCAAGGTCATGCAATTGATCCTTATCTTTATCTGCGTAGAGTTCTTTTAATTTCGCGGAATTGTGGCTACGTTCGAAACGTTTTCCAAAAGGATCAATACCTTGTTCAGCAAGGGCCGCCATTTTTTCACGGCGAACAATCTGTTGATCATTTAATTCTTCAATATGTTCGTTTGACATGTTATCCTCCAATAGATATTCTTATCTATTCTACCATAAAAATTAAGAGAATACACGTATTTTTAACAGTTCTAGTTTTGAAAATGGAGGAAAGATTGAAAAAAGTTCTGAAACAATGTATAATTAAGCTGTATTGAAAAATCTTGAAGAAAAGAGACTGTAATGATAACTTCAATTGTTTTTGACGTTGATGATACAATTTACGATCAGCAGGCACCTTATCGTATTGCGATGAAAAAATGTTTTCCTGAGTTTGACATGAGTTATATCAAACAAGCCTACATTCGTTTTCGTCATTATTCTGATGTTGGTTTCCCACGTGTAATGGCTGGAGAGTGGACGACTGAGTATTTCCGTTTTTGGCGTTGTAAAGAGACCCTTTTAGAATTTGGACATCATGACATTACGGAAGAAGAAGGAAATCATTTCCAAGAGGTTTATGAGCGTGAGCTTGAAAATATTACCATGCTTGATGAAATGCGCATGACTTTAGATTTCCTTAAGTCAAAAGGTGTTCCGATGGGAATTATTACTAACGGACCAACTGAGCATCAACTAAAAAAAGTTAAGAAGTTGGGTCTCTATGATTATGTAGATCCTAAACGTGTTATTGTTAGTCAAGCAACGGGTTTCCAAAAACCAGAAAAAGAGATTTTTAACCTTGCAGCAGAGCAGTTTGATATGAATCCACAGACAACCCTTTATGTTGGTGATTCTTACGATAATGACATTATGGGAGCGCATAATGGTGGTTGGCACTCAATGTGGTTTAACCATCGTGGACGTACTTTAAAGCCTGGGACAAAACCGGTTTATGATGTGGCGATTGATAACTTTGAACAACTCTTTGGTGCAGTCAAGGTCCTTTTCGACTTACCAGATAATAAATTTATCTTTGATGTTAATGATAAGAAGAATCCTGTTCTTGAAATGGGAATCAATAACGGTCTCATGATGGCAGCAGAACGTCTTTTGGAAAGTAATATGTCTATTGACAAGGTTGTTATCTTATTACGCTTGACAAAAAGTCAAGAGAAAATTTTGCGATTGAAATATGTGAAATAAGGTCTAGCAATGCTAGGCTTTTTCCATATTTTTAAAGCAATCGATTGTTTTATTTTGAATTGATTTTTCTAAATAAATAGTTTAAAAAGTGAAAATAAAATTATAAAAACAACAGAAAGCGATTGCATAATTTGAAATGAATGCTATAATGTATGTACTATCATAACATTTACTTTAAGGAGAGTTAATATGTTTTTCAATCCTAAAAAACAAGGACGTTCCTACTCAGAAAAACGAGTTGTTTTCAGCATTCGTCGTTTAAAAGTAGGCGTCGCTTCTGTCACGATTGCCTCAGCTCTTTTTCTAGGAACAACAGTCGGAAATAGAACTGTATCGGCAGATGTTTTAGTCGAAGACACTGAGACTGTTATTGTACCGAAGAAGGAAATACCAGTAACAACTGATACGAAGACTTCAAATCAGACAGGTAATGAGACATTGCAACCCATTACATCTGAAACAGTTGATGAGCAAGTATCTCCTGTGGAAGCTAGTGCAACCTCTATAGAGGAACCAGTTGCAGTGACAACTCCTGAAGAGTTAGAAGCGGTACCTGCTAAAACTTCTGAGACAGTTTCAGCCACTCCATTAAACACGGCTAGTGAGACAGATCAAGAAAAGGCAACTCCAATTGAAAAGCAGCGTATCCGTTTGCACTTTGAAGGCTTGGAAGAGGATAATATTTCCTCTTACGGACTTTGGATGTGGGGAGCAGTTGCAGAGCCATCAGATGGTAACAAATGGCCAACGGATGTTAAACCATTTGTCGAATCTCAAAAAGATGATTTTGGTTACTACATTGATGTTAAACAAAGTGAATCGCTGGGGAAAATTGGTTATCTTCTTCTAAAAAATGGTGAAAAAGTAGGTGAAGATGATCGTGAGCTTATACCGTTAACCCCAGAAATGAATGAGGTTTGGATTCGTTCAGATTTTACGACCTACAGCTATAAACCGCTAATGAATGAAAACATACTTCGCTTGCACTACAAACGAGAGGATGGAAAATATGATGGTTGGGGTGTTTGGGCTTGGGGTGATACATCAGCTTCATTTGAAAAATGGCCGAGCGATGCTTTAGATTTCACTGGACGTGATGATAAAGGTGTTTATCTAGATATTCCTCTTTCAAAAGGCAAAGCTTCAAATATTGGCTTTTTACTCGTTAATCAAAAGGATGATCAAGCACCGGGAAATAAAACAAAAGACCTAGCATTTGCTGACCGTGAAAATCACAGTCATGTCTTTATTACAGCAGGTGATGATGCTGTCTATACAAATCCGTATGGTGTTGCAACACAGACTACACAAGATTTCAGCAAGGCAACACCTGGTCAAGGTGGCATCACAGTCTCAGCTAGTAGTTACCGACCATTCCACTACAATGAAACAGGTCTCATTGACCTTTCCGTTATCAATCCTAATCAGGTAAAAGTAACACGCATGGAGGTTGATACAAAAGCTATTGGTGGTGGTGTGATTGAAATATCAAGTGAACTTAATCGCGTTACGATTACGGCCTCTTCAACTACCGCAGCAGGTAATTATGAGTTACCAGTTCGAGTCTATGACGAAAATAATGGTCACTACGATACCAAGGTAACTGTGACTGTGAAAGAGCGTAACAAAGTAAAAGGTGAGCGTGACTGGGACGAGCAAGTGATCTATTTTATGGTGACGGATCGTTTTAACAATGGGGATTCTTCTAATGATGATGCTAAAGTGCTGTCATCCGTAAAAAATAAAGCGGGTGCTTATCAAGGTGGCGATTTTAAAGGTGTTACGAATAAGTTAGATTATTTGAAGCAACTAGGGGTATCGTCAATTTGGATTACGCCAATTGTTGAAAATGTTTCTGATAATTTTGGAACAGAAAAAGATGGTGAATACTATGCTTATCATGGTTACTGGGCTAAAAATTTTGAAAAATTGAACCCACATCTAGGGACTTTAAAAGACTTTCACACCTTGATTGATGAAGCTGCAGCGCGTGGTATAAATATTATCGTTGATGTGGTATTGAATCATTCTGGTTACGGAACAACCGATCAGTTCTCAGGGTTAGTTAGAAAACCAGAAGAAGAAATTTTAGGAGATGACCAAAAAGGCTCCTTATCAAATCTTCCTGATTTTAAAACAGAGGAAATGACTGTGCGTCAACAGTTGGTCAACTGGCAAACCGCATGGTTAAAAACAGCAACGACACCAAAAGGAAATAGTATCTATGGTTTTCGTGTTGACACGGTGAAGCATGTTGATGATGTGACCTGGCAACATTTTAAAAATGAATTGGCTCTGAAAGATCCAGACTTCCATTTAGTTGGGGAATCTTGGGGAGCAAACTATAAAGATACCAAGGGGGATCTAGGAACAGGAACCATGGATAGTCTTCTTGACTTTGGTTTTAAAGAGATCGCTAAATTAGCTGTTGGTGGACGTCTAAAAGCTGCTAATGAAGAGTTAGTAGCTAGAAATGATGTTCTTTCTAGCAATTATACTCTAGCACAATTTCTAGGAAGTCATGATGAAGACGGGTTCTTGTACAGTATTGGCGGAGATGAAGGAAAGCTAAAACTAGCTGCAAGCCTTTTATTGACAGCTAAAGGTCAACCTGTGATTTATTATGGGGAAGAGTTGGGACAAAGCGGAGCTAATAACTGGCCAGTTTATGATAATCGTTATCTTTTTGATTGGGATAAGGTCGCAACAAGCTCAGTGCTCAGCCATTACCAAAAACTTCTTGCCTTTCGAAATGCGCATAGTGAGTTGATGGCGAGAGGTAATCGTTCCACGGTTGCTGCCAATGATAGCCAGCAATGGCTTTTAGCAAAACGTGAGATAGATAAAGACTCTGCCTACATGCTCTACCAATTAAAAGACCAAGTACAAACCTTGCAGTTAGAAGTCAGTGAACAAGCAATAGTCACAGATGCCTATAGTCAGAAATCTTATCAAACGACTCAAGATAGCTCAGGAAAATGGTTTGTTACGGTAGAAGTTCCAAGTCTTTCAGATGGTGGTACGATGCTTTTGACCACAAGCGCTGGAAACATTGTCGGTGTGACTAGTCCGACGACCGATGAGGCTCCAATTGCTGAGAATACCCTTCGTATGCACTTTAAGAAATTAGCAAGTGAAGATGTGAAATCACTTGGCTTATGGACTTGGGGTGATGTGGAAACACCTTCTGAAAAGGTAGCAGGTTGGCCAACAGGTGCGACAAGTTTCGCAGATGCTAAAGAAGATGATTACGGTTACTATCTAGATGTCAAACTGATTGATACCAACCGATCAAAGATTTCTTATTTAATCAATAATGTGGGTGGCACTAATCTGACTGGTGATAAATCTATTGATATTATTAGTCAAGAGATGAATGAAGTTTGGTTGGATGAGGAGTTCAAAGCCCACTATTATCGTCCACAAGCTAAGGGAACCATCCGTATCAATTATTTCCGTACAGATGGTAATTATGATAAGAAAGCTCTATGGTTATGGGGAAGCGCTGAGTCATCCATAACAAATAAATTAGGCACTTGGCCGAATGGTGTTGACTTTGAAAACAAAGGAAAATATGGTGTCTATATCGATGTGCCGTTGGCTAATTTTGATGAACTTGGTTTCTTACTTCTTGATGAAAGTAAGGATGGTGATGCTGCAAAAATCAATCCTAATAATTACAGTTTTAAGGATTTACAAAACCACACACAAATTTTCTTAAGAAATGAGGATCCAACCATTTATACTAATCCATATTTTACAAACCTAGTTCGTGTAACTGGTGCCATTCAATTAAGCCAAAGTAAAATTGAAGCAAACTTTAGCACTCTAGCTGAGATTGATAGCGCAAGCTTGTTGCAAGAGCTTAAAGTAACAGATCAAGCTGGTAAAACAATTGCTGTTACAGATGTTGAACTGGATACAGCAGGTAAAAAAGTTATTTTGACTGGTGATTTCAAGGAAACATTGGCACCGTTTAAAGTGTCCTACCATTCTGATAGCGTGATGACACGCCAAAGTTGGCAGTACAAAGACTCTCTTTATGCCTATGATGGTGAGTTGGGTTCACGAGTTAAAAATGGTGGTAAAACAGTTGAGATGACCTTGTGGTCACCGAGTGCAGATAGCATCTCTGTGGTTATTTATGACAAAGGTGACCAAACTAAGATGCTGGGTGAAGTGGCCATGGTTGCTTCTGAAAAGGGGGTTTGGCAATTATCATTGACTGACCAAAATGATTTGGGAATTTCAGATTATCGTGGCTATTATTACCATTACAAGATTAACCGAGATGGCAAAGAGGTTCTCGTGTTAGATCCATATGCCAAATCTTTAGCGGCTTGGAACAGTGATTTAGTTAGTGATGATAATCCTGCTTCTAAAGTTGCTAAAGCAGCATTTGTAGATCCAAGTTCAATTGGGCCAAAAGTTAGCGAAGCTAAGATAAAAGGATATACTAGTCGTGAAGATGCTATTATTTATGAAGCACATGTGCGTGACTTTACATCAGATCAAGCTCTTGAAGGAAAATTATCACATCCATTTGGCACCTTCTCAGCCTTTATCGAAAAATTGGATTACCTTAAAGACCTTGGTGTTACCCACATTCAACTTCTACCAGTGATGAGTTATTATTTTATCAATGAACTGTCAACACGTGAACGTATGACAGGTTATGATTCTAGTGATACCAACTATAACTGGGGATATGATCCACAAAGTTATTTTGCCTTGACAGGAGCCTATTCAACAGAACCTCAAAATCCTGAGAAGCGCATTGCTGAATTTAAAGAATTAGTGAATGCCATTCACGAGCGGGGGATGGGGGTTATCTTAGATGTCGTTTACAATCACACGGCAAAAGTCGATCTCTTTGAAGATTTAGAACCAAATTATTACCACTTTATGGATGGTGAAGGTAAGGCAAAATCAAGTTTTGGCGGTGGTCGACTTGGAACAACGCATCACATGAGTCGCAGAGTTCTGATTGATTCGATTAAGTATTTAGTATCTGAGTATAAAGTAGATGGTTTCCGTTTTGATATGATGGGGGATCATGATGCTGAAAGCATTGAACTAGCCTTTAAAGCTGCGCAAGCCATCAATCCAAATATCTTGATGCTGGGTGAGGGTTGGGTAACTTACACAGGTGATGCTAATGATGAGCGTCAACCAGCAGATCAAACATGGATGAAATTAACAGATACTGTAGCATCTTTCTCTGATGATATTCGTAACCAGCTAAAATCAGGTTATCCAAATGAAGGAACGCCTGCCTTTCTGACAGGAGGTGCGCGTGATATTAGAACAATCTTCAAAAATATTAAGGCACAACCAACGAATTTCACCGCAGATGATCCAGGTGATGTGATTCAATATATTGCAGCACATGACAATTTGACCTTGTTTGACATTATTGCACAATCTATTAAGAAAGATCCATCAATTCCTGAGAATAATGCTGAAATTCACCGTCGTTTGCGTTTAGGAAACCTTTTAATTTTGACATCTCAAGGAACACCATTTATCCACTCTGGTCAAGAGTACGGAAGAACCAAGCAATTTAAAGATGAGGCTTATAAAACGCCTGTCTCAGCAGAACTGGTACCAAATAAATCACATCTATTGACTGATAAGGATGGCAAACCATTTGTATATCCTTACTTTATCCATGACTCTTATGATTCAACGGACGCTATTAACCATTTTGACTGGGCAAAAGCAACCGATGCTCAGCTTTTCCCTGAAAATACAAAAAGCCAAGCATATACAAAAGGGGTGATTGCCTTAAGGAAATCAACAGATGCTTTCCGTCTCAAAGATTTGGCAAGTGTTAATAAACAGGTTACTTTGTTAACAATTCCTGGGGAAAATGGCGTAGCAGAAAATGATTTGGTTATTGGCTATCAAGTAAAAGCAAGTAATGGTGATACCTATGCTGTTTTGATAAATGCTGATGATAAAGAACGAGTGATTACCTTGGCGGATGATTTCAAGGCTTTGAGAGGAGCAGAGGTACTTGCCGATGCTGAACAAGCAGGTATTATTGCTATTGAAAATCCTATTGGTATTGCATGGACAGAAAAAGGAATTCGCTTGAATGCTCTAACAGCAACCATTTTACGCCTGAAAGCTAAAAATGATGAAAAAACCTCTCTTGAATTAACAGATGCTGCTACGGGAGTACGTGTTTTGGTGGATAAGAAGGAAAGTGTTCCTGTTGCGGGTCTTAAGATTATTCACTTAGAGCCAACATCAGATCAGATTCCCCAAATCTTAGAAGGCATAGATTTTGATCTTTATGATATTGAAGTGGTAGATGCCGCTGGTCGTGTTTTAGAGTTAACGGCCCCTGCTCAAGTTTTCTTACCAACTGACTCTGGTAAAAAAGTCAAGGCAGTTGTTTATTTGCCAAATGGGCAAACAGCTGAGAAACTTAAGTTTACAGAGACTGTCTATGATAATCAAATTGGTGTGGTCTTTACTGCGGAGCATTTTAGCCACTATGGTATCATTTATCAGATGATGAGTAACACGTCTGTAACTCAGAAAGAAAACCCATTGAAGCAGGATTTAGAGAAAGAGCTGTCATATAATAGTTCACAGCTTGTTCTAAATCAAGTTTCTAATAATGTTTTTCATAAAGTTGCTAATCAAACGTCACATTCAGATTCACAAACTTTGCCAGACACGGGAGATGATGATAGTGTTTATCTTGCTTTGGCTGGTTTGGTACAGTTGCTAGCACTTGGTGGTGTACTAACCCAAAAATATCACCAAGGCTAAAAATGAAATGTCTCAGTGACTATAAACAAAAATGAAGCTGGATTATTCCAACTTCATTTTTGTTTATTTTGAAAACGCCATTCAAAACGTTTTTGATCATAAATAGGATAGAGAAGATTTAAAAGCCCATATCCTAGAGTGAAGCCAGCTATCACATCAGTTGGGTAATGAACACCTAGGTAAATCCGAGAAAGTCCAACGAGTAAGATAGTCAATTCTAAAATGATTTGAAGGACTAGTTTTAATTGTTGCTGTTTAATTCTTTGACTTAGGATAACAATTAAACTACCGATAATAAGCATAGTCCCTAAGGAATGACCACTTGGAAATGAAAATCCTCCTGCATGAACAAGGTGTTCGAGACTAGGCCTAGGACGTTGGTAGATGTTTTTGAACCCTGCAATGACGATAGCAGCTAAAATCCCGCTGATAGCTACAAATCCACTTTCTGCATACCATTTTTGGTTCAGTAACAATGCAAAAGTGATGATCACAAGGGCAATCTGTGTTGATGCATTGCCAATAAACGTAATTGCTGAAAAAAAGTGAGTCGCTAGTTGTGGTAACTGTCCTCGAATAGTAGATTGAATAGAGCTGTCAAATCCAGTAAGAACTTCAGGATAGAATTTAACAACATAGCCCAACATGACGAAAACTAGAATAGCAAAACTAGCTTTCACAAAATAAGTTTGTTTTTGTTTCATGTATTGATTATAACATAATCATTTATAATTTTGTAATTAATGGTTTCATTGTAAGATGAACAAGATAGAAAGAAATTGCGAAGATAGTTCCTTCAGCAATGTTAAATGGAATAACCATGGCAAAAATATATTTTGATAGACCAATAAATTTGTTGATGTCAAAGTTTGCAAAGGCTGCATAGGCTGGTACTGCATAGAAGATATTTAGTACAACCATTACGAGTGTTAGAAGTAAGGTTCCAATAATTGAAGCGATGACATAATTTTTTAGGCTCTGCTCTTTTTTCCAAAGAAAGGCCAAGGTAGTGATAAATACACCAAGGGCCATAATGTTCATTGGAATACCGATGAGTGTAGTAGGACCACTATTGTTGAGAATCAATGTTAAAACACTTCGTAGAATAAGAGCTAGCCAAGCACTTTTAAGATCAAAGACTAGCATAACAACTAGAAGTGGTAAAATTGAAAAATCAATTTTTAAAAAATCTGCTCCTGGAATCAGTGGAAACTGTACATACAGAAGTAAGAATGACAGTGCAGATAAAATGGCGATATACACCAAACGACGCGTTTGCTTTGCCTGTGTAGACATAAAAAATTCCTCCAAATTTTACAATTTGAAAGAAGTTCCAAGTATTTTTGCACCCAAAAAGTAGCACAAAAAGCATTGGTCTTCTCCCATCCAGACTTTACTGTCGGTTGTGGAATCGCACCACATCAGCTTGCGCTCACGGACTTCAAACAATCTCTTTTTCTCTCATAGGTTATTAGCTTATCTCGATATACTCATCGCTAACTAGTTTCAAGGAAAATAGTTGTGCTTGTCACCGCCGGTCGGGAATCACACCCTGCCCTGAAGACAATTTCATCATAACAAAAAAGTCTTAACATTGCAAGACTTTTCACGTAAAATAACTAATTAGTGTTTTTGAAAGTTGGTATCACTATTTTGCCAGCCACAAGGAAGGGAATTACCTTGAAATATGGTTACAAATGCTAATTATTTGAGTTTATCTTTCGCATAGGTATGGGTCAATTCAAGTCCTGAAAATTGTTGTTGGCGAAGAGCTTCGTAGACAATCATACAAACCGTATTAGAAACGTTGAGGCTTCTGACGTGTTCATCATTCATAGGAATACGGATAGCTTTTTCAGGATTTTTTCTCATGAATTCTTCTGGAAGTCCTGTATCTTCACGACCAAACATGAAATAATGCGTTAGTCCATCGTTATAACTCTCATCTGAGTAGGTTTTATTTGCAAATTTGGTGACTAAATGAAGTTTAGAAGCGTTAGCCATTTTTTCTAAAAACTCCTCTAATGAATCGTAGTAATGGACGTCAAGCTTATCCCAGTAATCAAGTCCAGCTCGCTTCATCTTTTTATCGTCGATAGGAAATCCCATTGGACGGATAATATGTAAAGGAGCATTAGTTGCAGCACAGGTACGGGCAATGTTACCAGTATTTTGTGGAATTTGTGGTTGAAAAAGAACGATGTGATTAGTCATAATTTTCTCCAAGTACAAAAAATACCAGGTTACCCGGAGTTTAGTCTCGGCAGATAACCTGGTTATGGCGACTCATTAACTTAACTCATAACAGGTTTGAGTTAAACCAACGAATTCTTGTTTTCTAGTATAGCACTTTAGCAAGAGATGTCAACGGTTTTAGCTTATTTTAAGAAAAAAGTTGTTGAAGTTATTGAAAATAGTTGAATTTTTTTTTGAAAAATTTGAAAATATATTGATAATCCAGTTTTGAATGTTGAAAGACAAGGTTTTATGATAAAATAATCTTATTACATATTTAGGAGGAATGACATGTCAGAAAATCGTAGTCATTTAGACGAAAAGTATACTTGGGATTTATCCACTATTTTCCCAACAGATAGTGCTTGGGAAGAGGAACTAACTTCCTTAACTGGCGAAGTAGAAGTTGCTAAAGGATTGGCTGGTCATCTTTTGGACAGCAGTGCTAGTCTTTTTAATACAACAGAAACTTATATGGGGCTTTTGCGTCGTTTAGAGAAGCTCTATGTTTATGCCTCTATGAAAAATGACGAGGATACTACTGTAGCCTATTACCAAGAGCTTCAGGCTAAAGCAGGCGCTCTCTATGCGAAACTCAGTGAAACCTTTGCTTTCTACGAACCTGAATTTATGGCTTTATCTGAAGAAGCCTATGCTGAATTTTTAAAAGAAACGCCAGAACTCGAACTTTACAACCATCACTTTGAGCGCCTTTTCAAAACAAGAGAGCATGTGTTGTCACAAGAAGCGGAAGAATTATTAGCTGGAGCTCAAGAAATTTTCTCAGGTGCTAGCGAAACTTTCTCTGTTCTTGATAATGCGGATATTGCCTTTCCTTGGGTAACAAATGATAAGGGTGAGGTTGAAGAATTGACGCACGGTAATTACATCAGTTTGATGGAATCAAAAAATCGTGACGTTCGCCAAGGTGCTTATGAAGCAATGTATGGAACTTACGAGCAATTCCAGCACACTTATGCGAAAACACTTCAAACAAATGTTAAAGTTCATAACTTTAAAGCCAAAGTGCGCCGTTTCAAATCTGCGCGTGAAGCAGCGATGTCTAACAATTTTATTCCAGAAGCAGTTTATGATACTCTTCTTGAGGCAGTAAATGCCCATTTGCCACTCTTACATCGTTACGTTAAATTACGTCAAAAAGTTCTTGGTTTAGACGATTTGAAAATGTATGACATGTACACAGCGCTTTCAGAAGTGGATATGGCTATTACTTATGATGAGGCTTTGGTAAAAGCAGAGCAGGTTCTATCAGTTTTGGGAGAAGATTATGCTGCGCGTGTGAAACGTGCCTTTACAGAGCGTTGGATTGATGTTCATGTTAATAAAGGAAAACGTTCAGGTGCTTATTCAGGTGGTTCATATGATACCAATGCCTTTATGCTATTGAACTGGCAAGATACACTTGATAATCTCTATACACTTGTCCATGAAACAGGACACAGTATGCATTCGGCTTATACTCGTGAAAACCAACCATACGTTTACGGTGATTACAGTATTTTCTTAGCGGAGATTGCTTCAACAACTAACGAAAACATCATGACAGAAGCTTTATTGGCAGAAGTTGAGGATGATAAACAACGCTTTGCCATTTTAAATCACTACCTTGATGGTTTCAGAGGAACAATCTTCCGTCAAACACAATTTGCTGAATTTGAACACGCTATTCATGTGGCTGATCAAAAAGGTGACGTATTAACAAGTGATTACCTCAATAATCTTTATGCGACTCTTAATGAGAAATATTATGGCATATCAGCGGAAGATAATCCAGAAATTCAATATGAGTGGGCTCGTATTCCACACTTCTACTATAATTATTATGTTTATCAGTATGCAACAGGATTTGCGGCTGCCAACTTCTTAGCAGATAAAATTGTTCACGGTACGCAAGAAGATAAGGATAAATACCTTGACTACCTCAAAGCAGGTAATTCAGACTATGCCCTTAATGTGATTGCAAAAGCAGGTGTTGATATGACACAAGTTGACTACCTCAACGCAGCTTTCAAAGTCTTTGAAGAACGCTTGACTGAACTTGAAGCCTTAGTTGAAAAAGGGGTTCATTTATAATATAAAGATTTGTACACCCCTCTAAATAAGGGAGCATAGATCGAAAAATGTATGTAGCTTTTTTTGGTACTCAAAAAGCCCCATAATCTCCATAGTGGAGTTACCCATTACAGAAATTATAGAGCCATAAAAACGAACAAAGATGCTCTTTCAATGTATAGGAGATAATCTTTGTTCGTTTTCGGTTTTATTTATACGAAAACTTCAAAAAGCCCTCACTAAGAGTATAGCACTTAGCGAGGGCTTTGCCTATTGGTTTTCATTGTTTTGTGGGTGTGGGCTCCGCCATCGTGATGGTTTGTCTCGGTCTTTTTTACATTATTTTTGTGATTTGGTGATAGATTAAGAACCATTTTTCATGCCGTCTCCAGAGGCTAGTGTGTTGATGATTTTCTAATTGATAAGTGATTAGCTTTGTTTTTTGACTAATAGAAGTTACTTTGAAATATTGGAAGTTGTTGAGATAATGTTTATCTTGTTTGATGACGTCTTCTTTTGTTAAATGGTTTCCATCGCTGTCAATCATGCTAAAATTGTCGGAGAGGTATTCTTCATAATCTGGGATTTTTGATAGGATAATTTTTTCGTTTTTGTAGAGTTTATGATAAACATTTTCAAAAATTTCATCCTCTGGAATTGGTGCGGGTTCAACGTGAATATCAATGTCGTAGACTTCAAAACGTTCACGTAAAAGATTTTCTACTTGTTCGGTGATTTCATGACTTTCATAAACGGAGAGATCTGGGTTCATTTCAAGGATGATATCTAGGTAAATATTACTACCATAGGTTCGACCTCGTTGTGATTTGACCGCATAAATTTTAGGAATTTCTAAGATAGCTTTCTCGTAAGCTTTTAGATGTTTGTCATCAAAACCGTCAGATAGGCTAAAGGTGGCCTCAATAAAGATATCGTAGGCTGTTTTCAAGATAAAATAAGCAATGAGTAAGGCGAAGAGATTGTCAAGCCAAACGAGATGAAAAGAACTTGCTACGATAGCAAAAGAGGTACCGATGGACGTTACGGCATCTGAAAGGTTATCTTTAGCAGAAGCTGCTAGTGCAGATGATTGGACTTTTTTTGATAATCTTTTATTGTAAAGGTACACACCGTACATGACTATCCCCGATAAGATTCCAATAATAGCACCTTCTAAGTTAATAGCAGAGCTTTGGCCAGAAAGAATTTTTCTAATCGTTTGAAGCAATACTTGAAATCCAACAGTGAACATGATGAATGAAGTCATTAGACTAGAGAGATCTTCAATTTTCCAGTGTCCAAATTTATGATCGTTATCTGCCGGACGGCTTGCTAAGTGAAGTCCGATAAGTAAAGCAAGGTTTCCAACAATATCAGAAAGATTGTTAAAACCATCCGCGATAAGAGAACTTGAATTGAGCAAATAACCTGATACGAGCTTCGTAGTGGTTAATATCAGATAGGCTGTAATAGAAACAATGGGGCCACGCTTAGCCAGTTGAAGTTTTTCAAGTGCAGTTGTCATAATCCCTCCCAAATCATAATGTCTAAGTATTATAGCACATGATTTGTTAGGTGTAAAAGAGTGTGTCGTAGAAAATCATGGTTACTTAGTTGAGTCTGGATATATCGTATTTGATAGATTTACTCTGTTTCTAGTCTAAACCGTTTTCTTCTTGAGAGAAGATTTATTTAACACAAAAACTGAGCTATTTTATCTCAAACGTTTTGAAAAAGTCACTAGTATTAGACATTTAAAGAGATAATATCTTTTCTTTTTTATATTTTGTTGTTCAAACTGTTTTAAGTATCTATTTGATATTCTTTTAAAATCAAAATTAGATGTTTAGATCCAATTTTTTTAGAAGGAAGCACTAAAAGAAATTTTTGAATTTGACTGAGTTTAGTTTATAGTTTATCAAAATAGGCTCTGCTTTCTTTGATAATGACCGGTGACAGGGCTAAGAGTGCGATCAAGTTAGGAATAGCCATTAGCCCATTTACGATATCAGCAATCGTCCAAACGATGTGAAGGCTGAGAAAACCACCCAGTGCAACCATAAGAACGAAAATAATACGGTAAATACGGATATGTTTTGTTCCAAATAAAAACTCAAAACATCGCTCACCATAATAAGACCAGCCAAGAATAGTAGTGAAAGCGAAGAGAACAAGTGAAATAGTTAATACAAAACTTCCGATAGAGCTGAATGTTCCATTAAAAGCAGCTTGTGTGACATCAGCTCCCTTAAGGGTATCGCTTGTCCAAACCCCTGTAATAAGAATTATTAAACCTGTCAAGGTACAGATAATAATCGTATCAATAAATGTTCCGGTCATAGAAATAAGTCCTTGTTCTACAGGTTCATTCGTTTTAGCAGCGGCCGCTGCAATCGGTGCAGAACCAAGACCAGATTCATTTGAGAAAACTCCACGGGCAATCCCCATTTGCATAGCTTTTTGAACACTAGCACCTAAAAAACCGCCAATTGCAGCAGATTCGGTAAAGGCCGATTCAAGAACCAATCCGATAGTAGGTAAAATGAGATTTAGATTTAAGAGGATGACAGTAATGGCTGCAAGAATATATAAAACTGCCATAAATGGAACAACTTTTTCAGCCACTTTTGAAATGGATTTAATGCCTCCGAAGATAATGAAAGCAACGATGATTGCAATAAAGATGCTGACCATCTGTGGAGCAAGACCAAAACTAGATTTTAGGGAGCCTGTAATTGAATTTACTTGTGAGAAGGTCCCTATTCCAAGCCACGCGACTAAAATACCTGCTAAGGCGAAAAATACAGCGAGTGGTCGCCATTTTTCTCCCATACCATTCAAGATATAGTACATAGGTCCACCAGAGATTTCATCGTTATCATCCTTTGTACGGTATTTGATAGCTAAAAGACCTTCGGCATATTTAGTAGCCATTCCAAAGAAGGCTGCAACCCACATCCAGAAGAGGGCACCTGGTCCGCCTGATTGGATGGCTGTGGCCACTCCAACGATATTTCCTGTACCGACAGTTGCAGCAAGTGCTGTTGCAAGAGCCGCAAAACTTGAAATATCACCGTGGTGTTCTTCATCGTGAACAAAAATTAGACGAAAGGCTTTTGGTAATTTTAAAATTTGTAAAAGACCAAGACGTATTGTAAGGTAGATTCCAGTTCCTACTAAGAGAATAAGAAGTGGTGCTCCCCAAACCAAATTATTAACAGTTGAAAGAATGTTTTCAAGACGTGTGAAAAAAGTAGACATATCAAACTCCTTAAAATATGATGTGATACTCTTTGAAAAATCAAAATGATATCTGATAGACTGTTTTTTATTTATTTTTCGGTGTTAATATTAGTTAAAACACCTATTGAATAGATTACGTTTTTCATGATTCTTTTGAATTTCTTTTGAGTAGGGGCATTTATTTGATAACAATAATAAATGCCAAACACCCACACGGAACACAAAAAGGACTGAGAAAAATCACAGTCCTGGAGGTGGAGAATGTCGCAAAAAATCCTGTTAAAATGGCAATATTCCCTTTTTAACAAGTGCATCATTTTCCTTCTGTCCTTTTACCTGAGAGATTGAGCGAAAAATCGCCTTGCCCCTTCGGTGTTCTGTCTTGCAGAATCTCTCCAGAAGTCCGTCAGTCATCCTGTCCTTGCCCTAAGGCACCTGAGAGTATAATTCCTTCGGTAGATCAAATCTTCTCCAGAATGACGTCAATCGGTTGGTGTTTTATTTAATTGTGCTTATTTTAAGGTATAATGAAGCAAATGTCAAGTGATTTATTGGTAAAAACTATAAAATTCTCTAAAAATGACAATAACGTTCGGAAATAGCTTAGTGGTTTTTCCGTAGCAAATTTGTGACAGTACGGTTAAAGTTTGTTAAACTAAAGAAAAAAGATATGGAGAATCGTTTATGAAATCATATGATATTATCGTGATTGGATTTGGTAAGGCGGGAAAAACGCTTGCTGGGAAAATGGCTGCAATAGGTAAAAAAGTAGCATTGGTTGAGCAAAATGCGGCTAATTACGGTGGAACTTGTATCAATATTGGATGTATTCCAACTAAAACTTTGATACAGGCAGCAGAAAACAATTTAACTTTTGAACAGGCAATGACGCTCAAAGAGACTGTGACGACTCGTCTTCGCAATAAAAATCAGATGGTTTTGGAAAATAGCGGAGCTGATCTCATCAATGCTCATGCTAAATTTATTTCTAACAAAGTGATTGAAGTTTCAGCTGGTGATGAGACAGAGCATTTAACAGCTGAAACCATTATTATCAATACTGGTGCTGTATCAAATGTCTTTCCAATTCCAGGTCTCTTGGAGAGTAAAAATGTGGTTGATAGTACAGGGATTCAAAACTTGCCCGAGCAACCAAAACGGCTTGGTATCATTGGTGGCGGTAATATTGGTCTTGAGTTTGCGTCACTTTATGCTCGTCTAGGTAGCCAAGTTACTGTCTTTGAAAATTCGCCAGTCATTTTGGGGCGTTATGAAGAAGTTGCTGCAAAACTAGCTCAACAGTACCTTGAAGAAGATGGCGTCAGCTTTGTTCTTGGAAGTCAAGTTGAAGCAGTTGCCAACCGTGGTGAAGAAGTGGTTGTTACTGAAAGTGGTAAAGAGTATGTTTTTGATACTGTCATGTATGCTATGGGACGTAAACCAGCTACTGAAGGGTTAGGTCTTGAAAATACTGATATCGTGGTGGCTGACCGTGGTGCAGTACAGGTTGATGACTACTGTGAGACAACTGTTCCAGGGGTCTATGCTGTTGGTGATGTTAATGGTGGACTTCAGTTCACTTACACTTCTCTTGATGATTTCCGAATCGTTTTTGGGAAATTGACTGACTATGGTCATTATAATCTTCAAAGTCGTCAAAATGTGCCAAATTCCCTCTTTATTGAACCAGCTCTATCTCAAGTTGGTTTGACGGAAAAAGCTGCGCAAGAAGCAGGACTACCATACAAAGCCAATGAATTGTTGGTAGCCAATATGCCAAGAGCCCATGTCAATAATGACCTTCGAGGTGTTTATAAAGTGATTGTCAATACTGAAACAAATGAAATTCTAGGAGCAACCCTCTTTGGATCAGGAAGTCATGAAATCATTAACCTCATCAAAATGGCTATGGATAACAAAATTCCATATACTTATCTCAAAAATCAAATCTTCACTCATCCAACTATGGCAGAAAATTTGAATGATGTTTTTAATTTTTAGTTTCTCATTTTGCAGGTGGTAGAAACCAAGGTGTTTCTGCCGCTTTTAAGTCTATGACTAAAAAATGCTATAATGGGTATGACTTTAAGATGAAAAATGGGTTTGGAGGTAGTTAATGTCTAAGCAAAATATCTATGATAATGATACTTTTTTTGAAGGATATCAAGCCATTAGAAAAAATGAACGCAATGCCAACAATCTTTTTGAAATTCCTGCATTGTTTTCCCTGTTACCTGATTTGAAAGGTAAAACTATTCTTGATTTAGGTTGTGGATTCGGTGTCCATTGTCGAAAATTTGCTGAGGCAGGGGCCAATCATGTATTGGGGATTGATATTTCAGAGAAAATGTTAGCAGTAGCTGAAATTGAAAATAGCCATACAAATATCACTTATCTCAACCTACCAATGGAGGATATTGATCAACTGGAGGGGAACTTTGACTTAGTTATCAGTTCTCTGGCTTTTCACTATGTGAAAGATTTTTCGGATTTGATTACTAAAATCTATGATAGACTAAATGATAATGGCTCCCTAGTATTTTCACAGGAACATCCAATCAATACCTGCCATGCAGGTGGTGATCGGTGGACTAGAGATGCTGATGGAAATCGTCTGCATTTGAATTTGGCTCATTACAGCGTCTCAGGAGAACGTGAGTCAGTTTGGTTTGTGGACAATGTTAAAAAGTATCATCGAACATTTTCAGAGATTATAAATATCTTAATATCTGCTGGATTTACTATTGATAAAATGATTGAACCTCTCCCAGAGAATAAGATACTAGAAGAATATCCTGAGTATAGGGATTTACTACATAAGCCCGATTTCTTGGTTGTGAAAGCTCAAAAACTAAAAAAGAAAGATTAAGGTTTAGCTCTGCTATTTTCCCTAAAAAATGGTAAAATAGTAGGGCTTATTTTTGTGAATGGAGAGATTAAAATGGGAAATCCCCTTTTAAATGGAATGAATGATCGTCAGGCGGAAGCGGTAGAGACGACAGAAGGCCCCTTGCTGATTATGGCAGGAGCGGGGTCTGGTAAGACGCGTGTGTTGACGCACCGAATTGCCTACCTCATTGATGAGAAGATGGTTAATCCTTGGAATATTTTGGCCATCACCTTTACCAATAAGGCTGCGCGTGAAATGCGGGAGCGTGCTATGGCTTTAAATCCAGCGACGGCAGACACTTTAATTGCGACTTTCCACAGCATGTGTGTCCGTATTTTGCGTCGTGAAGCCGACCATATTGGCTACAACCGTAACTTTACTATCGTTGATCCGGGTGAGCAACGCACGCTAATGAAACGGATTTTGAAAAATATGAATTTGGATCCGAAAAAATGGAGTGAACGGTCAATTTTGGGGACCATTTCCAATGCCAAAAATGATTTGCTGGATGAAGTGGCCTATGAGCATATGGCTGGGGAGATGTACACTCAGATTGTAGCCAAGTGTTACAAGGCTTATCAAGAAGAATTGCGTCGTAGTGAGGCTATGGACTTTGATGATTTAATCATGATGACGCTTCGCCTTTTCGATAAAAATCCAGATGTTTTGGCTTACTACCAACAACGTTACCAGTATATTCATGTGGATGAATACCAGGATACCAACCATGCCCAGTACCAGTTGGTGAAATTATTAGCTTCTCGTTTCAAAAATATCTGTGTCGTGGGTGATGCGGACCAATCTATCTACGGCTGGCGCGGGGCTGATATGCAAAACATCCTTGATTTTGAAAAGGACTATCCAGAGGCTAAAGTGGTTCTCTTGGAGGAAAACTATCGCTCAACGAAAAAAATCTTGCAAGCGGCAAATGAGGTGATTAGCAATAATAAAAATCGCCGTCCTAAAAAATTATGGACCCAAAATGACGACGGTGAACAATTGGTTTACTATCGTGCTAATGATGAGCGCGATGAGGCAGTATTTGTAGCCTCAACCATCAGCAATATGGTGAGCGAAACAGCTAAAAATTTCAAAGATTTTGCGGTTCTTTATCGTACCAACGCACAATCTCGTACCATTGAGGAAGCTCTCTTGAAATCCAACATTCCATATACCATGGTTGGGGGAACTAAGTTCTATAGCCGTAAGGAAATTCGTGATGTCATTTCTTACCTCAATATCATTGCCAACACGGCAGACAACATTAGTTTTGAACGGATTGTCAATGAACCAAAACGTGGTGTGGGACCAGGAACTCTTGAAAAAATCCGTACCTTTGCCTATGAGCGTGAGCTGAGCTTACTAGATGCGTCGGCTAATATCATGTTATCTTCGATTAAGGGAAAAGCTGCACAGGCGGTCTGGGATTTGGCAAACCTTATTCTCGATTTGCGAGCAGACTTGGATAAATTTTCAGTGACAGAACTAGTTGAAACGGTTCTGGCTAAATCAGGTTACCTAGAAGCCTTACGTCTACAAAACACATTAGAAAGTCAAGCGCGTGTGGAAAATATTGAAGAGTTTCTTTCGGTAACGAAAAACTTTGATGAGAATAATGACGACGGTATTCCTGATGAAACAGGCTTAGACCGTCTTAGCCGTTTCTTGAATGATTTGGCACTGATTGCAGACACAGACGATGGCAATGTGGAGTCGGCAGAGGTGACCCTAATGACTCTCCATGCTGCTAAAGGGTTGGAGTTCCCGGTTGTTTTCTTAATCGGTATGGAAGAAGGGGTCTTTCCCTTATCGCGTACTGCCGAGGAACCAGATGAATTGGAAGAGGAGCGCCGTCTAGCCTATGTTGGTATTACCCGTGCCGAAGAAATTCTCTTTATGACTAACGCCAATACCCGTACCCTCTTTGGTAAGACTAGCTATAACCGTCCAACTCGCTTCCTTCGTGAAATTTCAGATGACTTATTAGCTTATCAAGGTTTGGCACGACCAGCCAATACGTCATTTATGGCAACATCGTCAAATAGCAGTGCAACTCAATTTGGTCAAGGAATGAGCCTCTCACAAGCCATTCAAGCCCGTAAAGCGCAAGCGCAACCACGACAAACAAGTACCGCACAGCCTTTTATCAAAGGAGGCACGCCGTTTGGTAAAACCAATGATAACGCAAGTGCAGACTGGCAAGTTGGTGACATCGCTGTCCACCGTAAGTGGGGAGAAGGCATTGTTCTAGAAGTATCTGGTAGCGGAACAACACAAGAATTGAAAATAAAATTCTCAGAAGTCGGTCTAAAAAAACTGCTAGCTAGTGTGGCGCCTATCACAAAGAAAGGCTAATGATAGCTGTGAAGTGCTACTTTGATACCAGTAAGAAGTAGAGAAATATTGACTTATTTTTAGCGACGTATTGTAAAGTCAAGTGCAACAAGTTTGATACTAAATTTTTATCTGGTAATAGTCTTTATGATCAATTGGTGATGCTTAAGATTAATTGACTATGCTGGAGATGGATAGATATCTGTTATAAATAGTCTTAGAATCAACAATTTAGTAATTTGATGATTCTAGGGCTTTTTGTATTCACCAAATCTTTAGAGAAAATAAAGGTAGAATCAGTAAATTGTATCTATGATTTTTAAATCATCAGACTAATTTTGAAAAAATAGTTCAAAATAGAAAAATATGTTGACAATTCATCTGATGTATTGTAGAATAAAACACGTAAATAAAACGCTTACACAAAAAGCGTTCAGATACTAATTTTTATGGAGGTTTCCAAAATGGAAAAATCATTGGAAAAACGTACCGAAGATGTAACGTATAACCGTGCTAAAGTATGGCAAATTATTCTTTTTGCTATGAACAATACTTCAACAAATATTTATTTAGTTGCTTTTACGTTTGTAACGTATCTATCAACAGGTGTTCTTGGTTTGGCAGCGATATTTGTTAGTCAATTAATGGGCTATATTCGTATTTTTGATGGTTTTATTGATCCAACAATTGGTGTTATCATTGATAAAACAGAAACTGCATTTGGTAAATATCGTCCAATTTTGGTCATTGGTAATCTCATAACTGCTAGTTCACTCTTAATGATGCTTGGGTTGAGTCAAGTTAGTGAGGGATTACGTTTTTCATTGTTTATCCTTGTTTTAATTATTCATAAAATTGGTTACTCACTGCAACAGACGATTACTAAAGCAGGACAAGTTGCGTTGACTAACGATCCGAAACAACGTCCGATTTTTAACATTGTTGATGGTATTGCAACGACAGTGATGTTCTCTGGTAGCCAAATGTATGTATCTGGTACCTTGGTTCCTAAACACGGCGGCTTTACACCAAGTTTCTTCCAAGAGCTTTTCTTAACGGTGATTACTATATCTGCTGTCCTTGGTGTTCTTGCTATTATTGGTATTTGGGAAAAAGATAATAAAAAATATTTTGGTCTTGGAGAAAAAACACAAGAAACAAAATTGCGTGATTACTGGAAAGTTATTAAGGGAAACAAACCACTTCAAGTTCTTTCAATCTCAGCAGCTCTTGTTAAGTTCGTCGCACAATTATTTGGTGACTCAGTTGTAGGTGTAATGCTTTATGGTATTATTTTTGGTAACTATGCTCTATCAGGACAGATGTCATTTCTTGTTATCATTCCAGGAATTATTGTAACAGTAGGTGCTGCACAAATAGCTCGTCGTAAAGGCCTTCGTTTTGCCTATGTAACGGCTCTACAAATTGGGATTATTGGTTTAATTGCTTTTTCTGGTCTTTTAACAATTGCAAAACCTGGTATGCTTGACTTGAAAGCATGGAATCTTTATACAATAGCTTTCTTTATCACCTTCATCATTGCACGTTATGCTTCAACAGCACCATCTAGTCTTGTATTGACCATGGGAGCTGATATTACAGACTACGAAACTTCTGTGTCAGGTCGTTACCTTTCTGGTATGATTGGAACAATCTTCTCTTTGACTGACTCGATTGCTTCATCATTGGCTCCTATGGTAGTTGGTTTCGTACTCGCAGCTATTGGTTTTGGAAAAGAATTTCCAACAGTTGAGACACCTTTTTCAAATGATTTGAAGATGGCATTGATTACTTTATTTGCTATTATTCCAATTGTTGTTCTTTTAGTGTCACTATTCTTGATGAAATTCTATAAACTTGACCGTGAAGAAATGGCACGTATTCAAGAAAAAATTCATGTCATGAAAGCGGCAGATGATGAAGAACGTGTTCGTGCGATTGCGAAAAATGTTCCTCTAACTGATATGGATTACGTTGACGTTACAAAATATAAAGTTGATCAATACGACGAAAAATAAGATAGACAAAAAACATGGCGCTTGTCCATGTTTTTTGTGTCTGTTAGGGAAGATGGTGATTGGTTTTACGATATTGACTTGGTGTCATTTGCTTAAGTTCTTTAAAGACTTTTGAGAAATAATCGCTGGATTGGAAGCCACAGCGTTCAGAAATTTCTAATATTGACAAGTTTTTATTGGAGAGTAATTCACAAGCTTTTTCGATGCGGTATTTCTGGAGATAATCAGACAATGACATGTTGACTTCTTTGTGAAAGAGACTGCTGAGATAATTTTTCGAAATGTGGCAATGCTCTGCTAATTGATTAAGCTTTATATTGCTTTGATAATGTTGGTCAATATAGAGTAAGGCATTTTGAATGATTGGTGAATAGTTAGAGGTATTGCGATAGCTTTTAACTAAATCACAGTAGAAAAAGATAATGGTGTGATCAAAGTTAATGAGGTCATCATTTGATGCAGCTTGCCAAATGGTCTTTGCAATCTGAGAGGATAACTTATCAATGTAGAAAGGTGGGATGTGCTGACTTTCTACGGCCTTGCGGCATAGGGTATTAAAGGTACTAAAACGTAATTTTGTAACTTCTAATAAATTTTCTGAACGTGATTTGAAGGACAGACTATTTTGGAGTGTTTTGAGATAGACTGCTTGTTCGGAATCAGCGTTGGCAACTGCTGTGAGGATATCATTTTCAATAGCGTAGTACCCTTCAATCGTATCGCTATAATGCTTCAAATCTTTTTGCGATTGTGACCTCTCTAAATATTGCTTGGGTAAAATAGAGAGTTTCAGTTTACGATCACTAAGGGTACTAAAAAGGCTTAATAAAATGTAATCAAGGTGTCCTAAGTCGGAAAATATGGTGACTTGCTTTAGAAAAGTATTTTTTTCTTGATTAGTTGTATGTAGTTTTTTAGTGCCAATAGGTCCAACGGTGATATAGGAATCGTCTGTAAGAAAGTAGAAGAGATAGTAGGTTAACCCAAAATGATCTGTGATACGTGCGAGTTGTGTAGGTGTGATAAACCGTTGCAACACAACAATAAATCGGTCATAACCCTTAGCATCATAGAAGGTTTTCCGAAATCCAAAGTCTATGTCTTCAATCGTCGAAAAATGATGTGTCAAGTGATGATAAGGAAGTTTTAATAACTCAAGTGTTTTTTTGAATAATACAATATTATTTTCCATAAAATTACCTCATTAAGGGTATTTTACCATAATATGTTACGATTTATCCGAAAAAAACAATAAGAATGCTAGGATATTAAGAAAAATCAAATTATGACGTATATGGTATGTGGTATCTATTGTCAAAAGAGAATATACTATAAATGTAAACGGATACATAAAAAATTAAGGAGAATACTCAAATGAAAAAATTTGGTATTAAAGATCAAATTGGCTATATCTTTGGGGATTTAGCTGGTAGTATGGTAACCACTTATGTTAGTATGTTCTTTCTAACATTTTGTACCTATGTTTTAGGGATTAGTCCACAATATATGGCTGGTCTCTTCCTATTTGCGAAGGTTTGGGATGCAGTTAATGACCCATTGATTGGTTCTATTCCAGATAAATTTATGATTGGTAAGTCTGGGGATCGCTTTAAACCATATATTAAATTAGCTATGGTCCCATTGGCTCTTTCAGTTTTGATTTGCTTTGCGGATGTTTCTGGATGGACTATGACCAGTAAACAAATCTGGGTAGCCTTTGCTTATCTTTTCTATGATTTGTCTTATACAGGCACTTCAATGCCTTATGGTGCGATGGCTTCAGTTATCACTGATAAATCAGAGGAACGCATGAAGTTGTCACGTGCACGTAGTTTGGGTGGCATCGCAGTCGGCGTCCTTTTCATGCCAATTATTAATATGATGGTTTGGAATGCAGATCGTACACCAAATGTTAAGAATTATTTTCTTGTAGCAGTAGGCGCAGCTGTAGGATCACTTATTTTCTATACTATCATGCTTGCAACAAGCACAGAACGTCTTAAAACACCAAGTTCACAAAAAGCAAAACTCGCTAAAGATTATAGTTTTAAGGAAGTTATGCGTGATGCACTCCGTAACCGTCCTTTATTTGGTATTATGTTAACAACAATTGGTGGTTTGATTGGTTCTTCAGCAGCTGGTACCCTTTCAATGTATCTTTACAGAGAATATTATCACAACCCACGTATCATGTCTGTCAGTTCATTGGTGAGTTTGCCAATTACAATGCTTTGTTTCTTTGCGGTTCCAAAATTAGCTAAGAAATTTGGTAAAAAGAATATTGTTCTTGTTGGTTTGGGATACAATATGATTTTCTCACTTTGTCTGTACCTTTTCCCAATTAAAGATGCTATGGCCTATCTGATCTTGTCAAATATTGCTTCTGCAGGTTCTCTTGTTTTTATGATTTTAACATGGGCATTTGTAACAGATGTTATTGACTACCAAGAGTTTAAAACAGGTCGTCGTGCAGACGGAACACTTTATTCGATCTATACGTTTAGTCGTAAAATTGGTAGCTCATTATCAAGTACATTGATGACTTTCTTGCTAGGTGTTATTGGTTTTGTATCTGGTATACCTGAACAAGCTCCAGGCGTTGGTGATGGTATTCGTACATTGGTAACATTGGCACCGGTTCTTGCTTGTGTGATTCAGTTTATTGGTATGGGACTAATCTACAATTTGACTCGTGAGAAAACAGAGATTATTCATGACGAGTTAGCATCTCGTAAAGCGAGTAAAGAGGTAGTTTAATGGAAATGAAAACTATTAAAATAAAAACAAATTGTGGTGACTTACTAGGTATTTCTGAAGATGGTGTTCGCTGTTTTCTAGGAATTCCTTATGCTAAAGCAAAACGTTTTGAATTACCAACAGAAATGATTCATTGGGAAGGTGAATATAACGCTACAGATTTTGGTACAGCCTGTGTTCAACGACGAACATTTGCACCGGAGGTAGACGATTCTTTCTACTATAATGAATTTCGCAAAGGACTATCATTTAACTATAGTGAAGATTGCCAGTTTCTCAATATTTGGACTCCTCAAAATGCTGATAATTGCCCAGTAATATTGTATATCCATGGCGGAGCTTTTCAATCTGGTGCTGGTAATGAATTGCCTTTTGATGGTACGCATTTTGCTAAAAAAGGGATTATATTTGCCACCTGCAATTATCGTTTAGGACCATTAGGTTTTGCAAGTATTGACGATGAAGATGGCAAAAGAGCTAACTTTGGTTTGTATGATCAATTAACTGCCCTTAAATGGTTATCTCATAATATTGTCTCATTTGGAGGTGATCCAGATAACATAACTTTAATGGGGCAGTCTGCCGGTGCTATGAGTATCCAGCAGTTGGTTTGCTCGCCTCTAGCTAAGTCCTATATTTCTAAAGCAATCATGACAAGTGGAGGAGGGCTAGGAAGAGAGTTTGCCAAAGCTCAACCAATCGAAAAGGTAGCTCCTTTTTGGGAATCTGTGAGTGACGCTTTTTCACAAGAGGGAAAAGATTGGTGCACAGTACCTTGTCAGGAACTGTTTGATATGGTAAATGAATTGTTGCCGAAAGATAAAACCGCTATTGATTTTTTATCACCTTGCATTGATAGGAAACTGGTTCCATATAGCTCAGACGAATTGATGACAGCCTTTGCTGAGACTGATATTCCTTACCTTCTTGGGACAACAAAGGATGATATGTTATCGGATACGTTACTTGAAATGGCTTCTTCTTGGAGAAAACGTCGTAATCAGATGGTTTCTAACTCAGCATATCAATTTTATCTCGCTAGAAACCTACCAGGTGATGAGGCAGGGACTTGGCATTCGAGTGATTTGTGGTATACTATTGGCAATTTGGAAAAATGCTGGCGCCCATTTACAGAGTGGGATTATCACATTTCAAATGTGTTACAAAAATATATTATCCAATTTGTGACAACGGGTAATCCTAATTCTCCAGAGCTTCCTAAGTGGGGCAGTGATGATGAGAAAATACTAATCATTGATGATTATACGATAGCTTACACTACGTTAGAAAGGTAAATTAAAGAACCTGTAATGAATTGCAGGTTCTTAATTAGGTGGGACATGAGAAAGATAACATTGTTAAATGATAACTGGCAGTTTGATAGACTATCAAAAAAAGAATACGACAATCAAAGTCAGCCTGTGACTACTCAAAGTGTTACCATCCCTCACACGTGGTATGAAGAGGGGGGTGGTGACAATACGGGATATGGTTATTACAGAACGGTATTACAGAAAGATGATTTGGCATCTGGGTATCATTTCATCCGCTTCCAAGCAGTTAGTCTTATCGCGACCGTCTTATTTAATGGTCAAAAAATAGGTTACCATGAAGGTGGGTATTCTGCTTTTACAGTGGCTTTACCGACAGATAACTTGCAAGAGGAAAATCTTCTTGAGGTTTTTGTGTCTAATATTGTGAGTGATGAGATTTCACCAGCAGCGGGAGATTTTACCGTATTTGGTGGTATTCATCGCCGTGTCGAATGGCTACAATTTGATACAGACGATTATTTTGATGTGACTTATTTTGGAACCGATGGTGTTATTGTCAAAACCTCTCTAGAGGATTCTTTGGAACAAGGTCATCTTGTGATAGCTCCTAAAGTGATAAAAAATGCCCCAGCGGGGAGTTATTTTAAAGCTGTGTTACAAGATGTAGACGGTAATATAGTTGATAGTTGGTTTTTTAATGAAGAACTTGATGTGATAATCAATCATCCTATATTATGGAATGGTCTTGAAAATCCGTATCTGTATACCGTTACTGTAACTTATGAAACCCCAGAAGCAATTTTGGATAGTGTCACAAAGTCAGTCGGTTTTAGACAGGTTCAGCTATCTTCGTCATCTGGGTTTTATCTGAATGATCAAAAAGTGAGATTAAATGGGGTTGCTCGTCATAACGATAGTGCGGTTGTGTATTCAGCAATAACAGATGAGGAGATTACTCGTGACTTTGAATTGATTAAAGAAATTGGCGCAAATGCAATCCGTTTATCGCACTACCAGCATCCTACAGAAGTGTATCAAAAGTCAGATGAAGAGGGATACCTTGTCTGGGCTGAGATTCCTTTGCTGAAAGTGCATTTTACTGAGGAGGCTAAAGCTAACGCTAAGCAGCAGATGGCTGAGTTATTGTTACAAAATGCTAATCATCCAAGTATTTGTTTCTGGGGTGTGCAAAATGAAGTTGCCATCTATACTGTGGATGACGTAGCGACTCCTTTTGTCGAAGAGGTAAAAGCCTATGCTGAGAGCTTGGACCAAACGCGTATCTTTACTGTGGCTAATCTTTTTAGTGTTAGACCAGAAAGTCCCTTAAATCAAACTACAAAAATGGTTGGTTATAACATTTATTTTGGCTGGTATTATGGCAAAATGCAAGATTACGGCACTTTTTTGGACGATTGTCACGAGAAGTTGCCAGCAGTTGCTTTAGGAGTTTCAGAATATGGTGTGGATGCAAATAAAGCCTTTCATAGCTTAGATCCAAAGGTGCGAGACTACACAGAAGAATTTCAGGCGCTTTATCACGAGACGGTTTACCCACAAATTGAAGCGCGTGACTATCTTTGGGGAAGTTTCATCTGGAATATGTTTGATTTCTCAAGTAGTCATAGAGATGAAGGTGGTATTAAGTACCGTAATTTGAAAGGTCTAGTGACTTATGATCGTCAGAACAAGAAAGATGCATTTTATTACTACAAGGCCAAATGGGCTAAGCAGCCATTTGTACATCTAGCAGGAAAAGATTTTTCAAAACGTATAGGAGATGTTCTGGTACTGAAAGCATACTCAAATCAGAAGCAAATTATTTTTGAAGTCATGGGACAACATTATTCTGTCGCTTCCAAGACTGGAGTCTTTACAATTGAAATTCCATTTACTGAACAAGAACTTACAGTGAGGGTAACGGCTGGTACAGTATCTGACTGGTCAGTATTTACAAAAGTGACAGAATTACCTGAAGAATACACGTATAAAGATGCTCATCCAGGTGTTAATGTTCAAAATTGGTTTGAAACAGATGAGGAGAAGGAGAAGCTTTTCCCAGAAGATGTTTATTCCATTATGGACTCTACAGCAGTCTTATTATCCAATGCAGAAACGCTGTCAGTATTAGAAAAATTAATGCCTAAACATATTGCTAGTATGATTGAACGAGGTGGAAATATGCCTTTGCACCGTGTCATCTTTTATATGAGAGAAGCTTATTCAGAAGAAGATGTTCAGAAAATTAATGAAGGTCTGAAAAAGATAAAAAAATAACTTAGTTTCATTCTAACAGAATAACTACACCTTTCGACGCTAAACGTTTGAAGGTGTTTTTTGGTATAATTTATGAGCAAATAATTGACAAATCATCAGATGAATTGTAGAATATAACATGTAAAACGTTTTCAAAATTGGAGGTGTGTCTTTTTGAAAATTAAAGCATTTGGGGAAATCATGCTTCGTTTATCCCCTCCACAACATCAGACGATGACGCAGGCAACGACTTTTGACTGTCAATTTGGCGGGTCAGAATTAAATGTGTTGTCGACACTTGGACAACTAGGTCATCAGGTGTCAATGATATCAGCGATTCCAGATAATGACATTGGCCATATGGCAGAATCTTTTCTTTTTGCTCATCAGATTGGACAAGAACATCTGGTCAAATCCGGTGAGAGGTTGGGGATATATTACTATCAAAAAGGTTTCTCACTGCGTTCTAGTCGTGTTCTTTACGATAGAAAATACTCTTCATTTTATGAATCAACATTATCAGATTATGACTTAGATGCTATCTGTGATGATATGGAGTGGCTCCATGTCAGTGGGATAACGGTTGCTCTTAATCCTGAAATCTATAAAATTTCATTAGCTTTAATGGAGCGTGCAAAGGCAAAGGGGATTCCAATTTCTTTTGATTTAAACTATCGCGAAAGCCTTTGGGAGTCTTTTGAACAGGCTAGGGTTGAGTTGTCTAAACTGGTTTCCTTAGCAGATGTCTGTATTGGACTTGAGCCAATTTCGCTATTGACTGACAAAGGGACAGACTTAAAGGATGAGATAGGGTTCACAAGACCTTATCGTGATCGAGAAGCTCTGCTATTAGTCCTAAAAGAAATGGCGAAACGCTATGAGTTGAAAACAATCGCCTTTACTGAGCGTGAAATTGGTGCAACGAATGAGTATGTGTTAAAAGCCTATCTTTACGATGGCGAGATGGAAACGTTGTATGAAACAGATCGTGAATCCATTCAAGGTCTGGATCGTGTTGGGACGGGAGATGCTTATACTGCAGGCATTATCTACGGCTTGATTGAAAAGGTACCAATGCAGGATGTTTTGGATATTGCGATGGCAAGCTTTAAGTTTAAACACACTATTGAAGGTGATATTAATATTGTAACCAAGAAGGATATTGAGCAACTGATGAAAAAAGGGGCTCAGGATATTAAACGTTAGGAGAAATATATGCTATACCCACAATTAACAAAAACACGCAACCTTTATGATTTGAACGGCGTTTGGAACTTTAAATTGGGTGACCACAATCCTCAAGAAAAGCTCAGTTCTGAAACTGTTATGGTTGTTCCGACTTCATTTAATGATGTTTCAGTTGATAAGGACATTCGTAACTACATCGGAGACTTTTGGTATGAGCGTGAAGTTGAGATTCCAAAAGTTAGTCGTGACGAAGAATTAGTGATACGCTTTGGTTCTGTAACTCACCGTGCCAAAGTGTATGTCAATGGAGAATTTCTTGGAGAGCATGAAGGTGGTTTTACACCGTTTGAAATCATTGTTCCAGAAAATTATTATCAAGAGCAGACGCTAAAAATCTCAGTATGTGCCAATAATGAGCTCAACTATACCACCTTGCCAGTCGGAAATTATTTTGAAGAAGTGCAAGAAGATGGTTCAGTCAAAAAAGTTGTGAAAGAGAATTTTGACTTCTTCAATTATGCTGGGATTCATCGACCAGTGAAATTAGTGGTACGTCCTAAAACACATATCTCAGACATCGTGATTGTGTCGACTTTGTCAAACGATTTGCAAACAGCTGACGTAGCTGTAACTGTGGCAACATCCGAAGCAGCTGATGAGGTTCGTGTGACGATTTTGGATGAAGAGAGAAATGTTGTTGCGACTGCTGAAAATGGCAGAGCGGTGATTCCAAATGTCCGCCTTTGGGAAGTTCTAGATGCCTATCTTTATACGGCGCAGGTAGAAGTTTATAAAGGTGGCGAGCTTGTTGATACCTATTCAGAACCGTTTGGGGTTAGAAGTGTCCGTGTCGCTGAAGGACAATTTTTGGTCAACGAAAAACCAGTTTATTTCAAAGGCTTTGGCAAACATGAAGATACTTTTATCAATGGCCGTGGGTTGAACGAAGCAGCTAACCTTATGGACTTGAACCTTCTCAAAGAAATGGGAGCCAATTCTTTCCGTACCTCTCATTATCCATATTCTGAAGAAATGATGCGTTTGGCAGACCGAATGGGTGTTTTGGTGATTGATGAAGTGCCAGCAGTTGGACTGTTCCAAAACTTCAGCGCTGCTTTGGATATTTTAGGAGATGGCGAAAAACCAAAAAATACTTGGGAAGTGATGCAGACTAAAGCAGCTCACGAACGAGTGATTGATGAACTGGTGGCACGTGATAAAAACCACGCTTGTGTTGTCATGTGGGTTGTGGCAAATGAACCTGCAAGCCATGAGGATGGTGCGCGTGACTATTTCAAACCATTAATTGAACGCTATCGTGACAATGACCCTCAAAAACGTCCTGTTACCTTGGTCAACATTATGAATGCTACACCTGATAAAGACCAAGTGCTAGATTTGGTTGATGTGGTTTGTTTAAATCGCTATTATGGTTGGTATGTGGCTCATGGCGATTTGAAAAAAGCAGAGCTAGGACTTCAAAAAGAATTAGAAACGTGGCAAAATCTTTACCCAGACAAACCAATTCTTATCACAGAATACGGTGCTGACACACTTCCTGGATTGCACAGTATGTGGGATATTCCTTACACAGAGGAATATCAACGAGACTACTACGAAATGAATCACAAGGTTTTTGATACGATTCCTAATCTTATTGGTGAGCAAGTATGGAATTTTGCTGATTTTGAAACCAATGTGATGTTAATCCGTGTCAAAGGGAATCACAAAGGGCTTTTCTCACGTAATCGTGAACCTAAGATGATTGTCCATGACATTAAGAAACGCTGGACAGAGATTCCTCACTATTTCTCAAAGAAAAAATGATATACTAATATTAAGAAATTAATAGAGGGGTAAAGACTATGGCGAAACCACGTGTGGAACAAGCAGCAGAACGACTTTGGAAATATATTGTGGACAATGAATTGGAAGTTGGGACAAAGCTTCCAAATGAATACGAGCTAGCAACAGTTTTAGAAGTAGGACGCTCAACCGTTCGTGAAGCAGTTAGAGCGCTTGCTGGGCGTAATATCTTAGAAGTTCGTCAAGGTTCTGGGACATATATTAGTAGCAAAAAAGGGATTGCTGAGGATCCACTAGGATTTTCGCTAGTCAAAGACCGTGTCAAATTAACGACAGATTTATTTGAATTGCGTTATTTGTTAGAGCCAAGAATTGCAGAGCGAGCAGCTCAATTTGCCACTGATGAAGATATTGAAAACCTTGAAAAAGTGGTTATTGCCATTGAAGAAGCTGTTGAAAAGGGTGACCCAGTTCATTTAGACTTAGATGTCAAATTCCACACTATGTTAGCTGAAATGAGTGGGAATATTGCGATGACTAGTTTATCGCCTGTCATTAATGAGTCCATTCATTTAATCAATGAAGATTATACAAGTCGTCAGATGAAGGATTCTAGTTTAAAAGCACATCGTAATATTCTTTACGCTATTAAAACGAGACATCCTATCGCTGCATATGATAGTATGCTGGGACATATTTTAGAAGTGCGACAGACAGTCTTAGCTGAGTGGTTTAATAAGGATATTCCATTGCATGGCATGCGTCGATAATAAATTGAAAAGGTTGGGACAATATAAATATCTCAACCTTCTTTTTTTATAGTAATAACAGATTGACGCAGTGCTTTATCATTGACAAATCATCTGATGAATTATATAATATAACTATGATAACGATTACAAATGGAGGTTGTTATGTTAGAAACGTTGAAACAAAATTACTTTTTTGCAGTAGTTCGCGGAAAGACAGAGGAAGACGCTAAAGAAATTTCTCGTTATGCCATAAAAGGTGGTATTCGAAACATTGAAATTACATTCTCCACTCCAAATGCTGCCAAAGTCATCCGTGAATTATCAGATGAATTTTCAGATAGGGATGATGTTGTTGTGGGGGCTGGTACAGTTATGACCACAGAGTTAGCTCAAGAAGCGATAGCGGCAGGGGCGAAATTTTTAGTCAGTCCTCATTTTTCACCAGCTATTCAAGAAGTTGCAAAGAAAGCTGATAACCTTTATTTCCCAGGTTGTGCGACAGTAACTGAAATTGTTTCAGCAATGGAAGCTGGATGTCAGATTATCAAACTATTCCCTGGTGGGGTACTTGGTCCTGGTTTTATCAAGGATGTTCATGGCCCAATTCCACAAGTGGATTTGATGCCTTCTGGTGGTGTATCTATTGATAATATTGCTGCTTGGAAAAAAGCTGGTGCTTGTGCAGTTGGTATCGGATCTGCTCTTGCAAGCAAAGTCGCTACTGATGGTTATGAAAGTGTCACAGAGATAGCAAAAGCATTTATTGAAGCAGCAGGAGAATAATCGTATGACTTTTAATGATCGTAATTTTATGCTCAAAAATGAGCCAGCACAAAAAATTTATGAACAAATTAAGGATCAACCAATTTTTGACTACCACTGTCACCTTGATCCAAAAGAGATTTTTGAAGACAAGGTTTATGACAATATCGTTGACCTTTGGTTGGGGGGAGATCATTATAAATGGCGCTTGATGCGTGCTAATGGTGTTTCAGAAGAGGAAATTACTGGTTCTGCATCAAAGCTAGATAAATTCAAAGCCTTTGCCCGTACTCTTGAAAAAGCCTATGGGAACCCTGTTTATCACTGGTCAGCGATGGAGCTAAAAAATGTTTTTGGCGTTGAAGAGACTTTGACAGAAAGCAATGCTGAAAGACTTTATCATCAGTTGAATGATTACTTGGTGGAACATCAAATTAGCCCACGTAAGCTTATCGCTGATAGTAAAGTTACATTTATCGGTACGACAGATCATCCCTTAGATGATTTGGAGTGGCACCAAAAATTGGCAGCAGATAGTAGTTTTGAAACTGTGGTTGCTCCTACCTTCCGACCTGATGAAGCGTTTATTGAACATCGTAATTTCGTCAATTTTGTTAACCGTCTCAGTGATAAGACAGCTCTTGAAATTACTGATTTTAGCTCCTTTGTCAGAGCGCTTGAAAAACGAATCGCTTATTTTGCAGAACATGGTTGTAAGGCAAGTGATATCAGCTTTACAGAAATTGTTTTTGAGCCAGCGACGAAAGCTGAATTGGATCAACTTTTTGGAAAAGTTAAAGCGGGTGATACGCCTAATCTTTTGGAAATCAAACAATGGCAGACAGCTGTGTTTGCAGAATTATGCCGTCTTTATAAGCAATATGGCTTTGTGACTCAGGTTCATTTTGGGGCGCTACGCAATAACCACTCAGGTATTTTCAATAAGCTTGGAGCAGACGTCGGTGTTGATTCGCTTGGTGATCAGACAGCACTTGCTATCAGTATGAACCGTCTTTTGGATGACTTGGTACAAAAAGAAGCGTTACCAAAAATGATTTGGTATAACTTGAATCCAGCCTATAATATTGCGGTTGCCAACACCCTTCAAAATTTCCAAGCTAATGAAGATGGTGTGCCTGGTTATCTACAATTTGGTGCTGGTTGGTGGTTTGCTGATACCAAACTTGGCATGATTAGTCAGATGAACGCATTAGCTGAGCAAGGTATGCTTTCTAATTTTGTTGGTATGTTGACGGATTCGCGCAGCTTCTTATCTTATCAACGTCATGATTATTTCAGACGCATTTTATCTAATTGTCTAGGTGAATGGATTGTTGATGGGGAAGTACCAGAAGACTATGAAGCGCTTGGTCAAGTAGCTAAGAACATTTCATATCACAATGCAGTAGCTTATTTTGCATAATGTTCATGATAGAACATCAATGAGAAAAAAGAATTGGAGATTAAAAAATGAAAATGTCATTTCGTTGGTACGGGAAAAAAGATCCTGTTACCCTAGAGGAAATCAAAGCAATCCCTGGCATGCAAGGAATTGTAACAGCTGTTTATGATGTGCCAGTTGGTCAAGCTTGGCCATTGGAAAATATTCTCGAACTTAAAAAGATGGTAGAAGATGCCGGTCTTGAAATTACAGTGATTGAATCTATCCCTGTTCATGAGGATATAAAACAAGGTAAACCTAACCGTGACGAATTAATTGAAAACTACAAGACCTCCATTAAAAATGTTGGAGCAGCTGGGATTCCAGTGGTTTGTTATAACTTTATGCCAGTTTTTGACTGGACACGTTCTGACCTAAATCATCCCCTACCAGATGGATCGACGTCACTTGCTTTCTTAAAATCTGATTTAGAAGGTGTTGATCCTGTTGCGGATGATTTGAATTTACCAGGTTGGGATTCTTCTTATTCAAAAGAAGAAATGAAAGCTATCATTGAAAACTATCGCGAAAATATTTCTGAGGAAGATCTTTGGTCAAACTTAGACTATTTCATTAAAGCGATTATGCCAACTGCAGAGGCGGCAGGTGTTAAAATGGCGATTCACCCAGATGATCCACCGTATGGTATCTTTGGATTGCCACGCATTATCACTGGTCAAGAGGCAGTTGAACGCTTCCTTGATATCTATGATTCTGAAAATAACGGAATTACCATGTGTGTTGGTTCTTATGCTTCTGATCCTAAAAATGATGTGATTGCGATGACAGAATACGCATTGAAGCGTAACCGCATTAACTTCATGCACACACGTAATGTGACTGCAGGAGATTGGGGATTCCAAGAAACAGCGCACTTGTCTGAAGCAGGTGACATTGACATGAATGCCATTGTGAAGTTACTTGTGGATTATGATTGGCAAGGTAGCTTGAGACCTGACCATGGTCGTCGTATCTGGGGGGACCAAACGAAGACACCAGGTTATGGTCTATTTGACCGGGCCTTAGGAGCGACGTATTTCAACGGTCTTTATGAAGCAAATATGCGTGCAGCTGGAAAGACACCAGATTTTGGTACCCGTGTCAAAACTGTAGGTGATAAGTAATAAGAAAGGGAATGTTATGTCTAAAGTGATTGAATTTAAAGATAAGGTCGTTGTTGTAACAGGAGCTGGTGGTGTACTTTGTGGCTTCTTTGCTAAAGAATTTGCCAAAGCTGGCGCTAAAGTTGCTCTGCTTGACCTTAATCAAGAAGCAGCTCAAAAATTTGCAGATGAGATTAATGCTGAAGGAGGTATAGCTAAAGCCTATAAAGCTAACGTTCTTGAGAAAGAAAACTTGGAAGAAGTGCGTAAAGCTGTGCTTGCAGACCTCGGACCTACAGATATTCTGATCAACGGTGCTGGCGGAAATAATCCAAAAGCAACAACGGATAATGAATTTCATGCTACAGACTTGCCAGAAGGAACCAAAACTTTCTTTGATTTAGATAAGTCTGGAATTGAATTTGTTTTCAATCTCAATTACCTTGGAACGCTTTTACCAACACAAGTATTTGCGCAAGATATGGTTGGCCGCCCTGGCGCAAACATCATCAATATTTCAAGTATGAATGCTTACACACCATTGACAAAAATTCCAGCTTATTCAGGAGCGAAAGCTGCAATTTCTAACTTTACCCAATGGTTAGCGGTTCACTTCTCGCAAGTTGGTATTCGTTGCAATGCCATTGCACCAGGTTTCTTAGTAAGTAATCAAAATCGCGCTCTGCTATTTAATGAAGATGGCACACCATCAGCCCGTGCGGAGAAAATTTTGCGCAATACACCAATGGGACGTTTCGGAGAAGCAGAAGAATTGGTTGGGGGAATCTTCTTCTTAGCTGATGAAAATCTTGCTAGTTTCGTGAATGGAGTTGTTCTGCCAATTGATGGAGGCTTCTCAGCTTATTCAGGGGTGTAATTTAGGGTAACTCATCCGCTGTTAGAGCGGGAGATAACAATGAACAGGTTCAGTCGTTTTTCTCGCTCTTTTTACAATATAGTCATTTAGTTTAAAAATAGTCAGCAACCCTAAGATTAGTTACATTTTATTTCTCATTTACATATGATTGCTTCATCATGTATCATATACTATATTTTCTGCAATCCTTACGAGCGATGAAGTCGCAACAACTAGCACTTTCCGTAATGGTGAAAACACTAAAATGGTTAAGTTTTAATTGTTCGAGAGAGTGAAAATGTCCAGTGGACAGTTTTCAGTCGGAGCTTAAAATGAGAGCGCGAGGAGAATTAGGATTGCCAAGAAGAAATGGAACTCGGTAGGAGGCCTTGACACTGACTTTGTTAACTTAATTTCCCGCCTCCAAAGGGCTCCCACACCACATTAGGAAAAAAATCACTAAATAAAATCGAAATGATCACACAGAATAAAAGGGGTTACATAATGGAAATAATTGCACTTAAGCCAGACAGTTTAAAAAAACTTCGAGATATCAACCCACTCTTGGTCTCTTATAATGTTGAGTTTGCAGAGGTAACAGGTGGAACATTTTGGAAAGCTTATTCTGATAAACAGATTTCTGGCGAAGAAGAATTTTACGTAGAGCCATCAGAAGATGGTATTGCAGCTATGTACAAGGATTTGATGCAGGTTTATTCACCAATTAATCTGTATGATGAAAAGCTTCGCTATTTGTCTAAGGAGTTGGGACAAGCTTGGGTTCGTGTTTCTGGTACCTGGTCTACTAAAACCTATTATGATTTTGAAGGGCAGTATCAGGGGGAAGTTCCGAAAGGCTATCTCAATGTTTTAACCAAAGAGCAGTGGATTGGCGTTCTTGATTTTGTGAAATCCATCAACGGCAGACTCATGATTTCGATGGCTAATTGTCCAGGAGTACATTCGACAGAGGAACCTTGGCATCCTGCGGAAGCTGAGAAAATCTTTTCGCTTAGCCAATCTTATGGTGTACCTATCGAAGCTGTTGAATTTGCTAATGAACCTAATATGTTGGAAGATACAGGTTTTCCAGAGGGGTACACTGCGGAGCATTATCGCCGTGACCAAGATATTTTCTTTAGTTGGTTGGATGTTAATTATCCAGATTGTTTAAAGGTCGGTCCAAGTACTACTGGTGGAGACAATGTTGTTTTTGGTAAAAAAGATGAACAAGGAGCAGGTGGTATTGAACAAGTTGCGCGACAAATTGTTAATTGCTCTGATTTGATGGAAGGGACTCAAGTACCACTCGATATCTTTTCATACCACTATTACAATGGTGTTTCTGAACGTTTGGCTTCTGTTATACCTAGTGGGCATTGGTCACCTGAGGAGGCACTCACTGAAGATTATTTAGAAGTTGCTTCTGATTTTTGTAGGACCTACCTTCCTTTAAGAGATAGATATGTCCCTAATGCAGAAATGTGGGTCACTGAATCTGGAGATGCTGGTGGTGGTGGCAATACTTGGGCTTCGACTTTCTTAGATGTTTTCCGTACTCTTAATGAATTAGGTAGCTTTGCTACTCTTGCAAATGGCGTTATTTTCCACAATACTTTAGCTTCGTCTGATTATGGTTACCTTGCTCGTGAGGTGTTTGATCCTCGTCCAAACTATTTTGCTGTTCTTCTTTGGAACCGATTGATGGGAACAGAAGTTTTTGATAGCGGCTTTAAGATTCAAGAAGGGGCACATGTTTTTGCACATTCGAGAAAAGATGGTAGACAAGGTAAGGCTTATCTGATTGTCAATAATTCAGAAGTCAATGATACGGTTATTAAGCTGGACAAAGAAGCAGAGCTTTATTTACTAGAAGGTGAGAACAAGGACAAACGTGCAAGGCGAATGACTTTAAATGGTAAGGTTTTAGAACTAACATCAGAAAATCAATTACCAGAAATTGTAGCTAATAAAGTGGAGGCTGGAGAAATTGTTATCCCTAAAACCTCTTGTGCATTTATCATACTTTAAATATCAGGTTAAAGGTCATATGACTTTTAACCTTTTTTATATAATGTTTTATATTGACAGCGTTTTCTTGTTTTGATATAATCAAATCATCAGATGATTTTGTTTAGGAGGGATTTGATGTCAAGTAAATTAGAGACTATTGTTTTTTGTGTAGATTCTGATGGTTGTGCAATGGATACCATGACTTATAAGCACCAGCTTTTTTTTGGTCCGATTGCAGCGGATGTTTTTAAGGTGAAAGAGCGAGATGTCTTTTTAACAGAGTGGGATCGCGTTAACCTTTTTTCTAAAACGAGAGGTGTAAACCGTTTTGTTGGACTTGTTATGGGGCTTGAATTTGCAGGTGTTGGAAATATTGAACACTTGAAACAATGGGTAGAGACGACGAGTTCGCTCTCAAATGCTAGCTTAGAAGCAGTGCTTGCTCAGAATCCGTCAGATGATTTGGAAAAAGCTTTAGAATGGTCTAATGAAGTCAATCGTCAAATCAAATCCTATGATGGTGATGCTTTGGCATTTGAAGGAACTCTTGCAGGCTTACAAAAATTACACGCATTAGGTCGTGTTTTTGTGGTTAGCTCAGCTAATAAGGAAGCAGTTGAAGAAGAGTGGGTTGAACAGGGCCTAATGCCCCATATAGATGATTTGTATTGTCAGGATCGAGGTAAGAAAGAGGATGTGATTGCTGAACTCATCAATCAAGGGTATGATCCGAGTCGCATGATGATGATTGGTGATTCTCCGGGAGATTTGGCGGCTGCTGAACAAAATGGCGTTGCGTTTTATCCGATTCTTGTTGGAAAAGAAGCTGAGTCTTGGAAACTTTTAGCTGATGAAGTAGCAGATGCTTTTGCTGAAGGGAAATTGACATCTGTAGACCAAGAAATGTATCATTCTAATTTTTGGAATAATTTAGCATAGGAGAATATTATGACACATTTAGTAGATTTAACAAAAAAACCTTATAACTTAGATGAAAAAGCTATTGCATGGGTGGAAGAAACCATTGCTAATATGACCTTGGATGAAAAAATTGGTCAGCTTTTTGTCAACATGGGGGGATTACGTACCGAAGAATATTTGACGGGTGTGCTTAATGACTATAAGATTGGGGCAGTACGTTATGCACCTGGACCTGCGGCAGATATTTGGGACCAAAACTACATTTTACAAACCAAGTCAAAAATTCCATTGCTTATTGCAGCGAACACGGAGTCTGGTGGTAATGGTGCTATAACAGATGGTACAAAAATTGGTGATGAAGTGAAAATTGCTGCTACTAACGATCCAAAGTACGCTTACGAACTTGGTCGTATTGCAGGGCTTGAAGCCTCAGCGGTTGGCTGCAATGCGTCGTTTGCACCGATTATGGATTTAAGTCGAAACTGGCGTAATCCTATTATTGCTAACCGTACTTGGGGGGCAGATGTTGAACAAGTGTTGACACTTTCTAAGGAATACATGCGTGGTATCATGGAACATGGTATTATGCCGTTTGCCAAACATTTCCCAGGTGACGGTATTGATGAGCGTGATCATCACCTTTCTTATGCGGCAAATCCGATGACCAAAGCAGAATGGATGGAAACCTTTGGTCGTATTTATGGTGAAATGGCAGAAGCGGGACTTCCAGGAATCATGGCTGGGCATATTCACTTGCCTAATGTTGAAAAGGAAATGCACCCAGAACGTGACTTGGATGATATGCTCCCTGCTTCGCTTAATAAAACGCTTCTTGATGAACTTTTGCGTGGAGAGTTAGGCTACAATGGAGCAATCGTTACGGATGCCTCGCACATGGTTGGGATGACGGCGTCCTTACCACGTCGCGAACTATTGCCTACAGCTATTGAAGCAGGTTGTGACCTCTTCTTATTCTTTAATGATCCAGATGAAGATTTGCAGTGGATGAAAGAAGGCTATGAAAATGGTTTGTTGACAGATGAACGCCTTCATGATGCTCTTCGTCGTACACTAGGTCTCAAGGCAAAATTGGGGCTTCATACCTTTGAAGGTCGTCGTGAAGATATCATGCTTCCAAGGGAAGAAGCGTTGGCATTGATTGGTACTGATGAAGCTAAGACGATTGCTTCAGAGGTTTCTGATAAAGCAATTACGCTTGTTAAAGCAAAACAAGAAGGTATTTTTCCAGTGACTCTAGAACGCTACAAACGTATCTTGTTAGTAGAAGTGGACGGTTATAAAGGTGGCTTTGGAGCCCTAATTAATTCAGGTAAAAAACGGGCATCAGATACACTTAAAGAGTTTCTTGAAGCGCGTGGACATGAGGTTTCTATCTGGGAAAATACCGAAGAACGCATCAAAAAACTGCCAGAAGAAGAACGTCCGGCAGCCATTCAAAATGTTTATGCGTCTAAACGTCCTATTTCACAAATCACCGATAACTATGATTTGATTATCAACCTTGTGGATGTCAATTCTGGTGGAACAACACAGCGTATCATTTGGCCAGCTGCTAAAGGAACGCCAGACCAGCCATTCTATGTTCACGAAGTCCCAACCATTGTTGTTTCAGTGCAACATCCATTTGCCCTTGCAGATATGCCACAAGTTGGAACTTATATCAATGCTTACGATGGTATGCCAAGTACAATGGAAGCCTTAGTTAAGAAATTATCGGGGGAATCCGACTTTACAGGTGTATCACCAGTTGATGCTTATTGTGGCTTGATTGACACGCATATTTGGAGAAAATAATATTCTAACAAGCTTTTTTTGGAAAAGTTATTTAGAAGGTATGAATGATAAAAATAATAGTAAAAAAACGAGTGATGATACCTAGATATTGAAAACTTTTAATCATTTATTCGTTTTTTAGTTGATTGTCGGAGCAAAGGAAAATATTATCTGAGATTAGACAGAAGTTGAAATTTAGAAGTATTGATTTCCCATAACTCTCCGTTTTCTAAGCTTAGGCTGGAACTTTTATAGCGATATTTGCTATAATTAATGATGAAAACGGGGAATTATTCATCTTGAAATGTCGAAAGTGTAAAAATATTTTAAAAAGGTATGTAGTCAGAAAATGAGTACATGCCTTTTCTTCATGTGTTGTGTATCCTAGATGTTAGAGCAAGCTACCTTTGTTGTTTCTAGCTCTTATGGTATAATTGACTCGTAACCATTTTAAGAAACTGCTACGCCAAACGGTTATGACTACAAAATAGAAGCTGTACAGTAGTAGAATCAACACGTTTGGAAACGGTATTTGACTAAGATGACAAAACGCATTAAAAAGAACAAGCGAAAAATAGCCAGAGCAACCATTATTGGTTGGGCGGATGGTTCTACAGAAATCTATGTAATTGATAAAAAGGAGCAAGAATGTCCAGAGAGGAACGTGTGATTCTGGCTAATATGTGTATGGTTAGCGATGATGATAAGATATTGGTAATGGCTAGAAAATCGGATGATTGGCCAGGGATTTGTTTTCCTGGAGGCCATATTGAACCAAATGAGTCTTTTGTTGCTTCAACAGTCCGTGAAGTTTATGAAGAGACGGGTTTAGTCGTTTCTGATCTTAAACTGTGTGGACATCAGCAGTTCACCATGCCGGAAGGTTATCGTTATATTGTTTTCTTGTACAAAACGGATACTTTTTCTGGACAACTTAAGTCCTCTGAGGAAGGTGACGTTTTCTGGGTAAAACGTTCTGAATTGGAGCAGTATCAGTTGGCAGATGGTTTCGATGTGATGCTGTCAATTTTTGAAGATGAGGCGCTTTCTGAGAATTATTATTATATTGAAAATGACAACTGGAAATGGAAAAATTTATAAAGGAGCAACTGTGTCATACAAAGGTTATTTAATTGATTTAGATGGAACGATTTATAAGGGGAGTGACCGTATTCCTGCTGGGGAGCAGTTTATCCGTGACTTGCAGGCGCGTGAGCTTCCTTACATGCTGGTGACCAATAATACCACGCGTACGCCAGAGCAGGTGCAAGCCATGCTCCGTGACAAGTTTGAGATTGAGACACCACTTGAAACGGTTTATACGGCGACGCTAGCGACGGTTGATTACATGAAAGATGCCAATCTGGGTACTACCGTCTATATCATCGGCGAAGAAGGGCTAAAATCAGCCATCTATGAAGCTGGTTTTGTAGAAGATACTGAAAATCCAGCCTATGTTGTGGTTGGTCTGGACTGGTCAGTTGATTATGAAAAATTTGTAACGGCGACCCTCGCTATACAAAAAGGGGCGCATTTTATTGGTACCAATCCTGACCTCAATATTCCAACAGAGCGTGGTCTTTTACCGGGAGCGGGTTCGTTAATCGCTCTACTTGAAGCAGCGACCCGTGTCAAACCAGCTATTATTGGAAAACCAGAAGCCATCATTATGGACAAAGCATTAGCTCGTCTTGGTGTTGAAAAGGCAGAAGCCATTATGGTTGGTGACAATTACCTAACAGACATCATGGCTGGCATCCAAAACGGCATTGATACCCTCCTTGTCTTGACAGGGTTTACGGCAAAAGAAGACGTGCCGACCTTACCGACTGCACCGACCCATGTCTTAGAAAGCCTAGCGGAGTGGTCATTTGATGAAAACTAGATTCTACGCTTATCTTACTGTTATTTGGCTTTTGGCAATGGCAGTGCTGGGGACGATTTACGGAGCCTGGCTCCTTTATCCCTTGGAAGTTGATTGGATGAAACTGACGAATCAAGTCATCATCACTAAAGCAGAGCTGTTGCATAATTTTAATGTTCTTATGGTTTATCTGACTAGTCCCTTTTCACAGGTGCTAGCTATGCCAGATTTTCCGTCATCAGCGAGTGGGCTCAAGCACTTTGCAGATGTGAAACTGCTTTTTCATCTGGCTCAAATCATTGCGGTATTGACAATCGTCCCTGCTCTGCTATTTTTCAAAGGTAAAGACAAAGTTTTCCATCAAAAAGTCTTTTTAGGAGCAGCACTTGTGCCAGTAGTTGTTGGTCTGATGGGAGTGATGATTGGGTTTGAGAATTTCTTTACACTGTTTCATCAGGTTCTGTTCCCAGGAGATAGCTCATGGCTTTTCAATCCAGCAACTGACCCTATCATTTGGGTTCTACCAGAAACGTTCTTTTTGCATTGCTTCATCCTCTTTTTTGCGCTGTATGAAGGCATCATGTTAGGAACCTATTTTTGGTGTCGGAAAATCACTAATTTTTGACCCTTTATATTTGAGTTGTCTTGATTTAGTCAACATTTGTCTCTAATTTGTAACATTAAGTGTCTTGTTTGTTTGAGAAAGGTGTTTTATAATACCAATATGGACGATAAGGAGAAAAAAATGTATTTAAAAAATAAAGCCCGTAAGGCGAGTAAGAAAGACCCTGTACCAGTAATCATGGCGTTGACATTAGGTATTTTAGCCGTGTGTCTTTTCGCTTTTGGTAAGAGTCTTACTCAAAACTCAGAGGCAAATGAATATGGTGTCGTTGACTATAGACAACAATTTATTGATTCTATCGCAGGTTCAGCTCAAGTACTAGCAAATGCTAATGATTTATACCCATCTGTTATGATTGCGCAAGCGATTCATGAAAGTAACTATGGGTTATCAGGGTTAGGTGCTTCTCCGCATCACAATCTTTTTGGAATAAAAGGAAGTTACCAAGGTCAAGCTGTCCAAATGGAGACTTGGGAAGATGATGGTGCAGGAAATGCTTATACGATTTTATCTCATTTCCGTAGCTATCCAAGCTATCATGAATCCTTGCAGGATTATGTTGGTGTTGTCAAACAAGATTACTTTAGTGGAGCGTGGCGTTCAAATACATTGAGCTATGCTGACGCAACGCAAGCCCTAACAGGAACTTATGCGACTGATACAAGTTATGCAAACAAGTTGAATGCTATTATTGAACTGCACAATCTGACACAATATGATACTATGCAAGCGTCAAATGGTGAAAGTAGTGTGGTTGCTGGTGGCTTAGTATGGAACAACTACCGTCGTCAATACACCACTCAAGAAACCCTTGATATTGATCACGCTTGGGCGATTCACATTGGTCAAGCGCAATAAAACATAACATAAATCCAAAAGAGAGTGGGAAGTCACTCTCTTTTTGAATTAGAAATTCAGCTAGCTCACTTTTGGAAGTCACTAAAACTTATTAATATCCGTTGTTCTAGTTAATCAAGCGTAAGCAAGGGAATAGTTAGACTGATCCCAAAATCAATATGACTGCTTTTGAGCAAAAGAGAATAGATAAGTAATATTGCCTCTGTCTTAAATTTGAGCGCTTGAATGTTTCGGCAACGTAAAGATTCAATTCCAAACTGCTCTAAACTAGAAAATACGGTCTCTGATGGTTTCTTCAATCTACTGATTTTATAATTTTCTAGCCATGAATAACCCATCATGTTTTTTCTGAGTTGAGAAATTAACTGGATACCGCAGTCTGCTAACTCTGCCTTTATCTCCATAAATGATTGGAAAGAGGCTATTTTCAAGTAGCTCCAAAGCAACATCGCCATCATAAATAGATGCGGGTGTGACAACATAATCAATAGGAAACCTACTATCGCTGACAAGAATTGAAAATTTCAAGCTATAATAATGGATTTTAGTCGCATGATAGCCAAAAGTTTTCTGTATCTGTAAAAGATAAATCAATTAGTTTAACTCCTGACATTCAAAAGCCAACAACAATACAGGAGTTATTTGCAGATTGGGAAGATGATGGTGTTCGTCACAATGAATTTGATTGGGGTCGGGCAGAATGGAATGATAAAAAATGGTAATTATTCGATTTAGCCTAGTTGCCTAGTCTTATTTTGTCAAAAAAATAAAAACCATCTTTACAAAAATATAAATTCATGCTAAACTGATAACATATTTATGAAAGGAGAACTTAACAATGAACAACGTATTCACACAAAAAGTTAATAAATCTCTCCTTTCTAGTCAGTCTCGTTAGTTTATTTTTTGTTGTAAAAAAGACTAAAGGCCTATGGAAGGAGTATGTCCATAGGTTTTTTGTGTGTCCTGAAACCAATACGAAGAAAGAAAAATGATGTAGGTGGAGAAAATGTAGTATATAGAATTGTTGGGTTAGAAAAATAGTTAGTCTATAAAAAGAAAAATGTTTTTGGAGATAGGATGTTTAAATTAGTTGGAAAATATATTAAAGACCACAAATGGCTATATGTCTTAGTAGGTCTTGTCTTGATTATTTACGATGCCAGTTTGGTGGTTCCGACTCAGATTATTCAACGATTGATTGATTTGATGACGACAGGGAGTCTGACAAAAAGTAATCTTTGGTTGAATATCGGGATTTTGGTTGGAGCCACAGTGGTAAGTTATGTGACAGCCTTCTTTTGGAGTTTGAAAATCTTTCAGCAGGCCAGTCGATTTAAGTTTGATTTGCAGCAAAATGCCTTTAAAAAATTGGTTTCCATGCGGACGCCATTTTATGAAAAATTTCGCTCAGGTGATATGATGACACGCTTCTCGTCTGATGTGGAGATGTTGCAGGATTTGGTGGGCTATGGTTTGATGACGGTCTTGTATGCTGGAGGGATGTTGCTTTTTATCATTCCAGTCATGTTTGCCATGTCTTGGCAAATTACTTTAGCTGCCCTCTTACCAGTCATTGTCTTATCATCAGTCATTTATTTTATCAGTCGGAAAACAGATAGCCTTTTTGATGATAATCGTGAGGCTGTGGCCAATCTCAGTAATGAGGTCGTGGAGGCCATCGAAGGAGTGCGTGTCATGCGTGCTTACAGTCGTAAGGACTTGCAGGCTGCCCGTTTTCGTCAGAAAACTCAGGATTTGGTTGACAGAGAAAATCGCTTGGTGCGAGTGACGGCACTTTACAATCCTATCTATACCCTCATGTTTGGGGCAACGACTTTGATTACCTTGCTTTTGGGAACACAATTTGTCGCAGACGGCAGTATGACGGTTGGTCAAGTATTGGCGATGCAGCTTTATACGGTCTCATTGACAGAACCGATTTCTATGCTTTCAGAGCTTGTTCTGGTTTACCAGACGGGACGGACCTCTTTTGAGAAATTACAGGGCTTGATTGAGACCAGTGACGATATGGAAGTGGATGGTGAGTTAGAAGCGCAAGCCTTTGAAGTGGCTCACTTTAAAGATTACAGTTTTACCTATCCTCAGGCAACACATGCTAGTCTTAACAGCGTCAGCTTTTCTCTTAAAAAAGGGCATACCCTTGGGATTGTCGGAAAGACGGGATCAGGTAAGACAACCCTTGTGCGCCAGTTTCTTCGTCAGTACCCTGCTGGTTCTAGTGGTTTTAGGTTAAATGGCAGAGCAATCACAGAGTACGCTCGGAAAAGTGTAGAGAGTCTGATTGGCTATGTGCCACAGGAACACATCCTCTTTTCGCGTTCTGTTGGTGAAAACATTGCTATGGGAAAAACAAATGCAGGCGAAATGACTATTCATCAGGCTATTGAAACCGCAGCCTTTACAGAGGATTTGGAGCGTATGTCAAATGGTCTAGCCACAACTATTGGTGAACGTGGGGTGTCTATATCAGGTGGTCAGAAACAACGGATTTCCCTAGCGCGTGCTTTTATCAAGGACCCAGAACTCTTGATATTAGACGATTCGTTATCAGCGGTTGATGCCAGAACGGAGAAGAAAATTATTCAAAATATCCAGAGAGAGCGTGCTGGTAAGACAAATATTATCGTTACCCACCGACTATCTGCGATACAACATGCTGATTGGGTTCTAGTTTTGGATGATGGACGTATTGTCGAAGAAGGGACCCCTGATGACCTTATTCAATTAGGTGGCTGGTACTTTGAACAATACCAACGTCAGCAAGCACAAGGAACAGAATAGGAGGTGTAAAATGAAGACAATATTAAACTTAATGAAGCAATTAACTGTTGTGAAAGGTCTTTTTACACTTGGTGTTGTTATGCTTTTGCTAGCAACCGCAGTCAGTCAATTATCACCCCTAGTTTTGCAACAAGTCATTGATAGTAGTTTAACAGTTCTTGACCAAGGTAAGGTTATCAACCAAGCGCTTTTTATGAAGTACATGAGTCTCTATACTGGTCTGACAGTGCTGTCGTTATTTCTTTACTATTTTGATCGATACATTTTTAGTCGCTGTGCCTTTTTAGTGACGGCTTACTTGCGTAATCAAGCTTTTGATAAAATGCAGCGGCTACCGATTTCTTATTTTGATGACAAGCCTGCTGGGAAAATCGCGACACGGATTGTCAATGATACCGAGACGCTACGCAATCAATTCTATAGCAATCTGTTGACCATGATTTTTCTTAATATCATTCGGATTATTGCCATTTACGTGATTTTAATTCGATTGGATGTGACAATCGGTCTTTACATGCTTATTTTAATTCCTCTTTTTTATGGGTTACAGGTGTTGTACGGGCGAGCAACTAATAAACCGATGAAGGACTTTTATGATGCCAGAAGTGAGGTCAATACCCAAGTCAACGAAACGATGAACGGAGCGAGTCTCATTCAACTTTACCACCAAGAAGAAAAGGTTTTGGAAGATTTTAACAAGACTTCTGGGAAAATGTTGGCGGCAGATAATCGCATGCATTTAATCAATTCAACCGCTTCTTGGACTTTGACAGAATTTGCCAAGTACATGGTGATTTCAGGTGTTCTAACAGTGGTTGGCTATCAATTTTTAGGTGGAAATCTAGGAGTCACCCCAGGTCGTCTCTTTGTCTATATCAACTATATCACGACCTTATTTGATTTGTTGGGAATGTTGGTAAGACAGCTACCAAACATCCATCGTTCACTTGAGACAGGACGCCGTGTCCTTGATTTATTGGAAGAACAAGAAGAAGCAGATGGTGACGCTCAGCTATTTGTTGAAGATGGTGATGTCGTCTTTGACCGTGTAACCTTTGCTTATGAGGAAGGAAAAGCGGTGCTTCGTGATATTGCCATTCATGTTAAGGCGGGTGAGACAGTTGCCTTGGTTGGACACACAGGCTCAGGAAAATCGTCTATCATGAATCTCCTCTATCGTTTTTATGACCCACAAGAGGGAAAGGTTCTGATTGACGGACAGGATATTCGTCATTTTTCACGTGAAAGTCTCAGGAGCTATATGGGGATTGTGTTGCAGGACCCGTACCTTTTCACAGGAACCATTGCTAGTAATGTGTCTATGGAAAATAAAGGGTTATCTGATGAAGCGATTTTAACCAGTCTTGAAAAGGTTGGAGCCAAAGACATGGTGGAGCGATTAGATAAAGGTATCCATGAACCAGTAGTTGAAAAAGGCTCCGCCTTCTCATCAGGAGAGCGTCAGTTGATTGCTTTTGCTAGAACTTTGATTACAGATCCTAAAATTTTAATCTTAGATGAAGCGACCTCGCACATTGATACCGAGACAGAAGAAATCATTCAGCGTGCCATGGATGTGGTGAAAGAAGGGCGGACAACCTTTATTATCGCCCACCGGCTTTCGACCATTCAAAATGCAGACCAAATTCTTGTCTTGGATGCAGGTCAGATTATTGAACGTGGAACACATGCAGAACTCTTGGCATTAGGTGGACGTTATGCCGAAATGCATAAAATCCAACAAAGAGTATCAGTTTAATCCATTTATTTTATAGAAGCAGATTCTATCGTTGGAATCTGCTTTTTTGGATTATGAAGTGATAACCATACTATGATAATACTGAATCCATTTCAAAATCTGAAAATAGGTACCTTACCTCATGTGATGTAAAACGATAAGAGTAGGCCTAGGGAATGTGTTACAAACAGTGCCGCTTTGGTAAAAAGACGATTGGCCCTATATAGCAGTCGTTGAGGGGATTTTCAAGATTTTAGGCTTGAAAATGAGCAATGGAACTCCGTTAGGAGGCCACTTGTGTCCCTGCCACATAAGTCTAATTGTCCCCAAAAATTGTAAATTAAGTTATCAAATTTTGATTTTTAATGAGTATCATTTGATTCATTGTTTTGATTCAAAGCGGAAAGTTTCTATTTATGGACAAATTTGCTATAATAGTCGCAGATATGAGAACAAACCTAAAAGAAAGGTCAATGTAACTAATGAAAAAAATTCTTATTGTTGATGATGAAAAACCAATTTCAGACATCATTAAATTTAATTTATCAAAGGAGGGGTATGAAGTTGTCACGGCTTTTGATGGACGAGAGGCCCTTACACAATTTGCAACGGAAGATCCTGATTTAATTATTTTGGACTTAATGTTGCCAGAGCTGGATGGACTTGAAGTAGCCAAAGAAGTGCGTAAAACAAGTCATATTCCTATTATCATGCTTTCTGCGAAGGATAGTGAGTTTGATAAAGTCATTGGTCTTGAAATTGGGGCGGATGATTATGTGACAAAGCCATTTTCAAATCGAGAACTTTTGGCACGTGTAAAAGCTCACCTACGTCGAACAGAAAATATTGAATTGGCAATTGCTGATGAAAATGCTTCGGAAAAATCGAGTCTCTTGAAAATTGGTGAGCTAGAAATTTTACCAGATGCCTATGTGGCACATAAGCGTGGTCAAGAACTGGAGTTAACTCACCGTGAGTTCGAATTATTATTTCACTTGGCAACTCATATTGGACAAGTTATGACACGAGAGCATCTTCTGGAGACCGTTTGGGGCTACGATTATTTTGGAGATGTGCGTACTGTTGACGTAACCGTACGACGTCTTCGTGAAAAAATAGAGGATATTCCTAGTCGTCCAGAGTACATTCTAACCCGTCGAGGTGTCGGCTATTATATGAAAGCATATGACTAATTTAACAGATAATTTTGGCATTTTTGAACGTTTCCTTTTATTACTTTTAGCAGTTGCTGCCATCTACCTTCTCTATGGCGCCTACCGTGATTATAGGCAATCCAAAGTTATTCGGAAGTTGACTGAGAACGTTTATGCACTGATTGACGGAGACTACTCAGATCTTTTAGAGGTTGAGGCTGATTCAGATTTAGAGGATTTAGCTAATAGTCTTAGTGATTTGTCAGAGGTGGTACGCCTAACACATGGTAATTTATCGCAAGAAAAAGATCGATTGACCAGTCTTTTAGCTTATATGACAGATGGGGTTATAGCGACAGATCGTGGTGGGAACGTTATTACAATCAATGAGACTGCCCAAAAGCAATTGAATTTGACCAAGGACCAAGCATTAAAAATGACTATTTTGGATATCCTTGGCAGTGATAATCCTTATTCTTACCATGATTTAGTTGCAAAAACACCTAATATTTTAGTGAATCGACGTGATGAGTTTGGTGAATTCATCACTTTACGTTTTCGCTTTGCCCTTAATCGTCGTGAGTCCGGTTTTATTTCAGGATTGGTTGTGGTATTGCATGACGTTACAGAACAAGAAAAAGAAGAGCGTGAACGTCGTCTTTTTGTATCAAATGTTAGTCACGAGTTGCGCACGCCATTAACTTCGGTAAAATCGTATTTAGAGGCTCTTGATGAAGGGGCTCTAAAAGATGATGTTGCTCCGCAATTTATCAAAGTATCCTTAGACGAGACTAATCGCATGATGCGTATGATTACCGACCTTCTTAACCTCTCTCGTATTGATAATGGAGCGGTGCAGTTAGAAGTAGAAATGACAAATTTTACAGCTTTTATGACGTCTATTTTGAATCGCTTTGATAAAGTTAAAAGTCAACACACAACATCTGATAAGAATTTTGAGATTGTTCGTGACTATCCCTTGACATCTGTTTGGATGGAAATTGATAATGATAAAATGACACAGGTCATTGAAAATATTTTAAATAATGCAATCAAGTATTCACCTGATGGTGGGCAGATTAAGGTGAGTATGAAAACCACGGATAGTCAGTTAATCGTTTCTATTACAGACCAAGGATTAGGAATTCCTAAAAAGGATTTGCCGATGATTTTTGACCGCTTTTATCGAGTTGATAAAGCCAGAAGTCGTGCACAAGGTGGAACAGGCTTAGGCCTATCAATTGCTAAAGAGATTGTGAAACAGCACCAAGGTTTCATTTGGGCTAAAAGTGAGGAAGGTAAGGGTTCAACCTTTACAATTGTTTTGCCTTATGACAAAGAAGTTCTAGAATTAGATGATTGGGAGGATTACGAAGACAATGCTGACGGAAAAGGGGTTTAAGTATAGTATCCTTGCTTCAGGCTCTAGCGGGAATTCCTTTTACTTAGAAACCCCAAAGAAACGTATTTTAGTTGATGCGGGTCTATCTGGTAAGAAAATTGTGAGTTTACTTGATGAAATTGATCGAAAACCAGAGGATTTAGATGCTATTTTGGTTACCCATGAGCACAAAGATCATATCCACGGTGTCGGTGTTTTAGCCCGTAAATACAATTTAGACGTTTATGCTAATAGTAAGACTTGGCAAGCTATGGACAAGATGCTAGGTAAACTGGATGTGAGTCAAAAACATATTTTTGAGACAGGAAAGGTGCTCACTTTTGACGATATAGATATCGAGAGTTTTGCGGTTAGTCATGATGCTGTAGCTCCGCAATTTTACCGTTTCATGAAAGATGATAAGAGTTTTGTCATGTTGACAGATACTGGCTATGTTTCTGATCGGATGTCAGGGATTATTGAAAATGCTGACGCCTATCTTATTGAAGCCAATCATGATATTGAAATTTTGAGAGCAGGCTCTTATCCTTGGTCAACAAAACAGCGCATCTTATCAGATTATGGGCATTTATCAAATGAAGCTGGAGCACAGGCTATGATTGATAGTTTGGGTAACAGAACGCAAAAAATTTATCTGGGACATTTATCTAAAGAAAATAATATCAAAGAATTAGCTCACCTGACTGTTAAAAACAATCTTGCACAGGCAGATATTGATGTTGAACGTACGGTTAAAATTTTAGAGACCTCTCCAGATACAGCAACTCCGTTGACTCAGATTTAGATTTTTTTACACGATATAACTAATTGAGGATTGGGCAGTTAAGATTCCATCCTCTTTTTATTAGAAAAAACGTAAAAACAAAACAACTTCTAGATAACTATTTTAGACTATTTTTGGTATAATTGTTAAGATATTAAATTAGTTGCCCTAGTTAGTTTGCTTTACCTAGTCTTTTAGCGACCTCTTTTTAAATCCTAGTTGAGGTCCAATGATTTAAAAAGTAATTCTAGAACATAACTGATCAACATGACTTCCTACCATAATTAGAGGGGATACGTTCAGAAAAGAATAGGCGTAACAAGTTAACTATAGCATGATGGATGACTCCAGTATTATCAAAAAAAGATGTATTAGAAAGGGAGAAAGTTGTCGGATTATTTATCGGTTACAAGTTTGACTAAGTATCTTAAAATGAAAATTGACCGTGACCCTTATTTAGAGCGTGTCTATCTGACAGGAGAGGTCTCAAACTTTCGCCGTCGTCCTAACCATCAGTATTTTTCACTCAAGGATGAGGGAGCAGTTATTCAAGCGACTATGTGGGGTGGCATTTACAAAAAACTTGGCTTTGACCTTGAAGAAGGCATGAAAGTCAATGTTATTGGTCGCATTGAGCTTTATCCGCCAAGCGGCTCTTACTCCATTATTATTGAAAAGGCAGAGCCTGATGGTGTTGGTGCTTTAGCTGTTCAATTTGAGCAACTCAAGAAAAAATTATCTGAAGCTGGCTATTTTGATGATCGCCATAAACAAGCTCTGCCACAATTTGTCAAAAAAATTGGTGTCATTACCAGTCCAAGTGGTGCTGTAATCCGAGATATCATTACGACAGTAAGCAGACGGTTCCCAGGTGTTGAGATTTTACTTTTTCCAACCAAGGTTCAAGGGGAGGGAAGTGCCTATGAAGTGGCAACAAATATTGCTAAGGCAAATGAACGAAGTGACCTTGACTTGCTGATTGTTGGTCGTGGTGGTGGCTCCATTGAAGATCTCTGGTCTTTCAATGAAGAGATAGTCGTTCAAGCGATTTTTGAGTCCAGATTGCCAGTGATATCTTCTGTGGGTCACGAGACTGATACGACTTTGGCAGACTTCGTCGCCGATCGCAGAGCAGCTACTCCAACAGCAGCAGCCGAGCTAGCAACCCCTGTAACAAAATCGGATATTGTATCATGGCTTGCAGAGCGACAAAATAGGGCTTATCAAGCGACACTACGGCGTATTCAATTTAATCAAGAGCGTGTGTTTAAACTTTCAAATTCTGTTATTTTTAGACAGCCAGAACGTCTTTACGATGGCTATGTGCAGAAATTGGATAAATTAACGACGAGATTAGTCACAAAAACTGAAAATCAATTGAGCCAAGCTCAGCAGAAATCAGCTTTGATAAACCAGCGTTTATTGGCGGTGGACTTGAAAGGTAGACTCACCACTTATTATGAGCGCTTGGCTGTTCAGGAACGACTTCTTAAGTCTCACATGACCAACCAGTACGATAGCAAGTTATCTCGATTTGAAAAGGCACAAGATGCGCTTTTGTCACTGGATACCAATAGAATTATTGCGCGTGGCTATGCTATGGTCCAAAAAAATAACCAGATTGTCGCCAGTACCCAAAACGTTGATAAAGGCGACAAACTTAGTGTTTTCATGAAAGATGGGAAGCTAGAAGTTGAGGTTGTTAATATTGTCTAAGATTCATTTAGAAAGATATGATATCAATAGTCATGGAGACTTATCGGATTATCAGCTTTGTGATACGACCTTTACAGCTCATCCAAGAGAGGCAATTGAAGATTGTTTCATGGAGTCGTCACGTCAACCTGTTATCGTGCTTAATGAAAATCAGATTGTGGGTTATTTTACCTTGCATTTTGAGGGTGGTCCGGAAACTTACGGATATGACAGCGCTAAGCGAGTGCTTTTAAGAGCCTTGTCCATTGATGATAGATACCGTCGTAAGGGTTACAGCAGTCAAGCCATGTTACTGATTTTTGATTTTATTGAAGACGTTTTAGGTAAGGTGTGTGATAGTCTTATTTTAGCTGTCAATGTGGCTAATATACCAGCTCAAGCGATGTATGAGAAGTTAGGATTTAAACGATTGCGGGAAGATTTTCCAGGTCGCTTTGGAAACTTAATCATTATGGAAAAAGATAATGATTAAGGATTTCGATAGAATTATTAGAAAGGAAATGTCAGTTTAGTCATCTAAACTGAACATGGGTAAGTTTCTCAATGATGAAATACCATATGTGCTTAATGCGATGTGTTATGGATTTCATTTTTGTTGACAATACCCGAGATTGTAAATAATGCCAAGCAAGAAAAAAACATTTGAAGAAAATTTACAAGAATTAGAAGCTATTGTGGCCAAGCTAGAAAATGGTGATGTCGCCTTGGAAGAGGCTATCGCCGAGTTTCAAAAAGGAATGGTCTTGTCAAAGGATTTACAACAGACGCTTGCTCAGGCTGAAAAAACCTTGGTCAAGGTCATGCAGGCTGATGGCTCAGAAAAGGAATTTGATGCCTAATGGATAAGTTGCATGAGATCGATCAAGCTATTCGTCGTTACTATTACAGTCAAAAGACAATTTCGGCTGATTTAATAGAGAGTATTCTTTATTCGGTGACTGCTGGGGGTAAACGTATTCGTCCAATGATTCTACTAGATATTTTAGAGGGATTTGGACTTGAGTTAACCAATAGTCATTTCGATGTGGCAGCGGCACTAGAGATGATTCACACAGGCTCGTTGATTCATGATGACTTACCGGCGATGGATAATGACGATTACCGTCGAGGTAGACTAACTAATCATAAAAAGTTTAATGAAGCCACAGCTATCTTGGCAGGTGATTCTCTCTTTTTGGATCCTTTTGGTCTCGTTGCAAAGACCGATCTATCATCTGATATCAAAATAAAGGTCATTTCAGAGCTATCTTTTAGCGCAGGAACATATGGCATGGTTGGTGGACAGATGCTAGACATTAATGGGGAAGAAGCGGAGCTAACGTTGAAAGAGATCCAAAAGGTTCATGCTAATAAGACTGGTAAACTGCTTACCTTTCCTTTCGTGGCTGCAGGAATTATAGCAGAGCAATCAGAGGCTACTGTTTCTGACTTACGAGTTGCTGGTGAGCTTATTGGTTTGGCTTTTCAAGTACGTGATGATATTTTAGATGTGACTGCAACTTTTGAAGAACTTGGTAAAACGCCTCAAAAAGATTTGATTGCAGAAAAATCAACTTATCCATCACTTTTAGGTTTGAAACAATCTCATCAGGTGTTGAATGATTCTCTGGATAAAGCGACAGCTATTTTTCAAAAACTTCAAGAAGAACAGGGATTCAAGTCACATAAAATCGTGGAAGTTATAGAAAGGTTGCGTTTAAATGGCTAAAGAACGTGTGGATGTACTGGCGTATAAACAAGGTCTTTTTGAAACGAGAGAACAGGCTAAAAGAGGTGTTATGGCAGGCCTTGTCATTAATGTCATTAATGGCGAACGTTACGATAAGCCAGGTGAAAAAATTGATGATGGTATAGAGCTAAAACTCAAAGGAGAAAAACTAAAATACGTTAGTAGAGGTGGTTTAAAACTCGAAAAAGCTTTAGAAGTTTTTGACATTTCAGTTGAAAATTTAACGACTATTGATATCGGCGCGTCAACTGGAGGATTTACAGATGTCATGCTTCAAAGTGGTGCTAAGCTGGTTTATGCAGTTGATGTTGGAACCAACCAACTGGCTTGGAAGTTGCGTAATGATGATAGAGTACGTTCAATGGAGCAGTACAATTTTCGTTACGCTGAGCTAGCGGACTTTACAGAAGGTCAACCAAGTTTTGCTTCAATAGATGTTAGTTTTATTTCACTGAATTTGATTTTGCCAGCTCTTCATAAGGTATTGGCAGATGGTGGTCAAGTTGTTGCTCTTATCAAACCTCAGTTTGAAGCAGGGCGTGATCAAATTGGAAAAAATGGTATCGTCAAAGATCAAGCGATACATAAAAAAGTGTTAGAAACCGTGACACAGTTTGCTGTGAATTATGGATTTACAGCTAAGAAGCTAGATTTTTCACCGATTCAGGGTGGTCATGGTAATATTGAATTTTTAATACATTTAGAAAAAGCGGCGGTTGCTGATAATTTAGTTAGCTCTGCCATTACTCAAATCATTGAAAAAGCACATAAGGAATTTGAAAAAAATGAAGAAAAATGAACGTTTAGAATTAATTAAAAAAATTATATTGTCTCATGAAGTTGAAACTCAAAATGAATTGTTAGATTATTTGAAAAAAGAAGGATTGACGCCAACCCAGGCAACTATTTCTCGTGACATGAATGAAATTGGTATAGTTAAGGTTCCTTCAAAATCAGGTCGCTATATCTACGGATTATCTAAAAATAAATCGGCAATTATCGTACCACAACCGTTGAATATTTCTTCGATTATTGTAGGAATCTCACGCTTAAAAAATATGTTACATATCGATGTTATTCCAGGGAACAGTCGCTTTTTGAAGCGTCATATCGTGAGTGAGTTCTCAGATCAAATTTTTAGTTTAATTGCAGATGATGACAGCTTGCTTCTCGTAGCTCCGACAGAGGCTACTGCAGAAGCTTTATTATCACGGATTAATCGTTGGACATAACAAACAGGAGTGGCTATGCTATTAGAAATTGCCATTAAAAATTTTGCCATTATTGAAGAGATTTCTCTTAATTTTGACACAGGAATGACGGTCTTGACGGGAGAAACTGGAGCAGGGAAGTCTATCATTATTGATGCGATGAATCTGATGTTGGGTGCGCGTGCTAATACTGATATTATTCGCTACGGAGCTCCTAAGGCTGAGATTGAAGGATTATTTTCTGTTGAAAAAAATGCTGTGCTGACACAAATTTTGGAAGATAATGGCATTGAAGTGACTGATGAACTTATTATTCGTCGTGAGATTTTGCAAAATGGTCGGAGCGTTAGTCGTATCAATGGTTCAATGGTTAATTTAACAACGCTGAAAGCGGTTGGGCAACATTTGGTGGATATTCATGGTCAACACGATCAAGAAGAATTGATGAGACCTGCCCTTCATGGTCGGCTCTTAGATGCTTTTGGAGAAGATGAGTTTGTTGCTTTGAAAAAATCGTATCAGGAAACCTTTGACCATTATCGAATACTTCGTAAAGCTGTTGCTACCAAACAAAAAAATGAACAAGAACACAAGGCTCGAATTGAAATGTTAGAATTTCAATTAGCTGAGCTAGAGGCTGCAAATCTCGTTTCAGGTGAAGAGGTATCCCTTAATCAAGAACGTGATAAATTACTTAACCATAAAAATATTGCAGATACTTTGACAAATGCTTTTGTTATGCTAGACAATGACGATTTTTCAAGTCTATCTAATGTGCGTTCAGCAATGAATGACTTAATGAGTTTGGAAGAATTTGATTTAGAATACAAAGAACTTTCTACCAGTCTTTCTGAAGCGTACTATGTCATGGAAGAAGTGACTAAGCGCTTAGGTGGAATTATTGATGATTTAGATTTTGATGGTAATCGTTTGCAAGTCATAGAGCAACGTTTAGATGTTATTTATAGTATTACTAGAAAATACGGTGGTTCAGTTGATGATGTTCTTGACTATTTTGCCAATATCAGTTCGGAGTACAATCATTTAACAGGACAGGGGCAGTCGTCGGATGATATGGAACGTGACCTTAAAACGTTAGAAAAAAAATTGGTGCAAAAAGCGACTGAATTAAGTCAAACTCGTCATCAAATAGCAGTCGTTTTACAAGATGAAATCAAATCTGAGCTGAAAGACCTTTATATGGACAAAGCAGAATTTCAGGTTAAATTTACCAAAAGTAAATTTAACCGCGAAGGAAATGAGACGGTAGAATTTTATATTTCAACAAATCCAGGTGAAGGCTTTAAACCATTGGTTAAAGTGGCTTCTGGTGGTGAATTATCTCGCCTCATGTTAGCAATTAAATCAGCCTTTTCGCGTAGAGAAGATAAGACTAGTATTGTTTTTGATGAAGTGGATACCGGAGTGTCAGGTCGTGTGGCGCAAGCTATTGCCCAAAAAATTCATAAAATTGGCCGACATGGTCAAGTTCTGGCTATTTCACATTTACCACAAGTTATTGCTATTGCCGATTATCAGTTCTTTATTGAAAAGCAGAGCGATACGACTAAAACAGTTTCAACTGTACGACTTCTTAGCACCGAGGAACGTGTGGAAGAAATCGCTAAAATGTTAGCAGGTAGCGATGTTACAGATGCCGCTCGAAGTCAAGCTAGAGAATTGCTAAAAAATGATCAATAAAAGAGAGTGAATGAATAAATGCATCCATACCTTTCTTACCATTTTTGAAAGCAATTTTGCTATAATAAGGACATTAAATTAAAAAAGGATAACGTGTACGATTGATGAGAATAATCGGTGCACGTTTTTGGTATCACATACTATGATTAAAATTTTAACAGATTCTTCTGTAACCATTGAGCCCGAACTTGTCGAAGAACTTGGCATTACGGTTGTTCCCTTGTCAGTTATGGTTGATGGAATCTTGTATTCTGATGCTGAACTCAAAGACGTTGGTAAGTTTCGCCGTTTGATGCAGATTAGTAAAAATCTTCCGAAAACAAGCCAACCTTCAGTGGGGCTTTTTTCAGAAACCTATGATAATTTGGTGAAAAGCGGAGCAGAGCATATTATTGCCATCCATTTGACACATGCTTTATCAGGCACTATGGAAGCCTCTCGCCAAGGAGCCGTTATTTCAGAAGCACCTGTCACGATTATTGACTCCACATTCACAGATCAAGCGATGAAGTTTCAAGTTGTAGAAGCTGCTAGATTAGCTAAATCAGGTGCTGATTTAGAAACGATTTTAGCTCGAATTGAAGAAATTCGAACTAAATCAGAGCTCTTTATTGGTGTTTCAACGTTGGAAAATCTAGTTAAAGGTGGCCGTATTGGTCGTGTTACGGGCATGCTTAGTTCGTTATTAAATATAAAAGTTGTTATGGAACTTAGAAACCATGAACTAACGCCAATTTCTAAAGGGAGGGGGACGAAAACCTTTAGCAAATGGTTAGATAGTTGGAAATTACAAATCGGAAATCGTAAGATTGCAGAGATTGGTATTTCATATTCCGGGACGATGGAACTTGCAAATACTTTAAAAAGTAGCCTTCTTGAAGTGGTTGAAGAGTCAAAAATTTCAGTATTAGAGACAGGTTCTATTATCCAGACACATACTGGAGAAGGGGCATTTGCAGTGATGGTGCGTTATGAATAAACGACGGTTTTTGTTGGGAGTTATAGGATTTCTAATGGCTTATATCTTTTTCTTGGCTCTCTTTAACCTGATCGTTCCAAAATCAGATAGTAGGTTAACCAAAAAAGATTTTTTATCTCAAAAAGTTCAAACCTTTTCTTATGTTGCAGTTGGTGATTCACTTACTGAAGGGATAGGTGATACAACAGGTCAGGGAGGTTTTATTCCCTTGCTTGGAAATAACCTTAATGCTACTTATGGTTATGAGATTGATAGTCATAATTATGGGGTTGCAGGAAATACGAGTAACCAGATTTTAAATCGTATGAAAGACGATAAAGACATTAAAGAAAGTTTGGAAAAAGCTGACTTAATGACCTTGACAGTTGGCGGTAATGATGTCATGGCTGTCATTCGAAAAAATTTAGCTGATTTAGATGTAGATACTTTTAAAAAACCATCTAAAGATTATCAAAAACGTCTGAGAGAGATTATTGAATTAGCTAGAGAAAATAATAAAAATCTTCCAATCTATATTTTAGGTATTTATAATCCGTTTTATCTCAATTTTCCTGAGGTAACTGAAATGCAAACTGTTGTGGAGAATTGGAATAAGGCAACTCAAAAAGTTACCAATGAATACCGAAATGTTTATTTTGTACCTATTAATGATCTACTTTATAAGGGGATTAATGGGGAAGAAGGGATTGTCCAAACATCTGGAAAACAAACAACTGTTATCAATGATGCACTTTTTGCTGATGATCTTTTTCATCCCAATAATACCGGTTATCAACTGATGGCTGAAGCCGTGACGGAGGAAATACGTGACACAAAGAAAAAATGGAAATAAGAGACGCATCAACGGTTGGAAATGGGCATTTATTTTGCTTCTATCAGCACAGTTTGCACTATTCTCAGTCATTGCAAGTCGCTTGATTGAAGTTCGTGAACCGATAACGGAGTCTGTTTCGACTAAGTCTAAAGATAAAAGTATTAGTATCGGAACAATCACGACAACTAAAGAACAACTAAATACAACATTGGCTTCATATTTATCAGATTTAAAGGCTAAAAACCTTACCTTTGAATTTTATGCTAGTTCAACAACTATGCTTTTTGAAGGATCCTATACGTTTTTAGGATATGAAGTTCCGTTATATATTTATTTCGAGCCTTATGTTTCTGAAAAAGGAGCAGTGCAACTCAAATTAACTTCTTTTTCAGCAGGTACTCTTTCGTTGCCAGAAGGGGAAGTGCTAAAATATTTGAAAAAAGCCTATAAATTTCCTGAATTAGTGACCGTAGATACTGAGAATTCTCTTATTACAATTGATGTGACTAAAATCAAGAATTCTCAAAATATTTATGTCAAGGCGAAAAAAATAGATTTGAAAAATGACGTTATTACTTTCGAGATTTACAAGAAAAATAGAAAATAACTGTCTCAAAACTTGAAAAGAGCTTACAAATATGCTATAATTAACGATTGTAAGGGTTATCAACGGATGACTCAGAAATTCAAAAACTACAAAGGAGAAACCACATGGCTTCTAAAGAATTCCACATTGTTGCAGAAACAGGTATCCACGCACGTCCAGCGACTTTGCTTGTTCAAACAGCTAGCAAATTTGCATCAGACATCACTTTGGATTACAAAGGTAAATCAGTAAACCTTAAATCTATCATGGGTGTTATGTCTCTTGGTGTTGGTCAAGGTGCAGACGTAACTATCTCTGCTGAAGGTGCGGACGAAGCGGATGCACTTGCAGCAATTGAAGAAACAATGACTAAAGAAGGATTGGCTTAAGATGATGACAGAAATGCTTAAAGGAATCGCAGCATCTGATGGTGTTGCTGTTGCTAAAGCATATCTACTGGTTCAACCAGACTTGTCATTTGAGACAATCACAGTTGAAGATACAACTGCGGAAGAAGCTCGTCTAGATGCTGCTCTAGCAGCGTCACAAGACGAGCTTTCTGTTATCCGTGAAAAAGCAGTAGGTACGCTCGGTGAAGAGGCAGCAGCAGTTTTTGATGCTCACCTCATGGTATTGGCTGACCCAGAGATGATTAGCCAAATTAAAGAAACAATTCGTGCAAAACAAACCAATGCAGAAACTGGTTTGAAAGAAGTGACTGATATGTTTATCACGATCTTTGAAGGCATGGAAGACAACCCATACATGCAAGAGCGTGCAGCTGATATCCGTGATGTAGCAAAACGTGTTCTTGCACATCTTCTTGGTGTAAAACTTCCAAATCCAGCAACTATCGATGAAGAATCAATTGTCATTGCACATGACTTGACTCCATCTGATACTGCTCAATTGGATAAGAAATTTGTAAAAGCCTTTGTGACAAACATTGGTGGACGTACAAGTCACTCTGCAATCATGGCACGTACGCTTGAAATTGCAGCAGTACTTGGAACTAACAATATTACTGAAATTGTAAAAGATGGTGATGTTCTAGCAGTTAACGGTATTACTGGTGAAGTTGTTATCAACCCATCAGATGACATTATCGCAGAATTTAAAGCAGCTGGTGAAGCGTATGCTAAACAAAAAGCTGAGTGGGCGCTTCTTAAAGATGCTCAAACAGTTACAGCTGACGGTAAGCATTTTGAATTAGCAGCAAACATTGGTACACCAAAAGATGTTGAGGGAGTTAATGATAACGGTGCTGAGGCCGTAGGTCTTTACCGTACAGAATTCCTTTACATGGATTCACAAGACTTCCCAACAGAAGATGAACAGTATGAAGCATATAAGGCTGTTCTTGAAGGTATGAATGGTAAACCTGTCGTTGTCCGTACAATGGATATCGGTGGTGATAAAGAACTTCCATACTTTGACATGCCACACGAAATGAATCCATTCCTTGGTTTCCGTGCGCTTCGTATTTCTATCTCTGAGACTGGTGATGCGATGTTCCGTACACAGATTCGTGCTCTTCTTCGTGCCTCAGTTCATGGTCAACTTCGTATCATGTTCCCAATGGTTGCATTACTCACTGAGTTCCGTGCAGCGAAGAAAGTCTTCGATGAAGAAAAAGCAAACTTGTTGGCGGAAGGTGTAGCTGTTGCGGATGATATCCAAGTAGGTATCATGATTGAAATCCCAGCAGCAGCGATGCTTGCTGACCAATTTGCAAAAGAGGTTGACTTCTTCTCAATTGGTACAAACGACCTTATCCAGTACACAATGGCTGCTGACCGTATGAACGAACAAGTATCATACCTCTATCAACCATATAACCCATCAATACTTCGTTTGATTAACAATGTGATCAAAGCAGCACACGCTGAAGGTAAATGGGCTGGGATGTGTGGTGAGATGGCTGGTGACCAACAGGCTGTTCCGCTTCTTGTCGGAATGGGACTTGATGAGTTCTCTATGTCAGCAACATCAGTTCTTCGTACACGTAGCTTGATGAAGAAACTTGACACTGCTAAGATGCAAGAGTACGCAAATCGTGCCCTTACTGAATGCTCAACAGCAGAAGAAGTTCTTGAACTTGCTAAAGAGTATGTCGATTTTGATTAATTGAACAAGGAAAACTAGTTATTTTAAAAATGACTAGTTTTTTTATTCTGATTTTAGTCAAAATATTTGACCAAATCATTTAGGAGTGCTATACTGATTATCAAATAGTAAAATGATTTGACTATTTAGGAGATAAGGATGAAAGCAGTTGTGGTTAATTGCCCCGGAGGTTCCGAGGTGTTAGAAGTTGTGGAGAGACCGATCCCTCAGGTGAGAGAAGGGTGGTCTTTGATTCAAGTCAAAGGGTTTGGGGTCAATCGTTCTGAGATTTTTACGCGGCAAGGGCATTCACCTCGGGTAACTTTTCCGAGAGTGCTTGGTATTGAATGTGTCGGTGTAATTGTAGAGACGACTGATGAGGACCGATTGCGCCTTTGGGACAGAAAGTGCTGTCCACGATGGGCGAGATGGGACGTGCTTTTGATGGGAGTTATGCGGAATATGTTCTTTTACCGAATGAACAGATTTTTCCGATTGAAACGGCCTTGGATTGGACCTCATTTGCTGCGGTTCCTGAGACCTTTTACACAGCCTATGGTTCTATGTTACAGTTACAGTTGACCTCAAATGACACTGTGCTGGTTCGTGGTGCAGCTTCCGGAGTAGGAATCAGTTTTACCAAGTTGGTTAAAGCAGCTTACCCTAATCTTAACGTCTATGGCTCGGTACGACATCTCGTCAAAGAAGCGCAGCTTTTAGCCGTAGGCTATGATGGGGTTATTCTGGAGACCGATGGGACATTAGAGACTGAGAAAACCTTTACTAAGATTCTGGAATTGGTCGGTCCTAGCGTGATTAAGGATTCCATTAGCCACCTAGCCAATTCAGGGATTATTTGTTGCACAGGGCTTCTAGGAGGACAGTGGTTTTTAGAATCCTTTGACCCGACGTTTGATTTGGCAAATAATGGGTATTTAACCACCTTTTATTCTGGGAATGTGTCGAGGGAGCAATGGCAGAGCTTATTTGACTTTCTTGAGACCTATCAGGTTGATGTTAGCCCAGAAAAATGTTATAGGATTGAGGAGATTAGAAAAGCCCACGACTACTTGGAGAGTTCGCAGGCTTTTGGGAAAGTGGTGATTGTAAATGAAGGATGACCTAGTTTTGAATGCTTATGTGCGTTCTATGGATGAACAATACAGCTTGTATGAGTGGTTTGCGAGGCAGTATGGCTTGCAGTGGAAGTCAATGCAGATTTTGTTTTGGGTGAAAAACTACCCTGCTATGACCGGACGGTATGTGACACAAAAAGTCTTGACACAAAAAACATACTCTTCTAAGCAGGTGGTGAATGCTACCATTAAATCTTGGAAGACTAAAGGATTTGTTGAATTGGTGGAAAATCCAGATGATAAGCGACACAAATGGATTCGTCTGACGGAGGAAGGTGAGGTTTTTGCGACAACCATTTACCAAAAGTTAACGCAGATGGAAACACAAGCGACAGCGACCTTGACGACTGATGAGCAGGACCTGCTAGCGCGCTTAACCCTCAAATATAATGCAGCTTTTAAACGAGAAATGGAGACGGTATATGATAACCTTTGAAGAGGTGACCAAAATCTTTGAAACCAAGACGGTTCTCAACAAACAATCGTTTGAGATTTCGGATGGTGAATTTTTAGTCTTGGTAGGACCATCGGGTTCTGGAAAGACAACCTTATTAAAATTGCTGAATCGCTTAGTTGACCTGACAGAAGGTCGCATCATGATTGATGGGCAAGCTCAGAATCAGTTAGATTTGCGTGCCTTGCGGCTTTCAATGGGATATGTCTTGCAACAAATTGCCCTATTTCCTAATTTAACCGTGGCTGAGAATATTGCGGTCATTCCCAAGATGAAAGGCTGGTCCAAAGAGAAGATTGCTAAACGAACTGCTGAGTTACTGGACAAGGTGGGATTACCTGCTGAGCAGTATCTTCATCGTTATCCAAATGCTCTATCTGGAGGAGAGCAACAGCGGATTGGCATTTTACGTGCGATTATCCACGAACCCAAATATTTGTTAATGGATGAACCTTTTTCTGCTCTCGATCCAATTAGTCGTGAGCAACTTCAGGGTTTGACCAAGGAACTTCATCAAGAGTTTGGTATGACGACTATTTTTGTCACCCATGATGTGAGGGAGGCCCTGCTTTTGGCGGACCGTATCGCGGTACTTAATCAAGGAGAAATCGTTCAGTTAGCCAGTCCAAAAACGATTTTGGAAGAACCTACAGATGATTTTGTGGTTGACTTGTTTGGAGGTGTGGCTCATGACTGATTTGGTAACGACTTTTCAGAATCGCTTTGGAGATTGGACAACGGCACTCGTCGAGCATTTGCAGATTTCTCTGCTGTCCCTTTTGTTGGCCATTATCTGTGCTGTACCGCTAGCCATCTTTTTCTCCAAAAATAAACGCTTAGCGGAGCTGGCTCTTCAAGTCACGGGTATTTTTCAGACCATCCCCTCTTTGGCATTGCTAGGATTATTTATTCCATTTATGGGGATTGGTACCTTACCAGCAGTCGTGGCGCTTGTTATTTACGCTCTTTTTCCCATCATGCAGAGTAGCATCACAGCGCTTGATAGCATTGACCCTAGCCTAATTGAGGCGGGGACGGCTTTCGGTATGAACCGCTGGGAACGCTTGAAAACCTTTATCATTCCGATTAGTATGCCCATCATTATGGCAGGTATCCGTACCTCTGCGGTGATGATTATCGGGACCGCAACTCTAGCAGCTCTCATAGGGGCAGGGGGGCTTGGTAGCTTTATCATGCTAGGCATTGACCGTAACAATAGCTCGCTCATTTTGATTGGTGCGCTATCTTCTGCTGTTTTAGCCGTTCTCATTAACTGGTTGCTGAAGGTTTTGGAAAAGGCAAAGCAGAGAACTATTTTAGTAACCGTCAGTCTGATGTTAGTTGGACTTTTAGGCTCCTATGCGCCAGCTATTCTTAAAACGAGTGGCATGGCAAGTGAACGTCTTGTGATTGCAGGAAAGCTCGGTGCTGAGCCTGAAATTCTCATCAATATGTATCAGGAGCTGATTGAACAGGAGACGGACATGACGGTTGAGTTGAAGCCATCCTTTGGAAAAACGAGTTTCCTTTATGAAGCCTTAAAAGCTGGTCAAATTGATATTTACCCTGAGTTTACAGGAACTGTAACAGGCTCGCTCTTAACCGATCCACCTCAGGTATCAACAGATCCTGAACAGGTTTACGAAGTGGCGCGTGAAGGTATTTTAGCTCAGGACAACTTAGTCATGTTAAAACCAATGGCTTATCAAAATACTTACGCCCTTGCTGTAACGCGCGCTTTTGCTGATGAACATGGTTTGAAAACCATCTCAGATTTAACTAAGGTGCAAGATCAGCTGGTGGCAGGTTTCTCTTTAGAATTTAAGGACCGTGCGGATGGTTATCTTGGCATACAAAAGCTTTATGGGCTTGATTTTACAGTGAATACGATGGAACCGAGCCTACGTTACCAAGCTATTCAGACTGGAGATGTCAATCTCATTGATGCTTACTCGACAGACAGTCAACTCAAACAATATGACTTAGTGGTCTTAGAAGATGATAGACAGCTTTTCCCACCTTATCAGGGAGCTCCGCTATTGTCCCAAAAACTTCTCAACAAACACCCAGAATTGGAGAAGATGCTTAATCAACTGGCAGGAAAAATTACAGCTGAGGAAATGTCAGCCATGAACTATCAAGTTGATGTCGAAGGTAAGTCAGCCAAAGATGTCGCACATGATTACTTGGTCGGCGAAGAACTTGTGAAAGAATAGGAGATAAGACGATGACAACTTATAAAGACTTACTCATTGATGATCTTATCCGTGCTTACAAGCGTTTTGAGCGTGCTTTTGAAGGGGTGACAGTCGAGCAGGCAAACGCCTTTCCAGCAGCGAATATGGCACCGCAAATAAAATCCATGACTTGGTTACTTTGGCACACCGCTATGGTTTTGGATGTGCAGATTGCTGAATTAGCAGGAACTGACTGGCTTTATCACCGAGGCTGGCAAGAAAAATTGCCAGAAAACAAAACGCAAAAGCCAAGCTGGCTTCACACTTTAGAAGAAGCCCAGTCCATCACAGTTGATAGCTTTGATAATCTCTTTGATTACTTTGCTGCTGCGCGTGATCAAGCTGTTGCTTATATTAATAGCTTGACTGAAGATAGTCTTTCTGATATTGTTGATGAGTCTTGGACGCCTGCGGTGACTCGTGGGGTTCGTCTGGTTTCAACACTGGATGACATTACCATGCATTCTGGGCAAGTCTTTTATGCGAGACGTTTACTTGGGTTGACAGATTAGGAGTGACAAATGATTGCATTAACAGGAGTAACAGGAAAACTAGGCGGACAATTGGCGCGTGACTTGTCAGAGACAGGGATAGAGGCTAGATTACTAGCTCGCCGGCCAGAGGCAGTGGAAAAGCTCCCACACACAAGCATTTATGAAGCGTATTATGACCAGAGTCAGGTGACGGTGGAGGCGCTCACTGGTGTCGATATTCTTTTTATGGTTTCTGGGCGAGAATCAGAGCATCGCGTGGCTGAACACAAGGCCTTCATTGATGCTGCTAAGCTAGCAGGTGTTCGCCATATTATCTATACTAGCTTTTTTAACGCTGCTTTAGACAGCACGTTCACGCTCGCTCGTGACCATGCCGCAACGGAAGATTATATCAAAGAAAATGGGTTTACCTATACCTTTATTCGGGATAATTTCTACATGGATTTCTTTGTGGAGTTGGCGCGTGAGTACGGGGAGATTAAGGGGCCTGCGGGTAGCGGAAAGGTATCGGCTGTGGTTCGAGACGATGTGGCAAGCGTTGCGCTAGCTATTTTACAAAATCCTGAACATTATGACAATCAGGTTTTGGACATGACTGGACCAGAAGCGTTGACTTTAGGCGACATAGCAGAACGAATTGGAAAAGTCTGGGGAAAACCGATTACTTACATCGAAGAAACGGTTGACGAAGCCTACGCCTCTCGAAAAGCCTGGCCAGCAGAGCAATGGGAGTACGACAGCTGGGTATCAACTTATACAGCCATTGCCAATGATGAGCTATCTGTTGTCTCAACTGATATTGAGCGTATCTTGGGACGTCCGGCAACCCGTTTAGAAACGCTTTTAGCCAAATTATCAGAAGAGAATTAACGAATAGGATACAGAAATGATTAACCGTTTCTGTATTTTTGGTATAATGAATGATGTAAGCGTTAACGAATTTCTTAGAGAAAGAGGTAAATATGTTATCGGAATACGTTTTATTGTGTGCTCCTTACCGATTTGAGGATAATTTTTTGATGAAGCTTAGTCAGCGTCGTATCGAAAAAGAGCTTTATAGTGCGATTATGTCAGGTGTTACGGTAGTGACTCGTCCTATGATTAAATTAGGGCTAAGGAATAATTTTGACATTGTGGATAAAGACAGTCTACTTAGAGAAGTCACAAACTTGCAGGAAGGAAAGTATCAGAATTTCTCTGATGTTGAGGCGGTTATTGCGAATGTGGAAGATACTCACATACAGTCTCTTTATCAGAAATTGTTTGACATGACAAAAGGCAGAGGGGTTCAAGGATTTGACGATTGCCGAATCATTGATACGTTGACAAAGGCTTACACTGGAAAATTGCTTACAGAGACGGAATTTCAAGAGCTGTTTGACCAACAGACAGAACGAATTCAGGCAAGCTACGATAGCTGGGAGCAGTATTTGGCGTCATGTGTTCTTGGGAAATTGGTCCAAGTAGCTCAGCCATCTTTCACGGTGACAACTCAGGAAGAATTTGTGATGGCGATTTATGGTTACTGTATTGCCCCAATGAATGTGTTTGCGCAGTCAACATTTTGGCCAGACCATCAATTGGAGAAGTTAGGACTACTCTTAGCAGAGCTTTTGGGTATGGACTACCATCAGGACCGTGCAGAGGTGCAAGCTCAGCAGGTAGATACTTCCAGCTATGACCATGTTGAGCTGCTTTCAGAGGAACTCGTTGAAAAAATGTCAAAACTGAATTTTATGCCATCCGATTTGGATTTAGACCGTTATGATTACCTTACTCAGTTGGCCGAAACTGTTTTGTGGCAACCGATTGTGGACAGTGGTCTGGAGTGGCTTTTTAAGTTGAAAAAGGGGGAGCAGGATTCCCTTCTGATGCCGAAAGAATTTACCGGCCTACAGGCAGCGCAATTGTATTGGGTCTGCTATGAAGACTATAAAGACCTTTATGATAAGAATATCTTTGGTATGATTAATGGAACCGTAGGCCTCAAGGTTTTGTTGACTGAAAAAGAAGTGTATCGTATTGATAAAAAATTCTTGTTTAAAAAGGTGACCGTGCCAATTCCGTGGAAAGAGGTCAGATTGGTAGCAACAGTTGACCTTGATTTTGGGGTGACGATGACCTTGAACGGTAAGAAAGTGTTTGACACCCTAAAGGCACCAGACTATACGCTGATCGGCATGACCGAGGAAGAACTCAACCAGATGGATAATAAGGTACGCAAGGCTTTAGAAACAGAACTCTCTCAGCAATTAACAGAAGTGCTCGCGGGGATTCCAACACGACTTTTTGAATTTACAGGTAAAAAGTAATGGAATGGGAAAAGTCCATTATTTGAAAAGAGAACACTAGATGTTTTGATACTTTATTAAACATAAATAAGAGAAAACTAATGGTAGAAAGCTTTATAAATCGGCAATAGTGAGCTATAATACAGATCGAGTTTATCACAAATATCATATTTTTGTCTTATTAAATCATAATGTTAAGCAATAGTAGAGCTTTTTGATATAATAAAAACATGGTATTATCAAAGAAACGTGCGAGGCATGTCCTCGAAGAAATTATTGCCCTTTTCCCTGATGCTGAACCAAGCCTTGATTTTAAAAATCATTTTGAGTTAGTCATTGCTGTACTCTTATCAGCTCAGACGACAGATAAGGCTGTCAATCAGGTAACGCCTGCTCTGTTTGAAGCTTTTCCGACGCCAGAGGAAATGGCAGTAGCTTCTGAAAGTGATCTTGCTCAGTACATTTCGCGCTTAGGACTCTATCGTAATAAGGCGAAGTTTATGAAAAAATGTGCTCAGCAACTTGTTAATGATTTTGGTGGTGTGGTTCCGCAAACACGTCAAGAATTGGAAAGTCTAGCAGGAGTAGGACGCAAGACTGCCAACGTGGTTATGTCGGTTGGTTTTGGTATCCCTGCTTTTGCGGTTGATACTCACGTCGAACGTATTTGCAAACATCATGATATTGTCAAAAAATCAGCGACGCCTCGTGAGGTCGAAGATTATGTGTGCTCTATTTTACCTCCTGAAAAATGGTTGGCTGCGCACCAAGCAATGATTTACTTTGGGCGTGCCATTTGTCATCCCAAAAATCCAGAATGTCACGAATATCCACAACTTTATAACTTTCCCAAATAAATAAAAGAGGTTAAGATATCTGATATACTCCCCTTATAGTGGACAGTGAAAAAAATAAAAATTCACTAGAAACTAAAAGGGGAGTTTTCGTATGTCAAAAAGAAGTCCAAAATCAGTAGAAGAAAAACTAGAGATTGTAAACTTGTATTTAGAAAAAGGGAAATCCATTTCAAGCTTAATAAGGGAATATGGCGTTAGTGATACCACCATTAGAACTTGGGTTCGTAAATACCAACAGCTAGGTATAGCAGGACTAAGAGAAAGTAAAACTTGGACGAGGTACTAAAAAGAAATCAAAGAACAAGCCGTACAAGATTATCTTAATGGAACAGGGTCAACGTATACTATTTGTGACAGGTATCAACTATCCTCTAGAAGTGTTCTCGAAACGTGGCTAAAACAAACGGTATACTAGTGGTAAAGAAATCAAACCAACTAGTAAAGGATTAAGTCGTATGAAACAGGGACGTAAAACCACTTTTGAAGAACGTGTGGAGATTGTCAACTTCACCATTACTCAT
>NZ_JBHSOJ010000016.1:310495-331806 GCF_042656225.1 Streptococcus caledonicus
GTCGAACAATAAGAAATAAAATGTGGCTAAAACAGCGATTGCTCATGAATTTTCAGGGTTTATCTGGGGGATGATGACAGGGAGAATTGTTTGAGTTTAGGCTTTGTTTTATACTTTTTTGACTTATTTTATCATCGCAGAGCGATGAGGAATCCTTAGTACCATCAAAAATCACAGGTGAATTTTGACAGCACTAAGGATTGAAAAAATGAGATTGAGGGCATCTTGAAGGAGTTTAGAACTTCAAGGTTTGAGTCATCTACGAATTCACTAAGTGGCACCATTGTGATCCAAGCTTATAGAGAGTAGGACTCGCGGCAGAACCATTGACCTGTAGGTAACCAATCCACGAATATCAGAATGGCCAATGCCCGGAGCTAAGATTTAGACTCTTTCCAGATGCGTTCAATTTTTTCTAAGCTTGATTGTTTTTACTTGACAAAGGGCTTTACATATCAGTGGATTGAGAAAATAATAGGACAAGGCTAGGAGCTGCTGATAGAACTAGAGTTCTTCAAAGCTACTTAATGATGTCCTAACCTTTATTCAATCCACTATAATCTTCAACCTATTCCAGTTTAACATCCTTTATCTAAGTTCACAACCTTTTCCCTTGTATTCCTTTACATCCCTTTTGTTCTCTTATCATTCACTCATTTCATAATGGATAAAAAGCAAAAAAGCTGGATATCGTTTTGATATACTCCCCTTATAGTGGACAGTGAAAAAACAAAAATTCACTAGAAACTAAAAGGGGAGTTTTCGTATGTCAAAAAGAAGTCCAAAATCAGTAGAAGAAAAACTAGAGATTGTTAACTGGTATTTAGAAAAAGGACTGCTTGCAGTTGCTTGTTGCCAATCGTGTCGTCACCCTGTTCCTAACGCTTGGACAAGCCTTGCAGGGCTATCCGTAACTCGCTTTGCTTCTAACGGCTAGCGCCAAAAAGGTAGAAGAAATCAGACGCAGAAACCGATGGTAAGACTCGGACGTTACTTAGAAGAATTTCAAGCTATTAAAGATTATTCCGATAAGCATAGTGGAGCCTCATTAGCCAGTTATGCCAATGACTTGGAGTGTCTCGATCAGGTTATTACAAGTGGCTTAATCACAAAGAGACTACATCTGAGGAGACAAATCGAACACTATTAAAAGTCATCAAGGAACTCCATACCAAACGCAAGGGAATTTTAGGCTACCGTCGAATGACGCGAGCTGTCAATCGGAAACTTGGAACAACTTATAACAAGAAGCGAATTCGTCGCTTAATATGTATCCTTGGCATCTCATCAGTTATTCGCCGTTCTAGAGGCTATTGCACCAAGACCAGCTTTGTGACTATCGAAGAGAATTTTCTCAATCGAGAGTTCACAGCTCAAGCCCCTAATCAAAAATAGTGTACAGATGTGACTTTCTTACGGTATGGACGAGGTTGTAAAGCTTATTTAAGTGCTATTAAAGACCTTTATGATGGTTCTATGGCTTACCATATCAGTCAATACACTTGTCATGGAGAACCTAAGAAAGGCTATGGAAGCTAATCCAGATGCCACACCAATCATCCACAGCGACAGAGGAAGTCAATACACTTCACGGGAATACCGGATGGTAATGCCCCAATATCAGATGACACGCTCTATGTCACGAGTTGGTAAATGCATTGACAATGCGCCAATTGAGAGTTTCTTTGGTCACTTTAAGACGGAATGTTATGACTTGAAGGCTTACAAGACATTTGAGGAATTAGTTTATGATATTGATGACTATATCTATTTTTACAATAACGAACGATTTCAAGAGAAGCACAACAGCCTTGCCCCTCTTGAATTGAGGGACAAGGCCGTTGTGCTTCTCTTATTATTTCATTGTCCACTTGACAGGGAGCAGTTCATTTACCCAACTTTTCAGTATTTGTCTTTTTGTTCTGATAATGTGATTTTAGAACCCACCCATCATGCCTGGATCCATAGCTGGCGCTACTGGAGCAGCTGGTTCTGGTTTGTTAGCAACAACTGCCTCTGTTGTCAAGATAAGACTTGCCACTGATGAGGCATTTTGAAGAGCTGAACGAGTCACTTTAACAGGGTCAATGATTCCTGTTTCTACCATGTTAACCCACTCACCTGTCGCAGCGTTAAAGCCAATACCTGAGTCACTGTTTTTCAATTTATCAATGATAACAGAGCCTTCGTAACCAGCGTTATATGCAATCTGACGAACAGGCTCTTCAAGGGCACGAAGAACGATGTTTCTACCTGTCGCATCGTCACCTTCAAGATCAAGCGCTGCAACTTTTTCAATCACTTGAACAAGTGCTGTACCACCACCAGCAACGATTCCTTCTTCAACAGCTGCACGAGTTGCATTAAGAGCATCTTCAATACGCAATTTCATTTCTTTAAGGGCCGTTTCGGTTGCCGCACCGACTTTAATCACAGCGACACCACCAGCTAATTTCGCCAAGCGCTCTTGAAGTTTTTCACGGTCAAATTCTGACGTTGTCGTTTCTAATTGTGACTTGATGAGGTTGACACGGTTAGCAATAGCTTCTGCGCTACCAGCTCCTTCAACGATAACAGTGCTATCTTTGTCCACAGAAACTTTAGCCGCTTGACCAAGCGCAGCCATTGTCGCATCTTTCAATTCAAGACCAAGGTCTTCTGTAATCACTGTCGCACCTGTCAAAACAGCAATATCTTCGAGCATAGCTTTACGACGGTCACCAAATCCAGGAGCTTTAACAGCAACCACATTGAATGTTCCACGAATTTTGTTAAGAACAAGGGTTGGAAGGGCCTCACCATCCACATCATCAGCGATAATCAAAAGTGCGCGACTTGTTTTAAGAACTTCTTCTAAAAGTGGTAAGATTTCTTGAATATTTGAAATTTTCTTGTCTGTAATCAAGATAAATGGATTCTCAAGATCTGCCACCATTTTTTCATTGTCCGTTACCATGTATTGTGACAGGTAACCACGATCAAATTGCATCCCTTCAACCACTTCAAGTTCAGTTTCCATCCCACGTGATTCTTCGATAGTAATAACACCATCTTTACCCACGCGCTCCATAGCTTCTGAGATATACTCACCAACTTTTTCAGAACGTGATGATACCGCAGCAACTTGTGCAATGGCTTCACGATTTGAAACTGGCTGAGCGATCCCTTTCAATTCTTCAACAGCTGTCGCAACTGCTGTTTCAATCCCACGACGGATACCAATTGGATTGGCACCTGCTGTCACGTTTTTAAGACCTTCACGAACGATGGCTTGTGTGAGCACTGTCGCAGTCGTTGTCCCGTCACCTGCAATATCATTGGTTTTTGAAGCCACTTCTGAAACGAGTTTTGCCCCCATGTTTTCAAAATGGTCTTCTAATTCAATTTCTTTAGCAATGGTTACCCCATCGTTAGTGATAAGTGGCGAACCAAAGGCTTTTTCAAGCACCACATTACGTCCCTTAGGACCTAAGGTAACTTTTACTGTATCTGCTAAAATATCCACACCACGGAGCATTGCTTCACGTGCATCCGCTGAAAATTTAATCTCTTTTGCCATAATTAAGATATAGAGGGCGTTTACCGGACAATAGCAAAATAGGGAACTCAATGACGACGCTAGCGTCTAGTTAAAGTTCATCTTTTTACAGCCGTCCGTAGCCCGTATTCAGTTAAACTCATACCGGCTACCCTCTCTCCTTTCTATCCTTCCTTATATTATCTTTATTCCACAATCGCCACAATGTCAGATTCACGGATGATAAATACTTTGTCTTCACCATCCTTCACCTCAATACCAGCACCCGTTTCAACAAGCACTTTATCGCCAGCTTCAACACTTGGTGCTACTAAATCACCATTTAAGGTGCGAATACCTTCGCCAACCGCAACAACAGTAGCTGTTTTCGTTGCATCATGCGAAGCTCCTGCGAGGACAAAGCCACCAACTGTTTTTTCTTCTACTTCTTCAAATGTGACAACAACACGGTCACCTAATGGTTTCAAACTCATTGTTTTCCTCCTGATTTTGTTTTAGTATATGATAACCGTTTTCACTTTTTGTGATGCGAAAACGAAATTTTAGCACTCTTGTCATACAAGTGCTAACTTACTCTTACCATTCTATCACTTGATCAGAAATAGTCAAGAAAAAAACTCCGGATGCACGCTGTACGCATAAAGAAAATACATGTAATCACTTTTGAGATACATGTATTTTTACAATATATTTTCGGCTATTTTACATTTTTTCGTTATTATTTCTTTATCCCTGTTAGGATTATAACATCATTTTAGAGATAAAATGAGTTTACATGCTGAAAATCTAATTTCTGAAAACCATACTTACTTTATGCATTTGCCCTGTCCTGGATGTCAATGACGCTCTAAGCATTAGATACAACATCTAGCACTCGGCAAGTCATCACAATCTAGGAGTTTTAACGACTTAGTGCAACTTGAATCACATCTCTCAGTTCCCGTCTCTTAGCAATCCAGAGGGGACGGTCATCGTATTCAAAGGTGCGATTGGTTAGAAAAATCGCTGCACACTGCTCCTTACGATTGAGCATCACAAAAGGGCCCGTGTAACCGGTATGGTCAATCCAATCACCATCTAAATTCCAGCCGATAGAGCGTGTCTTATTGCTTAAGCTGATATTGGTCCAAAGGTTTTCAGCAAAATCGTCTTCTAAATAATGCTGGCAGAAACGTTTTAAATCACTTAGTGTTGAAAACAACCCTGCTGACCCAGCATGTCTTCCCAAAACCTTTGCCTTAGGATCATGAACCAAGCCATCTGTTACCCCTTTTACCGTTGGTACAGCACCTTTTACAGGGCCAAAATCAGTTTCAGTCATCTTCCAAGGGATAAAAATGTCTTTCTGAAACATCTCAGCTAATGGACAACCTAAAATTTCTTCTAGCATAAAACCTAGTAAGAGAAAATTGATGTCCGTATAATGAAAAGCCTTATGATCAGTCACCGTGATTTGATTAATAGCCTCTTTTAATTCATTTTCTGAAAGCCTATCACGATTTGGAATAAAAGGATTTATCCCTGTTGTATGGGTCAACAGCTGGCGCAGAGTAACCGACTTATCATGAAATTCAGGATAATACTTAACGAGAGAATCATCTAATCGAATCGCTCCACTATTTAACAAAAAAATACAAATAGTTGCCACACCAACAACCTTGGAAACACTGGCCAAATCATAAGCAAGACCAGGAAGGACGGGAGTCTCCCCGTCCTGCGTTCCTATGTAGTGCTCTCTCCAAACACCGTCACGATAAAGAGCAAGGCTAGCCCCATGATAGAGATTGGCAGCCATTTGTTGATCAATCTTACCTAAAATTGTTTTCATGACTTACTAAACCAAATTTCGATGTTACTAGTATCTCTTGTAACCAGTAATTTTTTATCATCGTAGGCAATAGCACACCCCAACGTTTCCAATTCCTCTTTAACGAGTGCTATTTCACTCTCCACAGGCAACGTAAACTCCAAATACTCCAAGTCCCACACATCATCTGGATTAACTTGAAGGTCCTCACCCTCAGACTCAACAAAACTTATTGCTAGCGACAGATTAAGTTTTCGATAAAAAGCTTGCGCAATACCAACATTTGGAACATTGAGAACAAGCTCTTCAATTGTAAAATCAGATAAGCCCAAAAAATCAGGCTGAGCTTTAAAATCAGTTTTTTCTATCGTAACAAGACTTGCTCTGTCGTTCTCAGCATGTATCAGGTAGGTGTACCCTTGAGGGGAAGTCACCTCAAAAGCGTAGCCATTTTCCCCCTTAAAAAGAGTATCAACAGTAATGTCACGTGCCAATAAGCATTCAATATCAGATGCTCTTGTTACTTTGATAATCGTCTTATGATGTTTTGTTTTACCATTGACAGCACGGGTACGATAAGTTGGTGACTCTTCAATAATGAAAGTCCGTTCAGAGTTTTCGTAAGCAGAAAAAATCGCAATAGCATTTTCTTCAGAAACCAATCTAAACCCTAGAGTTTCTTGGTAAAAAGAAATATTGGCGTCTTTGTCAAATACCCTTACAACAGGTGTTTTGAAAGTCGCTTTCGTTACTAATGTCATATCGTTCTCCAATCTTTTCTATTGTAAAATAAAGTTTAAATTTTAGCAAGAGAATTAAAAATTTAAGAATAATTTAAAAAATGAAAAAAGCTAGGACAAATAATATGCCCCCCTTATAGTGGACAGTGAAAAAACAAAAATTCACTAGAAACTAAAAGGGGAGTTTTCGTATGTCAAAAAGAATCCCAAAATCAGTAGAAGAAAAACTAGAGATTATTAACTTGTATTTAGAAAAAGGGAAATCCATTTCAGGCTTAATAAGGGAATATAAAGTTAGTGATACCACCATTAGAACTTGGGGTCGTAAATACCAACAGCTAGGTGTAGCAGGACTAAGAGAAAGTAGAAATTGGATAAGATACTCAAAAGAAGTCAAAGAACAAGCTGTACAAGATTATCTTAATGGAACAGGTCAACGTATACTATTTGTGACAGGTATCAAATATCCTCTAGAAGTGTTCTCGAAAAGTGGCTAAAACGGTATACTAGTGGTATAGAAATCAAAGCAACTAGTAAAGGATTAAGTCATATGAACCAAGGACGAAAAACCACTTTTGAAGAACGTGTGGAGATTGTCAACTTCACCATTATTCATGATAAGGACTATTAGACAGCGATTGAGAAATATGGCATTTCCTACCAATAAGTTTATTCCTGGGTGAGAAAGTTTGAGAAGGACGGGAGTCAAGGACTCCTAGATCGCAGAGGTAAAGGGTTAGACAGTAAACCGAACCTTACCCCAGAAGAAGAGTTACAGCTCAAGCCCCTAATCAAAAATGGTGTACAGATGTGACTTTCTTACCGTATGGACGAGGTTGTAAAGCTTATTTAAGTGCTATTAAAGACCTTTATGACGGCTCTATCGTAGCTTACCATATCAGTAAGCATAATGGACAATCCTCTTGTCATGGAGAACCTAAGAAAGACTATGGAAGCTAATCCAGATGCCACACCAATCATCCACAGCGACAGAGGAAGTCAATACACTTCACGGGAATACCGGATGGTAACGCCCCAATATCAGATGACACGCTCTAGGTCACGAGTTGGTAAATGCATTGACAATGCGCCAATTGAGAGTTTCTTTGGTCACTTTAAGACGGAGTGTTATGACTTGAAGGCTTACAAGACATTTGAGGAATTAGTTTATGATATTGATGACTATATCTATTTTTACAATAACGAACGATTTCAAGAGAAGCACAACGGCCTTGCCCCTCTTGAATTGAGGGACAAGGCCGTTGCTTAATCTTTTATTATTTCATTGTCCACTTGACAGGGAGCAGTTCAAAATGCCTAAACTTTTTTCTATTCATGCCAAATAGTAACTTATCAAATCTTCTTATAGGTAAAGGTATTTGAAAAGTGCTACCGCAGCGATTGAAGCAAGGATTGGCGCACAAACACCTACCCAAGCGTACCACCATTTAGAATCTGCTTTGTTTTCACCAAGAATTGATTTTGGAAGAATAGCATGGACGATACGAGGACCAAGATCACGCGCTGGGTTAAGACCAGGACCAGTTGGACCACCAACCGCCGCTACAAGTGCCATAACAAGGAAACCTAGAGCAACATGGGCAACTGCTTGGCTACCATTTGTCATTTGAGCCACTTGTGCTTTTGCTGCATCAGCGATATCAGATTCTGACAATTTTTGTCCATAAGCTGCTGCTTGTGAGGTAAGCGTTTCTTTAATCAATGAACCTAGTTCAGCACCAAAGAAGTTTTTAGTCAAACCAAGCGCACCAAAAAAGAGAACAAATGACCCAAGGAACTCATTTAAAAAGCCATTGATTGTTGCTGCTTTACGGCTTTCTTTAGTACCGTTATCCAGAGCATTGATTGTTGAGAATGATCCTAAGATGTGATTTGGATTTTCCGTTTTCATGAAGTATGGGCGGTAAACCATAACAATCATCAACTGACCAAACATCGCTCCTAAAAGTTGAGCAATGATGTAAGCTGGAACATGTTTCCAAGGGAAAAGTCCAGATACTGCAAGACCTAGTGTAAAGGCTGGATTAATGTGGTTACCAGATACGTTACCAAACATAAGCGCTGGCATCATAACTGCCAAACCATAACCAATAGCAATCAAGATCCAACCTGAGTTGTTTCCTTTTGTACCTTTAAGGTCAACGTTAGCAACTGTACCATTACCGATAATGATAAGGAGAGCAGTCGCTAAGAATTCAGTGATATATTTCACTGTCCATGTAACATCCATTTGTCTTAATTTCCTTTCAAAATACGAATTTTTTTAGACATTAACCATTCTATCAAGTATAATAAACAAAGTAAAGGTATATCTTCAAATAAAAACGTTTACTTTTTTATGATTGATAGACTCATCTTATTAAGATTAAAACTTCTACGTATGAAAGGATTTTTATGAAATACAATCAACTATCTTATTTTGCTGTTTCTGAAAACATAGCTGAGCAGGAACTTCGTTCGCTAGGCTTTAATGTCAACTCAAATAAGAGTTTCAAACTAAACTTTAAAACATTCCTCAACAAAATCTTGTCACTTCATTACCAAGATACAGACTACGCCCTGTCCATGTGGATTGCGGATACTGAAACAGACCTACTTTCTTTCTTCCAGTCTGACAAAGAAGTCACTGCCAATATTTTTAATACTGTTGCCTTGCAAGTTCTTGGCTTTATTCCAAATGTAGATTTCAAAGACACGACTGAATTTATCGAAAAGCTCCATTTCCCAATCATATTTGATTCTAGCCTAGGCAATCTTCATCAATTACTTGCTACACGTTGCCCATCTGGCAATACCTTAATTGACCGCTTAGTGACAGAAAATCTTATTCCAGTCACCAATGATTACGCCTTTTTCAATGGAAAATCTCTAGCAACGTTTGATACTAGCAACGTCATTCGTGAAGTCGTTTATGTGGAAACACCAGTTGATACAGATGGTGATGGTCAAACTGATATCATCAAAGTCAATATCATACGTCCTAAAACGACTCACAAAATCCCTGTTATCATGACTGCCTCTCCTTATCAGCAAGGAGTTAATGAACCCGCCTCTGATGCACTGACTCATAAAATGGAAGGCGAATTAACCGTCAAATCAGCGTCAGCTATTTCCTTAAGAGAAGAAAAAATCCAAACACTTGACAGTCAGAGTCAAGCTACTCTGGTGACAGAGACTGAAGAGAGCTTCACAAACCTACCTCGTCCTAGCTACACCCTCAATGACTACATGCTAGCGCGTGGTTTTGCCAATATCTACGTTTCAGGTATCGGTACCCTCAACTCCGATGGCTTTATGACAACAGGGGACTACCAGCAGGTAGAAGCCTACAAGAGCGTTATTGATTGGTTAAATGGCAGAGCTGTTGCCTTTACAAGTAAGACTAGAGAACGTCGTATTGAAGCCATTTGGGCGACTGGTAAAGTGGTCACTTCTGGGCTATCTTATCTTGGTACCATGTCAAATGCTTTAGCAACAACAGGCGTAGATGGCTTAGACGTCATCATCGCAGAAGCTGGTATTTCTTCTTGGTACGATTATTACCGTGAAAATGGTCTTATCGTTAGCCCTGGTGGCTACCCTGGTGAAGACCTTAATAGTTTAACAGAGCTTACCTATTCTCGTAATCTTTTAGCTGGAGACTATCTTCGCAACAATGCTACCTACCAAAAATTCTTGGAACAACAAGGGATAGATATTGATCGAGTTAACGGAGACTATAACCAATTTTGGCACAACCGTAACTACATCAAAAATGCTGATAAAGTAAAAGCCACTGTCGTCTTTACTCATGGTACTCAAGACTGGAATGTTAAACCAATCAATGTCTTTAATATGTTTAATGCTCTTCCAAACCATATTGATAAACACTTGTTCCTTCACCACGGCGCCCACGTCTACATAAACAACTGGCAATCTATTGATTTCCGTGAAAGCATGAACACACTTCTTTCTCAAAAGCTTTTGGGGCAAGAAAATAACCATAACCTCCCAGTAGTTATTTGGCAGGATAACCGTTCTGCTCAAACGTGGAAAACTCTTGAAACATTTGGTTCTCAAAACTACGAAACCTTTGACTTATCAAGTGAAGGCCACATCATTTCCAATCACTATAACGACGATAGCTTTACCAAGTATGGCAAGAATTTCAATAACTTCAAGGCTGATTTATTTACTAAAAAAGCCAACGCCATCACCATTGATATTCCTGTTGAAAAAGCGCTGCTGCTAAACGGGCGTGTCAAATTAACCTTGTCTGTCAAATCTTCAACCAATAAAGGTTTGCTCTCAGCTCAGCTATTGGAACAAGGAGAGAAAAAATACCTTCAAGATATACCATCCATTATTTCTCCAAAATCTCTTGATAACGGCCGTCTCTTTGAAAAAGAACACCTGGTTGAGCTCCCTCAGCGTGAAGCAGCCTATCGTGTGATTACTAAAGGTCACCTCAACCTACAAAATCGTGACGGATTATTAACGATTAAAGAAGTCATACCAGACGACTGGATGCAAGTGACTTTGGAACTGCAACCAACCATCTACGCTTTGGAAGAAAATAGCACCCTTCGTCTTGTCCTTTATACCACTGACTTTGAACACACGATCCGTGATAATAGCGACTATGAATTGACGATTGATTGGAACAAGGCTCAACTAGCGCTTTCTGTGACTAAGTAACCAGATTTTCCTTTCTAAATAATAATCTAAATTCAAAAATTTCTTTTTGTTTCTTTCTTAAAAAATGCGGACGCTCCAAAGGTCTCGGAAGTCTATCAATGATATTATAGGATTTAAAATTCTAATTTTGATTGAATATAATTCACCACTGATACCAATAAGCTGATGACATTGCAAAAAAACAAACCAAGTGAGATAGCTCCAACATGTGATGGATTACCTATGACTGTTATCACCATCAAGATGTTGAGTTGGTAACAATTACTTTATTCGTTGTCAAATTAACTTTTTAAGCTGCATCATTTTTTCTTTAATGTGAAATAATTTAATGAAAACACCACGAGTTCCAGAACATTCCTCACGAAAAACAACATTAATCATTCCCAAAGCAGAAGAACTGCTCTTAGACTTACCACATGTAGCATGTCCTACAACTATCGCTCCCATGATAGTAAATACCGACAAAAACTTCATTTTTTCATGATAAACTCCTTAAGTTTCTTTATGATATCTATTATAAAAATGTTACATCAAATCCATTACCTATTTGTTGTAACATTTTTACATACTAGAGTCTCAGACTAAGTTCCACTTCGGAAACCAAAGTGGAACTCACTTTGGGAAATTACACGTGTTCATTTTTGGTTTGACATCGTTTTCAAAAAATGTTATACTACCTTTGAAAAAATATTTGGAGGAATGGAGCCATGATCAACTAAGCAACATGTTATTGGTAAGCCTTATCAAGATGTGTTTTTAGGTGTGCTCTTTTTCTATTTTCTCTAGCATTCTATCCTATATTTTAGTTTCCCAATTTTAGCCAATAGTGGAGAGATTTTCTCCATTATTTTACTAAGGATTTCAAGATGCCCTAAGAGATTATTCAGCTAACACACTCTCAACTTGATAAGGTTGGGAGTTTTTGTCGTCTTCCCTGAATCGACGACTGGAAAGGAATAGCTCATGTCAACAACTACTACCCACCATACCATTCTTAATCAACAAAAAGAAAAACAAGCATCTCACAAACGTAACATTCACAATAATAAATCTCTACATCCTACAACGAAGGCTCAGAGAGCTTGTGGTTATCACAATCGTGGCAATCGTTAGCAGAAAGAGGTGACGCCTATTTTACAACTCCAAAATCTCACCATCACCCATCAAAAGGACCTCTCTACTCTCCTTAATGACTTATCGCTTGTCGTCAATCCTGGTGACAAATTGGCCATTATCGGAGAGGAAGGAACGGGTAAATCAACCTTGATGCAGGTTCTCTATCAGCCAGACCTCGTCTCAACCTACGCTTCCATCAACGGAAATGTCATCAACCACTTTCACTGCCCTGCTTATCTGCCACAGAGCCTGCCACAAGAAGAGCTTGAGCTTACCGTAACGGATTTCCTTTACCAAGACGCCGACTTTGACCGCCTTGATTTTAATCGCCTCTATCAATTAGCTGACGATCTTGATTTTCCTCTGGCTGATTGTGAGGAAAAAGGGCAGAGCGTAAAAAACTTATCTGGCGGAGAACGGTTAAAATTGCAACTGATTAAACTGCTCAGCTATGAACCAGACCTCATTCTTCTTGACGAACCCTCAAATGATTTGGACTTGGAAACTCTTCAATGGCTCGAATCCTTTATCAGGCGTAGCCAAGAAACCATTATCTTCATCTCACATGATGAGCAGTTCTTGGAGGCAACCGCGACAGCTATTTTGCAGTTGGAACTCGTGAAAAAACGGACCCAATCTAAGGCAACTTATCAGCCAATGACCTATAAGGAATATCAGATATGGCGCAGGGAAACCTACGAGAAACAATTACAGCTTGCTAATAAGGAGAGGGAGGAACATGCTGACAGACTGGCTAGGATTCATCGCCTCCACCAGAGTGTTGAGCATCAATTAAGGAATACCAAAAACGATGTGGCTGGTCGGCTTCTGGCTAAAAAATTCAAAAATATCAAATCTCAAGAAAAACGCTATGACAAAGAAGCTGCAACCTTCACCGCCATTCCCGACAATGACGACATCATCAACATCTTCTTTTCAGACATCACACCGCTTCCTCCTCGTAAAGTTTTACTCAACTGGGAGAATGATGTTTTAGAGACAGGTCAAGTGATTGACCTCCGCATTTTGGGTCAAGATAAACTGGTCTTTACTGGGAAAAATGGGATTGGTAAAACACATCTACTCAAGAAAATTCATACGCATTTGTCTGCGCGAGCTGATATCAAACTGGGCTACATGCCTCAGACCTACGAGGAGTGTATGGATAATCAGATGACTGCGCTAGCCTTTCTCAGCCAAACATCAATGGAGCAAGAGGTCCGTACCTTACTGGCTAGCCTCAAATTTACCAGAGAGGAAGTCTCACATCCGATAGGACAGCTTTCTGGCGGACAAAAAGCCAAACTTTTCTTTGCCAAAATGGTGCTAGAGAAAGCCAATGTTCTCCTTCTAGATGAGCCAACTAGAAATTTTTCACCAACTTCACAACCTGAAATCAGAAAGTTATTGCAAAACTTCCCCGGAGCTATCATTAGCGTGTCACACGACCGCAAATTCATTGAGGAAGTGGCTGAAATACGGTATGAATTAACATCAGAAAATCTTGTACGCTAAAAAGAGCAGGCCACTAGGCTTGCTCCTCTGTGTTTTCTTTGGCTAATTTTTCTCGTTCCAAACGAAGTTTGCGATTAGGATTGAGGAGGGTAAACAGCTCCTCTAATTTTTCCTTATTCCAAACATCAGCCGCTGAAACAAAGTTGCCATCTTTATCCTTAAAAGATATCGGTTTATCTCCCATGTTCGACCTCCTGTATCATTTATTGAAAATTTCATAATAATGACTATCGAATGTTCCAGCATTACAAGTATAGCCATTTGGAACAATCTTGAACAAGGTCATCCCAATGTGGGTCATGACTTTTCCTGAAGAAGGATTTTCCTTAGCATGATAAGCAATCAGTCGTTTTACATGAACATCATCGAATAAAAAACGACTAACTTCTTTAAGAGTTTCTGTCATTAACCCCTGATTCCACCATTTTTCACCTATTTCATAGGTAATTTCAGCCTCTGCACTTTCTTCGTTGATCTGAATGACAAAAACTCGGCCAATCGGTTCGTCTGTTGATTTCAAGGTTATGGCCCAATTATAACGATTAGGATGCTCATATAAATCCAACCACCAATCCGTAAATAGACCATTTTTTGTGATAAGATCGTCAACAATAGACATTTCCTCATAGCTGGTCCACTTCCACACATCTCTATTAGACCAACAATTCTGAAACATGGTTTCTGCATCTTCAAATTGAAATTGTCTTAAAATGAGACGTTCCGTTTCAAGTTGAACTGTACCTTTATGTTGCATAATCTAAAACTCCTATTTATAAAATCTAGTGATTTGCACTCTATGATTTCTCGACTTAAGTTAGATTTTACTATCTCATTCTTAGGGAAAGAGGCTTTGACAATTTATCCACAGACTATCAAGCTCCACCAGACTACCTCACTCTTTCGTTTCTAAATTTTGGCTTAAAAGGTCCAACGGAATTGCCTCGCTCTCTTATTTCTGAACTCGGGTTAACACAGTCCACCGGACTGTGTTAATCCACAAACTCGAATTCAAAGTTTCCGATACGGACGATATCACCGTCTTTGGCACCACGTTCACGGAGGGCTTCGTCAACTCCCATACCACGCAATTGGCGGGCAAATTTCATGATAGACTCGTCACGTTCCATATTGGTCATGACAAAGAGACGTTCTAATTTCTCACCGTAAAGCACCCAAGCGGCATCGTCATCACGTGTGATTTCAAATGGACGCTCGTCTGCATTGAAGCCATAGTAAACTTCATCGTCTTGCATGTCTTCTTCGGTGTAAAGCAGGAATTCATCTGTTTGATCAAGCAGCTCTGCTGTTGCTTCCAAGAGATTGTCCAAACCTTGATGCGCCAAACTTGAGATTGGGAAAATCATTGGCAACTCATCAAATTCATCATAGTTAGCTGCTAATTTTTCCTTAAAAATCTTCAAATTTTCTTCTGATTCTGGCATGTCCATTTTATTGGCAACGATAATCTGCGGACGCTCCATCAAGCGCAGGTTATAAGTTTCAAGCTCGGTATTGATTTGCACATAGTCATCATAAGGGTCACGTCCCTCACTAGCTGACATGTCAATGACGTGAAGAATAACACGCGTGCGCTCAATGTGGCGAAGGAACTGTGTCCCAAGGCCAACACCCTGAGAAGCCCCTTCAATCAATCCTGGAAGGTCTGCCATCGCAAAGCTCTCCCCAGACTTCGTACGAACCATACCAAGGTTAGGCACAATCGTTGTAAAGTGATAGGCACCAATTTTGGGTTTAGCTGCCGATACCACGCTAAGAATAGTTGATTTACCAACTGATGGGAAACCAACTAAACCAACGTCTGCGAGGATTTTTAATTCTAATTCAAGCTGACGCTCTTCACCTGGCTCCCCATTTTCCGCAATTTCAGGTGCAGGATTACGAGGTGTCGCAAAACGGATATTCCCACGGCCACCACGACCACCACGCGCCACGATGAACTCTTGCCCATGCTCTACCAAGTCAGTTAAGACTTTACCTGTCTCCGCATCACGAACAGTTGTCCCTTGAGGAACTGAGACGATAAGGTCTTTAGCACCTTTTCCGTGCATCCCTTTGGTCATTCCTTTTTCACCATCTCGAGCCTTAAATTTACGATTGTAACGGAAATCCATAAGGGTGCGTAACCCCTCATCTACTTTAAAGATGACTGAGCCACCTTTTCCGCCATCACCACCCCATGGGCCACCATCTGGTACATACTTTTCACGACGAAAAGCCACCATGCCATCACCACCACGACCAGCCTTCACACTAATCTTAGCAGTATCCAAAAACATTGACATAACTTATGATACAGAGGGCGCCCAAATCCGATAGAAAAATAGGAAACCAACGATGAGTGCTTGCACAAGAGTTGGTTTATCTTTTTTCCGAGGATTTAGCCCGAGTTCAGATTAGCACAATACCTAACCGAAGTCCCCTCTTTCCTTTCTCTTTTTAACTAAATAGAATAGCTTCATTAAGACCTTAGTCCTTCACGACTATCCCTTTTTCTTTTTATTGATAAAAAGCAGAGCTCTTGCCCTGCCATTTCTCTAATGAATCTTACCTTACATCAAGATGTTAATGGCACTAAAGACCACTCCACCAAGTGTAACCAAAATCATAAAAATGACTACAATTTGCACTAAAATCTCAAAAGGTGTTTTTTTACGATTTCCATTATCACCAAAAGCCATGATTATTCCTCTTCTTTGCTTAATTCTTATCTATATTACCATGAAATGAGGGATTTCGCAAACAATAGTAAAGATTTTTCATTGAGAAATTTAGAAGAATATGCTATATTTAAAAGCGACTTTTAGAAAATAGGAGAGGGTTATGACATTACCTAATTTTGAAGAAAACTTAAAAAAATATGCTGATTTGCTTATTGTCAAAGGACTGGGTGTCAAAAAAGACCATACCGTCATTATGACTGTGGATGTAGAACAGTCACAATTCGCACGTCTTTTGGTGAAATCAGCTTACGCCCACGGAGCTGCTGAAGTTATTCTTGATTACTCTGATGATCAAATTACACGTGAAAAACTCCTCCACGCTGATGAAGATTGCGTGACAACTGTTGCAGATTACGTCGTTGCTAAATCAAATCACTTTTTAGAGAAAAAAGCCAGTCGCCTCTTCATTCGTTCTTCTGACCCAAATGTTTTTGCTGGTGTTGATCAAGATCGTTTGTCAAAAGCGCAGCAGGCACAGTCTCTTGCTCTTGCTGCACAACGAGAAGCTACCCAAGCTAATAAAGTGAGCTGGAATCTTGCTGCCGCTGCTGGTAAAGAATGGGCTGCCCTTGTCTTCCCTGACCTTGCTACTGAAGAAGAGCAAGTTGATGCGCTATGGGATACCATTTTCAAATTAAACCGTGTTTACGAAGAAGACCCAATCAAGGCCTGGGATGAACACCAAGCTAACTTGGTCGCAAAAGCCGAGCTTCTTAACAAATACCAGTTTGATGCTCTGCATTACACTGCACCAGGAACAGACTTGATACTCGGAATGCCTAAAAATCATGTTTGGGAAGCCGCAGGTTCTGTCAACGCCCAAGGTGATGAGTTCATTGCCAATATGCCAACAGAAGAAGTCTTCTCAGCTCCTGATTTCCGTCGTGCAGAAGGATATGTATCATCTACCAAACCACTCAGCTATGCTGGAACAATTATCGAAGGCATGAAATTCACCTTCAAAGATGGTCAAATCACAGAAGTAACCGCTGAAAAAGGCGAAGCTACTATCAAGAAATTGGTTGAAGAAAGTAAAGGTGCACGTGCTCTTGGAGAAGTTGCCCTCGTACCACACAAAACACCAATTTCACTATCAGGACTAACCTTCTTCAATACCCTATTTGACGAAAATGCTTCAAATCACTTGGCTATTGGTCAAGCTTACGCTTTCTCAATCAAAGGTGGTACTGAAATGAGTCAAGAAGAACTTGAAGCTGCTGGTCTTAATCGTTCAACTGCTCACGTTGACTTTATGATTGGATCAGAGCACATGGATGTAGACGGTATCACTGTTGATGGACAAGTTGTGCCAATCTTCCGTGGTGGAGAGTGGGCAGACTCATTCAAATAATCATTTGAAATCAAAAACGCTTGCTCCTGCTGGCGTTTTTTTGATTTCAAAAAAAGACAAACCGAACAGGCTTGCCTTATGTTATGAATCTTATCTATCGAATCACTTCATTAGAGAATATTGTCATAGTCTTCACGTACTTCTCTTGGCCAGACACTTGATTGCACTTCTCCGATATGTTTTTTACGGAGCAAGAACATCACAAGTCGTGATTGTCCAATACCACCACCAATGGTTAATGGGAAAAGGCCGTTTAGAAGTGCTCTATGCCATTCTAGTTCAAGGCGATCTTCGTCTCCAGTGATTTTTACCTGACGTTTCAAGGCGTCTTCATCGACACGGATTCCCATTGAAGACAACTCAAAGGCTGTTCCAAGTTGATCATTCCACACTAAAATATCACCATTTAAACCTTTATAACCACGCTCTGAGTGACTTGTCCAGTCATCATAGTCAGGTGCACGGCCGTCATGAGGTTTACCATCTGGCAAGACGCCACCAATTCCAATCAAGAAGACTGAACCATATTCTTTACACACTGCATTTTCACGCTCTTTTGGTGTTAAATCTGGGTAACGTTCTACCAATTCTTCCGTATGAATAAAGGTGATTTGCTTAGGCAAAATGGATTCAATGTCATATCGTGCTTCAACCGCAAGTTCAGTCAGACGAATTGCTTTATAAACTTTTTCAACTGTTTTCTTTAAATAAGCAATATTACGTTGTCCGTCAGGAATAACCTTTTCCCAGTCCCACTGATCCACATAAACAGAGTGAGTTGGGTCAAGTGAGTCCTCGTCTGGGCGCAAAGCCTTCATATGAACAAAAAGTCCTTCCCCCTCATTAAAGCCAAAACGTGCCAAAGTATGACGTTTCCATTTAGCAAGCGAGTGTACCACTTCAAAAGTGTGTTCAGGAATCAACTTTACCTTAACCGATACAGGATTTTCGACACCTGATAAATTATCCTGCATACCATCACCGACTTGACTCAAGATAGGCCCTTGAACTTCAACAATTTCAAGCTTATCTTTCAAATACTGAGTAAACGTATTTTTAACAAAAGAAATTTCTTCCTGCTGATGGATAAAACTTTTCTTCATCAGAACTCCTCGTTTCATTTCAATAATTGGAACTATTATACCGTCTTTTCTTATGAAAAAAAAGCCCTTATGAAGGCTTTTTATGATAAAATATTCTTTTTGATAAAGGAAATGGCTGATGCAGTTAGCCGACGAGGGCCACGAATATTAGTTACCCCTAATTCTTTTAGTAAATCTAGAGAGAGTTCAATATCAGATAGTTTTTTCAGCAACTGAATACTCATCAACTTTTCATCACCATCAGATATGTTATCTTTGAGGACCTCACAAATATAGCGCACCGCTTTTGTCGGAGCAGTAATATAAATTAGAACGATATCTCCTTTTTTAAGGGATTTTTTCTGATGCCAGTAAACCTGTGAGCTGACAGCGAAGTCTTTATCAATATCATAATTTTTCATATTGGCAGGAATAATCCAGTAATCTGTACCATTAGGATTAGAAACTGTTTTAGGAGCAACCAATTGACGGCTGTTGATTACTAATTCAAAGAGCTCTTGATCAGATACATTACCATCCAAAACCACCGTTACCCATGACTTCTTAGACATATGATAAGCTGGATAAATTGAAGTTTTCTCGATAAGGCTTGGAATATCATTGGGAGAAACCTTGATGTTAATGATTTCCACCACTTCTTTTAACCCCTCTTCTGACCATTCCTCTTCCCCTAACTGCAACTTAGATCGCTCCACAGTACCTACCAAACCGTACCATTTTTGATTATCTGGATGACGAAAAGCTGTAAAGCTAGGGAATTTGGCAAAAGGACTATCCGTCTGATCTCCAAAATTTTCGGTCAAATAAATAGCGAGACGATTGGTTTGTTCTTGAGAAAATGGCTGAGTTTCAAAACAAGTAGCCGCAATTCTTTCTAAAATCTCAAGATAACCCTCTCTAACTTGACCAACAAATGATCCTACTACACGCTCAACACGTAACGCTAAATATTCCTCATCAAGCTCCAAATCAATAACACAAGCAGAAAGATCCCCATCTTTTGAAATGCTAACTCTAGCTTCAAAACTATCCTCTAAGAAGCTCTCTGTATAACGGTAAATCTCTCCATCAAAAGAAAATCCATAAGAAATTAACTTATCAAAACACACTCGCTTTTTGGTAAATACCACATCTTCTAAAGCCATTACACTTTCTCCATAAATATAACAGAAGTCACGACTATAAAAGTTCGACTTCTGCATATTTCAATCAATCATCAGATCACCCTAACATTACTGTAAAAACGAAGAGGCTGGAATCATTTTCCCCAACCTCTTCACCCTTGTTTTGCCCCCTGCAGGAATCGAACCTGCAACTAATTCTTAGGAGGAATTTGTTATATCCATTTAACTAAGAGAGCTAGTAAAAAACCTGCCTAAGGCAGATTTTTATCCGTACGTTATTCGCAACCCTTCTAAGTTAGAGAGTTGAATTGAATAGAACCTATGAGTTGTGCAAAAAAGATCGTTTTCCTCGAACGCCAACGTCCATTGTCAAAACTCCTATTTTGCTTTGCTCATTTAACGGTCTTTATATCTTAGAATTAACGACGGATTTCTTTAATACGAGCAGCCTTACCTTGAAGAGCACGCAAGTAGTAAAGTTTAGCACGACGGACTTTACCGTAACGTACCACTTCAATTTTATCAACACGTGGTGTGTGAATTGGGAACGTACGTTCTACACCGATACCACCTGAGATTTTACGAACAGTATACATTTCTGAGATCCCTTGACCTTTACGAGAGATGACAACACCTTCGAAGATCTGGATACGTTCGCGGTTACCTTCGACAACTTTCGCGTGAACGCGGACAGTGTCACCAGGGCGGAATGATGGGATGTCAGTACGAAGTTGACCTTCAGTCAAACTTTGGATTAATGGATTCATTTGTTATTCTCCTATCTTACTAATCTTAAGAGCAGTCTATCGTCCCAGCGGATTAGCCGTAATTTCTGTGTGTCCATTACACACTTTTATTATTTTAACAAAAAGAGCTCGAACTGGCAAGTTAAATGTTATTGGAAAATACAATCCCCGCGTTGTAAAATGAAGTGCAACAGAAAAGACATGTTCGTCTGATATACTAGAATTCCCCCAACTCAGTATAGAAAGCAGATGAACATGTCCACTAATCATTCTACCAAAAATCGATCTTATTCACACCTCTCAGCCTCTGAACGAGGAGAAATTAGTGCCTATCTCAAGATGGGGAAGAAAAACGCTGAGATTGCTCGCCTTCTAGGTCCTCATCGCTCTGCGATGATAAAATAAGTCAAAAAAGTATACGAAAACAAAGCCTAAACTCAAATAATTCTCCCTGTCATCATCCCCCAGATAAACCCTGAAAATTCACGAGCAATCGCTGTTTTAGCCACATTTTGTTTCTTATTGTTCGACAAGACCAACTTGTACTAACGTCTTCTCAACCGTTCATTAGCCCTATCCGCATAGGCAATAACCTCAGGAGAATTGCCATTTTGACGCTTTTCAAGTTTTTTCGACTTATGACCGACCCTTCCTTTCGCTATAGACTGAGTCGCTTCAATCAACACTCGTCTGACATGACTGTTGCTAGCCTTAGTGATCCCTCCTTTTCGTTCTTTTTCCCCACTAGAATTTTCACTAGGGGTCAACCCAAGGTAAGAGGCAACTTGTTGAGCGGTCGCAAAACGATTAAAATCCCCAATCTCTGTTACGA
>NZ_JBHSOJ010000016.1:331816-332355 GCF_042656225.1 Streptococcus caledonicus
TCAACTTAGCCACTTTTTCTTGGTCACTGTCTCCTAGAGAGAGTTGTTCGATACGATTATCAAAGCGTTCGATCTGGTCAACTAGCTTTTCGTAGCTGAGGAAATATTCGGTTAGGATTTCAGCATACAATCCTACTGGTTGGAGCGACTGAAGCCATTTCACGTGCTTCTGAGTCCAGTGACTGGCACCGTCTGTATATCGAAACTCATGGCGAAGACAGAAGGCTAAAATCTGTTGCTTGATTTTCTTGAGAGACAATTGATGGTCTGTCCTCATTCGGATATACTTTTTTGACTTGTTCATCCTCTGCCGATGGAATATGGACGGGACTATAACTTCTAAAAGCCAGAGCCTTAGCAATGGTCGCTGCATCTTTTTTATCGGTTTTGACACGTCTGCGACCTTCAATCATCATAGTTGTTGGTGCCCTGACAACACAAGGAATCCCTTGAGCTGGTGATACAAGGTAAACCACAGAGAACCTCTGCCTTTTCTCCATAAAGTCGTCGTAGTTCTTGGATATAGTTCACGATGTAAG
>NZ_JBHSOJ010000016.1:332365-376065 GCF_042656225.1 Streptococcus caledonicus
CGCTTATAGAGAGTAGGACTCGCGGCAGAACCATTGACCTGTAGGTAACCAATCCACGAATATCAGAATGGCCAATGCCCGGAGCTAAGATTTAGACTCTTTCCAGATGCGTTCAATTTTTTCTAAGCTTGATTGTTTTTACTTGACAAAGGGCTTTACATATCAGTGAATTGAATAACAACTTTGCCAGATTTCTACAAAATGGGCAAAAACTCAAACCTTTGTTCTTCTTTTGATTCTAAAAAGCACAAAATAATAGTGTTACATTGTTATTTATTTTTCCGTATTCTAAAATTTTGTCTCTTTCAGTCAACTTTATAATAAGAAATTAAAAGAGAGATTGGTAAAACTCGAGCCCACTGAGAAAGTCATCGTTTGATGTTTTTTTGCTGTACTAAAGTTAAGGTGATAGTATGCTTGATAATCAGTTGACTTTAGAGGTTAGTCCCTATTCTAATATATATGATATTATTGTTCCTAAAACTCATTTTTTACGTCAGTTAACGGAACTCTGTAATTTTAGCTTTGTTTATGACGAGCTTGAAAAGAATTATCGTCCAGACTTTGGACGTCGTGCCTACTCTCCCATCATGATGTTCAAGCATCTCCTATTAAACGACATCTATCAGTTGTCCGATATAGATGTGGTGGAACGCTCCTTTTCCGATATGGCCTTCAAATACTTCTTTGGTCTAGCTCCTGAAGACCCTGTCATTGAATCGTCTTCATTGACTAAATTTCGAAAACTGCGAATAAAAGACCAAGGCTTACTTGATTTACTCATCGCTAAATCCGTCCAAATTGCGCTAGAACTTGGCTTGATTAAAAGTCATATTCCTCATTGTGGATGCGACCCATACCAAAGCTCACTACAAATACAAGAAGCCGCAAGAAATCCTCCGAGAACGCTCGAAATCCTTGAGCAAAACGATTTATCGGTATTCGGAGGATATCGCATCTGATTTTCCCAATAAAACGCAAGAAGATTCCCTTGAAACAGAGTTGGTTTATACTGAGAAACTAATGGCTATGATTGAAAAACACGATGAACTCCTAGCCTTGCCTGCTATCTCACAGAAATTCAATGACCTAAAAGAAACTGTAGAGGATGACTTAGAGCGCTTGGAGTCCTCTGTTAAGGAAGAGGCAAGAATTGGTTATAAAAGTGCGGATACTTCCTTTTACGGATATAAAGAGCATCTAGCCATGACAGATGAGCACATTATCACCGCCTGTGTGGTGACGTCTGGTGAAAAAAGTGATGGCCCTGTTTTAGAAGAGTTATATCAAAAATCTAAGAATAATGGTGTCACCATTGAAGCAATTGTTGGGGATAAGGCCTACTCTGGGAAGAATAATATTGAATTTACCAAAAAAGAAAAAGTGCATTTAGTCGCTAAACTACATCCAGCTGTTTCAAAAGGCTTCCGTAAGAAGGAAGATGCGCTTTTCTATAACAAGGATGCAGGTTTCTTTGTTTGTCTTGAGGGACATATGGCCATAAGGAAGGCAAAAACAGGGTGAAAGGCGGGAACATATAACCCTCAGGAAACCCACTATTTTGATATTAACCACTGTCAAACCTGCCCTTCAAAATGGGATGTTATAGAGAAGGTGCTAAGGATAACCCCTACTCGATAACCCTTAAAAGCGCTGAACATCTTTTTTCAGAAGAGGTTTCAAGAAAAACCTTATTTCAAAGAAAATTTCAAGCATCGCTACAAGATAGAAAGCCAAAAATGCGGAACTTAAAAACAGGCACGGTCTTGATGTGGCTAGGGCATCAGGTCTTTTCAACATGGAGTTACAAGCCGCAACAACCTCATTGTTGTTAATATGAAGAGGATTATCACTCTAATAAATCAAAAATAAGGAAAAGCAAAAAGGAATCTACCCCAATTATGCAATAGATTCCTCTTTTTTTGGTTCAGGCAGATCGTACAGCTTTTACTTTTTCAGTGAGCTCGTAAAACTACAATCTCATTGTTATTGTTATGAACACAACTCAATCAGTTTCAACAATAAAGTTTGTTAAAATGCCATTAATAAATTTTGCGGATATATGATCTGAATATTTTTTAGCAATATCAATGATTTCATTAATAACAACACGATCTGGCGTATCTTCATATTGCATTTCATAGAGAGCTAAACGCAACAAAATTTTGTCATTAAGCGTCAACCTATCCAAACTCCATCCTTTTTTGAGATACTCTGCTATTTTTTTATCCAAATCTGTTTGATGATCCTGAACTCCTTTAATCAAACTAAGGAGAAAAACCGGTACGTCTTGATCAAATCCTTCATGTTTGTCATAGCGATAAGCATTCTCACCAGCCTGTATGGGATTTCCTCCAAACTCTAGACTAAATAGAGCTTGGAAAGCACGCTCACGGATATCTCGACGAGAATGTTTAAAATTATCAGTCATCAAGGAAATCCTCATCAAAAAGTGCTTTAACATCTGGTTTTGGTGTTTTAGCAGGAACTATTTTAACAACATGGACATTAACGGCATCAATTGTTACTTCTGCCATGTCATAGACCGCTGTTTTCACGGCTTGTTGAATTGCCATAGAGACCGCAGGAACATTAATGCCATATTGCAATTGTACATAGATATCTGCTGATACTGTCCCATCCTCTGAAGTGTTTAGATAAACACCGCGCCCTAAAGAGGTTTTACTCAAAGTATCTGCGACTGCTTTATTATGAAGCGAATGAACTCCTTCAACAGTTGTTGCTGCAATGCCAGTAATCACTTCAAGCACACGCGGAGAAATAACGATTTCACCAATTGTTGCTGTTGACATATCTTTCTTTCCTTTCTAGAGTTTTTATACTTTTGATTGTTGTTTTGGAATGATAGATTACCTTGCCACCATTAACTCTCAAGCATTCCCTTGTTGCCTAATAGCGTCAAATACCATCAAAATATTAAGCACGTGATACGTAAGTACCTTCTGCTGTATTAATAACTAATTTTTGACCTGCTTCAATAAAGTCTGGGACGTTTACTACAAGTCCTGTTTCCATGGTTGCTGGTTTGCCAGATCCTGTTACAGTAGCACCTTTGATTGAAGGCTGTGTTTCAGTAACTGTCAATTCAACTGTTGTTGGTACAGTAACTCCAATCACTTCGGTTCCGTAGAATTGGATTTTAACATCAGCGTTTTCCAAGATGTAAAGCAGTTCATTTTCAACATTTACTTCTGGGATTTCGTATTGGTCATAGGTTTCTGTGTTCATGAAGAACGCTGTCCCATCCATTTTGTAAAGGTATTGAGCTGGGACTGTTTCAATAATAGCTTGCTCAAATTTTTCATCTGGACGGTATGTCGTATCAAATGTTGAACCTGTACGTACATCACGAAGTTTCATCCGCATGATTGTATTACCTTTACCAGGTTTGTGATGGCTTGCCTCAAGAACTTTAATTAATTTACCTTCTGTTTCAAAAGTCATACCTGCACGCAATTTACTTGCTTCGATCATTAGTAGATTACCTCTTTATTTTCAATTTTTATCACTTCATTTTAGCATAAAAGCTAGTATTACTCAAGATTTTTATAGACACGAAGAAATAACAGGACTTATTTAAATAAAAATAGCCTTATTACTGATTCCTTTTCCTAAAGTCCTTCTCCTAAGTGGATACTCGGTACATCATGTTGCACATAAGCAACGCCTTTTTTCTCCATCAACTCAATGGCAAAGGGATGCGGTCGGTAACTTGATTTGTAGGTGATTTTAGTTATTCCTGCTTGAAGCAGCGCCTTGGTACAGTTGATACATGGAAAATGAGTAACGTAAACCTCTGTGTTATCTGTCGAAATGCCTTCTTTGGCACATTGGATGAGTGCATTCATTTCAGCATGAACGGTACGAATACAGTGACCATCCTCCATATAATGCCCTGCTTCATTGCAATTATCAGTGGCAGAGACACCACCATTATAACCTGTGGCAATGATTCGATTATTTTTTACTAAAACGGCACCGACAAAGGCACGGTCACATGTTGAACGCTTCGAAATCAGCTCTGCATTTGCCATAAAATAATCTTGCCATGAAAGTCTTTCTTCCATAACTTACCTCCTAAATGACAATCAATTCTTTTGGTGCGAGAGTTAAGATTTCACAGCCTGTTTCAGTAATGAGCAGGTCATCTTCAATACGAACACCACACTGGCCTTCAAGATAAATACCTGGCTCATCCGTCAAGACCATACCAGCCTTAATGGTTTCATCAGATTTACCAAAATATGGCTCTTCGTGAATGTCTAACCCGATACCGTGTCCGATCCCATGTGTAAAGTAGTCACCGTAGCCTGCATTATTGATTACTTGACGAGGAATAGCATCAAAATCACGATAACTCAAGCCAGCCTGCGCTTTTTCAATGAGAGCTTTATTTGCCCGTAAGACAATATCATAAATTTCGCGTTCTTGGTCTGTTACCTGTCCAATATGAATCGTCCGAGTCATATCACTAACATAATGGTTGTAATAACATCCAAAATCTAGAGTCAGTGTTTCACCGTTTTCAATCACTTTATCACCAGCACGGCCGTGAGGCATAGACGAACGATAACCTGATGCTACAATGGTTTCAAAAGAAATACCAGAAGCACCGTATTCTCGCATACGGAAATCTAGGAAATTGGCCACATCAAGTTCTGTTGTCTGTCCAGGTTTAATAAAGTCTAGTACATCTAAAAATGCTTTATCAGAAATCGAGCAAGCCTTGGAAATGGTCTCTACTTCGATAGCATCCTTAATCATCCGTAATTCTTCTGTAAAATTGGTTTGAGGAACCAAGACAACACCCGAAAACGTTTCCTGCAACTGCTGATAGTAAGCATAGCTGATTTGGCTATCAAAACCCAGACGAGATAGACCGTCTTCTACTGCTATCTTGGCAATCTCAGTCAGCGGAGCCCTTGTTTCAATAATATCAAAACCTTGGACTATTTTTTTAGCCATTAAACTGTAGCGCGCGTCCGTTAAAAAGAGGCGTCTTTTCTCAGAAATATACACTGTTCCAGCTGTTCCAAAAAAACCAGTTAAATAGTAGATATTTGTTAAATTCGTTACCAAAATAGCGTCAACATCGGTTTGAACAAGTTTAGTTTGAAAATTGGTAACACGAGCTTGAAGATAGGTTTGCATGTTTTCCTCCTCAGAAATTTAATTGTTTTTATTGTAACAGATTTTTGCTGCTTTAGAGCACTCAATCTGTATTGTCAATAATTTTTACCTCATCTGGTATGTTTTTTCTTCTGTGGGAATGGTTTTCTCTCTCATCAGGCTAGTGTTGCTCTCCCAGACAGTAACTTTTTCTCCTTCACTAATCTGATAATCCCAAAGCATGCCTAACTCAAATTCCGCTCTGCCATTGACCGTAATATCAAAATCATAGGTATGATTTCCCAAACCATATGAGCCTACATGAAAGTTATCGTATTGGATGGTTTCAACATTTTCATAGTAGTTATAGAAGTATGAAGTATAGAGATGATTGACGGACTAAAATTTCTCTGTTAGCACAATCTTTTCGCTTTCCATCTAATATCCAGAAAAAAATAAATAGAACTAAAAGGAAGAACATCCCTAAAATTGCTAGGCAACTCCCCTAAGACAACCAACTCATTTGTTCGTCTCTGCAGTTACTGTTTTCCTCATAAACATCTCCTAAATAGCATTCTTCATAAAGTTTTGCTAAACTTATTATATCACATCTATGGAGAACACTATGCCATTAACCTATCTTATCCCAACGGCAAAAGAGATGAAAATCCCTAAAGAAACTTTGCCACACCAGCTTTCTGAAAAAAGCTCTGCTATTGCCCAAGAAATGTCCGCACTATCTTTAGAAGAACTTGCGAAAGCTTACAAAATCTCAGAAGCAGCAGCCCCAAAAGAAGCCACGCGCTGGCAGGCTATCAAGGAGAATTCTGCACCTGCTTATCCTGCCATATCACTTTTTAATGGTTTAATGTACCGACATCTAGATAAAAATGTCATTTCAAAGCAAAGCCCTGTTTATATCACCTCTTCGTTTTACGGGATAATTCATGCGCTGGAGCCAATAGCAGAGCACCGCCATGATTTTCATACCAAAATTAAGGTTAACAACATGTCACTAAAAGAATTTTGGAGGCCTGATTACGACGCCTTTGCCACACAACAAGAGACCATCGTATCCTTATTATCTAGCGAGTTTTTAGATATTTTTTCCACCTCTATCAAAAAGCAATTGATAACGGTGACTTTTATGGAAGATAAAAACGGTCAACTCAAAACACACTCGACCATTTCTAAAAAAGCTCGAGGAGCTTTTCTCAGTCAGGCACTTACTCAAAAAGCTCGGACTATCGCTGATTTGACAAAACTCACATTCGCTGATTTTCATTACCGAAAAGACCTTTCTTCGGAAAATCAATTAATTTTTGTGAAAAAAGCCTGACAAACCGTTACAAACCCTTTCATTTTTGATATACTTGTATCATCAAAATAAGTCAGGGAGATTTTTTAATGATTTCATACGAAAAAGTTCGCCAATCTTTTACAACTTGGAATACAGTAATTGGAATACTCTATATTCTAAATGCCGTCCTCTTTCTTTTTTCATTACTCGGTGGCCTAATGAGTAAACTTGCTATGGAAAAGCAACCTGAGATTTATGCTAGCCTTGATGAAATTACCTTAGAAGCATTACGCCAAAGTACAACTCCGTTTGCCTTTTTTACCTTTGGTTTAGGAATTGTCATTACTATTGTTATCGCTACCTTGGCTCTTATTAACAGAAGCAAAGCTAACAAAGAGTTGGACGACAAGATTAGTTATACTGTTTACTATATCGGTATTGGTTGGGCAATTATCTCTGTTGTTTTAGAGTTTTTGTTGCTAGGTACAATATCCTTATTAGCTCCAGTTTGGCTTCTCCTTTTTGGATTCTTCCATGTCTTTACGCTCAGAAAGGCTCAAACACTTAAAGAAAAAAATGCTGAGCACTAATAGAAATCATCTTCGAATAAGCTAAAGTGAGTGTCCTCTATTTCTGTTAATCAGAAGTCGAGAGGCACTCACTTTTTTGTTTTTAAACATCTAAGAGTACTTCTTCCTCTTTATCTTCTAGCCCCGTCACCGTCACCCCCAAAAGACGAATTCCTAAAATGCTATCATCTAAGCTATCATATATTTCATGTGCTACTCGTTCGATAATTTCAAAATCCTTGGTAACAACAGGGAGTGTTGTACGCTTTGTCAGGGTTGAAAAATCAGAATAGCGAACTTTAATAACCACAATTTTTCCTGCCCTGCCATTTTTTTCTAAAACATCTGCCACACGGCGTGCATTTTTAGAAAGCTCTAACTTGACATCTTCGACATCATAAAGCAATTTACCATAGGTTCTCTCGCTTCCGATGGATTTGCGGATACGATTGGGTTTAACAGGGCTATTTGAAATCCCTCTAGCTTTGCGATAAAGGTCATAGCCAAATCGACCAAAGGTGTCAATTAAGGTCATTTCTGGAATTTGTCTTAAATCTTTGCCTGTAAAAACACCCATTTCATGAAGGCGTCCTACTGATTTTTTACCCACACCATAAAATTTTTCAATAGGCAATTTATCTAGGAAAGCCTCCGCTTCCTCTGGTAAAATCAAGGTTAAACCTTTTGGTTTCTCAAAATCTGATGCCAACTTTGCCAGAAATTTATTATAGGAAATGCCTGCCGAACAGGTTAGGTGGACCTCTTGCCAAATATCATGTTGAATGAGTTTTGCCACTTTGATAGCAGATTTAATCCCTAACTTATTATCTGTCACATCAAGGTATGCTTCGTCAATAGAAAGTGGTTCAACAAGGTCTGTATAGCGCTTAAAAATCTCACGAATCTGCATCCCAACTTCACGGTACTTACTATAATTTCCAGAAATAAAAATCGCTCGTGGGCAACGTTCGTAGGCTTCTTTACTAGACATAGCAGAGCGAATACCGTATTTTCTTGCCTCATAATTACAGGTTGAGACTACACCTCGTCCGCCGGTTTCCAGAGGATTTTTAGCAATCACAACTGGCTTCCCTCTCAAATCAGGGTTATCCCTTTCTTCAATCGCAGCAAAAAAAGCATCCATGTCAATATGAATAATTTTCCGTGATATGTCATTGATGAGAGGAAAAATCAACACCAGCAATCGCCTTCTTTCTGTAAATACTACAACATTATTATAACACTTTTACATTTCTTTCATATATTTTCAAATTTATAGTACAGATTATAAAAAATCAAAGAACTGTATTACAAAAGAAAAGTCTTTTTGTCAAGTTTTATGCTTGCTGAAACCGTTTACTGTGTGATACAATGAATTCGTAAATTGTAACAGATGATTTTGTTACTAGAATTTTAAGGAGACCTATTATGGCAACTGTCAAAACAAACACTGATGTTTTTGAAAAAGCTTGGGACGGATTTAAAGGAACTGACTGGAAAGAAAAAGCTAGCATTTCTCGTTTCGTTCAAGCAAACTACACACCTTATGATGGCGATGAGTCATTCTTGGCTGGTCCAACTGAACGCTCACTCAAAATCAAAAAAATCGTAGATGAAACAAAAGCTGGTTATGAAGCTGAAGGACGTTTCCCAATGGATACACGCCCAACTTCAATCGCCGACATTGACGCTGGTTACATCTCTAAAGAAGATGAATTGATCTTCGGTATTCAAAATGACCAATTGTTCAAATTGAACTTCATGCCAAAAGGTGGTATCCGTATGGCTGAAACAGCTCTTAAAGAACATGGTTATGAGCCAGACCCAGCCGTTCACGAAATTTACACAAAACACGTTACAACTGTAAATGACGGTATCTTCCGCGCTTACACTTCAAATATCCGTCGTGCTCGTCACGCTCACACAGTTACTGGTCTTCCAGACGCTTACTCACGTGGACGTATCATCGGGGTTTACGCACGTCTTGCTTTGTACGGTGCTGACTACTTGATGCAAGAAAAAGTTAACGACTGGAATGCAATCACTGAAATCGACGAAGAAACCATTCGTCTTCGTGAAGAAATCAACATGCAATACCAAGCATTGCAACAGGTTGTTCGCCTTGGTGACCTTTACGGTGTTGATGTTCGTCGTCCTGCTTACGATACTAAAGAAGCTATCCAATGGACTAACATCGCATTCATGGCTGTATGTCGTGTCATCAACGGTGCTGCTACTTCTCTTGGACGTGTGCCAATCGTTCTTGATGTTTATGCAGAACGTGACCTTGCTCGTGGTACTTACACTGAAAGTGAAATCCAAGAGTTCGTTGATGATTTCGTTATGAAACTTCGTACAGTTAAATTTGCTCGTACTAAAGAATACGACGCACTTTATTCAGGTGACCCAACATTCATCACAACATCTATGGCTGGTATGGGTAACGACGGTCGTCATCGTGTTACTAAAATGGACTACCGTTTCTTGAACACTCTTGATAACATCGGTAACTCTCCAGAGCCAAACTTGACAGTTCTTTGGACTGATAAATTGCCATACGCATTCCGTCGTTACTGTATGCACATGAGCCACAAACACTCTTCTATCCAATACGAAGGTGTAACAACAATGGCTAAAGATGGTTACGGTGAAATGTCATGTATCTCATGTTGTGTATCTCCACTTGACCCAGAAAATGAAGAACAACGTCACAACATTCAGTACTTCGGTGCTCGTGTAAACGTCCTTAAAGCTCTTCTTACTGGTCTTAACGGTGGTTATGACGATGTTCACAAAGACTATAAAGTATTTGACATCGAGCCAGTTACTGATGACGTTCTTGACTTCGATACTGTTAAAGCTAACTTTGAAAAATCACTTGACTGGTTGACTGACACTTACGTAGACGCTCTTAACATCATTCACTACATGACTGATAAATACAACTACGAAGCCGTTCAAATGGCATTCTTGCCAAGTCACCAACGTGCTAACATGGGATTCGGTATCTGTGGTTTTGCAAATACTGTTGATACTTTGTCAGCTATTAAATACGCTACTGTTAAACCAATCCGTGACGAAGATGGTTACATCTACGACTACGAAACAATTGGTGAATACCCACGTTGGGGTGAAGACGATCCTCGTTCAAATGAATTGGCTGAATGGTTGATTGAAGCTTACACAACTCGTCTTCGCAGCCACAAACTTTATAAGAACGCTGAAGCAACTGTGTCACTTCTTACAATCACTTCAAACGTTGCTTACTCTAAACAAACTGGTAACTCTCCAGTTCACCGTGGTGTCTTCCTCAACGAAGACGGTACAACTAACTTGTCACAACTTGAGTTCTTCTCACCAGGTGCTAACCCATCAAACAAAGCTAAAGGTGGTTGGTTGCAAAACTTGAACGCATTGTCAAGCCTTGACTTCTCATATGCTGCTGATGGTATCTCGTTGACAACTCAAGTATCACCACGTGCTCTTGGTAAAACTCATGATGAACAAGTTGATAACTTGGTAACAATCCTTGATGGTTACTTTGAAAACGGTGGTCAACATGTTAACTTGAACGTTATGGACTTGAATGACGTTTACAAGAAAATCATGGATGGTGAAGATGTTATCGTTCGTATCTCTGGATACTGCGTAAACACTAAATACCTCACTAAAGAACAAAAAACTGAATTGACTCAACGTGTCTTCCACGAAGTTCTTTCAATGGATGATTACGCTTCTGAAGTTTCAGGTAACTAATCCTATTTCAGAAAAGTCATGTTCAGTGACTAAATAGAAAAATCTAGGAAATCCATCCTAGATTTTTTCTTAGTTTTTAAAATGGCAATTCCTCTTCTTCTAAGACCAAATCAGCCAATTCATCCACAACGTTATTTTCTCGCATAGCACGTTGGGCACGACTTTCTAGCAACTGGAAACCATGACCTAACACTTCTGTCACATAATGTTTCTGCCCTGCTTTTTCATACTGACGAGTCCGCAACTCACCATCAATTGAAACAAGGCTACCTTTTGACGCATAGCTTGCAAGAGTTTCTGCTAGACGCCCCCAGAAAACAACTTGGACAAAGTCTGCTTCACGTTCACCAGAACTAGACTTATAACGGCGATTAACTGCCACCGTTACTCGAGAAACAGCTTTATCTGTGGCTGTCTTAACCATCTCAGGATTAGACGTTAAACGCCCAATCATAATCACTTTATTGTACATATTTTGTACCTCCTTATCTTACTATTCGTAAGAGAAATTAAAAATGTGACATAATGACAAAAAAGGAGGCTCAGATGTCTGTTAATTTAGAAACTTATAAAGAGATGCTCGCTCAACCTTGGGGCAAAATTATGTATGAATTAATTTTTGCTCAATGAAAAAATATCAAAGGAAAAAGAATACTTGATTTTGGAGCTGGTTTCGGCTTGACTGCCCAGCATTTATCCCAAGAAAATACCGTCACGGCTATCGAACCTAATGCCGATATGTTATTTGCCAACAAAGCTCAGACCTTTACTAAAATTCATGGCTCTTTGAAGGCATTGAAACAGTTAGCAAGCGAGCAATTTGATGTCATCATCTGTCACAATGTCATGGAATATATCCCAGAAGATGAGCGACCAAGCTATTTCAGTGAATTTGAACGTTTATTGACATCTGGTGGGCAACTTTCTCTGATTAAACATAATCAAGCTGGTAAGGTCATGCAGGCTGTGATTTTCACCAACAATGTCAACCTTGCTTTAGATTTGTTAGATGGCAAGGACTACGAAAGTCTCTCTTTTGCTAATGGAGCGACGTATGATTTTAATGATTTAAAAGAATACACCTCTCTCAGAATCCAAAATTACTGTGGGCTGCGCACTTTCTACGCCTTACAACCAAACTCCGTCAAATCAGAAGAGGGATGGCTTGATAACTTGGTAAAAGCAGAATTAGCCGTTGCTGATTTAAACCCTTATAAAGATGTTTCATTTTGGCAACATGTCACGCTTGTAAAGAACCAACAAAGAAATTTTTATAGTTATTTGAATCAAGAATAGGACATAGATGAATCATTTTGATCCAATCTAATACTATTAGTTATTCTATTCTTTATCCTAATCTATTTTCAATTTACCATAAAATCACATTGCCGTCCCTTTTGTCAAAAAATGAATACACTAAAAAAGGCATCACATCAGCGTTTTTTTAGAACGTCATGCGATGTCTTTTACTGATTAGATAAGGGGACCACTAAATCTGTTGGACAAAGAGATGTCCTACTTCTTAAAAAACACTTGAAAACGCCTCTTTATGGTTAAGGTATAGTAGATAAGTTTTCCACACCAACATTGGCACCATATCATTTAAAAGAGCTGACTGATGGCCGACTGCGGTATAATGCTCTTCACTCTGAAGTAAGTTTCTTAAATCTTGAATAACAGGAGACAATTGCTTCTCAGATAATGTTTCCAAGGCATACCAATCCCCTTTGTAAAGTGACTTGGCCCACAACAGACGTTCTAGGGCATACTGACAATGGTTCTCTTCTAATACCTTTTCAAGATCAGCCATCCGAGGGACCAACACCCGATCTGTCAAAACAGCAACCAGACCACCTGCGGTCAGATCATCATAAAATCGACTGAGTAGGCAAAACTTATCGGGAACGGTAAGTTCCTTAGACAATTTTCGTTCTTTACCAGAAATAGCTTGAAGTGTTCGAAAATAATCCACCACCTGCTTATAGTCTTCGGAGTGTTCCATCTTTTCTTTGACTCTTACACGGCGGTTATAAGTCACGAATAGATTCACCATTATTGTCACCAAACTCCAAAGAAAACCAATTAATGTGAGGTGATAAGTATCATAATAAATGCTAACACTGAAAAAGGTAGCTAGAGAGACAAAAATACTGTAATACAGCCATTCTTTAAGAAAAAATAATAATATCTTGGGCAAATCCATTCTGATATCCTTCTTATAGACCGAATGGATCCAATGATATCTATGGCCACCAAAAAAGAAAAAAGCGCCTATCAAAGTTGCTAGCAGAACAGGCAGAACCGTTAGAAAATCACCAGCAAACAGCCCTGTTAGTAGCCTAATAATCATGATCAGTGCTAATCCAATCAGCAGTAATACAAAACCACGGCCTTTTGTATGATAAGTAAAAAAACTACGATTCACCTCTTTGGCCATGCCAAAACGGACTAATTGAAGTAAGATGAGACTAATGACATAAGGAAAAACACCAGCCAAGTCTGCTATTAGAAACAACAAAAGAGAGATTGGTCCTAGAAAAAAGACAGCAGTCGCCCCTAAAATCACTAAGCGTCTTCCTGAAGCTTCCTTGAAGTAAAAAGGATGGTTCGTGGAGCTTACCCGTTGTCTTAAGCGATTTAGCACTGAAAAACCGGTCAAAGAGGCCAACAATAACAGTAACGTTAATAGGGTTACCTCTTTGACACTTTCCCTATCAAAACCAGCGTGACATAACATTAAAAATAATATCATGCCCCAAACCAACAAAACGAACTGGCCCAATTTAAAGAGAATAGTCAGGTAACGATCTCTATCTACCCACTTTTTTTGCTCTCCTGCCAATGCCTTTAAACGTTGACGTAGCGCTTGAACAATAGCAGCATCATAATAGGTCTTACGATGAGTATTTAGTAGTTTCAACATAAGATAAATCAAGGATTCATCCGAGATATTCTCAATATCCTCTAGTGTTAGTCTCGCTAAAATTTGTTGCTGTTGCGTTCGTGTCGCTAAATTAAGGAATCGCTTTTGGTTATCATGAGCTTTATAAGCAAATTCCCCAAGTCCTGTAAATAGACTCTTAGAAACCATTGCCACCTCCCCAAATTCTTTCTTCAACCGCATCTAGTTGGCGTTTAAACAATTCTGTTCCCTTTTTGATTTTACGCAGGTCTTGAGTTTCCAAAATTTCCTCATAGTGGCGAATGCATCCTGTAAGAAAATCACGATCATTTCCTGTGCTATCTGAGAATAAACGCTGCCCCCGTGATAATAAGAGCTGAACAACCTCTTGATCTTTGGGGTGGCTTTTTAAACTAGCTAAATGTTCTCTGCGCTCTGCTATTTCTTCTTGCGATAACTGCTTATTATCTCTTAAAAAGACTTTTTGATAAGTTGCTCCTGTCGAATTTACGATAACATCTACTTCTAAAATACCATTAATATCGTAGGAAAAGCGAACATCTACACTTTCGTACTCCTTATGGTTAAGCGGCACTTGGACATCAAGTGTACCTAATCTGATATTATTACTGGCACGGTATTCTTCTCCCTGTAAGATGGTTAGTTTAATCTCGGTTTGCCCTAATTGTGTGGTGTAATAGGTTCCAACCTTCGAACTTGGTAACACAGCATTCCGTTCTAGGATGGGAGACATCACATCGCCAACGATTTCAATACCAAGTGTAAACGGACAAATATCCGTTAAGACCATATCTTTGATGTCTTCATTACGTGCTTTAATACCGGTCAAAACACCACATCCAAGAGCGATGGCCTGATCCTGATTAACCTCAATACGCACTGAACGCTTAAGAAGATAAGATAAATAATTTTGAATCAGAGGCATCTTGGTGTTACCACCAACGAGAATAACATCATCAACATCTTCTACCGTTAATTCCGCATCACGTAAGGCACGACGAATCGGTTTTTGAATGCGATTCAACAAGGGTTTTGAAATGGCTAAAAAACGTTCCTGAGTCAAATGATAACTAAACCATTCTTTGCCAACCATTAAACGAAAACTTGCCGTTTCCTCTTTGTCTAAAGTTTGTTTCACTTTTTCAGCTTCTTGATAAAGCTGCGCAGATTCCTCAGCTGAGATGTCGGCTCTCACGGTTGGCCACGCGCTATAAAAATCATCGACAATAGCTTGTGTAAAGTCTTCTCCTCCAAGATGATTGTCTCCTGCCACAGTTACAATTTCAATAACATTTAAAAAGGCATCAACAATTGAAATATCCAGCGTACCACCACCAAAATCAATAATAAGATAGGTGGCATCTTCTTGACGTTTACGATGCAAGGCAAGCGCTGCTGCCGAAGGTTCATTGATAATACGATCAATCTTCACTCCTGCCAACTGCCCAGCTACCTTAGTTGCTGCTCTCTGTTCGTCATTAAAGTATGCCGGTACACTAACCACGATTTCCTCTACCGTTTCACCTAGATAGCTTTCTGCATCTTCAATTAATTTGCGTAATACAAAACTACTTAATTCCTCAGCTAAATATTCCTTATCACCTAGCCGTAATTTTTTCTGAGTTCCCATAAAACGCTTGAATCGTGATTGGGTTGACTGCGGATGGGTAATGAGTCTCTCTTTGGCTAGCTTACCAACAATCAATTCACCTTCATCTGAAAGCCCTACGGCAGATGGAGTCAAATACTCTCCAAAATGATTGGGAATTAGCTCAACTTTACCATTACGCCACACCGCAGCTAGTGAATTTGTCGTTCCTAAATCAATACCTAAAATCATCCTTTTTCCCACCCTTCAAGTGTTGTATCCTTTTTCAATTTCAAAGCTTGCTCTGATAAGCCAATACGCTGTAAATAAGAAGCTAACGTTGACATCCCGAGCTTTTCACATCTCTCTACCACAAGACTTCTAGCCTTCCATGTTCCAACGACAAAAGCATTTAAGCAATGAGCTTCTAGCCCTCGTTTAACCGATTCTTTCTGAAAGAGAGGATGGTCATGATAAACAGCTAACAGTTGATTAAACTGCTCAAATGTAAATAGCACCCCTAGTCTAGCACAGAGTTCATCTAACAAGGTTTCAACTGCTTCAGCCTCCCTAAACTGCTCTGCCATGTCATCCCAAAACTCCGAGACATCATCGTCGTCATCAAAATCGACTTTCCAATCTTGAAAGGTCTCATCAAAAGAAGAACCGGTTGTTTCTTCTCGCTGCTGGTTATCAGGTTCTATGTCTGAAAAATCATAAACTGTTTCCTGTGACGATAACTCTTCGTCGTGCGACAGTTCTGTATCATCTCCATCAAGACCAGAAAAATCATAAGCAGTCTCTGGTTTCGTTTCCTCATAGGTTTCCCACACCGTCCTCTGTTCTTCAAACTGCTCCGATTGCCTCTGCTGCCTCGTGGAGCGATTACGACTACCTTTCGCCTCAGCCATCGCCTTCTTATAGGCTTGTTGCAGTGCTTTAAATCCTTCTGGATCATCCTCTGGATGGTATTGTTTGAGCTTTTCTGCAAAAGCTACCTTAATCTGTTCTTGATTAGTTGTTTGTCCAATACCTAACACATCCCAAATATTACCCATACATCATTCCTCATCCCTTGTCCCTAGTACAAACTCGAACAGTGCAAAATTGCTATTTTTTCTAGCCGCCTACAAATCATCAGCCAATTCCGCCAATAACTCCTCTTCATTATAACGAAAAATAACTTAAAAATCTAAAATTTCTGAAAAATAGACCCTAAAAAGAGACTGAAAAAGTATTCCGACCTCTTAAAGTAAAGACAGCTTGACGCAGTTGTTGATTGGAAGCCTGTCCTGCAACTGGACAGTTTTAGTCTAAACATAAAAAAACAGAGAGCGAAAGGAAGTCAGGATTTTAAAATCCTGACTTCTGTATCACTCTCTAAATCATTTTATTTTACTGTTGCAGTTGATGTGATGACTTCAACTGCTTTTTTCATTGTAATGTCATGACGGAGCATATCTGCTGAAAGAAGTGAACGAACTTGTTCAACTTCCATGTTGTACTCAGTTGCAAGATCAGTGACTTCTTTTTCGATATCTTCGTCAGATACTTCAAAACCTTCTGCTTTAGCGATTGCTTCGATAACAAGGTTAGTTTTCACACGTTTGTCAGCGTCTGCTTCGTATTGTTTATGAAGGTCATCTTGAGTGGTACCTGTAATTTGGAAATACATTTCTGGTGAGATACCTTGACGCTGCATATTACCCATGAATTCGTTCATTGCACGGTGAACTTCGTCATGTACCATTTCTTCTGGCAGTTCAACGATTTCAGCATTTTCAACAGCAAGTTCGATAGCTGCTGCTTCAACAGCGTCATCAAAGGCAATTTCTTTAGATGCTTCAAGTTCTTTACGGTATTTCGCTTTCAATTCATCAAGTGTTTCAACTTCTTCATCGATATCTTTTGCAAGTTCATCGTCAAGAGCTGGAACTTCTTTAGCCTTAACTTCGTTAACTTTAGTTGCAAATACAGCATCTTTACCAGCAAGATCTTCTGCATGGTACTCAGTTGGGAAAGTTACTTTAACTTCTACTTCGTCACCTGCTGTAGCCCCTACAAGTTGTTCTTCAAAGCCTGGGATAAATTGGCCTGAACCAAGCTCAAGGGAATGGTTTTCACCTTTACCACCGTCAAATTCAACACCATCAACTGAACCAACAAAGTCAATCACAACAGTGTCGCCGTTTTCTGCTGCACCGTCTTTAACTGCTAATTCTGCTAAGTTATTGCGCTCACGCTCAACTTTTGCGTCAACTTCTTCATCAGATACTTCTTTTGAAAGTTCCACTTCAACCGCAAGGTTTTTGTAGTCCCCAAGTTTAACTTCAGGTTTTGTCACAACTTCAGCTGTGATTGTCCAGTCTTGACCTTTTTCCATTGAGGTCACATCAATTTTGGGCTGAGCAACAACATCAAGCTCAAGTTCAGCAACTGCTGCTTCATAAACTGCTGGAAGGATGCTGTTCAAAGCATCTTCATAAAGTGCTTCTTCACCAAATTTTTGGTTAAAGATTGGACGTGGGACTTGCCCTTTACGGAAACCTGGAACGTTCAAATCTTTTTTAATACGGTTAAATGCTTTATCAAGAGCTGGTTTGATTTGCCCTTGGCTGATTGTAAATGTAATGACACCGCGATTAGTCGCTGTGTTTTCAAATGATACTGACATTAGTCATTCTCCTTAAAAAATGTTATACAGCTTAGTTTATCATATTTTATGAGTTTTTTAAAGTTTTTTACGTTACTTTTTGGTAAACTAGAACTATGAAAATCATTGAAAATTACCTTATCTCTTGGCACTTAGAAGAACTTGGGACAAAACTCGTCTCACTTCTTCTTTTGCTCCTTCTTTTCACACTAACTAAACGACTCTGCCATTTTGCTTTTAAGCATACTATTAAAAAATCACTGGCATTTTCTCAAAGTACCCCTGCTCGTCAAAAAACATTGGTTAAGCTTATACATAGCGCGTTAAATTATGCCTTGTACTTTATTTTGGTTTACTGGGCGTTAACCATTATCGGAGTACCTGTCTCTAGCCTTCTTGCAGGAGCAGGAATCGCCGGGGTTGCTATCGGCCTTGGTGCACAAGGCTTCTTATCTGATGTTCTAAATGGTTTCTTTATCCTTTTGGAAAATCAATTCGACGTCGGTGAATCCATTGAAATTGGCTCCATTACTGGCTATGTGTCAAGCGTTGGTATCCGCACGACTCAAATTCGTGGCTTTGATGGCACCTTGCATTTTATTCCCAACCGCAATATTACCATCGTTAGCAATAAATCACGAGGCAATATGCGGGTACAAATTGATTTGCCAGTCTTTGCTCATAGTGATTTGGAAATGATTTCATCTATCATCACCGAGATCAATCAGACTCATTTAGCAAAGCACCCTGAAGTCGTAGGACCAGTCAATCTTATTGGCCCTCGCACGCTCCCCACTGGACAATTTATCTTCCGTGTGGATCTGTTTGTGGAAAATGGACACCAACAGCGCATCTATTCTGTTTTCTTTAAACTTTATCAAGAAGCTCTCGTAGCAGCCGGAATAGCTCTTCCAACTGCCAATACTATACCGACAGCAACTAAAAACTAGGCCTCTAGCCTAGTTTTTTCGTATCTCATCTTCTTGATAGAGGGCACGCGCACCACCAATCAATTTCGGACGGCTTGCCAAAGCTGTCACATGAGCACCTCCCAGTTCACGTTGAATGGGACGCAGAGGCACTTGAACTCGTTTGATATGCATACCAATCGCTGTATCTCCAATATCAATCCCTGCATGCGCTACGACTTCTTCCACTTCCACAGGATGTGTCATGAATTTAAAAGCTGCTAATTGCCCTGAGCCTCCAGCATGCAAGCTCGGTAACACGTTAACAATCTCTAAGCCTTTAGATAGAGCCACATCTTCTTCCACAACCAAAGCACGATTTAAGTGTTCACAGCCTTGAACGGCTAGGTAAACGCCATGCTCTGTACAGGCCTCTAAAATTGCCTTTACAATCACTTCACCAATTTCTAAGCTGGAATTTTTCCCAATCACACCACCAGCTACTTCACTAGATGATAGACCAAGGACAAAGACTTGGCCTTTCTTAATAGCTGAGCGGTCAAGAATGTCTGTCACAATCGCTTTTGTTTGTAGACCTAATTCCTCTAGATTCATTTGTCATTCTCCTCTATCATATTAGTATCATTATAGCAAAAAGCACCCCTAAGAGCGCTTTTTATACTCATTAAAAATTAAAATTAGATTTTTAGAACCTCTAATATTTTTGATAGACTAACAAACGTAAGAAGTTTAAAACGTTTCTTTCACCATAGCGTGGAAAATTCCCAATTATAGCGATTTTGTCGTTTTAGATACTATCGTCACTAATCAGAATGTGACAATCCTCCAATCTCCGTAGTGGTTAAGACCATGAAAACATAGGTTTGCTGGCGTACCAACCACATGAGGAAATCAAAAAGAAAATGTTTTTGTTTATGTATAATTTTGATTTTTATAGAGTATTAATCTTCAACGAGAATTTCTTCTGGAATAGCGAATGCTTTTGTTAATATAAAACAAAGCACCATGCTAACGATAGAAATAAGGACGTAAACGATGAGTTGATAGTTGTCATAAATGTACATGAGGTAAGACGGTAAAACAGCTAGACCGTATGAGTTTGATTGGATATGGAAAATAGACAGAAGCGCTGCGCCCATACCTGATGAGAAAAGCATCACATAAAGAGGTTTTAAGTTGTAACGTAAATGAAGACCAAATAAAACTGGCTCACTAACACCAAAAAGTTGTGACATAAACGCTCCCATAACGGTTTGTTTAACCTTATCATTCTTAGCGGAAGTGTAGAAAGCAAGACAAGCACCAAGGTTAGAGAAACCATACATCGCACAAAGGGTAATCAATTGGTTGAAACCTGTGTTCGCTAATAATGATGTTTCAATCACAACATACATGTGATGAAGCCCTGTGATAACAGCCAACGGATAAGTCGCTCCAACGAAAAAACCACCAATACCAAATGGGAGATTCATCAATCCTTTTGTCAAGGCAATCAATCCCATTTCTAACCAGTGAACAACTGGTGCAAATCCAATTAAAGCAACAGCACTCATCACTAACATGGTGATAAACGGTGTCAAAATAAGATCAAGAGAATTTGGCATCACTTTACGCAATTGACGCTCTAACTTAGCTCCCAAGAATCCAGTTAAAATCGCCGTCACAACCGAACCTTGTGCCCCCATCACTGGAAGAATTCCTCCAACCATAATAGCATCAGTATCACCAGAGGCTACTGCGTAAGCATTTGGCAATTGCGGAGCAACTAGCATCAATCCTAACACTAAACCAATCATTGGTGTTCCACCAAACACACGGAAGGCTGACATGGTGATAAGAGCTGGAAGGAAACCAAAGGCAGTATCGGTCAAGACGCTAACTAATTGATTCAAATACGGTGGAAAAATTTCGGTTGATAGGCCGATAAGTCCGAGAATATTATCATTGAACACAACACCTTTCACCCCTAGGAAAAGACCTGTAGCCGCAATGACTGGAACGATTGGAACAAAGATATCTCCCAAAGTTCTCATCACAGCTTTTACACCCTTTTCTTGGGACTTCACGTAAGCATCCTGATCAGCTTTTGATTGTGTTGTGATACTCATTGTTTCCAATTCTTCAAACACTTTATTGACAATACCAGCTCCGAGAATGACTTGATATTGACCACTGTTAAAGAAGGTTCCTTTGACCTGATCAACTTTTTCAATAGCTTTGGTATCAATACTTTCATGATTTTTTACAACCAAGCGTAAACGTGTTGCACAATGCGTTGCTGAAACAATATTTTCTTTTCCAACGATTGCAAGAATATCACTTGCAATTTGACGGTAATTAATAGTTTCCATTTGTAGTCTCCTTTAATAAAGTTGCGCCATAAGGCGGTAATGTTACATGACGATGCGAGAGGCTCATGCCTCCATTTTCAATTAAAATGTCTACAATCGGGTTTTCAAGCGGAAATTCTACTTCTTGATTTGATAAATTAACCAGAGTCAGATAAGAACTTTTCTCATCAAAGCGACGATAGGCAAAAACTTCTGGATTTTCTAAGTCTACAAATGCTATTTGCCCATACACCAAAGTTTCACAGCTCGGCATTTTTTTTAGGGCAATCAATTTTTTGTAAAAATACCAGAGGCTCTGTTCATCATGGATTTGGTCAGCAACAGAACGTTCTAAAGATTGTTCTGTGATAGCAAGCCAAGGAGCTACTGTCGAAAATCCTACATATTGGCTATCATCCCACTGCATCGGGGTTCTAGCGTTATCTCGACTGCGATAATTGATAACAGCTAGCGCTTCGCCACTTGATAATCCCTCTGCCATTCCACGATGGTATTGGTCGATAGATGAAATATCATCAAAGGATTCAAGTCCCTCTCGATTAAAATTAATCATGCCAATCTCTTGCCCTTGGTAAATAAAGGGTGTTCCATAGAGATTGAAATACATGAGGGCTAGAGCTTTAGCTGCCTTAGGATTTTTTTCAGCTTCTTTTAAATACTTGGTCGTTGCACGATTCTGATCGTGGTTTTCAATAAAAGGAGCACCCCAACCCACTTTTTGAATTGCTAATTGAGAATCCTTAAATTTATCAAACAAATCCTTTGGCTTCCACTGAACAGGTTTAAACCATTCACTACCACTTACCACATCTAGGTCGGCAGCTTTAAAGTCAAAAATCATTGAGAAAAAGCCATCTTCACCAATAAACTCATCTAGCTGATCATACTCAACACCTGGGGCTTCCGCAACCGTGACAGCGTCATAAGGTTTGAAACAACGCTCATTCAATTCTTTCAAAAAGACTTCAATACCTGGTTGATTACGACTAACCTTGGTGCATTTCGCTAAGCCATCCACCCCATCTGGTTCAATACTCTGAAAACTCAAATCCTTTTTGATGAAGGTAATCGCGTCAATTCGGAAACCTGCAATACCTAGTTCAAGCCATTGGGTAATCATCTGGTAAACCTCTTCTCTAAGCTCAGCGTTTTCCCAATTCAAATCAGGCTGCTTCTTGTGAAAGGTGTGATAATAATAAACATCTTCGTTCGGTAGTTTTTCCCAAACACTACCACCAAAGATGGACCGCCAATTGTTTGGTCGTTCAGCCGATTCCTTGAAAATGTAATACCCTCTATATTTAGACTGAGGATCAGCAAGAGCTGCTTGAAACCATGGGTGTTCATCTGAAGAGTGATTGACAACGAGGTCCAATAAAACTTTAATGCCTCTGGCTTTGGCTTCGGCCATCAAAACCTTAAAATCTTCCATCGTTCCAAATTCTTTTGCGATGTCAAAATAATCTGAAATATCATAGCCATTATCAGCCATGGGAGACTTGAAAATCGGACTAATCCAAATACAGGTAATCCCTAGATCTGCTAAGTAATCAAGACGACTGGTAATCCCATTCAAATCACCGATACCATCTCCATTACTATCTTGAAAACTCTTGGGATATATTTGATAGACAATTTCTGACTGCCACCATTTTTTCTCCATACTGTTCTCCTTTGTTTTCGCTTACAAAAGGTATTATAAACAGAAAAAAACCGCTAGGCAATACTTCCCCGCAGTTTTGAAAACAGGTTATTTTTTTAATCGTTTTTACGCAAAATGTAAAACAGTATCATTTGTTATCAAGTTGCAATTTTAAATAAAGCATCTCCAAAGCAAGCACATAAGGTGTCATAACCGGCGGGTAAGCTTCATCAGGTACAATGGACGGAATTAAGAGACGAACATCAGACAAGGAAGAAACCTGACGAACTTCACTCAACACCAAAGTATAAATGGAGGACATCCGATGATGATCCCTTAAACAAAGTGGTAACTGCTCTGCCTTGTCCAAAGCAAAAATAACTAGAACATTGTTTACCATATGCACCAATGAATTTTCCAAAGCCTGACGGTTGGGTAAAATAAACACAGGCTTTTTAAAAGGAAAGAAGATACGTTGAAAAACTTTGGCTAGGCGCAACTCCAACTCACTCTCAGCAAATAGGTAAATATAGTCTGTCGTTAAGAGCTTTTGTCGTAAATCTGAAATATCTAATGTTTGAACGTAGGTGACGATATCGTGATAAGAATTTTGAACAGCTTTCCGACTCACCTTCACTGCTTTCTCTTGATTTTTCAACAGAGCCTTCAATTCACCAAAACCAGATAGGCCTAGCTTTTGGCAAAATCGAAAAATAGTTGTAGTTGAAACATGAACTGATGAAGCTAGGACTGCTAAGGTTAATGTTCTGACATCACTTGCTATTACAGTATTGTAGATTTGCCAATCGGTTTCCGTTAATGAAGATTGGCAGGTCTGCATTCTATCTTGAAGTGTCATAAGATCCTCCAATCGCTTGTTTATAATCAAAGAAGAGTTGATCGATAATAAAATAAAACGTCGTACTCACTTCATAGGTCAAGCGGGTCGGTGTCTGAACGGATTCTGTTGGAACATATAATCGGTAATCTGCCAACTGAGCCATCGTATTTTGCGAAGTTTGAGTAAATACCAATCGTTTCAATTGATACAATTGACTATCTTTTAAGATGGCAATCCCTTCTGGAGATTCTCCCTTATAAGAAAAGAGAACCAGTAAGTCGTTTTCTTTAAAACATTCTTTGGCATAATCGTATTCCCCTTTATCAAAAAAGACTACCACGCGTTTTCCTAAAGCCGTAAAAACGTGTCGCATGGTTTCGACTTCCAACTTTTGTTCATTTCCTGTTCCATAGAGGTAAAGCACATCAGTTTCCAACAAAAGATTGACAATGTTTTTTAAATCTAGTTTTTCAAAAATTTGGTCAATATACATGTGATAGGATTGAACAACCTCTTCAAATACAGATGTTTTCTCTAAGGTTGTATTAGATTCCTGTCGAAAATTTTTGAGCAAAAACTTCAACTCTGCAAAACCATCTAATTCCAACTTCTTAATCAAGCGTGAAATGGTAGCCCGAGAAACAAAGCAAGCATCAGCCAAGCTCTGAGCTGTTAAGCCAGAATAATCCTGCACCTGCTGCAGATAGCCAATAATCTCTCTTTCTTGAGCTGTTAGCGTTTGAAAATAACGATTCACCAAACTAATAAAATCCACAGCAACACCTCCACCTAGTCTTACTTTTCATTATACTCAAGATGCCTCACTTTTTCTAGCAAAAAAGCAGAGAATTCCTCTCTACTTTAGTTAACTCTCATCTAGTTATTTTGTCTCTTAACAACTATAATCTCTGCACTATTTTGCATGGTTTTAGTCAATAATGGCTAACATTTCTGCACTGCTATTTCCCTAATCAAACCAGTCCCCCATCCACAGAATCAATACTGGCTAGATTTAATCGTCAACCGGTCAATGGTGTCACAGACAAAGTCTCACATCTATCTTTCTAATACTTGTAAATCTAGTTTATTTTCTTCTTTCCACGCGCTGAAACGCTAGATAGAGTAAATAACCAGCCCCCATACCAAAGAAATTCTGTAGCACATTACCTAAAATACCTGCCACAGCAGCTCCCCAGCCATAACCTAAAAGTAGGGCTGCTACTACATACCAACCAATCATAGCCACGCTTGCTAAAACCATGCCAGGCAGGCGTTTTTTCCCAGTCCAACCTGCAAAGAAACCTTGCGCACCATGGGCAATCAGACTGTGAATCATATACTGCGGATATCCCAACAACAAATCAATCAAAAAGCCTGACAGACCGCCGACTACAATGCCAGCTTTATCACCCAAGTAAAAAGCAGTAAAATAAATCCCCACATCGAGCAAGGTCAAAAAACCTGTCGGAGTTGGTATGTGAATATAGGCTAGTACCACGCTAAGCGCCGTCAACACAGCCAGAAGTGTTAACTCGCTTGTCTTAGTTTGTTTCATACTGAATCACTCCATAATCGTCAGATTTTTGAATCGCCGCATGCACAAATGCTTTAGCATCACGAACAGCTTCCTGAGCTGACTTATCAGCAACTAAATAGCTGGCAATAGAGGAAGCAAAGGTACAACCTGCACCAATATTATTACTATTAAGAACAGGGCTTTCAAAAACAATAAGCTCGTTACCATCATAGAAGACATCCATCGCAACAACTCTATCTAAACGACTTCCACCTTTAATCACCACATATTTAGTACCAAGTTCATACAATTTCTTAGCCGCTGTCTTCATATCGTTAAGCGTTTCGATTTTGCTTTGGGTCAATAGCTCAGCTTCTACCAAATTTGGTGTGATAATGGTCACATAAGGGAAAAATTTGAGAAGTTCGTCACGCAAAGCTGAGACCTCAACATCGTGACTTTCCTTGCAGACCAAGACCGGATCTAAAACTACCGGAATATCTGCATGAGCCTTTACAAAATCCAATGCCTGCTCTGCTATTTCCACATTAGGTAACAATCCTAGTTTAATCCCTGCAAAAGGAATATCCTTGAGGGAAGCCAATTGATGTGCAAAGATATTTGGGTCTGTACCAAAAACTTCAAAACCATTCTCAGTTATAGCAGTCAGACATGTCAAGGCAACAAAGCCATGTAGACCATTAACGGTATAAGTAGTCAAGTCAGCGTGAAGCCCGCCACCGCTAAAAATATCATTACCAGAAATAGCTAAAATGTACTTACTCTTCATAACTAATCTCCTTTAGATAAAGACCATTACCTGCAGCTGTTGGCCCTGCTAGCTTGCGGTCTTGTGATTCTAAAACTGTTTTTATCTGACTTATTGGCATGCGTCCATTTCCGATTTTAAGAAGGGTGCCCACCATATTCCGAACTTGCTTGTACAGAAACCCATTGCCTGAGAAAGTAAAGATAAGAAAGCCTGTATGGATATCCCTTTCTACTTTAGCTTCCGTAATGGTACGAACCTTGTTTTGCACGCTGGTGCCAGAGGCAGTAAATCCTGTAAAATCATGCCTTCCTACCAAGTCTTTGATAGCTTCTTGCATCAGAGCCAAATCCACTGGATAGGGATAATGAGTGGCATAGCGTCTCATCATAGGATTTTTGGGACGACCAGTATCTACAAGAAATTCGTAGGTCTTGCTATGTTTATTGTAGCGAGCATGAAAATCATCTGAAACCATTGAAATCTCAACAATATCAATATCATCTGGACACTGGGTATCTAAGCCAAAGCGCAGCTTTTCCACATCACGCGCATGAGGCAAATCAAAATGAATAACCTGACCATAGGCATGAACACCTGCATCTGTCCGCCCCGCACCGTGAATGGTCACTGGGACACCACTATTAAGTCTTTGTAGAGTCTTTTCAATTTCCTCTTGGACGCTCCGCGCATGAGGCTGACGCTGAAAACCTGAAAAATCGCTACCATCGTATGAAATAATTGCTTTATATCTTGTCATGACTAGCATTATAGCAAGAAAATAAGCCTCATGCAAATAAGATAAGTATTTCTAAAAGTAGCACAACATAACAGTTTTAATAAAAATTAATAGACTTATTCTAACAAAAATTGATATGATATAAATAATCATTTTAGTCTTTTTTTTAAATATCAAAAGGAGTACCTATGCTGACCTACAACCTCACCCCACATCACTCTGAACCACTCTATCAACAACTCTATCTTGCACTAAAAAATGATATTACTTCAGTCAAGCTCCTGGGGCATGAAAAGTTACCTTCCAAGCGTAAATTGGCTAAACATCTAGGGGTATCCGTCACAACCGTTGATACTGCCTATCAACAATTAATTGCCGAGGGGTACCTTTACAGTAAACCTAATAGCGGTTTCTTTATCTCTGATATTCAGCACCTTCTAACATCAACTGATACTCCAATTAGACCAGTTTTCCACAAAACTACCAGTCCAGTTATGGATAACACCTTACTTGTCCCTGCTAAACCCTACCAGCACCAGCAGGATTTCCCCTTTAGCGTCTGGAGTAAATTGCTTAAACAGGTACTCAATCAAGAGTCCCATAAACTACTGGAGCCCGCACCAAGCGGAGGGGTTCTAGAGCTGAAAGAAGCTATTGCTCAGCACTTATATGACTTTCGTGGCATGCTCGTCTCTCCTGAACAGATTATCATTGGAGCAGGTACCGAATACCTATACTCCCTCATCAGTCAACTTTTTGGCTCTAAGCATCACATCGCCGTTGAAGACCCATCATACAGCCGTATTGCTAAAGTTTACAATTCCCATCAGATTCCCCTCTCTCATCTCCCCATTATTCCCAGTGGCATCGATCTGGCAGATTTGGAACATAGCAGAGCTGATATTTTACACCTCTCACCTTCTCATCAGTTTCCCACAGGTCAGGTTTTACCTGTGAATAAACGGTATCAATTATTGGGGTGGGCTAGCCAAGCTGACAATCGTTACATCATCGAAGATGACTATGACAGTGAGTTTCGATTTAAGCACCGCCCCATTCCCAGCCTCAAAGAAATTGACCAATCTAACAAGGTTATCTACATGAACACCTTTAGCCGAAGCCTATTGACTACACTCCGCATTGCCTACATGATTTTACCGCCAAAATTATTAACAGACTTTCACGATAAACTAGGATTTTACTCCCCAACCGTCTCCAATTTGGAACAGTATACCTTGGCACGCTTTATCTCACAAGGTTATTTTGAAAGACACCTAAATCGCATGCGCTTGAAATATCAGAAAAAACTTGATTGTTGTCACCAAACCATCAAAAAAAGTCCTCTTAAAGACAAGATTGTCATCAAAGAGGACCACTCGGGTTTACACTTTATTTTGGCTATAGCAACAGAACTAGACGAAAATGTGCTAATTGACAACTGTCATCACTATGGTATTCTCTTGAGCCCATTGAGTGAATTTGCTCACAACAAAACCTCTGTTCCTGAAAATCACTTCGTTATTCAGTACGCCAATATGACTTCGGAAGAGTTTGGGCGGTTAGTGACTATTTTGGAAAAAGTTTTGTAACCAATCATGTTGTCTTGTATTCCCAAAATCAAATCATTCAAGCACTCAAAAGATTTAATAAACCTTTCAAAATAATGGTGACACCATCCACAGTGAGCCTTCCACTAAATTTACTCCCAGCTTATAAGGCAGCTCACACTCTTCTGTCAAATGATCGTACAATTAGCCTTCTTTTTCACCTCAAATACAACTTGATTAACACGATATTCTCAAAAGTTTCTTAACGAATATTAACGACATAAAGATAAGGTAAAGATTACACCAAAGTTGCTAGAGTAGTATTTACGCAATAGACACTATTCGTTATGAGACTCGGCAAAAGTCTAAAAATAGTAAATAGCTTAGAGTAACATCGTCAAAAACATTGATTCTAAGCTATTTTATTTTGTCCAATTTTCAATAGTTTTTGCCCTTCCTCTAAGAAAAACACTATCATAAGCACAAAAGCGTACCAGAACCATTTCACTAAAAAGGCAATCGTATTACTAGAAAACTGCCTTGACATGCTTCGTTGGAAGAGCTCTAGCTTATTACTGAAGCAAAGGAAATACTGTACGATCTCTTCTCACTCCGTTAATGAAGCAAAACAAAACTCTATTCCCCCTGCAAGACCTTAGCTTTAGATATATTGACAATGGTAAAAATTTTAGCTGAAGTTCACAATGGTTTATGGGTGTATTAAAAAATGAATATGACCTTTCTAAACCTTCTGGTAATAAACTAGATAAAGTCGCTTTTTATCAGAAAATCAATGATAATTTGAAGAATGATTTAAACTTGAACTTTATTCTAACCAAAACAGAATACTATCAAGTCTTCAAAGACATTTATCCTAATGGAGCTTTACTGATATCTAGAAGTTCTAGTCGCTAAATAGCATAAAAACAGTTCTCATTTTCTCAACCAAATGACTAAGGCAAGGATTTGAGACATGATAAAAACAACTTTTCGATAATTGAAAAGCTGTTTTTATTTGTGCCATGAAAAACTTCTCACTTCTAAACGAAATGTGTTCAGAGTCAAATACCACTCGCTTAGAAAGTTTATTTCAACAGTTAATAAGTCTGCAGTCTCTTTTCCCAAATCCCTTGTCCAAAAGCATAAAGGGTACAAATAATCCAGTAAAGCAAGGCGACACAAATATAAACTGTCATGTAATCCGATTTAGCTCCACCAACATGCTTAGCCATATTGAACATCTCATCAACCGTAATCATAGCTGCTAACGAAGTACTTTTCACCATATCTAACAAGACATTACTAAGCGGTGGTAAGGCGATACGAAAGGCCTGGGGAATGATGATTTTTCTGTAAATAACTGGCGTTTTCAAACCAAGGGACCTCGCCGCCTCCCACTGGCCATTATCAACAGCTTTCAAAGATGATCGGATAATTTCTGAAATATAAGCACTCGACATTGATGTAAAGGCAATGATGGTAGAAGTGATAGCGTCCAATTGAATCCCCATAAACGGTAGACCGAAATAGATAAAGAAAAGCAGTACCATGAGGGGAATGCCGCGCATCAGCGACACATGAAGTGCAGCCAACCAACGTAAAGGGGCGAGATCCGACATACGCATCAATGCTACGAAAAAGCCACATATCGTCCCTAGACCAAAACCAATCAAGGACAAGGCTAGCGTAAAAGGAAGGCCTTCTAAAATCTTAGGAATCGCTTCAAGAGCTAATTTAGGATCAAAAATAGCTTGCCAATTGATAAACATTGTAACCCTTTCTATTCAAAGAGGTTGGGATACATTTCCCTGGCCTCTAAAAAACTATCATTATCTTTCGTCTTTTACGAAATTCCCACCTACTCAGTAAGAAGAAATGTTTTAACTAGGCACTCAAACCCCCTCATGCTAATATTGCGACCAATCTTAGATGATCGACCCCTTGGTAATAAGTTTTAACATTAATTAGTTAAATGATAGACAATATTAGTCAATATCAACAACAGGTAGTTTATCGGCTCCTTCTGCTGGTTTTGTTAAATCTTGACCAGCATAGTGAGTCTCAGAGATTGATTTAAGCGTGCCATCTTCTTTCATTTCTTTGATAACCTTGTCAAGTTCTTTTTTAAGACTGTCGTCTTTTTTACTCATTACGATAACAGATTCATTAGGATTGTACTTCACATTTCCCATTTTAACTTTGATATCTGGGAATTTTTCCGTAATCACTTTTACTGCGATGACTTGAGTGTAATAATCATTTGGAATAAAATCTGTACGACCTGTTGACACATCACGAAGATACACATCGTTGGTTACGTTATCATAAATAACTGGATCTGCACCTTGTTTTTCAGCAATTTTCATGAACGTCGTTCCAGCACCACCACCTGCTCTTTTCCCTTTCCAATCTGAAAGGTCTTCAGCAGTAATGTTTGATGAGCCATCTTCACGGACAATCATCCCACTCACTGAGTATTTGTAAGCTTCAGAAAGATTGTATTTTTCACGACGTTCTGCTGTCGGATTAAGGTTATTGACCGAGATGTCCACCTTCCCTGAATCAACTGATGTCAAAGCTTCCGCAACACCAATTTCTTGGTATTCAATTTTGAGATCCAAACGTTTCCCAATTTCATTCATCATGTCAACTTCATAACCAACAAGATTCCCATTATCATCACGATATGATGTTGGAAAAAGCGTTCCTGGGGTTGCTACTTTTAAAACACCATCTTCTTTGATTTGCTCCCATTGTGTTTGACTTGCTTTTTCACCACTTGTTGAACAAGCTGTCAATACTAAGGCAGAAAGCAGGGCGGCTGACGTCAATAACTTTTTAAACATGTGTTTTCTCCTATTCATAGCTGATCTTCGGCGACCAACTTCCTAACTTTATCACAATCACTTTGGCTAGACAACTAATTGAACCTGAAAATGAGGTGTTTACATTTTCAGAAAATGATTGGACTCAATCTGTTCTGCTAAAGCTAGCAAAAGATCTTCTCGTCCTTTAGCTGCTGTGAATTGTACGCCAATTGGATATCCTTCTGCTGTTTCATAAGTTGGTAAACTGATGGAAGGCTGTCCTGTCAAATTAGCCAATTGCGTAAAAGGTGTCCAAGCCAGACTATGCTCAAACATTTTCCAAATCAAATCTTGCTGATCTGAGAGAGAAAAGTCACTCATCTGCCTTAAATCCTGCTTCAAACCTTCTGAAAGATCGAATTGACCGTGTTTCGGGGCTATATGAGCTACTGTTGGTGTCAACAAAAGGTCATAACGTTGGTGGAACTCAGCCATCACCGCACTATAACGATCCCAGTCTTGCAGCACTTTCGAATACCTTTTAGCCGGAATCATTTGACCGCTTTGGTAAATGGCCCAAGTCATCAATTCCATATCATCCAAAGTCATTTTGCGATTCAAATGATGCTCAATCTCATCAAACATTTGAGCTGTTTCAACACTGTTCATGACGTAATAAGATTTCATAACTTCGATGCCATCAAGTGGATCTTGGTCGATAGCGACAAGTTGATGCCCTAATGCTTTTAAGGCCTCAACAGTTTGAAGCACCGCTTCCTGAGCTTCCTTAGAAACTGGACTACCGATTGGTGAGTCAAGACGGTAAGCAATGGTTAGAGGCTCTGCTATGTTTCCAAAAAGTGCCTCAGCAGATAAGGTCGGCAAAGGAAAAGGACTCTCTAGCTGACAGACCTGCATACCATAGAGAAGAGCTCTGGTATCACGGACAGACTTAGTGAGGGCAAAATGACTAGAGGCTCCTTGCCAGCCTCGATAAGAAGACGGGCCAACTGGCAAACGCCCTCGGCTTGGTTTAAGTCCAATAAGCCCATTAAAACTTGCTGGAATACGAATGGAACCACCGCCATCAGATGCTCCCGCAATTGGTACCATACCAGAAGCAACCGCGGCGGCTGCACCTCCTGACGATCCACCCGCATTACGAGTAAGGTCTTTAGGAAGACTCACCGAACCATGTAACTGGCTATCTGAAATGTTTTTAAAGCCAAATTCAGGGGTGTTTGTTCGACCTAGGACGATAAAACCTAGCTCTTCCATTCTTTTAGTGTAGTTATCGGTCTGATAAGAACGATAATTTGCAAATAATTTTGAACCTGATGTTGCTAGTTGCCCCACTTGGTTTTGCCCTAAATCCTTAAGTAAGATAGGTACACCTGCAAAGGGAGCATCTATCACCAAAAGACGTTCAGCCTTTGCTAACGCTTCTTCAAACTGTTCTGACACGACGGCGTTGAGTTTGGGATTAAGGGTCCGAATCGTCTCAATACTAGTTTCAACAACCTCTTTAACAGAAACTGTCCTATCTTTTATGGCTTGAGCCATTGCAGTTGCATCTTTCCACATAAGCATCTCCTTTTCTATACCCTTGTAGCCTACCATGAATGCCTAAAATCAGCAAGTAAAGCGGTTTTAATAGACTAAAAGCAGCTAGCGTAATGCCAACTGCCTTTATAATAGCGTAAGCTTAAGTTTTCTATCCTTAACTGTTTTTTGTAGTCAAGGAACTATTGTTTCAGATTCCTTCTAGTCTTACAATTCTTCAAAAGCGTCTTTTACCTTGTCAAAGAAGCCTTTTTTCTTAGGATGAACATCATCCATGCCACTTGCTGCCGCAAAAGCTTTAAGAGCCTCTTTTTGGGCATCGTTTAATTTTGTTGGGGTAACAATATTAACCGTAACGTGTTGGTCACCTTGACCATTTCCACGTAATTGCGGAGCTCCCTTACCACGAAGACGGAAAGTTTTACCTGTCTGAGTACCCGCTGGGATAGTCATTTCCACATTACCATGAACCGTTGGAACTTCAACGGTATCTCCTAGCGCTGCTTGAACAAAATTAATATTCAACTCGTAGTAAATCGTTGTGCCTTCACGCTCAAATTTGTCACTCTTACGAACACTAATCATAACAAAGAGATCTCCGTAAGGACCACCATTGAAACCAGCCTCACCTTGGCCTGACAAACGAATTTGTTGCCCTGTTTCAACACCTGCTGGAATCTTAACAGAAACCTTGTGAGCGCGTTTTTCATGACCAGAACCATGACAAATTTGGCACGGATCTTTGATTTCTTTTCCACGACCATGGCAGACATCACAAGTCACTTGACGACGCATCATACCAAGTGGTGTTTGCGTATCCACATTGATCACTCCTTGACCATGACAACGACTACAAGTTACAGGACTTGTTCCTGGTTTGCAGCCATTACCACCACAGGTGTTACACTCTGATTCACGTTGATAGCTCACTTCTTTTTCCGTTCCAAAAATAGCTTCTTCAAACGTTAAATCAATACGGTATTGAAGGTCATCACCTTGACGAGGGGCATTAGGATTGCGCATCCCTCCGCCCCCTCCAAAGAATGAAGAGAAGATATCTTCAAAACCACCGAAACCACCAGCACCTCCGAAACCTTCAAAACCACCGCTACCGAAGCCTCCATTAGCCCCAGCAGGACCATATTGGTCATAAGCCGCACGTTTTTGTTCATCACTCAATGTTTCATAAGCTTCCTGTACATCCTTGTACTTTTGCTCAGCGCCAGCCTCCTTATTGATGTCTGGATGGTATTTCTTTGACATCTTACGATAAGCTTTTTTAATTTCGTCTTGCGAAGCGTTTTTAGAAACGCCCAGACGATCGTAATACTCTGTATTGTTCATAATTTATGATACAAAGGCGTTAAGAAAACCGTATGAAAATAGGAAACTGACGTAGTGTGTCAAACACACCAGGAAGTTTATCTTTTCACTAGGTTTTTAGCCTGTGTTCGAATAAACGAACTTGTATTCCTTTCTATTGATTTACTATGAGAAAACAGAAAATCCTGATTTTCTAGACGATTTATCTTTTTCACACAGCTTTTAGGGCGGGTTCAATTCCTTTCATCATGATATTAAGCCATTAAACGACTCACAGAAATTTAGGAAAATCGACGCAGGTGACGAAACACCTAAGAGATTGTATCTTTTCCCTAGCACGTTATGCTATTAGGAAACTTTTTACGATTACTGCCATCCGCTAGAAGTAGATATCATTCTTGATTAGCCACGATTTCAATTTTTATCTGATTAGGGTCTTCTAAAAATAAGGCAAAATAATTTTCTCCACCAGCGTAAGGGTAGGCATCCTCATACAAAAATGTGACTCCCTTATCAGCTAAGGTCATTCTCAATCGTTCAATATCCTGTGGAGCCCCACCAGAAAAAGCCATGTGATTTAGACCAACTTGCTTTCGATGGTAGGAAAAACTAGCAAATTTGTCTTCAACTTGAACAAAAACGAGGTAATGTTGGTCATCCTTATAAGAAAATCCCTCACGCCACTCTTGATAAAGAACGTATCCTAATTTCGGTAACAACAAATCGTAAAATTGACGAGACTTAACCAGGTCATCAACGTAGATTTCAACATGATGTAACATGTCTCTTTTACCTAAAAACAGAGGCTGGGATTCAACCTCTGAGTTTTCAATTTTTTATTTTCAGTTATGAGAGTTATTTTTCTGTAAACTCTCCATCAACGACATCATCACCTGCGTTGTCAGTTGATTGAGCACCTTCTTCGCCACCTGCTGCTTGTTGTGCTGCGGCAGCTTGTTCATACATTTTCACTGCAAGAGCTTGTGCTTTTTCGTTAAGCGCTTCAAGTTTCGCTTTCATGTCATCAAGATTGTTAGCTTCTTGCGCTACTTTCAATTCGTCAAGAGCTGCTTGAGCGGCATCACGTTCTGCGTCGAGGCCTTTGCCTTCAGTTTCTTTAATCGTTTTCTCAGTTGCAAAGATAGCTTGGTCAACTTCGTTACGAAGATCAACTTCTTCTTTGCGTTTTGCATCTGCTTCTGCGTTAGCTTCCGCATCTTTCATCATGCGTTCGATTTCTTCCTCAGAAAGACCGTCGTTAGATTTGATAACGATATGTTGTTCTTTTTGTGTGCCAAGATCTTTTGCCTTAACAGATACGATACCATTCTTATCAATATCGAAGGTTACTTCGATTTGCGGGATACCACGAGGCGCTGCAGGGATGTCTGTCAATTGGAAACGTCCAAGAGTCTTGTTGTCTGCTGCCATTGGTCGCTCACCTTGTAGAACGTGAATATCAACAGCTGGTTGATTGTCTGCTGCAGTTGAGAAGACTTGTGATTTAGAAGTTGGGATTGTTGTGTTACGGTCGATAAGTTTTGTAAAGACACCACCCATAGTTTCGATACCAAGTGACAATGGTGTTACGTCAAGAAGAACAACGTCTTTAACATCACCAGTAATCACACCACCTTGAATAGCAGCACCCATAGCAACAACTTCGTCAGGGTTAACTGATTTATTTGGTTCTTTACCAGTTTCAGCTTTAACAGCTTCGACAACAGCTGGGATACGAGTTGAACCACCAACAAGGATAACTTCGTCGATTTCTGACAAGCTCAAACCTGCATCTGAAAGAGCTTGACGAACAGGAACTTTTGTACGTTCTACAAGATCACGGGTAAGGTCATCAAATTTTGCACGAGACAAGCTCATTTCCAAGTGAAGAGGACCAGCAGCGCCAGCAGTGATGAATGGCAAGCTGATTTGTGTTTGAGTCACACCTGAAAGGTCTTTTTTCGCTTTTTCAGCCGCATCTTTCAAACGTTGAAGTGCCATCTTGTCTGCTGACAAGTCAATGCCATTTTCTTTCTTGAATTCTTCTACTAAGAAATCAATAATTTTTTGGTCGAAGTCATCACCACCAAGTTTGTTATCACCCGCAGTTGCCAATACATCGAAAACACCGTCACCTAATTCAAGGATTGAAACGTCAAATGTACCACCACCAAGGTCAAATACCAAGATTTTTTCGTCTTTATCAGTTTTGTCCATACCGTAAGCAAGAGCTGCCGCAGTTGGTTCGTTGACAATACGTTCTACTTCAAGACCTGCAATTTTACCAGCATCTTTAGTTGCTTGACGTTGCGCATCGTTGAAGTAAGCAGGAACAGTGATAACGGCCTTAGTCACTTTTTCACCAAGGTAGTCTTCAGCATAACCTTTAAGGTATTGAAGAATCATTGCTGAGATTTCTTGTGGTGTGTATTCTTTCCCATTAGCAGAAACTTTTTCAGACGTTCCCATTTTTGATTTGATTGAGATTACTGTATCTGGGTTTGTTACTGCTTGGCGTTTAGCAGCATCACCAACGATGATTTCACCATTTTTGAATGATACTACTGAAGGTGTTGTACGGTTACCTTCTGGGTTTGCGATGATTTTTGATTCAGTTCCTTCAAGAACCGCAACTGCTGAGTTTGTTGTACCTAAGTCAATACCGATAATTTTAGACATAATATAAGATACCAAGAACGCCGAGAAAGCGACAAGAATTTTAGGAAATCAACGATGTGGGCTTGCACACAAGGTGATTTATCTAAATTCCGAGCTTTCCGTTCGGGTTCAATTCCTTTCAAATTTATAAACTATTTTATTTTTTTTTGACATTTTTCTTAGGTGATGGGGACGGCAGCGACCTCCTACGGAGTTCCATGCCTAAATCTTGAACCCAAGGTTTCAAAATTTCCTTGCCAGATAACAATCCTTGTTATCTGACTAGCACCATGGCAAAAAATATCGTGTTGCTTACTTCGTTCGCTTCATTGCTGACACGCCTGAAATAGCAATCTTATTCCTTATTTTCATAGTTTATCGTCATTTCGGACATGATTCATTTTATTGATTAGCTACCATCACTGGTTGATTACGACATGAGATAGCAAAATTGATACCATTTTGCTAGCGAGAGCCTAATAAGTGCCCCATGATTGCCGTATAATGATGAGGCGTTTTAATGCTCATCATTATTGATTAGTTATACACCACTACCATAGCAGGTCTCAGCAAGCGCTCATGCAATTTGTAGCCTTTTTGGAAGACTTCTGCGATAGTATCTGCTGGGTGGTCATCATCTGCTGGTAGAGTTTGGACTGCCATGTGGAAGTTGGGGTCAAAGGTTTCAATAGTGACTTCCTCAACCCCTTCTTCTTTAAGGGCTTGAATCAAGCTATCACGCGTCATCTCAAGACCTTTTTTCACATCGTCTGTCAAGCCTTCAACAGCTAACGCACGCTCTAGGTTATCTAAACTTGGCAAGATTTTTTTAGCTAAATCTTGTGAGCGATAACGTTGTAAGGTTTGGCGTTCTTCGTTAGCGCGGCGCTGAATATTTTGCATTTCAGCATGTGCGCGCAAGAACTTATTTTCAAACTCATCAGCTCGCTCATTGGCTAACTCAAGTTCAGATTTTTCAGGAACCTCAGGCATTTCTTCGACAACTTCTTCAGTCGCCTCAACTGCCTCTTCCTTTAGTTCTTCATTTTTCACTTCTTCTGACACCTTGTGCCTCCTTCTTTCTTAATAAATCTCTTCATGTTCAATGCACTTCATAGTGATTACTATTGAGATAGCGGTAATAGTCTGTCAATTTTGCGACCATTACACGACTGATAATATTGATCAGACTAACATTTCTGCGGTAATCCATCTCAACAGGACCAATTAAGCTCATCAGCGCCATTCCTCGATAAGGGATAAGAAACTGGTGGCTAATCACCGTCAACTCTGACAGAGCAGGTTCTTGACTTTCTGCCACTTGAACTGTCGTTGTTTTGTCTTGAGCAATAGCAGAGCGTAATTCAAGAGCGACCCTTTGTTCGTTATCCAAAAACTGATACGTTGATAGATTAGAATAAGCTAGCGCAGCTATTTTTCCTTCAATAAAGACAGTCTCTTGGAAAAGATGGCTAAAGATGTAATCAAATAACGACAAGACATTATCAGTAGTCTTAAAATACTTTTGAACCACTTGAGGAATCTCAGTCCTCAATTTATAATGAATATCCAGCACCGCTTTTCCCACAAAGCGCTCATCTATAAGAGCCTTAAGGATTACCAAATCGTTAATCAAGAAGTTCTTAGGAATCGCAAACTGTACCGTTACTGGTTTTGATTCATCTAAGGTCAACACCGCTAGGGCATCATGGCTGGACAATTGAACGATATCAAACCCCGTCAGCTTCTGACGCGTTGGCTCCACATCCTGAACGATGGCTGTGTAACCTGTCATATCAGACAACAGCTTACTCGCCACACCTAGAATGTCATCCAGTTTGAAAGCCTCAAAATCAAAAGTCTTAATCACTTGATAAACGTCCTGTTCATCAATACTATCAAGGTTCAGCGAATGGGTCACAAAATATTGAAAACCTGCTCGACTTGGTAAACGACCGCTTGACGTGTGCGCTTTTTCAAGAAAACCTAACTTTTCAAGCTTTGCCATATCATTTCGAATGGTAGCAGAGCTTGAAGAAATCAATTCCTGTAAAGCCTTTGAACCAACTGGTTCATGCGTTTGGGTGAACATCTGAACAATCAAATTCAAAATGTCATTCTGACGTTCCGTTATCATAAGAGCCGTCACCTTCCTTTATCTTAGCACTCTATATATCCGAGTGCTAGCTTATGATTCTATTATACTCTTTTTTATCCTCTTGTCAACAAAATTAGCACTCTTTTTACAAGAGTGCTAAAAATCGGTCTGAGGACCTAGTAACTTCTTGGTTAAGGATTTCTAGACCTAACAATATAAAGATTTGTTCCATTTTCCACCGCTACACATCATCTATGAAAGAATACATCTGGTGAAATAGCTGCTGATTGAGCCACAGTAGAAGCTTCTATGATTCTATCTCTAGCAGCGTCAGACGTTCCATTATCTGAGTACGCTGGATTTCCTGCTGGAATAAAAATATAAGCGGGGTCTCCATAAAGATTAAACTCTCCTGTCTTTAAGGTCAATAATGGTAATTCTGTATTTTTAGAAAACGGTGATACTTCAAATGGTAGTTGAAACATTTACTAATACTGAACTTGAGATTTATGGCCGTATCATCAACCATTGCCCACTTGAATCGGTGAAACATATGCCTAAGCAACCGCGCTTTATGTATGAACAAAGTACCAATGCAGACACTCATATTCGTATTTTAAACAACTTAACTATAACTGCTAAATATTTTTCTGAGCTTGGTTATTATGCCAAGGCTGATGAAATTATTAAAAAGTAAAGGATTTACAAACATTTGAAAGAGGTTACTTATCAACAGCTCTTATGTTTCTAGAGGTAGAACACATCTATGATCAATTTCGCTGGAATAAGCCTGAGGCCATCCCTTTTGGCTAAAAATCTTTTTCAATTCCTTGAAAGCGCAAAGTTTATTGATACCAACTATTATTCAAACTCTATCAGAGCATTCACTTATAGACTTAACAAAACAGGTAAAGAACTATTCTAAGATTTCTTATTAAACAAAACCGCTAGACGTTCATTACGCCTAGCGGTTTTGTTATATATATCTTCAAATCTAGTGTGTTTCTTGGGCAATCAACTCTGCCCCTTTTTCACGATAAGACAAATCTCCGATTGTATCAACGGTAAACTTACCATCATCAAAAGTCACTTGGGTAACGCTACCATTAGCAATATATGTCGTTTTTTCATAATTTGGATCAATCAATGACAAAAACGTTCCAATGGTCATGCCGTGGCTAACAATGAGAACATCGCCACCACCACCTGCTTCTATTTGTTGAGCAATGCTGGTAAAACCATTGATAATACGCCCACTAAGTTGCTCCCAAGTCTCTGCCCAACCAGCAGTATCAGCTTCATAGATACCATTAGCCATTTCCTTGTAGCTCAATTCCTTATGAGAACGATTAAAGATACGGGGCAAGATGCCATGGAATAAATCAACATCATAACCACCATCCATGCTACCAAAACACCACTCACGAATGCGTTTATCTCTTGTGTGAGGAAGGCGTGGCCGCTTCATCTCCTCCAAGATAATATCTAGGGTAAGGATTGTACGCCCTAAGTCGCTCGTATAAGCTGATTGAAACTCAATCTCCGCCTCACGCAGACCACGCCCAAGTTCACGGATACCTCTTTCACCTTCTTCAGTTAAAGGAGTATCAGACCACCCTTGTGCTCTTCCAACCGTATTAAACATGGTCTTCCCATGTCGTGCAATAAATAATCGTGTTGCCATCCTTCTATCCATTAGAATAGTGAAATCTTAACTGATTTTTAGAAATCAAGGATAATCGTGAACTAGGCGCCAAGGTCCCTCATCATTCTAAAACACTATTCTGTTCAGTATCTAAACTGAACACCCTTCCTTCTATAGTACTACTCTAGTTTACCATATCTTGGACATAATGGAAAAATAAATCAAATGCATATAGGCATTTTTGACCATAAACTGGGACTGATCCTCGCCATATAAGAAAAAGACCAAGTCCCGTGGGAAATTGAACTTGGTTTATCTATACCGTAAGAAATAATTGTTACTCTGCTATCACTAGCATTGATTTAATGGCTTTGCGGTCTGCCATATCTTGGTAGGCTTGATTAACATCAGCAAGGTCATAAGTGTTTGTAAAGACTTTACCTGGATTGATGTCTCCATCTAAAACAGCTTTAAGAAGCACACCTTTGACATAAGTTGTCACTGAGGCTGAACCACCACCAAAGGAAATATTTTGTGCAAAGGTTGATCCGATTGCACGATTATTGTAGTGAGGAACTCCAACGTATCCCACACGGCCACCATTATGAAGCACACCTAGGGCTTGTTCGATAGAGGCTTCTGTTCCAACACATTCTAAAGCTGCGTCAGCACCACCGCCTAAGATTTCACGTACCTTAGCAATCCCTTCTGCACCACGTTCGGCTACGACAGCGGTAGCTCCTAACTCAAGCGCCAATTGTTGACGGTCTTCATGGCGACTCATCATGATAATCTGAGAAGCTCCGCGCATTTTTGCCGCAATAACAGCACACTGACCTACGGCACCATCTCCGATAACGACCACTTTATCACCTTTTTCAACATGTGCCACGCGCGCAGCATGGTAACCTGTCGGCATGACGTCAGCAAGGGTTAACAGTGATTTCAACATGCCTTCAGAGTAATCAGATGGTTGCCCAGGAACCTTGATAAGAGCCCAGTTTCCGTAGTGGAAACGTAGATACTCAGCTTGGAAACCACCACCCCAGTTGGTTGGGGCTGGGTGATTATCACAAGTCCCATCAAAACCAGCACGGCAAGCATCACAGTGACCACAACCATGCGTGAAAGGAGCAATCACAAAATCCCCGGGTTTTACCGTCGTAATGTCTGGTCCAACTTCTTCGACAATGGCTAGCGCTTCGTGACCTGAATTATTGGTGTGATTCTCACGCGCATCTCCGTGTGAATAAGACCAAAGATCTGAACCACAGACACAGGCACGAACGATTTTTAAAATCACATCATCACTGGCTTGAATCATTGGTTTTTCAACATCTTCAATAATCATAGAACCAGCTTTTTCAAAAATAGCAGTTTTCATTCTTCCCCTTTTCTAAAATCATTTAAACATTATACCATCTCATCTTATCATTGGTCCAACAACAAAATCACAAAGCCCCCATAATGCGGTGAGGAACATACAATTCATCTAGGTAAGCAACATCATCTGTAGTCAAAGTGACATCAAAGGCACCCATAAAGTCGTCCAGATAAGCTTCTTTTGTCACTCCTAAAATCGGTGAGTGCATTCCCTTAGTCCAGAGCCAAGCTAGGGCGATTTGTGAGCGAGAAACACCATATTTTTCTGATAATTCTGCCACTCGTGCTACGATTAAGCGGTCCTGCTCCTCAGTGCTGTCATATTTGGCTTTTGCCGTGGTATCTGTCGCACTACGAGCTGTATCGGCCGTCCAGTCTCTGACAATTCTTCCAGCAGCTAATGGACTATACGGAGCCAACCCTACTCCATAATCTTGACAGAAAGGAATCATTTCACGTTCGTCCTCACGGTAGAGCATATTGTAGTGATTTTGCATGACAGAAAATGGCGTCCAACCATTTTTTTCTGCCACATATTGCGCTTTTTGGAATTGCCAAGCATACATAGCAGAAGCTCCCAAATAACGCACTTTACCACTTCTTACCAAGTCATTAAGGGCTGACATGGTTTCTTCAATCGGTGTGCTGTAATCCCAACGGTGGATATAGAGAATGTCAATGTAATCTGTTCCCAAACGTTTTAAACTACGTTCTACCTGATGGAGAATGGCCTTGCGAGACAGACCATATTGATTTGGTTTTTGTTCACCATTTGGCAGGTCGCTGAAAAAACACTTGGTAGCAATAACCACATCTTCACGCTTGGCAAAATCCTTAAGAGCTCGTCCTAAAATTTCTTCACTGGTACCAGCTGCATAGGTATTTGCTGTATCAAAGAAATTGATTCCCAAATCCAAGGCTTTTTTAATAATGCTTCTACTTTTTTCTTCATCTAAGAGCCAACCCGAATGAAAGCCCATGCTTGCATCTCCGAAGCTCATACAACCAAGGCAAATTTTTGACACTTCTAATCCAGTATTTCCAAGTTTTGTGTATTCCATCATATGGTCCCCTATTCTTCAAATAACTCTTGCTCGTGAGGTAGGATATTCTGTTTATAATTCTCAATCTTGTACTGCAAACGATCACGAGCTTGTGTTAACTCCGATAAGCGTTGGTCAATATCATCTAATTGCTCAGATAATAGTGCAATACGAGCTGGTATGGTATGGTCCCCTTGATTTAATAATTGAATGTACTCAATCAGAGGTTCCACTCCTACACCAGCATTACGATAACAGCGGACAAATTCCAACAATTGAATTTCACGATCTGTAAAATCACGGATCCCTGACGCATTTCTCGTTACAGGAGGAATCAAACCAATCCTCTCGTAGTAACGAATGGTATCTGCGGAAATTCCTGTCAATTCACTAACTTTTTTGATATTCATGACCGCCTCCTTTCACCTTTCCTTTATTATAAACCTTGAAGTGCACTCCAAGTCAAGTAAAAATTAAAGGCGAACTTAAAAATGTCTCGCCTTATTTTCTTCCTTAAGATATTATTGAGGTCCCTGTCTCATTTTCAGTAAGGACAAATGATATACTCCCCTTATAGTGGACAGTGAAAAAACAAAAATTCACTAGAAACTAAAAGGGGAGTTTTCACATGTCAAAAAGAAGTCCAAAATCAGTAGAAGAAAAACTAGAGATTGTTAACTTGTATCTAGAAAAAGGGAAATCCATTTCAAGTTTAATAAGGGAATATGGCGTCAGTGATACCGCCATTAGAACTTGGGTTCGTAAATACAAACATCTAGGTATAGCAGGACTAAGAGAAAGTAAAACTTGGACGAGGTACTCAAAAAAAATCAAAGAACAAGCCGTACAAGATTATCTTAATGGAACAGGGTCAACGTATACTATTTGTGACAGGTATCAAATATCCTCTAGAAGTGTTCTCGAAAC